>NZ_ARWI01000001.1:0-681426 GCF_000478585.1 Thiomicrorhabdus sp. Kp2
CCCGCCGACACTGTAACTACGGCCCAATTAACCCAATAGATGCGCATAAACTCTTTTTACGCCACGCCTTAGTTGAGGGTGAGTTGTTTACCAATGCCAAATTTTTTGTACATAACCAAGCCCTAATTCAAAAGGTTGAAAAGCTCGAGCATAAGTTACGTCGTCCAGACTTTTTGGTGGATGAAGAGGTGCTTTATCAGTTTTACGATGAGCGCATTCCCAAACATATTTACAGTAAGCCCGCCTTTGAAAAGTGGGTGAAAAAAACTGAAAAAGAGTCACCTAAAAAACTCGAAGCCCTGTTTTTAACCGAACAAGATTTAATGAAGCAGTCGGCAAGTGATTCTTTATTGCTTGATTTTCCTGACCAGGTGCATTTAAGCAATCAAATGTCATTAGAGGTCGATTACCATTTTGAACCAGGTAAAAAACGTGATGGCTTAATTTATCATTTACCCTTGTCGGGTTTAAACAGTGTGCAGTCAGAAGACTTTGAATGGTTAACACCAGGCCTGTTAAAAGAGAAAACAGCCTTTTACATTAAGTCACTACCTAAATCTTTGCGTAAACAGTTTATTCCTGCGCCGCAATATGCCGATTTGGTTTTGACAGAAATGAGTCCCGATAAAATATTGAGTGGTTCTAAAAAAGAGCCGTATTTAAATCAATTGGTTTGGGCGTTAAATCGACGTGCTAACGTAAAGGTCTCGCTCAATGATTTAAGTGATGTAGTCTTGCCAGAGCATTTAAAACCCTATTTTGTGCTTGAGGATGATAAAGGTCGTAAGCTCGCAGAAAATAGCCGTTTATTGGCGTTAAAAGAAGAATACCAACATTTAGTGGATGCTAAAATTCAAAAACATCAAGCTCAAAAACAGGCTGAAGACATCGTTATTACTGAATGGGTTTTTGGCGATTTAGCGGATAGCCAAACCATTAAAAGCCAAGGCAAAGAGATGTTGGCTTACCCAGCGTTGCAATTGCAAAACAGCCAGATTGTATTAGGCTTAATGGGCGAGCAACAAGCAGCCATGGAACAACATGGCCAAGCGGTTATCGTTTTAATTGAGCGGTTATTGTCAGATAAAAGCAAGTATTTGCAAAAGAAGCTGCCTATGCAAAAAGCCTGTTTATGTTACGCGCCTTATGGGACTTGCCAAGATTTAACCCAGCAAGTGATTGACCGAGCGTTGCATGAGCTAGTGCCTTATCCTGAAAAACTCCGTACTCAGAACGAATTTGAAAAAGTTTTGAATAAAGTGCAATCTAACTGGATTGATGTGGCTCAACGTATTGCCAAACAGGTTAATACGATTTTTACCCTGCATCAGCAAGTCGCTAAACAGGTTAGGGGGAGGGTAAATCCCCGTTGGCTGGCGTCAGTATCCGATATTCAACATCAGTTAGACGAGTTAATCTCAAAAGACTTTGTGCGAAATACCCCCGATTTTTGGTTTAAACAGATTGAGCGTTATTTAAAAGCGTTACAAATGCGTTTAGAGAAACTTGATTTGGATCCCAATAAAGATCAAAAATCGATTAGGGAGATACAACCATTGCTTAAAAAATATCAAGAGATTGCTCAAGAACCTGCTTACCAAAACCTACCAGGCCTGGTAGATATTCGTTGGATGCTTGAAGAGTTGCGTATTTCTTTGTTTTCTCAACCGATGAAAACCATAAAACCTGTTTCAATTCAACGTATTGAAAAGCAAATTAAAGCGTTATGATTTAGCGAAGCTTTGTTTTTACAGAACGACCAGGCCTGGTCGTTTTTAAAAATGAATATGTTTTCAATATCGATTTGTATCTCTTATAAAGGTTTTTACGCATTTACTTGTTTCAGCGTTAAAACCGTTTTAAACTGATAAAGAATAACGAGTTTTATGCATAAAACACCTTTGTATGAGAGAGGTAGTTACAAAACATTTGTTAAACCCACAAAATGGGTTTAAGCCTGTAGGTTGGTCATCCCTCGCCAGCAAAGACTAAAAACTATATAAGGATACGCATTATGAAAAAACGTTTTAACTTTAAGAGTACAGCTGTTTTATCAACCGCTCTATTGAGTACGACTCTATTTTTGGTAGGCTGTTCAGGTGATAGTGATGAAGCTAAAACCGCTCAAGCGCCTGTAGCCGAACAAAATACCATGGCCGTAAAACAATCAGAACCTGTTGCAGCCCCTAAAGAAGCTTTACAGCCTGCGCCAGCTCCAGTTGAAGAAGCGGTGGCAGAGGTAGAAGAAAAAATTGAAGAGATTAAGGAAGAGGCTGCCGCAGTGGTTGCAGCGGCTCCTTCTGGTGAAAAAGCTTATGCGACATGCATAGGTTGTCATGGTGCTCAAGCAGAGGGTGGTGTTGGACCACGTTTAAGTAATCAATCACCAGAAGATATTGTGGCTAAGCTTGAAAAATACAAAGCGGGTGAGCAAATGGGGCCAATGACAGCCATGATGGCGCCAATGGCGACACCATTAAGTACAGAAGATATGCAAGCGATTGCGGATTATGTTACTAACCTGTAATTGGGTATAGTGTATAGCGTTACACTGACTATTCAGTGTGACGATCATTATTTGTAAAGAAAGGCACTTATATGCAAAGCATATAGGTGTTTTTTGCTATTTAAAAGTAAGTTTTACAAAAGCATTTCAATAACATTTCTATAACCTTACCAGGCCTGGTAACTCTAAAGTCTTTACTCATCTTTACTTCAAAACCTGCTTTAATGCCAAATACCTAGCCTTTGTGGTTTAATACTCTCTTAATTGATATGAGAGATTCTGTTTTGAACGCACCATTAGAAAAACGCCTAAATAAATTTATAAGTGACTCTGGATTTTGTTCCCGCAGAGAGGCGGATCGATTTATTGAGCAGAACCGAGTTACCATTAATGGAAAACAACCTGAGCTTGGCAGTAAAGTGCAACCTGGTGATGTGGTGAAGGTTGATGGTCAGCGAATTCAGGCCAGTGCAGAAAATAAATCAGACCGTATTTATATCGCTTATAACAAACCCATAGGCATTATTTGTATTACGGATACCAGTATTGAAGACAATATTATTGATGCGATTGGTTTTCCGCAAAGAATTTTCCCGATTGGGCGTTTAGACAAACCCTCAGAAGGGCTGATTTTTTTAACCAATGATGGCGATATTGTTAATAAAATTTTACGTGCAGAAAATGCCCACGATAAAGAATATATCGTGACCGTAGATAAACCCATTACCGATCAGTTTGTTGACCACATGTCACGAGGTGTGCCGATTTTAGGCACTGTGACCAAACCCTGCAAAGTCACGGTACAGAGTCGCTATGTCTTTAAAATGATTCTTACTCAAGGCCTAAACCGACAAATTCGCCGTATGTGTGAACACCTAGGTTACGAGGTCACGCACTTACAGCGTTCACGTATTATGAATGTAGAACTAGGTAACTTAAAACCTGGGCAGTGGCGTTATTTAAGCGAACAAGAGATGAGCGAAATGAATGAGGCGCTAAAAGACTCTAAAAAAACCGCAAGTGGCGTGCGTTCTGGGCCAAAAGCACAAAACTTTACCCGCCAAGAATATCGTCAAATTCTAAGAGAACGAGAAGAGGGCAAAAAATTAGCCGATATTGCCAAATCTTCAAAAAATTTAGAAAACCCTAAAAAACAGGGCGCCAATAAAGCAAGCCGATCATCAGACAAAAAATCAGCAAAAGTACAAAAAGTACCGCGTGCAAATACCCTGCGACTAAAACCTAAAAATAAACAAAGTTAGTTAAATTAACTAAAAGACCTTTGCGCAAGTTATGTGTAAAGGCTTAATAAAACCTAACTCGGTTATTATCGATACTTTACCAAAGCGATTAAATAAATATAAAACAAGAATTAGATCTTAGAATTCTTCGTGCTTTAGTGCCTTCGTGGTTAAAACTTCTGTTCTATTAATCAACAAGCTGGCGTTTGGTTATCCAAACCAAATGATAGCCATGCACGGTTTTAATAGGGCCAATCACACGGTTAAGTGGGGCGTCGCTAAAAATCGTTTCAGCCATTTCAACCACAATCACCTCGGGTTTTACCAAACCAATATCTCCACCAATTTTGGCCGAAGGGCATTTTGAATGTTCTTTGGCTAAAGCACTAAATGTTTCTAAGCTCTCTATTTTCGGAATAAGCTCCAAACAAGCCTGTTCACTGTCTAATAAAATATGATGCGCTTTGGCACGAGAGTCGGGGTGAATCACAACAAATTTCCTTTGATGAGCGTTATTTTAAGGTTTGCTATGTTACATTAAAGCGAGTCTAAGTGTTTAGCAGCATCGATTTTAAAAGATTCTTAATATCTGTATAAATAATACTATTTCTTTAAGCTTTAGGAATAAGGGGTAATTTCAAAAGAGTTGGGTATACTACAGATACGAATAATTAGGTATCGCCAACTGGCTTTCATCAGTATGACAAAAAATCTATTCTCTTTTCTTTTTATATTTATCTTATTGATTGTGTTTTCAAGTTTGACTTCTAAAGCGTATGCGGTTGATGGCAGGCAGGTAATCTACCTTAATGAGGCTGAAAAGGCGGTACTGCTTATAGAGATGCGTAATTTTTTGCGTGGTAGTCAAGAAGTTTTAGAAAACTCCTTACAAGAAGACATGGAACTGGTTCACCGCACAGCGAAACCGCTTGGGGTTAAAATGTTGAAAAATTTGCCCAAAGAGATGACGGCAAAAATGCCTAAGACGTTTTATGCCATGCTTAAGTCTTTACATTATGGGTTTGCTGAAATTGCTGATGTAGCAAAAAAACCAGATACTCAACCTAAGGTGATTATGCAAAAGCTGGCAAATATGCAAAAGCTTTGTGTCGCTTGTCATGCCAACTTTCAACTAAAAATTAAAGAGTAGGGTTTTGATTTATTATGATTTGATTAATCTTGTTCGTAATCAAAGTTATCTTCATACTCGCCTTCAAACTCATCTTCAAGCTCTTGTGCTTTAAGTTCAGCAGGTTTTTTGGTTCGGTTAGCAGGTTGCGCGACAACTTCTAGGTAAAAAGTTTCTAAGTTTTCCGCTAAGGCTTTATCAATAGATTGGCTTATTTCTGCCTCATGGATTTCTACACTGCTCTCTGAATCCGCACCATATTTACATTTAAACGCCCAGAACTCAGTCCCTTTAGGTAAGGCTTTTTTACGTTCACGTTTTATGTATTTCTTTACTTCGCTTTTAATCGCATCTGCTAGGCGCGCAGGTTGGATTTTTTCGTGAGTCAATTTAAAGGTCTTTTTCATGCTGTTCTCAATTCAGAATAGGGGGTAAATAATGTGTGGATTATAGTGCATTTTATCTTTTGAGCTCTGTTTATTCATAAGTTACCAGGCCTGGTAACTTAGTTTTTTTTGTATTTTCCCCAATTCTGTTTTGACTGTATGTATAGCTGTTCAACCTTTTCTCTTGCCCAGGGTGTTTTTCTAAGAAAAGTGAGGCTTGATTTTAGGCTGGGGTTACTTTTAAAACAGTTGACAGGAATTCTCTCTGCAAGACCTTGCCAGCCATAATTTTCTTCAAGCTCTATCACAATACTTTTCAATGTTACGCCGTGTAATGGGTCTTTGGGGTGTTGGCATTTTTCAGTGTTATTTGGTGTGGTATTTTTATCAGAATCAGTCATCTCTTTGCTTCTTGTTAACTTCTTGTTAGCTTCTTGCTTTGGTGTTTTTATGGTTATTTATTTTTGGCTTCAATCCATTGTGCCATATATTTTGTGCTTTTATGCTGGTGATGGTTCAGCATGGCACCAATAAAGTTTTGGTTTCTATGATTGGTTAGATTGAGCGCGGTTTGATCAATATGTTTAATAAAGTCTACTTTTGAACTATTTTTATTTAACTCTGTATTTACATAGAGTTGAGATGCATTTTTAAAGCCTATTACTTGTTTGTTCAACCAGGCCTGGTTATCTTGGTAAAGGGTGACTGATGCGTTAACAAAGTCGTCTGTGTTATTAGCTATTATGCCAGGCCAGTTGTTTGAAGTGTTATCTGACGCAGAGTTGTGCTGAGTCATTGATTCGCAGCCTATTAAGGTTGTTACACTGGGTGTGCCATTTAACATCGCTTCAGCCAGCTTACCTTTGACGCCTGCGCCAAAACGTAAAGGGGCTAAAAGCACTCTGGCATTTTGAATGACTTCAAACGCATCTTCTGCCCAACCTTTAATTAAAAAACCTTGTTTTGGGTTGTGTAAAGCAGTCGCTTTAGGCGGTGGGTAAGCGCCATAAATATGCAGTTCGGCTTTGGGTAATTGTTGACGGATTTTAGGCCAAATAGACTCTTTTAACCAAAGTACGGCATCCCAGTTGGGTTCATGTCTAAAATTGCCAATGGTTACAAAATGCTGGCGCTCTTCAAAAGAGGGAAGTGATTGAGTGTTAATTGGCTCATACATAAACGGTAAATAGTAGAGTTGCTGTTTAGGCACTTTAAATTGCGCTTGTAATAATTGCATTTCAAATTCTGAAATCATTAAAGTTAAATCGCAACGGAAAATAGCGGCGATTTCACGTTTTGCAATGTCTGTATTGGCCATTTTTTCAAATAACCAGGCCTGGTTAGTTAAATCAAGCGGGGCTAAATCTATCTCAGTTGGCGAAGTTTTTAGGTAATCTTTAATAATTTGTTGGCGACATGCTCTTAATGAGTGCAGGTCTTCAGTGTTTAAAATTCTTAATGCCTTGGGGGCGAATTGTTCAACACGCCAACCAAACTGTTCTTCCATCATAAAACGGTCAAAAATTACCAGGCTTGGTTGTAATGCTTCAATAAAACCATCAAAACTGGAATCATTTAATGCTATGTTTTGTTCTTTAATACCATATTGTAAGAGGTCTTCTTTGTGTTCGCCAAGTCTAGCTGGGCTGGCAAAAGTAATTGTCCAACCTGCGTTTTGAAACAATTTAATGAGTTGCATCATTCTTGTTCCTGCTGCAGAGGAGTTAGGCTCGGGCCAGACGTAGCCTATAATCAATAGGTCATTAGAATTAGAAAGAGTTGATGTTTTGTTCAAAATAGAGTGTGCTCAGTTTTTAAAAAATAGAGTATTTCTTATTCAGGCTTATAAGCTTGAATTTAAAGAATTTAGCCCTATATTGTAATCGTGTTGCTGTGTTGTTATTAAGTTATAAAGTATAGAATGATTACACTTTAACAAATCACTCACCTCTACATTGCGTTTTAAATACCGTGTATTGGCTAAACATTTAAGGATTAAGAATGCTAAAAAGAGTCGTATCCCCTTTATTGATTACACTTTCGGTTGCATTATCAACCCAGGCGAATGCTGGACTTTGGGATGATACTAAAGAGTTGGCTTCAAGCGCTTGGGAAAGTACCAAAGAAACCTCTAATGAACTAAAAGATAGTGCGGTTAAAAAGTGGGATGAAGTCACTTCTGAGAGTAGTTCAAATAATGCCAATGATGATGAATCTGGTTCTTTGTCGGATATTAAAAAACTCGCTGATAAGGAAACTTATGTAAAAGCTTGGGAAGGGATTAAAGAGAGCGCTAAAAACCCCGATGAGCCCAATGTTGATGAATATGGCGTACCTAAACAAGAGTAATTTGCAGTCAGTGGTTGATAAAGGCGTGCAGTAAATGAGAAATTGGAGAATAAGATGTCAATAGGTAAAGTACTCGGTTTAAGTTCCTTGTTGGTGGCGAGTTTGCTTAGTGTTTCAAGCTTAACGGGGTGTGAAAAAGTGGCCAATAGTGCTAAAAATTTGCAATCTGATTGGGTTGGGTTAAAACGTAATGTAGAAATTTATAGTTGTATGACGGGCAAGTTAATTAAGGTCTATCGAGGTGATGTCAGGATGAATCCAGAAGATGTACAAGGAACCTCATTACTAATTGATGGAAAAAAAGTACACACCAACCTTTGTTATATTATTTCTGAAATTGGCACAAAAGAAGAGCCAGTTGTGCAAAATAACTTTATTAATGAAAAATAAATAGTAAATACTCACTTGAACTATATTGAGTGGTTTTCAAGGGGATGATGGCTAATTTGATAGGCCTTTTAAAAAGATTTCTGCTATGATGTTTCGCATTAATATTGGCACAATTCAGTTGAGAGTGCGGAGCTTTAAAACCCACTCCATTTATCAAAATCTAAATGACGTTTGACTGAAGTCGAACGCCTTTAGAATGATTATTAAATAGTAACGGTGATGTGAATGCGGAATCAAATTCCAGCAATACAAAAAATATTTAACAAGTCTCATATTCAGATGACTAAATCTAAATCGCTGGTTGTTATGGCTTTAAGTGTATCGGCTTTAAATCTAACAGGCTGTTCAACTATTGCGGATGGCATGGATGCGGTTGGCTCAGGCGTTGTTTACGTAGCTGAAGGTTTTGACAAGGTTGCCAGTGAGGTCGCGATAGAAAAAAAAGCAGATGATCAATTTGTGTTAACTGAAAACTTTTATGAACCTGTTAGGTCCTTAGATAGTTGGTCTATGAGAATAGAAGCGCGTGACGTTTGTCCTCAAGGTTATATTTATCTAAATCGTTTTGCACAAAAAACGTCTGGCTTTGCCTATTCTGATGCGCAATGCGAAGCTGATATGCCTTGTGAATATAAGCTGGAGTGGCTAATAAAATGTCAAGATGTGCCAAAAGAGCCATTTAGCTTATTTGGTAAAACCTAAATCTCATTATTTTTGATTAAGAAGCCACACATTGTATGTGGCTTTTTTATAGGCTATTTAAGTGTTCTCTATCGTAGTTTAAACTTTGAATCGTTGATTTAATTTCATGCGAAAGTGCAAAATATATTTGTAAAAAATAGATAAAGAGAGTGTGTTATTAATATTTTAACTCGGCATTACCTTTGGTTGGCAGCTCTATCCATACTGGCCGTTTGGCAGGCTTTAAGTATTCAAACCTGGCCAAAATCTTGGTTAACTCTCGTGCAATATGCCCCTTATGCAATTGTGTTTATAGGCGCTTTTGTTAGCTTGTGGTTAAATCGTATTCAGCCATTTTTGGTTTTAGTGACGGTGTTATTGGTTAATCTATTATTTGTTTACTTTGCACCCGCTGCACAAATCTCTATTGCACAATCTATACTCTTTCCTGTTTTGAGTTTAATGCTACCTATTAACCTATTTTTATGGAGTTTACTGCCTGAAAAAGGGGTGCAAAATCAAACTTATAACAGCATGATTTTGGCCCTGTTTTTTATTCAAGCCATGTTGGTTTATTGGTTGATGACAGAGTTACCTTTGCAATGGATTGAGGTAATTTCGCTGCCTGTGTTAGCTGATTCCAAGGTTTACCATCTCACTTTTGCAAGTTCTTTTAGCTTTTTGATTGCTGGGTTTGTGTTGTCTTTGAAGTTGAGTAAACAATCGCAGTTACGAGTCTTTAATCATGCCATTGTTTTTATCTTATTGCTAATGGCTTTTGCTTTGAACCAATATATGCAACCAGGGGTTTTGGCTTGGGTCTCCTCAGTGGTTGGTCTAATGGTCATTCTATCGTTGGTTTTTGATGCGCACCATATCGCCTATACCGATGAGTTAACGGGGTTGAAAGGTCGAAGAGCCTTAAATGAGTCATTTATGGGCTTAGGCAAGCGTTATGCTGTCGCCATGATTGATATTGACCATTTCAAACAATTTAATGATACCTATGGACATGACGTTGGCGATAAGGTGTTAAAGAGTGTAGCGGCTATTTTGAATAGTGTTTCAGGCGGTAAAGCGTACCGTTTTGGTGGTGAGGAGTTTACCTTGATATTTCCTGGAAAATCCGCCGAATCGGTTGTGCAAGAGCTAGAGCGTTTGCGAGTTGAGATCTCTCAAGAGGTGATTTATGTTGAGATGGCTGAGGCTAATCAAAATACAAAATCTAAAGCGAATAAAACGTTTAAAGAGGTGAATGTCACAATCAGTATTGGTGTGGCTGAACCTGATGCACAGTATTCAACGCCTGAGCAAGTGATTAAGTTTGCCGATGAAGGGTTGTATAAAGCGAAAAAAGCAGGGCGTAACAAATTAATTGTATCAAATCTTAAAGTCGCCTCAGTTAACAAAACAAAGGTTAACAAAACAAGTGTTAGCAAAGCAAAAGCTAGAAAGCCCGCTGCGGTCAACAAAAGTTAAATCAACTCGTCGCTAGTGTCATTTTTTTTAAATAAGATTGGGTAAGCGTATTTTATGGTTGATAAAAAAACAATTAATCACAAAAGTATGAAGAGTTAAAAAATCTAATATCCACTTTGTGTGAACGAATGACTGTTTTAAATGTAATTGGTTATTTATTCTAAAGCTCTATAAATAAAGTGCTGATGACGCGAGTTAAAATGTTGGACTGGGTTTATCGAATCGTTTTTGTTCATTTTTAATTCTTCGTGCCTCAGCGTCTTCGTGGTTGATTTTTATAATACCGAAGAATCAATTACAGAATATGGATACCCATAAAATTAAAGGGAGTGCTATGTCTAGCAAATCAAATACGGCTTTGCCTACAGTAGCTGAAAACAGTGAAATTGCCATTACATTTAAGCTTGAATTAGCTGACGGTACTTTAGTAGAAGCCTCACCCGAAAATGAACCGTTTCGATTTACGATTGGGGATGGCACTTTTATTAATACGCTTGAAAACCTATTGGTTGGTTTGGAGTTAGGTACACAGGCTAGACTGAGTTTGTCTCCCGAACGCGCGTTTGGAATGGCTGATTCCGAGAATTTTCAAACGATGCAACGTGCCGATTTTCCCGCAGACATGCCATTAGAAATAGGGCATGTTATTGGTTTTAATACACCAACGGGTGAAGAAATTCCAGGTACGATTCATGATGTGACGGAAAATGAAGTGGTGGTGGATTTTAACCACCCTCTAGCGGGTGCAGACGTTGTATTTACCGCTAAGATTGAAGAGATATTTAGTTAAAGGGATATTTAGTTAAAGGGATATTTAGTTAATAAAAGGCCGAGCGGTTTTATTACTTTTGGTTCTGCTGTTCGTGATATTGCTTCATATGTCCTTCACTGCAAAAAGTGTCTTTACCATCAAAATAGGCTTCTGCTTGGGGTAAATGCACACCGCATAACGCACAACGTACCATCTCTTCGGGTGGTTTTTCAGTAGCGTTGTTTTGTTGTTCTTGTTTTAATCTTTCTTGGCGTTGCTTTTCGCGAATTTCAATAATTCGATTCAAAGTAAAACGCGCAATAAAATAAACTAAAACAATAAATAATAAAAAGACAATGGCTCTCACAAACAACCCTTTAAGTTAATAAAAAACAGACAAGTGTGATGATTATAAAACGATTTGTTCGTTAACCGTAAAATATTCGGTTTTTAACCGCTTAAAGTCCATGAATCGCGCGAATAGTTAATGCATTCAATGCCTAAAAATCATACAATAAAAGCAATTTTATTCTTTAAATAAAGAACCCCATTTTTACCCATTTTAAATTTATTCTCAGCTAGGTGATTTGCTTAAAAATCTGAGATAAATCGATAGAGAAATATTTCCATGAATTTACATGAATATCAGTCAAAAGCCTTGTTTTCAGAATATGGCATTGGTGTGCCACAAGGGCAGTTGATTACTAAGTTAGAGCAGTTAGATTCTGCATTAGATGCCGTTGGTGACAACGCATGGGTTGTTAAGGCTCAGATTCACGCAGGGGCTCGTGGTAAAGCGGGTGGTGTTAAGTTAGTTACCAACCGAGAAGAAGCTAAACAAGTTGCGAGTGAGTTACTGGGTGGCAAGCTCGCTACTATTCAAACGGCGGGTAAAGAGTTACCCATTAATAGCCTTTTGATTGAACAAACTTTAAATATTGAAGAAGAGCTGTATTTAAGTTTAGTGGTTGACCGTGTTACTCGTACCCATACATTTGTCATTTCTGCCGCTGGTGGAATGGATATTGAAGCGGTTGCAGAAGAAACACCAGAGAAAATTTTAAGTGTGCACATAGACCCTACCGTGGGTGTGATGCCTTACCAGTGTCGTGAAGTAGGTTTTGCTTTAGGTTTAACGGGAGATGCTTTTAAACAAATGGGTCAGTTAATGACGCGTTTTTATAAGTTAGCGATAGATAAAGATATTTCTCAGTTAGAGATTAATCCACTGGTTAGAACGGCAGATAACGAACTTATTGCTTTAGATGCTAAAGTCAATATTGATTCTAATGCACTTTACAGACAACCAGGCCTGGTAGAACTGCGTGACTTCTCTCAAGAAGATGAGCGTGAAGCTAAAGCGTCTGAGTATCAGTTAAACTACATTGCTTTAGACGGTGATATTGGTTGTATGGTTAACGGTGCAGGGTTAGCGATGGCAACCATGGATTTAATTAAACTCAATGGTGGTGAGCCAGCTAACTTCTTAGACGTTGGTGGAGGCGCTACACCTGAGCGTGTGGCTGAAGCCTTTAAATTGATTTTATCTTCATCAGAAGTGAAGTCGATTCTAGTGAATATTTTTGGTGGTATCGTCCGTTGTGATTTGATTGCGGAAGGTATTATCCAAGCGGTTCAAGAAGTCGGGTTAAATATTCCAGTGGTGGTTCGTCTAGAGGGAACCAATGTTGAGTTAGGTAGAGAGATTTTAGCTAACAGTGATTTAAGCATTATTACCGCAGACGGTTTAGCCGATGCAGCGCGTAAAGTTGTAGAAGTGGCAGGAGCATAATTTAGATGAGTATTTTAATTGATAGCAATACTAAGGTTATCTGCCAAGGTTTTACAGGGAAGCAAGGAACATTTCACTCAGAACAAGCGATTGCTTACGGCACAAAAATGGTCGGTGGCGTTACGCCAGGTAAAGGGGGGCAAACCCATTTAGGTCTTCCTGTTTTTAATACGGTTGCCGAAGCGGTTGAACAAGCGGGCGCAGAGGCATCTATGATTTATGTGCCGCCTGCGTTTGCGGCAGACTCTATTATTGAAGCGATTGCCGCGGGTATTAAAGTCATTACCTGTATTACAGAAGGTATTCCCGTTGCAGATATGCTTAAAGTACGTGCGGTTTTAGAAAAGTCAGATGCGTATTTAATCGGGCCTAACTGCCCAGGGTTAATCACGCCAGGTGATGGAATGGAAGGCTGTAAGATTGGGATTATGCCAGGGCATATTCATTTGCCAGGTAAAATCGGTATTGTTTCTCGTTCAGGAACCTTAACCTATGAAGCGGTTCACCAAACTACACAAAATGGCTTAGGGCAATCGACTTGTGTGGGCATTGGTGGAGACCCAATTCAGGGTATGAACTTTATTGACTGCTTACGTCTGTTTCAAGAAGATCCACAAACCCAAGGTATTATTATGGTGGGTGAAATTGGTGGTCAAGCTGAAGAGGATGCTGCTGAGTTTATTAAAGCCAATGTGACTAAACCTGTTGTGGCGTACATTGCGGGTGTAACCGCACCTGCTGGTAAACGTATGGGGCATGCTGGAGCTATTGTAAGTGGTGGCAAGGGAACGGCCGAAGCTAAATTTGCTGCACTTGAAGAGGCGGGGGTAACGGTTGTACGTTCACCTGCTGATTTAGGTGCCGCAATGAAAGAGCAACTGGCTTAATTCTTTTTAAACAAAATAGAAACCAAAACTGGGCAGAGTAAACTGTTTGCTTTGTTCAGATAAATGTCGGTTTACAAACCTAAATAAACAAAAGCAAACGATCTATTTACTGTGATTACTGTAAAGGGTTTAGTAAAACTTTGCAGTAAAACTTACCAGGCCTGTTTGTATTCTTCTCATCGCAAAAAAAGAGATTCTCAATGACTCAAAATGTAACCGTTGTTATGGGACAAATCGACCCAATTGTGGGCGATATTTCGGGTAATGTTGATTTGATTGTGGCCGCCGCAAAACGCGCCAGAAAAGAACTTTCTGCAGATATTATTGTCTTTCCTGAAATGACTATTACGGGTTACCCGCCAGAAGATTTATTACTACGAGAAGGGCTTTACGCTCAAGTTAATCAAGCATTAAGTCGTCTCTGTGAAGAGTTATCAGATATTGTATGTGTGGTGGGTTATCCCATGATGGATGAACTTGGTGAGCGCTTTAATATGGCTGCTTGGATTGAAAACGGTATGATTCAAGCCAGTTACATTAAACAGAACCTGCCTAACTACAGTGTGTTTGATGAGCAGCGTTATTTTACGGCTGGTCATAATCCTTGTGTCGTTGAGTACAAAGGGATTCACTTTGGCATCTTAATTTGTGAGGATATTTGGAAAATCACGCCTTGTACTCAAGCTAAAGAAGCGGGTGCGGATGTGATTCTTAACTTAAATGCCTCGCCTTTCTCTGAAGAGAAACATCAAGATCGAATAGCGACTTTACAGCGACGTGTTGATGAGATTAAAAAGCCGATTATCTATGTCAATCAAGTCGGTGGACAGGATGATTTGGTGTTTGATGGTGGCTCTTTTGCGATGTGTGCTGAAGGTGATGTCTGTGTTCAGGCGCCAGAGTTTAAAACCGATTTAACCCCTGTTAATCTCGTTAAACAAGCGGATTCTGTGGTGATACTTGAAGGCGTAAAAGCACCGTTATTTGAGGGTGAAGCACGTATTTACGAAGCACTGAAAATGGGGGTAAAAGACTATGTGGTTAAGAACGGTTTTCCTGGGGTAATATTGGGATTATCAGGTGGTATTGATTCCGCATTAACTCTGGCGATAGCGGTGGATGCGTTAGGAGCAGATAAGGTTGAGGCGGTAATGATGCCTTTCCGTTACACCGCTGAAATCAGTAAAGAAGATGCCGCTCAGCAAGCGACTACATTAGGTATTCAGTACCAATCGATTCCTATCGAAAACATGTACTCGGCGTTTGAAGCTGCGCTTGCAAGCAGTTTTGAAGGCAAAGAGGCGGATTTAACCGAAGAAAATTTACAGGCTCGTATTCGCGGTACTCTGTTAATGGCGATTTCAAATAAGTCAGGTAAGATGGTTTTAGCGACCAGTAATAAGAGTGAAGTGGCGGTTGGCTATTCAACACTTTATGGCGATATGGTCGGTGGATTTTCACCGCTTAAAGATGTGCCTAAAACTTTAGTTTATCGTTTAGCGGAGTATCGAAACTCTTTGTCGGAGTGTATTCCTGAACGTGTTATCACTCGTCCACCGTCTGCAGAATTACGTCCAGATCAATTAGATCAAGACTCTTTGCCAGATTACGATGTGTTAGATGCCATTATCAAACATTACGTTAAGTTAGATAAGACGCCAGACGAAATTATTGCAATGGGCTATCAAGAAGGTGAAGTGCGTAAAGTGATTCGTTTAATTGAACGAAGTGAGTACAAGCGTCGTCAGTCGGCACCTGGCATTAAAATTACCCAACGTGCCTTTGGTCGTGATAGACGTTACCCAATTACCAGTCATTATTCGGAATAACGAATAAATAGGGCATAAAAAAAGCGACTTTTATAAGTCGCTTTTTTATTGTACTGATGATATTAAATGGTTTAGTTAAAACCAACCATCAAACATACCAGTAAAGCTTGACCACCAAGAGCTGTCTTCTTTCTTTTTAGGTGTGTTTGGCTTCTCGCTGTTAGTTGCTTGGCTTGAACCAAAGTCAATATTAATGGCTTCTTGCTCAGCATTTTTGTTCAATTCATAGACACGCTTAATATCTTCAGCGGTTTCAGTCATTCCTAACTTGCTGTAGGAGTTTTCTAAGATTTCGAGTGCCTTAATGGTGACTGAGGCTTGTGGAAAGTTTTCTAGAATGTATTTTGCGCGGTTAGCCGAAGCCAAATAGGCTTGTTTGTTGTAGTAAAAGTTAGCGACTTTTACTTCATGTCTGGCCATTTGATTACGCAATATAATTAAACGTTTGCTTGCCGCCGTGGCGTATTTGCTATCAGGGAATTGGTTTAATAATTCACTGTAGTAGCCATAAGCACGTTTTGCAGATTTTACATCGCGGGTTGCAGGGTCGGTGATATAGTTATCTAACCAGCTACGAATAATAGAATCTGCCGATAAGGCTTTTAAATAATAGGCATAAGCGAGTTGTTTATGTTTTGGAAACAGTCTAATAAACTCATCTAACTCAACAATGGCTGATTCAGGCTCATCATATCGGTAGTAGGCGTAAGCTAATTCAAGGTGTGTCTGTTCTGCATAGCGGCCATAAGGGAAATACGCTTTTAACTTTTCATAGTTTTGAATGGCTGTGTCCCACTGTTGATCTTGAAAAGCTTCAGTTGCATCAGTATAAAACTCTTCTACCGTCTTATCATCATCTGGTTTTTCAATTAATCCATTTAGGGTGGAGCAGCCTTGTAAACTCAGGCTTGAAACTAACATTAAGGATAGTAGCGTTTTTTTCATGTTTGTTCGGTACTCTTAGGTACAATAGGCGTTAAAATTGTCAATAATTGTATCACAAATATTGCATATTCAATGATTGCCTTTGCATAAAAACACCGCTGTGATAATTGCTTGCTCTGAGCGTATTTATTGGGTGTAAAATGACTCAGGCAAATAAGACGGTATATAAGAAGTAAAGGTAACCTTTTGACAACACAAACACTCACAGCCAATATTCCACACGAAGCCCTAGGTGAACGCCTTGATGTGGCATTATGCCCACTATTTTCTGATTACTCGCGCAACCGCATTCAGCAATGGATCAAAGACGGTAATGTAAAGTTAGATGGTGAGGTTTGGAAAAAGCCAAAACTGACTGTCTTAGGTGGTGAAAAGGTAGAGTTGATTGCTGAAATTGAAAATACAACCGAAATTCCAGCGCAAGAAATTGAATTAGATGTGGTTTATGAAGATGATTCGATTATGGTGATTAATAAACCACCAGGCCTGGTGGTTCACCCAGGAGCAGGCAATCCTGATGGTACCTTAATGAATGCGCTATTGTTCTATAACCCAGCCTTACGTGAAGTGCCTAGAGCAGGTATTGTGCACCGTTTAGATAAAGATACCTCTGGTTTAATGGTGGTGGCAAAAACCATTCAAGCGCAAACTAGCTTGGTTGATCAGTTACAACGCCATGAAGTAGAGCGTATTTATGATGCGGTTGTGGTGGGCAAGTTAGCGCGAGGTGGAACCGTTGATAAAGCGATTGGTCGCAGTCCTTCTGACAGAAAAAAGATGGCGGTACGAGCCTTTGGTGGTAAAGAAGCGGTTTCGCATTATCGTGTACTAGAACATTTTAGAGAACACACTCGTGTGCGTGTTAAGTTAGAAACTGGGCGTACTCACCAAATACGTGTGCATATGGCGCATTTAGGTTATCCGTTGGTAGGTGATCCTGTTTATGGATCTCGTTTTAGAATTCCTAAAAAGATGCATGAAGAGTTTGTACAATTCTTGCGTGGTTTTCATCGTCAAGCGTTACATGCTGGCGCTTTAAGTTTAAAGCACCCAGTAACAGGTAAAACCTTGAAGTGGAAGGCTGCTATGCCTGATGATTTGTTTGAATTGGTTGATGTGTTGCGTGAAGACCTTGAACTTTATGAATCTCAACAGCTGGGTTATGACGAGTTTGATTATGATTATGGTGTTGAGGTAGAGTGGGTCACAGATGAAGATATTCCCGATTAATTGAGCAAAGTTTTCAAAAGGTTTTTCAGTTATGTTTATCAGTCCAAATTGGCCCGTACCTAAAAATATCAAGGCTTTTTGTACGACTCGTAAAGGTGGGGAGAGCAAAAGACCTTTTGATTCTTTTAACTTGGCAACTCATGTCGAAGATGATTTAAATACGGTTTTACAAAATCGTCAATTGCTGCAAGAAGTCGCCCACCTTCCTTCAACGCCCATTTGGTTAAATCAACAGCATACCGATAGAGCTATCTCCTTAGTAGCGGATTCTGAATTCACTCAGCCACCTATTGCGGACGCCAGTTGGGCACAAACGCCAGATGTGGTTTGCGTGGTTATGACGGCAGACTGTTTGCCTATTTTAATCACCGATATGGATGGCACTTGCGTGGCCGCAATTCATGCAGGTTGGAAAGGTTTAGCGGATAGGATTGTTAGCAAAACCATAAAAGACCTACCTGTTGAACCCGAAAAATTAATGGCTTGGGTTGGTCCAGCTATCTCTCAACAGCATTTTGAAGTAGGTCAAGATGTGTTTGATGCGTTTATTGCAAAGGATATGAAACATAAAGCTTATTTTGAAATAAAAGAGCAAGCCGAAAATAAATATCTTGCTGACTTACCAGGCCTGGTAACTTCAGAATTGAATGCGTTAGGTGTTAATGACGTTTATCAAAGTGGATTATGCTCTTACGATGATGAAGAGCATTTTTACTCTTACCGAAGAGACGGTAAAACAGGGCGTATGGCCTCACTGATTTGGATTGAAAAGCCAACTGAATAACAAGCGTTAAAAGGAAGTTAGCGAATAATCAATGCGTTTTATTTACCTAGGTGAAGGTATTTTTCAGCGCGATTAATATCTTCAGCCAGTCCACTCAATACCAAATGGTCATCTATTCTCAGTGTCGTTTCGCCATCTGGGTTGTCGCCACGAACATGTCCGCGTTTAATGGCGTCTACATTCACATTAAAACTATGTAGGTTTAAGTCTTTTAATTTAATGCCCACCGCATAAGCAGAACTATTCAATATAACCGTATGAATAATACCGCTCATTACCTGGTGTTGTTCAAGTGGGTTGTCATCTTCTCCAGGGTAGAAGTTTTCAAGTAGTTTATAGCGTCCTTTACGTGCTTCTCGGGTGGCTCTAATCACTTTACTAGCAGGCTGTCCAAGCATTAGCATTAAGTGAGAAGAGAGCATAATGCTTGATTCAAATGTATCGGGGATAACTTCCGTAGCGCCAGCTTCCATCAACTCATTTACGTGTAAATCATCTAAGGTTCTGACCAAGATTGGAATTTCTTTATTTATGCGTCGTATGGTCTTTAAAATTTTAATGGCCGAGTGAAAGTCACTGAAGGTAATCATAATGACCTTGGCTTTATCTATGGAGGTTGCGTGTAAAATTGTCTCTTTAGCCGCATCGCCATAATAAACACGTTCGCCTGCGGCACGTGCTTCGTGAACACGTTTGATATCCATATCTAACGCAATAAACTCCTGATTAGAGGCATGTAAAAAGCGGCCAACCGTTTGCCCAACACGCCCAAAGCCGCACAAAATGACATGCTCGTTAATGTGTTTGGTGTCTTTTGAGATGGTGTGTTCAACTTCATGTTGGTTTGCGGTATAACTACCACTCAATTTCTTGGCGATTTTGCCATTAAACTTCACTAAAAAAGGAGCTATCGACATGCTCAATACGGCAGAGGTTAATAGAATATTACCAATTTCTTCTGGTAGCAGTTTGTAGGTAAAGGCTAAGGTCATTAACACCAAACCAAACTCGCCCACTTGAGAGAGCGATAGAGCAATACGTAATGAGACGCCATTTTCTTTATTAAAGACACGTGACACTAAATAGAGTACCGAGCCTTTTACCACAAAAATGGCAAGGGTTAAGGCTAAGATAACCAGTAGGTTTTCTGATAACACATCAAGGGAAATCAGCATACCTACGGTCACAAAGAAGAGGCCTAATAAGATGTCTTGAAATGGGCGGATGTCCGATTCGATTTGATGGCGATACTCCGTTTCACTTAACATCATACCCGCTAAAAAAGCCCCTAAAGTCATGGAAAGTCCCATCTCTTCAGTAAAGGCCGCTGCACCTAATGCAACGGTTAAAACGGCAAGGGTAAAGAGTTCTTGAGATTTGGCTGAGGCGACTTCATGAAAGAGTGGGCGTAATAGGTATTTGCCAATTAAATGCATAATCACGACTACTAAAACCCCTTTAACAAACGCCATAGTGAGCGCCCAGGTTAGGGCGTTGTCGTCTGAACCACTCATGGCCAGGGCAGGAATCAAAATAAGCAAAGGTATGGCCATTATGTCTTGAAATATCAATATGCCCACAGTGGCACGTCCGTGCCGTGATTGGATTTCAGACTGTTCGGTTAACTGTTTGATAACGATAGCGGTTGAGGAGAGTGCAAAAGCACCAGCAATCACAATATTGGTGTTGGAATCTAAACCTGCTAGGTGTCCTAAGAGATAGACAACCGTGGCAGTAATTAAAACTTGTGCGCTGCCTAAGCCAAATACCTGCTTACGCATGGCGATCATTTGTGCGATTGAGAATTCTAGCCCTATTGCAAAAAGTAAGAATACAATGCCAAACTCGGCTAAAAGACTAATGGTTTCCTCTTTGGCAATAAAACCGAAGCCATTTGGCCCAACAATAATACCAACAATGATGTAGCCTAAAATGGGTGGAAAGTGAAGTCTTCTTGAAACGGATACCGCAATGACGGCGACCGTCAAGAGTAATACTATATTTAAGAGTAGGTGATCGTGCACAGTAGGTATCTCATTGAAAAGCGTTTTAATTGTGTGGGGTTTATGTATAGAATTTAAGTACTAACATATTGAATTTTTGCATTTAATTCAATATGTTTTAATCATTTATATGTGTTTAAATTAACTTCTTGTCATTTTAAAACGCATGGATAAATCAATACAGCGTAAGTGTTTGGTAATCGCACCTGTAGAAATAAAATCAACATTAGTTTCTGCAAGGGTTTTAAGGTGCTGAATCTCTACATTGCCTGACACTTCAAGTTTTGCTCGGTGATTGACCAATGTTACCGCTTTGTGCATCATCTCAAGTGTGAAGTTATCTAGCATGATAATATCCGCACCGCCTTCTAACGCCTGTTCAACTTCGTCCAGGTTTTCTGTTTCTACTTCAACGGTTTTACCAGGGTGTTGAAACTTAGCCAGACCAATCGCTTCAGCAATGCCACCTGCGGCAATAATATGATTTTCTTTCAATAAAATAGCATCATATAAACCAATACGATGATTTTGACCACCGCCACACGCTACGGCATACTTTTGTGCTAAGCGTAAGCCTGGTAAAGTTTTACGGGTATCTAATAGTTTGGTTTTGGTATCCAGTAACGGTTTAACGTATTCAGCTGTAGTGGTGGCTGTACCTGATAGCGTTTGTAAAAAATTCAGTGCTGTTCTTTCAGCGGTCAAAATATTGCGTGCAGAGCCTTTAATCGTACAAATTAACTGATCAGGTTTAACTTCTTCACCCTCTTCACATAACCACTCTACGGTAAGTTGTTCGTCTACTTGTCTAAAGACTTCATCAAACCATGGGCGTCCACAAATGAAAGCGGTTTCTCGACAATAGATATTGGCAACGGCTTGTATATTTTCTGGAATCAGCCCCGCGGTTAAATCCCCCGTTTTAATGTCTTCATCTAAAGCCAGTGATACAGTTTCTTCAATATTCTCAAAATAGTTAATGTCGTTCATAGTCGTTTTTTTATTTGTGAGTTAAGGTGCATTAAATTGCGTATTTTTTATAATGGGCTGTATTATACCGAAATAGCCAATGTGAACTCTACCAATACCCAGAGATTGAAATAAAAAGAATATGCCAATGCCTAAAACAGATTTATACGCAATAAATACTCCTTTAACGGTGGATAAAAAAACGGGGTTAATTGTGGGGGGGGAATATATCCAGAGCCCAAACTTTGATAACCGCCCCAATAATGAGTTACCAGGCCTGGTGGTTGTTCACGGAATCAGTTTGCCACCAAATCAATTTGGTGGAGAGGGTATTACCCAGTTATTTACCAATCAGTTAGACCCTAAAGAACATCCTTATTATGAAGCTATTCAGCATTTAAAAGTCTCTGCACATGCCTTAATACGACGTAATGGTCAAATTATTCAATATGTTCCGTTTCATAAACGAGCTTGGCACGCGGGTGTTTCTGAGTTTGATGGACGTGAACGTTGTAATGATTTTTCGATTGGTATTGAATTAGAGGGTACGGATCAAACTTGTTACACCGCTTCTCAGTATCAATCCTTATCGCGTTTGATTAAAGCATTATGGGATTCTTATCCATCGATTAAAAGAGAAAATCTAGCAGGACACTGTGATATCGCACCTGGTCGGAAAACCGATCCAGGTGAGTATTTTCTCTGGTCTTCTCTTAAACGTTTATTAGAAACCTAATTTATAGAGTTAATATTGCAGAACTTACGTTACCTAACTTAGGTTGCGCGTTAAATGCCTGTTAGCATCAATCCAATGACATCATTATTGTAGCCATCGCCGTTTTTGTATTCTCTGTAGCCCGTGCTCACTTTGTAGCCAACAAGGTAGGTGGTGTTATTCCATTGCCATGCAATAGTGTCATTTTCACCGTTTTCTGCTTCCAGTACCTCTTTAGGCATATTGAGAATGCTCTCTGCTTTGATATCAGGATGGGTCGATGAGATGACTTTTCCATCGCGATCGATGTAGGCACTAAATGTGGTTTTATTGATGGCATCGTTTAGGTACTTGGGTTCAGTTTCTTTTAGCATGGCAAAAAACTCAGGTTTAGAGTCAAAAATCAATGCGATACCACCTACATTGGTATTTAAGTCTTCCCACGCTTTGACTGGCGCATGATAAATATAAGTATATTCATTATCATATAGTTCAGATTTGTGAAATTCTGAAACCGTATAAGATTGAGTATCTTGCAGTTTTAAACAGCGAGCCGTTTCAGTCGGTCGTGGAAGAGTTGTGCCCACAATATGGTTTTCTGATTCATTAGACACAGCGAGTATTTTGCCTGAATTATCATATAAAATAATATTGGTATAAACGGTATACAGGCTATTAATATAAGCGAGTATCTTGGTTAAACGTTTACTCTCTTCAGGTGTAATACTTCCTATTTGGTGGTTTTTAGTCAAAATTTGTCTAAAGCTACTGTTTAAAGCCCACCAGCGGCAGTCATTCGCTCTTTCATAAAGGTTTCTGTCCATAACATCAATTGCCAAAGCCGCACTAAATGACGCTTTAGACTGAATTGTGTCAATCAATACTTGATGAATATGCCTAATGAATCGAGAGAAAATATCCTGAATTTCCAAGCTAATCACTTGAAAGCGGTCAAGAATAGGCAGGAATGACTTTACCTCTCGTTTTAAAGACATGATTTTGCCGTTTAAAATTACCGTTAATAAGAGGGTGCTTACCTTAAGGTTTGTCTGTTCTAAATCCTGTAAATAAAGAGGGGATTCTTTAGGGATTTCAATGCCAAGATCTTTTTTATTCTGTTTGTCTTTAAACGCATCATTCATTTCAATTTCGGCATAGCCTAACCAGGGCAAACCATAGAAGCCCTGGTACCCATTTGTTTTGGTTGCAAATCTTAATGTATTGCCGTTTCTTACGGGTTTTGAATCTTCAGAGAAAGAAGCTGTGAATTGAGTGCCCAAAGATTTTTTGCTGTTGTTTGAAGCGATTACCTTTTGCTCTTTATCAAGTAACATTAAGGTATAGCCCGTCTGATTTTCAAGAGCGCGAAAAATGTCTTTCATTTCTTCGTCAAAATTGAAGCTTAGGCATAGCACACCAAGATTCTGTTCCGATCCGTTTTCATTGGTTTGTGTGATTTTTTTTGCGTAAATCAGTGAGGATTGGTTCACAAACAAATCGGAGTTACGAAAAACTTCTACATAATCCTCTTTGGTGTTTAGGGCTTCTTTAATTAAAGGGTCTGATGAGTGGGTAACTGGGTTAGACTTATTTAACTTAGCCTTAATATCACCATTTGGTTTTACTAAAACAATATCATCATATACCGTGTATTTAGCCACATATTCTTGAATACGTTGGTCTATAAAATCATCGTCTTCAGAGGTAATGTTTTCCTTCGCCATAAACTCAATAAGGTCATCATCGGTCGCTAAAAACCCCACATCAGCGGTTCGTTCAAATAAGTTACGAATTAAAATATCTATAGTGGTTTGAGCCTTCAGCATGATTTCACTATTAGCCTGGTTTAAGTAGCGGCCAATCAATTCGTTAATCATAATATCTCTAAGGTTCTGAAACTCTTTTTGAGTTTCAACGATTGAAACTAGCAGCTGAGAATCAATATTTTCATTATTGATTTTGCCGACCATGCCAACTGTACTCCACCATAAATCTTGGTGTTCAAGCTCTCCAATGTAAGCTTTTACTGCTGGAAGATAATTAATATAGGATTTATTGTCTAGTGAACTATTTTTTTGAGTCATCTTGAAGGCTTTGTCTTATAACGTATGTTTTTGGAAAGGTTTGTAACTTTTTGTCACGTTATGGCTAAGCAGGTTGTATTCCAGTTTTTGTTATAGGCTGTTTTTTTAGAGAAAAAAAGATTTTTATGCGTGTTTATACTGGTTTTGAGGGGTTTTACGGTGGTTTATTAGTGGCTTAAAATGAAGGATATGAATATTTTGGATCAGGCATGCACATATTTAAAACATCTTTACCAGTCTGTATAGATAAAAGGTTTGGTTTTTGAGTTTTAAATTGACCTAGGTTTAAGCGTTAATGGCTATGGTTTCAAAAAAACACTTTAAATGTGATTAAGAATATTTTGTTTTGATTGTAATCAAAGCAAGGATTAGGCTATCCACCCAGTCTTTTTTGGTTGTGTGGTGTTTTCTTGTTTAGGGCAAAACTTTAAACAAGGTTCGCCAGAGGTTTCTAAAACCACATCACTTGGCATTCGTCTTGTTTTAAACGCAAACGCTTTACACCCTCTTGGTGAATTGGCATCCCATGTTATATAAAAATGCTGGCATTTAAAGCAGTCTATTTGATTAGTTTTATTCATGTTTCTGTATAAAAATAAGTAAATTCTTAAATAATAGACACTGTGCTATTATGCGATTCTGGTTATAAGTAGTCGTTATTGAGCATAAACAAAAGTTTGTCTAAATTGTCTTTCGTCAACAAATATTCAACTTTTTACGATTTTACGTTGCTTTACGTTAGCTTTTCTTAATAATGTAACTAAATAGTTTAAATAACATTCTACTAAAAAATTAAATGTTTAAAAGGGTAATCAAATGAGTAAAGTTGGCCTATTCTACGGAACGGATACAGGTAATACAGAACGTGTTGCAGACATGATTAAAGACAAAATTGGTGCAGATATTTGTGAAGTGCACGATATCGCCACAGCCAGTGCTGCTGATTTTGCCCAGTATGACAATATTATTCTAGGGCAACCAACCTGGTACTACGGTGAACTACAAAGTAGCTGGGATGACTTTTGGGAAGACTTTAAAGGTATCGACTTTACAGGTAAAACAGTTGCCTGTTTTGGTCTAGGTGACCAAGCGGACTATTCAGAATATTTTTTAGACGCCATGGGTTTAATGCACGATATCGCTATTGAAAATGGCGCAACCCCAGCAGGTTATACCTCAACAGACGGTTTTGAGTTTGATGAATCAAAAGCCATTACTGAAGACGAAGCGTTCTTTGTTGGTTTAGGAATCGATGAAGACCAACAACCAGAGCACACTGCTGGCCGTGTTGATGAATGGGTTGACCAAATTAAAGAAGAGTTTGGTATTTAAAGTTGAAATCTAAAATTTAAATTATTTGTTTAAATTCTATTTTACTCTAAAGCCACTTAGCTATATTGCCTAAGTGGCTTTTTTTATGTGTGTTGTAAATTATTTAACCTATCTATAAGAAAATCACGGCTTCGCTAAATTTATATAAAATCGACTTGGTAAATAGTAATAAATTTAGGCTGTTACACAACCTATTGTTTAAAAGTATATGGTGGTGTGAAGTTTAGTAATTATATAAGATATTTTTATTAATACATATTAAAAAACTTTGGTATGATTTCTTTTATGAAAATAAAATCATTTGTTTTTTCGTTAGTTTTAAGCCTTGTCACGGTTAATGTTTTATCTGTGTCGCATAGTGCTGTGCATTTTTTTCATGCAGACGAAACTCACGAATTGTTAGTCAATGCCTATAATCAAAGCCAAAACCATACTCATTCTCATGATATTGAGGCTGAAGAAGAGTTGCATAATGAGCATTCTTTTGAACTAGGGGGCTTTTTTTGTGACCTTTTTGATGAGGTCGCGCATTCTGCTTTTGTTATTTTTTCTTTTATAGTTGAATTTTTATGGCTTGCAGCCGTCATTCTTTTAACGCCTCTCTTAGTTACCGTTTATTCAGCGGCCTTTTATCCTAATTTTTGGGGGCGCGCGCCTCCTGTATTCTCTTCTATTTAAAATCCAAATTATAAAGTCGTTTAGCGAATCCTTGTCTTTGGTTAGTACCAAAAAGATGAGTGTGTTTTGCTGGACTTGAATATTATTTGAGAATTTTACTCGAGAGATAAGCTGCATAAAATTAAAGCAAATCATCAAGTTTTAATCATTTTTATCTGTTCATTTATCTCGTGTAAAACTCTCTACTTATAAAGTTGAAGAGAATTAACCATGAATTACTCCATTTTATATCGTGCCGTCTTTTTGGGATTGACGCCGATGATAATTTCTACACAAGTTAGCGCGCATGAAGAGCATGATGCTGTCATGTTAGACACCATCAAAATAGAAGGTCAAGTCAATCAAGATACCTTTGATAGAGAAGTCAATACAGAATATTTAGAGCGAACGCAAGCTCAAGATTTGCAAGACATTTTTAAACTAGAGCCATCGGTACAGGTCGGTACGGGGTCAAGAAATGGTCAAAAAATATTTATGCGTGGTGTTGAGGACTTGCACTTAAATGTACAGGTTGATGGAGTTCGTCAAGGGTCAAATAACTTTCATCATCAAGGTCGTGTTGATGTCGATCCCTTTTTATTAAAAAAGGTTGAGGTTAAACCAGGGCCAGCAGCGGCAGATGCCGGGCCTGGTGCTTTGGGCGGTAGTGTTAAGTTTGAAACCGTAGATGCACAAGACTTGTTAAAGCCAGGCCAAACCGTTGGCGCACGTATAGGCGCTAATTATGAAAGCTCAAGTAATCTAACTGGCGGCATGGCTACCGTTTATGGTAAAGCGGGTGAACATGCTGGTTTATTAGTGCATACACGCCGTAGCAGTAATGATGCAATGCGTGCAGGCGGAGGAGATGATCGTGATTCTACGGCGGGCTGGCATGAAGACTATCAAATTAAAGCAAGTCTATTAGATATGGACGGACATAGCTTACGTCTTAATGTTCAAAATCGTGTAGATGATGGTGGCGATTTACGAGCTAACTTTCCATGGGAAACCAACTATGGAACGACAAAGGCAGGTGAGGACCTAAGTATTTATGATAGCTCACAGAGCCTTAATTACGGTTATCGTCCAGAAGGGCAAGATAAGATTGATTTAAAGTTTAGTATGTATAACTCAAAAACAGGCTTAAAACATGTCTTTAATTCTAAAGATGCAGACTGGCGAACTTTAGGTTATGGTGGTGATTTACATAACACCTCGTTATTTAAAACAGAATCTATGACACACGCCTTAACCTATGGTGTCGATTATTTTTATACTGAAGGTCAAGATGACACAGAAGGTAATCCTTTATTAAAAGAGCACGGTTCTAATACAGGGGTTTACATTCAAGACCGTATCGATTTAGGTGCGGTACGTTTGTCAGCAGGTTTACGTCAAGACAGTTATCAAGCTAAATACGATAATCAATATGATGATTCTGGCTCCGAAATTTCACCCAATATTAGCGGTGAATGGGATCTATTAAAAGGCGATACGAACCTAACCTTATTTGCAGGTTACGGTCAATCGATTAGAGGTGGTCGCCTTAACCAAGCGGGTTGGATTCGTAAATATCCAGCCGATCCTACAACTTTTCAATTGGGTAAAAACGGCAGTTTAAAACCAGAAACTGCGCACCAAACTGAATGGGGTGCACGTTGGCATGACGTTAATTTCTTTACCAAAAATGATCATATTGGTGTAGACGTTACTTTTTACGACAACGTAATTAAAGATTATTTAATTACCCCTGGCGAAGGTTCTGCAGCTACAGACAGTCTTTATAATGCCGATGGCGATGTAACTTCTAAAGGGGTTGAAGTAAGAGGCCACTGGGGTGTTCGTGATTTATTACTCAGTTTAAGTTACAGCCATAATAGATTCCGTGACTATGAAGGGTTACCTGGTGATACCACGGGTTCTTCAGCTCGTGTTGGTGCTTCAACAGGTGATCGTTGGGTGTTTGATGGAACATGGGATGTAAAACCGAACGTAACACTTGGTTATACCTTAACAGCGGTAGATAAACTTACCGATGTTCGACCTGGTAGCCCTGAAAAACCGGGTTATTTGGTGCAAGATATTCAGCTTCTATGGCAACCGAGCATTGCAAAAGATGATTTGCATATTACTTTAGCACTTGAAAACATTACCGACGAACGTTATGCCGAACATACCACGGTTCGTACCTACTATAACGGCAGTGAACTCGCTAGTTGGGAATCAGGACGTAACTTACGTGTAGGGGTTGAATGGCTTTTTTAAAATTATTTAAATAAAGCAATCTTAGCTAAAACACAATTATAAATTGTTTGAAATAATAGCCACTTAGATACTGTTTCTAAGTGGCTTTTTTGTTATCTTTTTTTAGTTGTTTTTTTTATTATTTTTACTTTTACCAGGCCTGGTAAATTCAATTAAACTGGTTTGCAATAATTGGAGTCAGAGTGAAATTAAATTAATAACTTATTGATATTATTTATTATATTTAAAATAATTTTACTCTTATCTCAATCAAAATAAAGTAGCTGGGATGACTTTTGGGAAGATTTCAAAGGTATCGACTTTACAGGTAAAACAGTTGCCTGTTTTGGTCTAGGTGACCAAGCGGACTATTCAGAATATTTTTTAGACGCCATGGGTTTAATGCGCGATATCGCTATTGAAAGCGGCGCAACCCCAGCAGGTTATACCTCAACAGACGGTTTTGAGTTTGATGAATCAAAAGCCATCACCGAAGACGAAGCGTTCTTTGTTGGTTTAGGAATCGACGAAGACCAACAACCAGAACTCACCGCTGGCCGTGTTGATGAATGGGTAGACCAAATTAAAGGAGAGTTTGGAATTTAAGTTTTAATACACAAGCTAATAAAAGATTAGCCTTTCTTAAAAAAACACCGTTTAGAACAATATCTAAGCGGTGTTTTTGTTTTTCTAATTTACCAGGCCTGGCAGGTTATCTTAAACTGATACATGGCCAGCCATTTTCTTTAGCAATCGCTTGCAGTTTTTCATCACCATCTACTACCACTGGGTTGTCTACTATTTCCAATAATGGCAGGTCATTAAAAGAGTCAGAGTAGAAAAAGCTACCATCCAGGGTTTCTTGTTCGCGCTTTAGCCATTCATTTAAACGTGTGACTTTTCCTTCTTGAAAGGTAGGAATGCCATCAACTTCACCAGTGTAGCGATTATTGATGATTTCACCATTAGTACCAAGCAACTCAGCAATGCCATAACGTAAGCCAATTCTGCGGGTAATAAAGGTGTTGGTAGCGGTAATGATTATGACTCGATCACCTTTTGCCTTATGTTGATCAACTAAAGCTTGTGCCTTTGGCAGAATGATTGGCTCAATAAAGGTTCTCATGAATTCCGCGTGCCATTCGTTTAGCGTTTCCATGCTTTGCTCACTCAATGGTTTTAAAGCAAAACGTTGGTAAGCAAAAATGTCTAAGTTTCCACTTTTGTAATCTTCATAAAATTGGGCATTTTGTTTGGCAAAGTCTTCGGCATCAACATGGCCACTTTGTACTAAAAACTCTCCCCAAAGAAAGTCGCTGTCGTTTGCTATTAAAGTGTTGTCTAAATCAAAGATCGCCAGTGCCATAAGTTTCTCAATATTGCTTTTTTAATGTGAATGTTTGCGGTGCTAATCGTAATCTAAAGCGTTTATACAAACAAGCTAAGCCCTTGTAAATTGTAATTGCAAACCGTAAATAGTAATTAAATATGAACAAAGCAGTGATTTTGGATTGAAAAAACCTCAATTTTTAGGCACTATTAAATAAATAAAAATTTTAGGCTAAGGTTCTCATGATAGATTCAGATGGATATCGGCCAAATGTCGGTATCATAATTGTAAATAAAGAGGGCAAGCTGTTTTGGGGAAAACGCATACAACAAGATGCATGGCAGTTTCCACAAGGAGGGATTCGTGAAAACGAAACTCCGCAACAAGCCGTCTTTAGAGAGTTAAAAGAAGAGGTAGGTTTAGACCCGTCTGATGTTCGTGTTTTAGGCAGAACGCAAGATTGGATTAGTTATGATTTGCCCAAACATTTAATACGCCACTACAGCCAGCCAGTGTGTGTTGGCCAAAAACAGATTTGGTTTATGTTGGGATTAGAGGGCGAGTCAGATCGCATTAATCTTAGTCACCATGAAACCCCTGAGTTTGAAGATTGGGATTGGGTGGACTATTGGCGACCTGTTCAAGAGGTGGTGAGTTTTAAACAAGCGGTCTATCACCAAGCTCTGACCGAGTTAGAAGATTCTATAAATACCTTTTGGTTAAACCGTAAGTAATTTCATCTTATCTAAACCACTTAGATTGATAATAGTCTGAGTGGTTTTTTTATGTCTAAAATTTGTTGTTGAGCTGATTTTTTGTGTTGTTAACTTATTGATATTTATCATGATAGAAAAAGCCTGAAAATGTGTCGTTGAAAATATCCTTTATCTATAAATGATTAGCTTTCAATAGTTTATAAGCTTTTTATGATGTCTTTAGCTTGTTTTAGGCCTTCTAATAAGGGTTACAATGTGATTTTTGTTAAAAAAATGTTATTATTCACCAAATTTTTTGTCTCTTTTTAACCCTGTTTGCCGTTCGTTCATGGCGACTTACAAAAGGGCAACTTTAAGAAGTGCCCACTAAGAGAATGCTTTGGAACACTAAGTAGCTGGAGCCCAAAGTAACAATTGTTGGCGGTACACTGTATGACCTACGTTGTATCGAACCCCTTCAGGCTTACCCAGCACCTGAAGAAAAATTATCCAACCCATTGAGGTAATCATCATATGAGCGAAAATTTCGTTGACCAGGATCCACAAGAAACTCAAGAATGGCTAGACGCCTTAGAAGCGGTAGTTTCTTTTGAAGGATCAGATAAAGCACAGCACATTATTGCGACTTTAATTGAAAAGGCGCGTGTGCATGGAATTGATATTCCGTACGCAGCAAATACGCCTTATTGCAATACCATTGCCGAAGAAGAACAAGCACACTATCCAGGTAACGTTGGCATTGAACAAAAAATGCGTGCAATGTTACGTTGGAATGCGATGGCAATCGTATCTGGCGCAAACAAGAATACCAGCGTAGGTGGTCACATTGCCTCTTATGCATCAAGCTGTACTTTATATGAAGTAGGTATGAACCACTTCTTCAAAGGTCCTAAGCACGAAAAAGGTGCTGATATGATTTTCTTCCAGGGGCACACGGCGCCTGGTATGTACGCACGTTCATTTATGGAAGGGCGTTTAAATGAAGAACAACTTAGAAATTACCGTCAAGAAGTCGATGGTAATGGTTTATCTTCTTATCCGCATCCTTGGTTAATGAGTGATTACTGGCAGTTCCCAACGGTTTCTATGGGTCTTGGGCCGCTAATGGCAATTTACCAAGCACGTTTTATGAAATATATGGAAGCACGCGGTTTAGCTAAGACTGACGGACGTAAGGTTTGGGCGTTCTTAGGTGATGGTGAAATGGATGAGCCAGAATCACGTGGTGCGTTACAGCTTGCTAAACGTGAAAAGCTAGATAATCTTGTATTTGTTATTAACTGTAACTTACAGCGTTTAGATGGCCCGGTTCGTGGTAACGACAGCATTATTCAAGAACTTGAAGGTGTGTTCCGTGGTGCTGGTTGGGCAGTCACTAAAGTGATTTGGGGTTCTGGTTGGGATCGTCTTTTACAAAAAGACACCTCTGGAAAACTGATTGAGCGTATGGGTGAAGTGGTTGATGGTGAGTACCAGGCTTACAAAGCTAAAGACGGTGCTTTCGTTCGTGAACACTTCTTTGGTAAATACCCAGAAACCGCAGCACTTGTTGCCGATATGACCGATGACCAAATCTTCAAACTTTCTCGTGGTGGTCACTCTCCTCGTAAAATCTATAACGCTTATAAACGTGCAGAAGAGACTAAAGGGCAGCCAACGGTTATCTTAGCGAAGACCGTTAAAGGTTACGGAATGGGGCCATATGGTGAATCGGCTAACACCGCTCACCAACAGAAAAAATTGGATTACGAAGGGTATAAATACTTCCGTGACCGTTTTGCGATTCCATTCTCAGATGAAGATTTAGCCAAACAAGTGCCTTTCTATGTGCCAGACGAAGACTCTGATGTGATGAAATATATGAGAGAGCGTCGTGAAGCTCTAGGTGGTTCATTACCTACTCGCCAAGACAACGCTGAACCACTTCCAGTTCCAGCATTAGAAACCTTCAAAATGTTAACTGAAGGTACTGGCGACCGTGAAATGTCAACCACTATGGCGTTTGTGCGTATCGTATCTATTTTGTTACGTGATAAGGCAATCGGACCACGTGTTGTGCCAATCATCCCTGATGAAGCACGTACTTTCGGTATGGAAGGTCTATTCCGTCAAGTCGGTATTTACGATCCAGCTGGCCAGTTATATGAGCCAATGGATAACGATCAGTTGATGTGGTACAAAGAGTCTTCAAACGGACAAGTATTTGAAGAAGGGATCAACGAAGCGGGTGCAATGGCTAACTGGATTGCGGCCTCTACAGCTTATGCAAACTACGGCGTAAGCATGATTCCTTTCTATATCTACTACTCAATGTTTGGTTTCCAACGTATTGGTGACTTGGCTTGGGCAGCGGGTGATTCACGTGCACGTGGTTTCTTAATTGGTGGTACAGCAGGTCGTACTACACTTGAAGGTGAAGGTCTTCAGCACCAAGATGGACATAACTTAATTCAGTATGATCACATTCCTAACTGTATTTCTTATGACCCTACATTCGCTTTTGAAATGGCTGTTATTATTCGTGACGGTATCAAGCGTATGTTCCATGAGAAAGAAGATGTTTTCTATTACATCACTGCGATGAACGAAAACTACTCACACCCTGCTATGCCAGAAGGGTCTGAAGATGACATCTTAAAAGGTCTATACAAATTTAAAGACTCAACCGCTAAACACAAAAACCGTGTTCAGTTAATGGGCTCAGGTACGATTTTCCGTGAAGTGATTCAAGCGGCAGAAATGCTTGAAAATGACTGGAATGTTGCTGCCGATATCTGGGGTGTACCAAGTTTCAACTTGCTACGTCGTGATGGAGTTGAAGCAACGCGTTGGAACACAATGCACCCAACTTCAACACCTAAAGTACCGTTTGTCACTGAAAAGTTACAAGGTTCTGAAGGGCCATTCATTGTGGCTACGGATTACATCCGTGACTACCCAGAGCGTATTCGTCAATATGTTCCTGGTGACTATTATGTATTAGGTACAGACGGCTTTGGTCGTTCTGATACGCGTGAACAGCTACGTAAGTTCTTCGAAGTTAACAGCCAGTATGTGGTTGTAGAAGCACTTAAAGCGTTAGCTGATGCTGGAAAAATCAAGCCAGAAGTGGTGGCAGAGGCCATTACTAAGTACGGCATTGATAGCGAAAAAACTTTCCCAGTACACGCTTAAATGTTGCAAGCCGTTAGCTTTGGTCTAGCGGCTTTTTTCATTAGGGTGTTTTTTTGAATAAAACAGATTACAAACACCCGAATACCGAATTTTTGAGACCTTAGCAAAGAACATAAATACTAAGGCCTCCATACAAAGGAAACTTTGACATGGCGATACAACAAATTACGATTCCAGATATTGGTGATTTTGACGCAGTTGAAATCATTGAAGTCTTAGTCTCAGTAGGCGATACCGTTGCCGTTGATGACTCATTATTAACTTTAGAATCTGATAAAGCGACGATGGAAATTCCATCGCCATTTGCAGGAACAGTAACCAAAATTGCTGTTGAAGTAGGTGGCAGTGTTTCAGAAGGTGATTACGTTTTAGATATTGATGTCTCTGATGATGCAGCGGCAGAAAAACCTGAAGCCGCGAAAGCAGAAGAAAAACCTGCCCTGGTAGCCGAAGCTCCTAAAGAAGCACCTAAAGCCGCTGAAAATCATAAAGCGACCACCATCACGCACGCTACCGTTGAAACCTCTCCCATTGTGGCAGCAGCGGCTAATAAGCCAGTTAATGCTCAAGACATGGGGTCAAAATCTCACGCCTCACCATCAGTACGTGCATTTGCTCGTACTTTAGGTGTTGATTTAACTAATGTTGCTGGTTCAGGGCCAAAAGGTCGTATTCAGCAAACAGACGTTGAAGCCGCAATTAAAGCGGTAATGAGTGGCCAAACAGCGGCACCTGGTCAAGCGGCTATGAGTGGTACAGGTATTCCGCCAATTCCAGAAGTCGATTTCAGTAAGTTTGGTGAAACCACAACTGAAGAACTTGGCAGAATCAAGAAAATCTCTGGTAAGTTCCTACATGCAAGCTGGTTAAACGTACCTCACGTCACTCAGTTTGATGAGTCTGACATTACCGAGATGGATCAGTTCCGTAAAGATCAAAAAGCCGCTGCCGAGAAGCAGGGTGTTAAATTAACACCACTGGTTTTCGTAATGAAAGCCGTGGTTAAAGCGTTACAAGACTTCCCAAGCTTTAACGCTTCACTGTCTTCGGATGGCCAATCCATCATCAAAAAATCTTACTACAATATCGGTATTGCAGTAGATACACCAAATGGCCTAATGGTTCCAGTGGTGAAAGACGTTGATAAAAAAGGCATTTACGAACTTTCTCGTGACCTAATGGAAATCTCTGCTAAAGCACGTGATGGTAAGTTAGGGCCAGCCGATATGGCAGGTGGCACGTTCACCATCTCTAGTTTAGGTGGTATTGGTGGTACTCAGTTCACACCAATCGTAAACGCACCAGAAGTGGCGATTATGGGGCTATCTAAAGCCAAAATGCAGCCAGTTTGGAACGGTTCAGAATTCATTCCACGCTTAATCATGCCATTCAGCGTCTCTTACGATCACCGTGCTATTGACGGTGCGGAAGGCGTTCGTTTCACCACTGCGGTTGGCAACTACCTGTCTGACCTACGTCAGCTGATTCTTTAATAGGAGCTTAAGATGAGTAAAATTATAGACATCGTTGTTCCAGACATCGGCGATTTCGCCGAAGTCGATATTATTGAAGTATTGGTTTCAGCGGGTGAAGAAGTCGCTCAAGATGACTCTTTAGTGACTTTAGAATCAGATAAAGCCACGATGGAAATCCCTGCGCCATTCGCAGGTAAGATTGTTTCTTTCTCAGCAGAGGTGGGCGACAAAGTCAAAGAGGGTTCAATTCTAGGAACCATTGAAATTGCCGACCATAACACCGTTTTAGCGAATGTAGAAGAAAGTGTAGCGCCTGCTGAGCCAGAAGCACCAAAAACTGAAACGCCTGCGCCTCAAGCGGTTGCTGCCAGTGATTTACCTCCTGCAGATATTCAGTGTGAAGTCTTGGTTCTAGGTTCAGGCCCTGGTGGCTACACAGCGGCATTCCGTGCGGCTGACCTGGGTAAAAAAGTGGTGATGGTTGAGCGTTACAGCAATATCGGTGGTGTTTGCCTAAACGTCGGTTGTATTCCATCAAAAGCCTTATTGCACATGTCTGTGGTGTTAAATGAAACCAAAGAAATGAGCGCACACGGCATTACTTTTGCCGAACCTCAAATTGATATTGATAAGATTCGTGCTTTTAAAGACGGGGTTATCAATAAACTAACAGGCGGTTTATCAGGCCTGGCAAAAGCCCGTAAAGTAGAAGTCGTCACCGGTTACGGTAAATTCACATCAGGTAATACGGTTTCGGTAGAAGCAGACGATGGGTCTATTAAGACCATTGCGTTTGAAAAAGCGATTATTGCCGCGGGTTCACGTGTTATCAAATTACCATTTATTCCACATGATGACCCACGTGTTATGGATTCAACCGATGCCTTAGCTTTAGAAGAAATTCCAAAACGTCTATTGGTTATTGGTGGCGGAATCATCGGTCTAGAAATGGCGCAGGTTTATGACTCTTTAGGGTCAAAAATCACGGTGGTTGAGCTTGGAGATACCATTATCCCAGGTGCGGATAAAGACATTTCTAAACCACTGCTTAAAAAGATTAAAAAGCAATACGAAAACGTATTTCTAAAATCAAAAGTCACCAATGTCGAAGCCAAGCCAGAAGGCTTATTAGTTACGTTTGAAGGTAAAGGCTGCCCAGAAACCGACCTATTTGACCGTGTATTAGTTGCCGTAGGCCGTGCCGCAAATGGTAAGCTGATTGATGCAGACAAAGCTGGGGTTGCCGTAAACGATTGGGGCTTTATTGACGTTAACGAACGTCAAGAAACCAATGTAAGCAATATCTACGCAATCGGTGATATTGTAGGCCAGCCAATGCTAGCTCACAAAGCCGTACACGAAGGTAAAGTCGCCGCTGAAGTCATTTGCGGAATGCCAAGCGCCTTTACACCAATGTCTATACCATCGGTGGCCTATACCGACCCAGAAGTGGCTTGGGCAGGTAAAACTGAAGAAGAACTTAAAGCCGAAGGCATTGAATACGAAAAAGGCGCCTTCCCTTGGGCGGCTTCAGGTCGTAGCTTAAGCCTAGGGCGTGACGAAGGTCTAACCAAAGCCATGTTCTGTGCCAAAACACACCGTTTACTCGGTTGTGGAATGGTCGGGCCAAACGCAGGTGAGCTGATTGCAGAAGCGATGCTAGCAATTGAGATGGGTGCAGATATGCAAGATATTGGATTGACGATTCATCCGCATCCTACTCTAAGTGAAACGCTTTGTTTTGCGGCTGAGATGGCGGAGGGGACGATTACCGATCTAATGCCTCCTAAGCGTAAAAAGTAATTGGGTTGCGGCTAAAACGTGCCATTTCTGCGTTATGAAAATGATCACATACTTATAGTATGCTCAACATTTTCAAGCCTTGAACTGACAAGTTTTATCTCGCAACGATTTTGTTGCTGGCAAAGTAGTAATTGATTTCTAAATTTACCAGGCCTGGTAGGTTTGAACACTTAAAGAACCCGCTTTTTAGCGGGTTTTTTATTGGTTTTATTACGTATTTTTTAGGTTAATGGAAAATTTATGTATTTAAAATGTATTATCATTGCTCTACGCTTAAGTATTCATAGGTTATAAGTTTTATGCTTGAAAATTTAAAGAACTTACAAAAGATTTATACCTTTCGTGATGTTTTAAGGCATTCACGAGTACTAATATTGTTGATTTTGTCATTTTTAACATTGTTCTCTTGGTGGCTTTTGGAATCAGGGGTTGCGTGGGCATTTGATTATGTGTGGTTTTTTGCTTTATTAGCGGTGACTTTATTTGTTTGGAAGCTGTGGCCAGGACATAGTTCTTTTCGGCGTAAAAAAATTCTCAATGCAAATTCATTAATCAAACATGGTTTATTTTCAGATGCTTATCAAATTTATCAGCGACTTAATAGGCTGGCTGTTTTCCCTTGGGAAAAGCATCAGGCGCAGTTAGATTTGGCTTGGTTCTTATTTGAAGTAGGTAATCATCAACGAGCTTATGCATTAGCCGAAGAGTTAGCTGTACATTCTGGTAATCTTTCTGACCGGGTTCGTGTGAATTTGGATTTTTTGTTGGTTAGGAAATTGGAAAGTGCTCAACTATATGATCAGGCCTTATCCCGTCTAGAAGTTCTTTTAGAATCGGTTGAAAAACCAAGATTACGTATGCAAATATACAATAACCGCGGTCGCATTTATACCTTTTTACATCAACTGGATTTTGCACAAGTTGAGTATGAAAAATCTTATAGATTATTTAAACAAAAAATAGAGCCAGAGTTTTTTTCAGTAATTGTTCATAATTTATTGCTGAACTATGCTCGTCAAGGTTTATTAGATAAATCTGAGTGCTTAATTTTAGAGTATGAAAAATTTCTGGATAAAAACAATCGTGAACAATGGATTGAGTATTCTAATGATTTGCTCCATGCAGGCAGGGAGGCAGAGTGTCAAGCTTGGATAGACAAGGCTTATGCCATACAGACAAAGTTTCCTCCACAAAGTGAGGAAGATGTATTTGTTTTTCGATTAAGTGAGTTACGCATGCGTTTAAATGATGGCAAAGCATTTAATAAAAGCTATGACAGTTTTATGCCTAAGCTCAAAGTCAATCTTGAAGAAGGAAAGCTTGATCTTGGTAAGAAATTATTAATCCATCGAGAGCTGACGCATGTGTTGAATGCGCAAATTGCAAAAAACATTGGTAACCAACGATGGTTGGATGATTATATGTGGTTGACTGTTCAGTCCAAACAATGGCTACCGTTTATTGATCAGATGATTGGGAAAATAAATACGGCGTTGCCGATTGATAAGGTGAATTGGCTAAAAGCAAAGGAACGACTGATAATATCTTCGATTGCCTTTGAATTGGATTTAGCTGTTCTAGAACTGGCATTAAAAGAAATTGTAAAGTTGCAAAATCGTGTGATTGATTTATGGCAAGACGTTGAAAATGTCCATGATACGGTAGAAGAGCAGATTGTCCTTGTAGATTTGGCCATTACTTCCACCACGCAAGCCAGCTGCCAAAATGAGCATGCGATGATGGTTAGAGTATTTCGTGAGTCTGTAGAAAGCGCGTTGGATAATCTGATTGAATGGGTCACCAGTTTGCAAACATATCACGGTCAAGAAGCGCGGGTTATTTTTATTGCATGGGCACTCTTGAATATCCGTAATAATAAGATACTCGCTGATAAGTTGATTAAAAAACTACATACAGAACAATTTTCGCTCAAACATTATGCGCTGTTTGTTAGAGAACAACATACACAGGTGATTAGTATATTAAGGAATACTTGTGACTAAAAAAGAATAATTGGGGTCAAACAATTGGGGTCAGAGTAAAATTAAATTTTCAAGCTGTTGAAAAACATAGTGAATTAGAAATAACTTAATTCTGACCCCAATTAAAAGTTACCAGGCCTGGTTAAATTGTTAAAACCGTTTAGCATTTTTGTTAAGCGGTTTTTTTATATTTAAACTCTACTAATTACGTATTTTTACTCAATCTTGATTAGGGTTTGGTAAACTAGATTTTTATGTCAGTTCTTTGGTATTATCCAGATGGATAAAAAATGGTACAATGAAAGTTAGAAAATTTTGGTTAGGTGAGTTATGTCCTTTTGATGATAGCTTTCGGCGCGTTAAAGATCCACAGGCAAAAGCTAAAATCTTAACTCGGTTACGGCGTTTGGAGTTAGGTAATCGAGGTGACTTTAAAAATATTGAAGGCAATCTGTATGAGTTGCGTATTGATGTTGGCAAGGGGTGGCGAGTTTATTATCAACAACAGGCACATGATGTGGTTTTACTCTACCTAACAGGGAATAAATCAACCCAAGCAAAAGATATTGAAAAAGTAAAAGGCTGGATAAATGAAAACAACTGAATTGAATGTCTCTGACTATTTAGCAACAGAAGAGGACGTTAAGCAGTATTTACAAGCGGCGTTAGATGAGAATGATCCAGAGTTTTTTATTGATGCTTTGGCGATCGTAAGCCGTTCTAAAGGCATGAAAGAAATATCAGAAAAGACAGGCCTGGGTTATCAGAGTTTATACAAGTCTTTTGGTGCTGGTAAACACCCGCGTTTTGAAACGGTTTATAAGGTCATACACGCTTTAGGGTTAAACTTTAGGTTGGTTTAAAAGATGGGATACAGTTTAAAGTAACCAGGCCTTTATACCCCCTTTCGGGGTGTGGTAGTTTATAAAAAGAACACGCTTAGCAAGTTTTGTTAAGCGGGTTTTATGATTTTGGCAATGCTTGATTTTTTGATTAAAGGGGGCAGAGTCCTTTAATAAAAAAGGGGTCAAAGCCGTTTTTTGTGGATAAGTTATCTTTTTAATTTTGTAGTTATTAAGTTTTCGTTGGTTTCAGTGATAGCAGGCCTGGTAGAATTGTTTTTAAAATATGTGAGGTAGGTTGTTAATCTTAAACTCTACTGAAATACACATCTGTATACTAATGGTCAAAATGCTTAATAAACCCTTATCTAAATACATTAATTTATGAATCCAGAGAACTTAAAGAAACTTGTTGAAGTCACGATGCCTTACGGTAAATACAAGGGTCGAATTATCGCTGATTTGCCAGGCAATTACCTTAATTGGTTTGCTAGAAAGGGTTTTCCGCCTGGTAATTTAGGGCAGTTATTGGCTTCTAATGCAGGAGTTGGATCATAATGGTTTAAAGTCACTACTTGACCCTTTAAGAGAGTGAGTTTTATGAGAGAATTGAGTTTTTAAATAACCCTATATCTGCAAAGCATATTGGCCGCAGGATATGCCAGGCCAGGTAGTTTTCAAAAAACGTTTAGCCTTTTTGTTAAGCGGTTTTTTATGTCTGAAAAGAAACAAAAGTTGATAATCTAATGTATAGGTAGTTTTTGCCCAGTGATAAAATAATTTGATTTTGACTGATAGGAAAATGTTATATGATTTTGCCCGAAATAATAATAGGTGAAAACATGTCTAATCAAACTCAAAACAAAGTTAAAACGGCTTCATGGCTAAAATATGGTCTTATCGGGGCATTACTTTTACTGGCTCCAATTACATTGATTAGTGAAATTGTATTGCCAATAGCAACGGCTTAGTTGACTATTTAAATAATGCTTATAGAAAAGCCGAGTTATCTTTTTGAGGTAACTCGGCTTTTTTATTTGGAATTGAATTTACCTAACGATTCTTTCAAAAACCTACCAGGCCTGGTTGCCCTGTAAAGGATTTGATACTCATTATTTTCTGACTGTAAAATCATTTTTATCAGGGGTTGCTTTGTTTTATCATAAAGATTATTTTTTGTCATTTATCGCTGTTCAGGCTGATTGGCATCGTTAATAAAAACCATTTATAAAAAAAGCGAGTTGATGACTACGCAGATTAATGAAAATAAAACGGTTTCAAGTGCTGATGAACTTAGGTATTTAAAGCCGTTTGGAACAATTCTGAAGATAATCTGTTCATCGTCTTGAAAACAGAGGATGGGGATTTTATTACCGAACGTAGCAATCCTGCTTTGGTAAAGCTTTTTAAAATGACTCCTCAACAGGCATCAGGTGCCTCCTTAAAAACACTGCTTCCAGTAGAAGCTTTTCAAAAAATTGCGCAACGTTATAACGACTGTTTACAAAACAACGCCCCTGTTCATTATGCGGAAACTCATGTTCTTGATGACTCTGGTGAAGCACGCTATTGGGAAACAATGATTCTTCCCATTATTGATGAATAAACTGGAGCACAACGCATTTTTGGTATTTCGCGTGAGTTTACTCGACTCAAACGTATAGAAGAGCAATTAAAACTGACTAATGAAAAGCTTGAGGAAACAGTAAAGGCCAGAACTAAAGAGCTTGAAGAGGCACTCCAAAAAATGGAGAAAATCTCAATCTACGATAAGTTGACTATGCTTTACAACCGCCATAAGTTAGACAATGAGTTAACTAAGGAGGTTAATTTTGCCAAACGTTACGGTAATTGCTTTGGTTTGATTTTAATAGATGTTGATAATTTTAAGGTTATTAATGACTCTTTAGGTCACGTATTTGGCGACAGAGTTTTAAAGGAATTTGCCGATGTTTTGAAGCGCTCGATCCGCCAAACAGATATTGCTGGTAGATGGGGAGGGGATGAGTTTTTGATTATTGTGCCCAAAGCCTCTAAAGAAACCATTTTACACTTGGCAAAGACCCTTCAGAATCATATAAAACAACATAAGTTTGAAAAGATTGGACTTTTAACCTTGAGTATTGGTGGTGCCGTTTACCCAGAATCAGATAATGTAGATTCAATCATTCAACGTGCGGATAAAGCTTTGTATGGTTCGAAAGATAAAGGCAAAGACAATTTCACGTTAGAATAAGGTTGTAATCAATAGATTCTTTAATGTGAATTTAAAATAGTGATTATTTCTATTTTATGCTTGAATAAAACCTGCGCCTAAAAATGCAGGTTTTTTGTTTTCGGTTCTCAGGCTTTTTCATTTCTGCTAAGTGGGACAGCAGTGGAGCTAACCCCTTTTATGGATGACTAACACACTAAAAATAAGAGAGGATCGAGACTGACAGTATGAGCGATATTCCTGAATTGCCACCGTTGCCAGAGCGTTTTGAAGCTCTGTTATGGGAACTTTTAAAAACACGGCAGAGCATCAGTGAATATGAACTCTTGCGATATTTATCTGAACAAGGTTTATCTGACTTTAAACCTGACTTGGATCCATTAACGCTATTTCGTGCCCATTTTTTACTCTTTCACCTACTTTATCGTATACAAGACCAGTGGTTTTTTGAAAGTCGTGGTTGGCTTAGCATCCATACGACAGATATTCATTTACAGGAAATGGCATTTTCTCCGAAGTCTGTCGAGAGAACGCCACAAGAGGTGCATAAAGATGACCCCGTCAAAGCTTATTATCTGGATTACCGTGAATTTTTAAACACACAAGAAGAGGATGTACTGGGCTTATTGGATGATTTTTGGAAAAAGATGGCCAGCCATCCTATTTACCCCATTAATGAGGGGGCCAGATTGCAAGCCCAGCAAACTCTTGGTTTGGAAAATCAGATTGTATCTAGGCAGAGTGTGAAATTACAGTTTCGTAACTTGTGTCAGCAACACCATCCTGATAAGGGTGGGGATGCTCAGGTTTTTAGGCAGATTTGCGATGCTAAAGAGATTTTGCTTCAGGGGTTAAATTAAAAGCGGATCCTGGCGAGTTGTTCTGATTCGTTCAAGCCATTTAAAAAACGCTTAAAACCGTTTTTTACTCGGCCACTCATTATTTTAGACTGGATGAAATACTTAACAAGTTAAAGGTATGGTTATGATTATTTTAAGAACTCTGTTATTGATGCTTTTTACCACAATCTTGTTGCCTGTAAATGCGAGTGAAAAACCGTTTGTGATTAAACCGCTTGCAGAGGATTTAGGGATTGTCTGGGGCATGGATTTTTTGGATGAGACAAATCTGATTTTTACCCAACGAAGTGGGCAAGCAGGTTTGCTTAATATTCAGACAGGCCAGGTCACTTGGTTAAAAGGCTTGCCAGAAGTTCATAATGAAAACCAGGGCGGTTTGTTAGATGTAAAAGCGGCGCCCAATTATGCCCAAATAGGTTGGATTTATTTTACCTATAGCAAACCAACCGTTACTTCGGCAGTGACCACTTTGGCTCGTGCAAAGCTAGCAGGCAATAACTTACTAAACTGGCAAGATTTAATGGTTACTCAATCCGAAAGTTTTAAAGACATTCACTTTGGTAGCCGAATTGCGTTTGATGACCAAGACCATGTTTTTTTCAGTGTAGGAGATCGCGGTAACAGAGGAAATGCCCAAGATTTAAGCAATCATGCGGGTACCATTATTCGATTAAACCAGGATGGCTCTGTCCCCAAAGACAACCCGTTTGTGGGCGATGCTAATGCATTGGATGAGATTTGGAGTTATGGTCATCGTAATCCGCAAGGGTTAGTGTTTGACGGTAAAACCAATCGTTTATGGGAGATAGAACATGGCCCGCGTGGTGGAGATGAAATCAACCTTATAGAGAAAGGTCAAAATTACGGATGGCCAATCGTCTCGCAAGGTAAAGAGTATTTTTCAGGTAGGCCTGTGGGCGAGCGCCATCAAGAAGGGGTGATTGAACCAGTCAAAGTCTATATCCCGTCTATTGCACCTAGTGGTTTGATTGTGTATCAGGGAAATGAATTCCGCACATGGCAAGGGAGTCTATTTGCAGGGGCTTTGGTATTACGCCATCTCAATCAAGTGGTATTGGATAAAAATGGCAAAGCCATTGCCGAAAATCGTTATTTACAAGCCTTGGAACAACGCGTAAGAAGTTTAACTCAAGATAAACAAGGGCGAATCTATGTGGCAACGGATAATGGCGTGATTTATAGGCTGAGCGCTCAATAATCGGTTTTAAGTTTTGTATTGAATAACTGAATGCGCCTTACTGAAATAGAAAAACGGCAAACAGCCTTGGCTTTGAGAAAATTCAGGCATGGTTGAAAGGGATGGGTTTTACTAACAACACATCCCTGTAACTTTATTTGCTAGTTAAGGCGAAGGGTAGGTGTATTTTTGGTGAATTTGTTCCAGCTCTGTAAGCAGTTCATCGTTTAATTTGGTGTGAATGGAGTCGATGTTCTCTTTGAGTTGTGACATTGTCGTGGCACCAATGATATTGCTGGTGACAAATGGACGTGTGTTGACATAACTCAGTGCCATTTGGGTTAAAGACAGCTCATGCTTTTGAGCTAAATCATAATAAGCTTGAGTGGCTGCTTGCGCTTGTGGGTTTTGGTAGCGATCAAAACGAGGAAAGAGAGTGATGCGTGCCTCTTCAGGCCATTGATTATTCAGGTACTTTCCGCTTAATACACCAAAAGCCAAAGGCGAGTAGGCTAGTAAGCCAACATTTTCTTGGTGAGCAATTTCAGCCAATCCAACTTCATAACTGCGGTTTAAAAGATTGTACGGGTTTTGTACTGAAACAATCTTCTCCAGCCCAAGCTCTTTAGCGACTTGGATAAACTTCATGGTAGCCCACGCTGTCTCATTTGATAAACCAATGCTACGAATTTTACCCGCTTTCACTTGTTTTGAAAGCGCCTCTAAGGTCTCCGCGATTGGCGTTAAATCTTCTGGTGAGTTTTTAGGGTGTTCAAAACCGAGTTGACCAAAATAGTTGGTTGGGCGTTCAGGCCAATGCAGTTGGTAAAGATCAAGGTAGTCGGTTTGAAGGCGTGTGAGTGATTGATTTAGGGCTGTTTCAATAGTCAATTGATTAAAGCGCGTTTTGCCATCACGAATATGCTCAACAAATTCACCTGGGCCTGCAATTTTAGAAGCCAGTACAATTTCATCTCGGCGTCCAGTTGCGGCAAGCCAGTTGCCGATAATACGTTCCGTTGCTCCATAGGTTTCGGCTTTGGGTGGTACGGAGTAGAGCTCTGCTGTGTCCCAAAAGTTAACGCCTTGACCTAAAGCAAAATCCATCTGTTTAAAGGCTTCTGCTTGAGTGTTTTGTTGACCCCAAGTCATGGTGCCTAAACAGATTTTACTCACTTTGATCGAAGTATTTCCTAAATGACTGTATTGCATATTGCCCCTTTGAAAGCCGTTTGAATTTTGATTGTATTACGACACTCTATAATATTATAAAACGTGATTCATTCAGAAGAAAAAGACTCAACAAAACAGAACCTCCAGAGCAATTAGCAGCTAGTTCGCTCTTCTTTTCATTGATTTAATTTTTAATTTGAGTTCATTGATTAATCTTGTTGGTTTAGAAACCCAGTTATTATTTTTTTGCAGGATTCAGTTTATTGGTAACGAAGTGTTGGTAACTAAATGTTGTTTAGGATACGATGAATGATAATTTCATAATAAATACATTTAGAAGCGACAATGATGAACCTGATTGCTACCTTGCAGAGAAAGCGTAAATTACATTTTGTAACCTTTATTTTTAGTTTCGTTCTATTTGTACCCCAACAAAGCATGGCGGATACTTTAAGAATAGCAACGGATGAATGGTGTCCTTATGACTGTATTGCCTCTCAGAATGATGGCAAAGTCGGTTATATGGGTGATCTTTTGGTTGCCGCTATGCAGAACAGGGGGCATAAAGTTGAGTTTGTTGAGGTTTCTTATTCTAGAGGTTTAGAACTGGTTAGAGAAGGAAAGTTGGATGCTACGATGGCTTGCTTTAAAGAGGAAGCCCCCGATTTTGTCTTTTCAAATGCGGTTCAAGGAATAAGCAATAGCACCTTTTTTAGTCGCAAAGGCAATGATTGGCGCTATCAAGGATTAGATTCCCTTAAGCAAGCTAAAATGATTGGTGTCATTAAAGGATATGATTATGTCGATTCTGAGGTTATGGATTATATTAATCAACACCCTAAAAATGTTTTGGAAATTACTGGCGAAAAGCCTCTTGAAAGGCTGTTGCAAATGTTATTGTCAGGACGTTTGACTGCGGTTATTGACGATAAAATGGTTCTGGAATACAAAATACAGCAAATGGGGTATGCCGATCAGGTTCGGGTTTCTGGCTCGACCTCCGCGGTGATTAATGTTTACTCAGGATTCTCTCCAGTACTTCCAAAATCTAAGCAGTATGCCCAGATTTTAGAAGAGGAAGTTGAAAAGATGCGTCAAAGTGGCCAGTTGCAAAAAATCCTGTCGACTTATGGTATTCAAGATTGGCAGCGTTAAGTTCAAGTTAGACGATTATGTTCCGATATCGCCACTCCATTGCACTACATTTATTAGTAGTCATTTTCGGTTTTTATTTTATTGTGACGCTATTGGTTACTGCCATTCAGCTTTATAAAGAGTACGAGAATACTAAAAATACCTTCTATCAAGAAATCCAGTTATTGCCAGCGACTTTTAGCCAAGGGATTAGTGACTCTGTCTGGACTTATAATCAAGAATTACTTGAATCCATTTTAAAAGGCGTCTACAACATCCCGATTGTTGTGGGCGTTGAAGTGAAATCTCTCGACCATAAAATGGATTATAAGATCGGTGCGATATTCGATGATGAATTACGCCCAGTATTTTATGATAGCCAAGGAAAACTTTCTCAGCCAACTGAGACTGGGTTGGGGTCGTCCTCTCTTTTTAGTCACACTTTTCCAATTACGTATAATGGGCCCGCTTTCAAGGAGCTGCAACCTTTAGGTCAAGTGACGCTTTATTCGAATGAACGTCTGGTTTTTGAGCGCGTGAAATACGGTTTCTTTTTGATTCTGATTAACTCAGTGGTCAAAACCTTTGCGCTTTGGCTGATTGCTTTTTATTTTATCAAACGTTATTTGGGCGAACCCCTAAATGAGTTTACCGATAAAATTAAGAGTCAGGATATAAACGAACCTAAGCCAATCACTTTAGAACTGCCCTGGTCCGATAAAAATGAGATACAGGTTCTAAAAGGCAGTTATAACCAAATGATTGAAGAGTTAAACACCAAACAGCAAGCATTGGTGACGCTTAATGCCGAACTCGATCAAATGGTTAAAGTTCGTACACATCAGCTTGAAAAGGCAAAAGATGAGGCTGAATTACTTGCTTCTACCGATATGCTCACCAATTTAAAGACGCGTCGTGCCTTTTTCGATATTGGTAATCATCTCTTTAATGAAGCCGTCCGTAATGGTGAACATTTGAGTATGATTATGATGGATATCGACCACTTTAAAACCATTAACGATACTTATGGTCACTCGGCTGGAGATAAGGTACTAGCAGCTTTTGCGCAAACAATTTCATCGCTTATTCGTACTTCAGATTTGAATGGACGGCTTGGCGGTGAAGAATTTGCCCTAATTCTAGCTCGGACTGATGAGCAAGGAGCTAAGTTGTTAGCGGAAAAAATTCGGCAGGCATTTATGAAGCTTCAGGTGGAGCACGAGGGACAAATCATTACCAGTAGTGCGAGTTTTGGTGTGATCGAAGCTAATCCAAAAAACTTTACTTTAGAGGAGACTTTAGCTCAATCCGATCAAGCTTTATACGAAGCAAAACACCGAGGTAGGAATCAGGTAGTCTGTTACAGCGAGCTTCACTCTGTCTCTTGAAATATAAAATCAATACAACCACTCTCAATAAAGTGACTCTGTTGTTTCAAATCTAAATGAATAAAAAGAACTTAAAGTGGATATTTATTTTTCATTAGATTGTGAGTGGTTAAGCTTGAGTAATTTTTTATTTAAACGAATAAAAACCCCGTTTAGTGAAGTGCCCTCATAGATTGGTGTCCAACCTTTAGGGGGGCACTTTATAGCCATTTGGTTAAGCGGGTTTTATTAAAATAGTTTGATTAAAACCAACCTGTTTTACATCTAGAATTCAAACGCTTTTATAACATTATCCACGTTTTGCTGAGTCAGGTTTTTTGCGAGAGATTTAGATATTTTTGATTTTGTTGTCGCGGTAAGTTTTGTTTCTACTTTACTGTGAATGGGATCAGAAATAGCGAGATAAATTTTTTCTTCATGTTTGTCTGCAAATTCATTAATAAACCCGCTAATGAGTTCAATGGAGCGGTGTTTTATTTCAAGGTCGCTTTTGTTTTCATAGGAACTATTGGCCCCAGTAACAGAGTTGGAATAGTCTCCCGCCTTGTCGCTATAGAGTTCAGATATTTTTGTGCGAACCTCTGTGTTTTCAGTTGATTGGTAGGCTTGTAGAGAAGTGCTGTTTTGTTCACTTTTATTGACCGCAAAAACTTTAATATTTCCTAAATCAACAAGTATTGCATAACCGATTGTGCTCATTTGAATCCTCCTAAATTGGAAATTTACATATGTATGCTTTGTGGGTTATAACTAGAGACATATTAGGCATGTAATGTTCGGAAAAACAAATGCTTATCTTGTCCCAATCTTTCATACTAAACTAATTTTGGGATTCATTCGAATCTTTATTGTTTATATTTAGTGTTCCGTTTTGTGGGGGAAGCTTTAAAGACTTTTAATGAGAGCCTGTCTACCAGGCCTGGTAAACTTATCAATAACCGTTTTGTTGGAGGAGGTCTTATGAACTTATTACAAGTACTTGTTTCTTGGCCAACCGTTGATTTTAAAAGAGTGTTACATAAAGAGCTTCAGCAAGTGGATAAATCGCAATGGCCTTTACAGCAAGGGCTGGCCATGAGTAACCGTGTGGCAGACACGGATATTAGTTTTATGTTACTTAATGCCGATGAAACTAAGCAAGCTTTGGTTTTGACGGTATTGGTATTTTATACTGGCATGGAGGCGGGAGATTGTTGTGCGGATGATCCAACGCCTATTTGCGAACTACCCGAACAGTGCAAAATAAGACTGACCATTCATAAACCTGCTGGAGAAACCGATGTTTGTTTGCTTGCCGAAGGTGCGTAAATAACCAGGCCTGGTATGTTCAGTGTCCAATGAGCTTTTGAAAACATAGAGTGCTTAATTTTATATATCAAAATTGTTTAACCCTCGTTTAATCTTTGTTTAATCAACCTGTTAGAGCAGGTATGTTAAAACCAATAAAACACGCCTTTCATTTCTTATTGGTTAATTCCTCTAGCGCCTTTATACATTTTGTTTTTTACGGCCTTCTGGTAATATCAATACTGAACGACTAGCCAAATTGAGCTAATTGAAGGAGGAGTCATGTTTTATAAAATGTTATTAATGTGTACCACCGTTATCATGCTTTTTTCAGTACCAGCTTGGTCTGCAGAAGTGTCCAAGCCTGAACTTAAGGTAAAAATCACCGATAAAATCGGTTCTATCACCGTGTTGCACAATGGCAAGCCGATTGTGATACAGCGTAACCAAAATGCAGAAAACACCATTGTTAAAGATTACGCTTTAACCTCAAGAAATTGCCCGCCTTTTTGTGTGCAACCCATCAATTTACTGCCAGGGGTTCATACAATTGGTGAACTGGAGATGTTAACTTTTCTTAAAGGTAAATCGAATGGGGATAAGAACCTATTAATTATTGATTCACGAACGCCAGACTGGGTTGCTAAAGGCACTATTCCTACGGCGATTAATATTCCGTGGACGCAACTGTACCGTAAAGCGTCTAATTTTGAACCAATGGTGGTTGAGAGTATTTTGACCGAGCGTTTTGGAGCCAAAGTGGAAGATGGCATTTGGGACTTTTCCAATGCAAAGGATTTGGTGATGTTTTGTAATGGTCCTTGGTGTGGTCAGTCACCAACTAATATTAAAACCTTAGTCAGTATGGGCTATCCAGCAGATAAAATTTATTGGTATCGAGGCGGTATGCAAGCCTGGAATGCGTTAGGCTTAACAACGGTTAAACCATAAACAAACCCTGAACTAACCATAATCTAACCGTAATATAACTCTTAAAACAATCTCGTTTTATACAAAATTTAATTTACCGTAGGCTTACAAGACATCGTTAAACTCTATGTTTGCCAGGCCTGGTAAATTAAATGTATTGAAAGCCCCGTTTGACCAGTGTGTGAAACGGGTTTTTTATTGGGTAATGAAATGATTTAGGGTAGCGGCAATGGATGGGGTTTAAATAAAACTTTCCAACAGGCGCTTTATAAATATAAGATGGTTGAAGTTTCTCTATAAGAGGGTTTACAGGTGCGTATTTGGCTTTTTTTGATAATGGTTTTTTTGGGTGTTTCAACTGCACAAGCAAGTAGCCATTTTAATTTGTCGCTTGATTCTGGTGAGGAGGTGGCGGTTAAAGTTTATCCAGCGACTTTTTCGGACTCAGAAAAGCCTTTATTAATCTGGTTTACCGAAGGCTATGCAAGCCGTCCGCCTTTTAGACAATTAATATCTGAATTCAATGACCTAGGTTATGAGTTTTGGCAGGTTGATTTGTTGGAGTCTTATTTTATTGAGCGCACACCAACCAATGTTCGAGCTTTAACAGGTGAAGGTGTGGCGGCCGTTTTGCAATATGCAAACCAACAAAATCGAGGTTTTGTGCCAGTTAGTACAGGGCGAATGAGTTTGGTGTTATTGCGAGGTAGTCGTTTATGGCAGCTTAAAAGCGACCCTCAAAATGGGGTTGGAAAGTTGAAGCAGGTGGTGACCTTTTTTCCGAATCTATTTGATGCCCCTAAAAAAGCGGGGGATGCACCTGCGTTATTCCCAATTGTTTCTGCAAGCAGTTTGCCGATTACGCTTGTTCAGCCAACACAGGGCACCTATAAATGGAAATTACCTGAAGTCATTGAGGCGTTGGAAAGAAACCAGAGCCAAGTAACGGTTGCTGCGGCGCTTGATGTTAGAGATTGGTATTTTTTAAGACGTGAACCGACGGCTTTGGAGAAAAAATTAGGCGAGATGATTCCAGAGCAATTGGAAGTTTGGTTAAAAGCTGGGCTGGTTGCAGAAAACACTCGCTTTAAGCCTGTTAAAACCCTTTTAAACAAAGAGGCAACTGTTAGCGTAAAAGGGTTGGTGCCGATTGCCAGCCGTCCAGCACCTAATTTTCAGTTAACCGATATCTACGGTAAGGCGATTCAGTTAAACAATAAGCGGGGCAAAGTCATATTGCTGAATTTTTGGGCGAGTTGGTGTCCACCTTGTGTGAAAGAGATTCCTTCGATGAATCGCCTAGCAGAATCGTTTAAGACGAGTGATTTTGAGATTGTCTCTGTGAATTTTAAAGAGAACCCAGAAACGATTGCAGCGTTTTTAAAGAGTGTAAAAGTGGATTTTCCAGTGCTGATTGATTTGGATGGAAAAGTCTCTAACCGTTATGAAATATTTTCTTTTCCAAGCTCTTTCATTATTGATGCCCAAGGTAATTTACGCTATTCAGTAAATGCGGCGATTGAGTGGGATGAACCTAAAATCAAAGAGACAATTGAATTAATGATTAAGGAGTAGTCGTGTGATAGCAAAAATTTCTTTGAATTATTTTATTGGTCATTGGTTAATAACAAACCTTTGTAAAGAATTGGAAAGTAAAGCCTATGTTAACGATTGAAGTACCTGGTAATGACACCCTAGAGTTAAAACACCTAGTTTTGGATTATAACGGCACCGTCGCTTGCGATGGCATTCTAAAAGAGAATGTTTTGAGCAAATTACAGGCGCTTTCTAGTCTATTGCAAGTGCATGTGATTACCGCAGATACGCATGGTTCGGTGCATAACGCTTTTTTGGGCAGTGGGGTCACGATTTATGTGATTGAAAAGAGTCATCAAGACAAGCAGAAACAAGACTATGTTAACCATTTGAACGCAAAAAACTGTGTTGCAGTTGGTAATGGCTTTAATGATGCGTTTATGCTTAAAGAGGCTGCTTTGGGAATTGTGGTTATTCAAGAGGAAGGCTGTTTCACCAAAACGCTTATGGCAAGCGATTTAGTATTTAGTAGTATTGTGGATGTTTTAGACTCTTTGCTTAAACCTAAGCGCCTAATGGCTTCTTTGCGTAATGCCTAATCTCATAAGGCGGGTTTAAACGAGTTAAGCAGCTGAATGGGGGGTAGATAGAGTGCATTAATCCTCTTAAGTTATGCCCAATAATAATATGACATACCATTTTGGATTAAACGTTATAATCAAAATTACTTGTGAGATTAACGAATGTTTGCTTTATTTAATGGGTAAAACGTTTCTCACTTGCTTTCTGATAAGTGAACCTGTTGGTAAATCTTTCTAATAATTATGAATAGCTTTGGTGCTTAATACATTATGAATTTGGATACGCTTAAACAACGCGCTAAGGCTTTTGATTATCTGTTCGATGCAGTGGTCGTAACGGATTTACAAGGCGTCATAATCGATTGGAATAAGGGTTCAGAAGAGTTGTACGGCTATTCTAAAAATGAAGCCATTGGACAACCCGTTAACATCTTACATGTTCCAGAGGATTCTGAAAAAATCACTTTAGAAGTGATTTCAGCGGTTGAAAAATTTGGCAAATGGTCTGGTGAAATTAGGATGTTGCGTAAAAACGGTGATATTGGCTGGATTGAGTCTATGTGTGTACCCATTTATGCAGACAATGAACAGATGATAGGCGCATTAGGTATCAATCGTGATATCACGGATCGTATAAAAGAAACTAAGCGACTTGAGCAGCTTGCACATTATGATTACCTCACAAAAATTCCTAATCGTTACCTTCTGATTGACCGTATTGAACATTTAATTGCACAGTCAGAACGTAGTAAAAATCACTTTGCTTTGCTTTTTATCGATTTGGATGATTTTAAAGTCATTAACGACACAAAAGGCCATACATTTGGCGATCAAGTTCTGGTTGAAACGGCTTCACGCTTGGAGAAAACCATTCGCAAATCAGATACGGTCGGCAGAATTGGTGGTGATGAATTTGTTCTGTTATTAGAAAATATCTCTAATAAAAATGATCTTTCTAGCATGGTTGAAACGATTGAAAACAAATTAAATGAAGTATTTATTTTTGATGATAAACAGCTTCAAGTCAGTTGTAGTATTGGTGTAGCCATTTACCCTGAAGATGGCACAACAATGGACAGTTTACTTACGGCTGCCGATGTTGATATGTACAAAGCCAAAGGGAAGAGAGCTTGTTCCTAGCCATTAAACACCTGGAAATAGTAATAAAATAAAAGATAGATTGTTAAGCCCTCTTTTCAGTATTCAAAGTTTGATAGAGCTTGTATAACCGTTTTTTTTGCTCTTTTTATATCAGCATATTCACAATAAATTCATTTTTAAACTTGCTAAAAGAGTAATATTAAATGGGTTTATATTATTTTCAGTTTAAGTCTTGGAGGTGGTTATGGAACGATTACAGGAAACAGGGGCGATGATGGAACGTCTTATGAAAGATATGCCAGAGCAGTTAAAACAGTTTGGCGGTTTTGTTAAAGTGGCCGAAGCGGATGGTGCTTTAGAAGAAAAAACCAAACATTTAATGTTGCTTTCTTTAGGTGTGGCATTTCAATGCGCTTGGTGTATAGCAGTGCATGTAAAAGGGTGTGTGGATCAAAAAGCGACGAAAGAAGAGATTCTTGAAGCCGCTATGATGGCGGTTGTCATGGGAGGCGGTCCAAAGTTAATGTATATTGAAGTGGTCTATGAAGAGTTGGATAAATACTTTAAATAATTGGCCTTCACACAATCTGAATTAAATTACACCTAAATCATATAGTCGATATTCTGGCTAGGTTAAGAGTCTAATTTGATTTACTCTCAATAAGCACAAAACCAAACCTACTTCATGTAGGTTTTTTGTATCAATCTCATAAATAAAATTTTTTACTTGAAATCCCGCAAAGACTGAGTTGACTTATCTCTATTCATTTTAAGCTCGCTTGAGTTATTACCCTATTTTTTTTAATGAAATTATGTTTAATTATTGCTGGTAAGACTAATTTGGAGTGAAGTTATGTCAAAAGACCAAAAGCAGAATGATTCTATTGGTTTGTTACACCCACGTTCTCTTAAATACCTCACGAACTATTTACAGTCTATGGTTCATAATCGCTTGTGGCTACAGGTTTTAATTGGAATGGTTTTAGGGATTGTGACTGGAGTACTCATTGGGCCTTCGGTAGGTTTGGTTGAACCTTCAATGGCAATCTTGGTTGGGGACTGGCTGGCTTTTCCAGGAAAATTATTTCTGGCACTTATTCAGATGATTGTTATACCGCTCATTTTTGCCTCAATTATACGAGGGCTTGCCGCTACAGAGGATCTTGAGCAACTTCGCAGTATGGGGTTTCGTGTTGTGTTGTTTTTTATCGCGACTACGGCAATGGCAATTGTTATTGGGTTAATCGTAGCTTCGGTCATTAAGCCTGGTACCTACATCGATAGTCAGGCACTCCAGGCCAATATGTCAATTGCACCTGTATTAGCTGAACAAGCCTCGTCACAAAGTATCAATATTTCAGACCTGCCTCAAAAAGTGGTCTCTTTGCTTCCTGCAAACCCATTAGGGTCGATGGTTGAAAGTGATATGCTGCAAGTGGTCATCTTTGCTATGGTTGTTGGGGTTGCATTAGTGATGATGGCTCCAGCACAGGCTAAACCGATGTTAGATTTGTTAGGTTCTTTGCAGGAAGTCTGTATGACGGTCGTGCGCTGGGCTATGGTGTTAGCACCCATTGCAGTGTTTGGTTTATTGGCGCAATTGACGGCCAAACTGGGTATGGATGCTTTACTCGGTATGGCCGTTTATGTTGGAACGGTTTTGTTCGCTTTGTTGTTATTGTTCATGACCTATTTGATTATGATTTTTCTTATTGCAAGAGAGTATCCATTCAGTTTTATCCGTGACATAAGAGAGGTTATGTTACTGGCATTTTCAACCTCGAGTTCTGCAGCGGTCATGCCATTATCTATTAAAACAGCCGAAGAGAAGTTAAAAGTAAGGCCCTCGGTCTCTCAATTTGTTATTCCGCTCGGTGCAACCATTAATATGAATGGAACGGCTTTGTATCAAGGGGTTGCCGCATTATTTCTTGCTCAGGTGTTTGGTATTGAAATCGGTCTGAGTGGAATGGTATTGATAATATTAACCTCTGTGGGAGCTTCTATCGGTGCTCCAGCTACGCCAGGCGTGGGGATTGTTATTTTGGCTATGGTACTTAACTCGGTCGGAATTCCACCCGCAGGAATCGCATTGATTATGGGGGTTGACCGTATTCTTGATATGAGTCGTACCGCTATTAATGTTACAGGTGATTTGGTTGCTGCTAAACTTATGGATCGTTGGGTCGGCTCAAAAGCGACATTGAAAGAAGAGCTAAAAGAAGAATCTTTACATGAGGATATTCGTGAGAAAACGGGGATGGATGTTTTAACCCCAGAGAATGTGAAGTAATTGATACTATTTGTGTTTAAAAAAGGTAAATCTATTGTAGCTTCCAGGCCTGGTCTCTTTTACACCAGTCAAGCCCGCTAACTGTTATTAAGCGGGTTTTTTATTGACCCAGATAATGTATTTTCGTTATATTGGCTGGACGATAATCGACATGATTTGCAAAAAGGTTAGGATTTTATGGACTCAAATATTTCAATAGAAGATTCAGAGCATCGACTGATATTAAGAAATTTAGAATTAACCGATTTTCCTGATCTTAAAGAGATGATGGCGATTGTGTACCCCGATATGGATGGTGCTGGGCCAGAGAAGGTGTTTAAAGCGCAATTAGCCACTTTTCCAGAGGGGCAGATATGTATTGAAGATCATGGAAAAGTGATTGCCGCCGCCTTCTCATTAATTGTGGATTATGACAAGTTTGGCGACTATCACACTTATGAAGAGATTACTGGTAATGCTTATCTTACAACCCACGATCCAAGGGGCGATGTGTTGTACGGCGCAGAGGTGGTGGTGCATCCTGATTACCAAGGAATGCGTTTAGGCCGCAGGTTGTACGAAGCCAGAAAAGAGCTGTGTCAGAACTTAAATCTCAAGTCGATTGTGGCTGGTGGTCGAATTCCAAATTATAAAAATCACGCCCATGAGATGTCTCCGCAAAAGTATATTGAACGGGTTAAGAAAAAAGAGATTTACGACCCGATTTTAACCTTTCAACTCTCTAATGATTTTGAAGTGAAGAGAGTACTAAGTGACTACCTGCCTGAAGATAAAGAATCAAAAGGCTATGCTACTTTGCTGGAATGGACTAACCTCTATTACGATAAGCAGAAAGCACCACTGTTTGGTGCAGTAAAAACGTCGGCAAGAATTGGTTGTGTTCAGTGGCAAATGCGCCCCGTACAATCTATGGAAGATTTGATTCAACAGGTTGAATTTTTTGTGGATGCATTGGCCGACTATCAGTGTGATTTAGCGCTTTTTCCAGAGCTCTTTAATGCGCCATTAATGGGGATTGATACCCATCAGAACTCAATCGATTCAATTAAGGCGCTCTCTGAATATTCTGAGCAGACGGTTGAAGAAATATCTCGTTTAGCCGTTGCATATAACATCAGTATTATCGCGGGTTCACTGCCTGTTATGGAAAATAACGTGCTCTATAATGTCTCCTATTTTTGCCGAAGGGACGGTACGATTGAATCGCAGTATAAAATTCATCCAACGCCACATGAAAAACGCGCTTGGATTATGGCGGGCGGTAATAAATTAAATGTGTTTGATACCGATTTTGGCAAAATTGGTATTTTGATTTGTTATGACGTGGAGTTTCCAGAGCTTGCACGTATGCAATCGGAAGAGGGGATGCAAATCCTGTTTGTGCCATTTTGGACAGATACCAAAAATGCTTATTTACGGGTACGCTGCTGCGCTCAAGCCAGAGCAATTGAAAACGAATGTTATGTGGCGATTGCAGGAAGTGTGGGAAATTTACCCAAAGTGGATGGGGCAGACATTCAATATGCACAATCGGCGGTATTTTCGCCTTCTGATTTTTCGTTTCCACATGATGCGATTATGGCAGAAACGACCCCAAATACAGAAATGACACTCATTGTTGATTTAGATTTAGAAAAACTCAGTGTGCTTAAAAACGAAGGTTCTGTACGTAACTATTTAGACCGTCGCCGTGACTTATACCGTATTAATTGGATTGGCGATAAAGAGTAATTTAGATCAATTTACCAGGCCTGGTAACGATGATTTTTCGTCGGTGGTTTGATTCTTAACCTGCTTGAATCATTCAGCGGGTTTTTTATTATCTGTATTTAGCTCTGTGGAGTTTTCGACTAAGATAGTCGCTACAAAAATAATCGATACCAAAATAATTGAGGAAAAAATATGACTCTTGTTGAAGCCGTTAAAAGGCGTTATGCAACCAAAAAGTTTGATGCAAACAAACGTATTTCAGATTCTGATTTTGCACAGATTAAGACTTTACTGCGATTGAGTCCATCCAGTGTGAACTCTCAGCCTTGGCATTTTGTGATTGCCGATAATTTAGACGCCAAAAAGCGACTGGCTAAAGGCGCACAAGGTGTATACAGTGCTAATGAACCTAAGATTTTAGATGCCTCACATGTGGTTTTGTTTTGTGCTAAAACGGAGATGAGTGATGAGTATTTACAGCACTTGTTAGAAAACGAAGATAAAAATGGTCGTTTTCCAAAGCCAGAAGCAAAGGAAATCGCAGGTAAGGTACGTGGGTTTTATGCTGACTTACACAGAAAGAATTTGAATGACACGCAAAGTTGGATGGAAAAGCAGGTCTATCTGAACATAGGTACGATTTTATTGGGTGCTAGTATGCTCGAAATTGACGCTGTGCCAATTGAAGGGGTTGATGTGAGTGTGCTAAATAACGAGTTTGAGTTAATCGAAAAAGGCTATACCGCTATCGCAATGGTGGCATTAGGCTATCGTCATAAAGAGGATTTTAATTCATCTTTGCCAAAATCAAGACTTCCAGAAGAGGAAGTGTTTACTTTTCTAAATCACTAAGCTGAACCAGTTCAGCTATTGACCATAACGGTACATTGTTAGCTATATATTGGTGCTTTTTGCACCATTTTCCTTAAATCATCATCTCTTTTTATTGATTATTTGTTACTGTTAAGTATTAACCTTCTATTATATGGTTAGTTATAAATTAAGGTATTCTTTTTGCTTTATTGTGAGAAATAAGCCTTTATATCTACATTATAATTGGAGTTTCTAATGGAAGTAGAGCTTTTAGATACGCTTTGGGTGTTGTTGAGTGCAATTTTAGTTGCCTTTATGCAACCAGGATTTACTGCCTTAGAAGCGGGTCAAACTCGTGCCAAAAACTCCATATCTACTGCAATAAAGAACACCAGTGATTTTCTAATCTCATTTATTGTTTTTATTATTTTCGGAGCAAGCATAATGCTCGGGAACTCTATAAGCGGTTGGATAGGTTGGAATCAACTGTTTTTCTATGAAGGTAGTTTGTCAGAAATTGTTTTTGTTCTTTTTCAGGCTATGTTTGCATCAACGGCCGTTACCATTATTTCTGGCGCTATAGCTGAAAGAACGCGCTATCCAACTTATCTTTTAATTGCCATTTGGGTATCTTTAGTGGTTTATCCTGTTCAGGCACACTGGATTTGGAATGAGGCTGGCTGGCTCGCTCAAATGGGGTTTGTGGATTTTGCTGGTTCTACGGTTGTTCACTCTGTAGGTGGTTGGGCGGCACTGGCGGCCATCATTATAATTGGCCCGCGTTTGGGACGTTTTGAATTAAAGAACGGCTTTGAAAAATCCAATCTTGCTTTAAGTGCTTTAGGGATTTTCTTTATCTGGCTTGGTTGGATTGGTTTTAATGGTGGCAGTATGTTGGCATTGAATCACAAGACTGGGATTGTTATTTTAAATACCTTAATTTCAGGTTCTATTGGTGGTATAGCAGGGTTAATCTATAGTCGCTATGTTTTTGGATACTATGATGTCAGTACGATTATGCATGGCATTCTTGCTGGGTTAGTTTGTATTACGGCTTCAGCAAACCTCGCGCAACCCATTGATGCTATTTTTATCGGAATTGTGGGATATCTCTCTTACGAATTTGGTCGCTATGTTTTGGTTAAGTTTCAAATTGATGATGCGATTGATGCCATTCCAGTTCATCTTTTTGCGGGTATAAGTGGTACTTTAGCGGTTGCATTTTTTTATCCTCAAGATCAAATCTTTCACCAACTGGGGGTTCAATTAATAGGTGTATTGACGGTAGGGGTTTACGCCTTTACAACCTCTTATCTGTTTTTAAAAATGGCCACGCATTTTATGAGGCTCAGAGCAAGCGAGGCGGATGAAATTATTGGTTTAAATATTAGTGAACATAATGCCTCTAACTCCATGACTGACTTGGCGCAGATGATGCATCGGCAAGCAAAGTCTAAAGATTTTAGTCAAAAAATTATGGTGGAACCTTATGCTGATGCAGCTCTGATTGCTGAGTTTTATAATAATGTAACTTCTGCATTTAATAAGTTAACAGATGAAAATCAGTCTTTAATTGCAGAAATTGCCTATAGGGCAAATTATGATCAACTTACAGGCCTGCCAAAACGGCAGTTATTATTTACAGAGCTTGAAAAAGCGATTGTTCATCTTGAAATAGAACCTCAAATGCACGGTTTGTATTTTGTAGATTTAGATGGTTTTAAACAAGCGAATGATCAGTTTGGACATGATGCTGGTGATGAAATACTCAAAGCTGTAGCAAAACGAATGCAGTTATTAGTTAGAAAAATTGGTATGGCCGCTCGCTTTGGGGGCGATGAGTTTGTAATTTTGATTTTAGAGCTTAACAATGAAACTGAAGCCGCTAATTTTGCAGAAAAACTTTTAGAGTCTATTCGTCAGCCAGTACAAATATCTGAACAACGGATGATTGAAATAGATAGCTCAATCGGTTTAAAGATTTTTAACCAAGATAGTAATATGAGTATAGATAGTTTAATAAAGGATGCTGATTCAGCGATGTATGTAGCTAAAAAACGTGGAAAAGGTACTTGGGTTTTAGCTTAAAACAATGCAAAACAGGTTTAGCCATAAAGCCAATGTTATTTAAGGAGTTGTAATGAAAAGATTTGTTTTTACTGTGTTGGTGATGTTGGTATCTGTTTCGTCTGCCTATGCAGTTGAAGGAATGGTTAAGGTTAAAAGCGCTCTAACGGTTGATGAAACTGTAAATAAGATGCAAGCGGTTTTAGAAGAGAAGGGTATGACGATTTTTAACCGTATCAATCATTCCGATGCTGCTCATAAAGTAGGGATCAATTTAAGTGAAACAGTTTTGCTTATTTTTGGAAATCCTAAGGCTGGGAGTTTATTAATGCAATGTCAGCAAGAAGTGGCAATAGATTTACCACTGAAAGCACTCATTTGGAAAGATGAAAAAGACCAGGTTTGGATCTCATATAGCGATCCACGTTATTTAGAACAAAAATACAATATTAAGGGCTGTGAAACGATTTTATCCAAAATGGAAAAAGGTTTACAAGGGATGGTTAAGTTGGCAGTGAAATAATGATGTGAAATATTCTTTACTTAGCAAACTCACACAGATGGGTGTGAAGGAAAGGTAAAAATAAAAAAAGCCAAAGTCTATTAAAGACTTTGGCTTTTAACATTCTAAGATTAATGAGCTAGTGGCTCAATCTTAGATAAGACTTAGATTGATTTAGTACAGAAGTAGAAATCAACACAGTCATATTCGCCAGATGCCATACGTGCTTTAGCTTCTTCTGCTGTTGCTGCAGGAGGAACGATTACTTTTTCACCTGGCTGCCAAGCGGCTGGTGTAGCTACTTTATGCTCATCAGAAGTTTGCATTGCTTTAACAAGACGTACAAACTCATCCATAGAACGACCGTTGCTCATTGGGTAGTACATCATTGCACGAAGTACACCTTTATCGTCAATGATAAAAGTTGCACGTACTGCAGAAGTATCTGCCGCACCTGGGTGAACCATTCCGTAAGAGCTTGCTACTTTCATGTCTAGATCAGCAATGATTGGGAATTCGATTTCCATACCCCAGTTTTGTTTAATATTTAATTCCCAAGCAATGTGAGAGTGGTGAGAGTCAATAGAAAGACCTAAAAGCTCACAGTTCATAGCATCAAATTGTGGTTTACGCTCTTGGAAAGCCATAAATTCAGTGGTACAAACTGGCGTAAAGTCAGCTGGGTGAGAGAAAAGAATTAACCACTTACCCTTATAATCTTCTAGTGTTTTACGGCCGTGAGTCGTTACTGCATCAAATGCTGGTGCTGCTTCATTTAAACGTGGTAATGAAATGATTTGTTCTTGATTTTCCATATTGTATCTCCTGAATGAAAATTTAACTTACCTGATTAATAATTTATATCTATATAAGTTTTATTAATCTTGAAACCTATGGTAAAGAATTTTTCTAAATTAATCTAATTAATTATAAAAAGATTTTTAATAGTTTTTAACTATTGGTTAATCAGGCTAATTAAATAAGGATAAAGCATTTAAAATCTAGGTATTCAATATTCAAAGACAAATTAGACTGGTTAACTCTACTTATTGTATCGAGCAGGAGGGGGCGGTCAATGCTATTATTTGAGCATTCATATAACTTTAATATCTAGCCTTTTTATTTTATTGAGCTTATGATGCTTCTTTGAGGGTTATGAGCTTGGGTTAATGATAAAGCCTAATATAAATAACTCTTTTCAGCATTCAATTAGTTTGTCACAAAATCTATAAGGAGATAGTCTTGTGAAAAAAATATTGAGCCTTTTTTCGGCATCCTTTCTTGCTCTGCAGTTACTTTCAGTATCGACTTCTTCACAAGCCGCTGAAGTTAAAGAGATTAAACAAAAATTTAATAATCAAACGGTTAACGCCAACTTAATGATGGCGGATGGTAAAACCTACAGTGATAACCTTGTGTTATTAACTCACGGGACTTTAACCCATAAAGAGCGTTCTACCTATGCACAGTTACAGAAAAATTTGGCAGCACAAGGCGTCAGTTCTTTGGCGATTAACCTATCATTAGGTTTAGATGACCGTCATGGCGAATATGATTGTGCTGTAGCTCACACTTATAAACATACCGATGCCATGAAAGAAATCGATTTTTGGCTAAACTGGTTAAATAAACAAGGTGCTGATAATGTCACTTTAATGGGGCACTCGCGTGGCGGTAACCAAACAGCTTGGTATGCGGTAGAGAGTGATAGTGATAAATTTAAAAAGGTGGTTTTACTTGCACCCGCTACAGGTGAACAGCAGTCTGCTGAAGAGTATGAAGAAAAGTACGGTAAAGCGTTACAGCCTATTTTAGATAACGCCAAAAAGTTGGTTTCGCAAGGCAAAGGTAAAACTATGCTGAAAGAGACTGACTTTATTTACTGTAAAAAAGCCCAAGTAACGGCTGAAGCTTTTGTTGATAATTATGAGGTTAAACCACAATTTGATACACCAACGTTACTTAAAACAGCAGTAAAACCGACCTTAGTAATTATGGGAACAGCGGATACAGCGGTACCCGATTTACCAGAAAAAATGCAAGCCTTAGAAGGTTCTGACATGGTACAAACCGTAATGATTGAAGATGGAACGCATTTCTTTTTAGACTTTGCAAATGAAGATGTGGCAACGGCGGTGTCTGAGTTTTTAGAATAAAAAGCTCGCTCGCCCTTTAATAGGGAGTTGATACTCCTTATTGAGACTGGTAATAAAAAACCCGCAAACCAAATTAATTGGTTTAGCGGGTTTTTAATGGTCAACCGTTAACGGTTATGATTCATTATTGAATTTTAGAAAGTAATTCTGGGTTAATCACTAAGTTTCTTACCCCGTGTGCATGGTCTTCTTTAAAGACATTGCCTTTACACCATTGTGCAACACTTTCAATATTAACCTTAGCTACCTTAGGACGTACACTCCAAGTTACTTGGAAAGGAGAGCCTTTTTCATTGTAACCAGGGCCTGTCGTTGAGCCAGCATAGTTAACAGGGTCACCAGTGTTTGATGGAATATTTAACGCCTGCTGAACACCGTTTTTTATACCATGTTTAGTCAACTCATTGAAGTCTAACGCATTCTTATCGTTCACTAAAACATACACTTGCGCTTCTACACGTAACTGAGGATTTTTAATTGAATCACTTAAGCAAGAGCCTAATGTTGGGCCAGGGTTTACCTTCGCGGTTGAGTGAACATAGTGCACTTCAATCGTGTCACCAGGGTGTAGGCTTCCGTGAGCACTAGGGCAAATATCAGAATGTACCTGTTTCGTTTCGCTTTCAGATAACTTACCAGAATAGGCGTAACCGCTTAGATAACCATGACCATCACCATTACCTGCATATTGAGTAAATTCACCCCCTTTATGCTCAGCATTTTTGTGAAAGTGAATATTACATAAGTTCATATTGGTGTAAGCTGGCGCGGCATTGAATTTAATTGTATTGCTACCTGTTGCTGAATCAATGTCTCTTGGCGATTGAGGACCAAAACCTTTACCATCTGTGTTTTTAGCTAAGGCTGCACGCTGCTCAGCAACCACTTCATCAGCCACAGGACCGTGATGTTCATGATGATTTGATGTTGTCGCACAAGCTTGTAAAAGTAGAGTTGCCGATACAACGGCAATAATTTTTGTATTCAATTTTGTAATCCTCGGTACTTATTAAAATAAATAATCTCATGCAGAATAATCTCATAAGATTTTGATTGCTTAATTCGAAAACAGGTACATAAAAGTTGGCTTTTTTCAGAATTGTGCATAGTATATAAAAATACGCACGAATTGCGCTTAATACTTGTTTATTTCAATCATAACCTCCGTTTATGGGTTATCGACTATTCTTATTTTTTATGAGTAATGTTAAACGAAGTTTTTCTCTCAATTTAATAAGAAAATGAATCGGTAAAAACGAATCAAAAAAATATTAGCTTTAAGAACGACAGATAAACACGTGTATTACCAGGCCTGGTAGGTTTGATTGAATAATTAAAAGGCTGAATTTTATAGTAGTTTTTTATATTAATTTGAAACAATTTTTGACACTGTTGACGCAGTCAATATGGCTGACATACTATGATGGGCAGAAGTGGATGTTTAAACTTTTAAAGTCCTGAATAGACTATTTAGCGTTTTTTAAATACCAAGTTTAACGTTTAATTTTTAAAAAAGAGAGGATTAATATATGCAAGAGTTATTAGACAGTCTAAACATAGATCAATATCTACCCGTTCTATTAGAAGGAACAACCAATGTGTTGTTTGCGATTGCTATTTTGGTGATAGGCTTGTTTATTGCAAACAAAGCTAAAAACCTGATTAGCAATACCAGCAATAAATACCAAAATCTTGATGATACTTTGTTTAGGTTTTTAGGAAATGTTGCCAAATACATTATTTTAGCGTTTGTTGTGATTGCGGTTCTAAACCGCTTTGGTATCCAAACAGCTTCTATTATTGCCTTATTGGGTGCTGCTGGTTTGGCCGTGGGGTTAGCTTTACAAGGTACCTTAACCAACTTAGCTGCAGGCGTAATGTTATTGATGTTTAGACCTTATAAGGTTGGAGATTTTGTGGATGTAGCAGGCCAATTTGGTAATGTAACTGAAATTGATCTGTTTACAACGATTTTGCAAACGTTTGATAATCAACAAATCATTATTCCAAATAGCCAAATTTGGGGTAGCCAGATTGTGAACCATTCACATCATGATATTCGAGGTGTGGATATGACTTTTGGTGTGGCTTATAAAGAGAATACCGATGAAGTTCGTAAAGTGATTAACAGTGTATTAGAGAGTCATCCTGCCATTCTTAAAACACCTGCACCTTTTGTAGAAGTATCTACTTTAAATGACAGCTCGGTTGATTTTATTGTGCGTCCTTTCTGTAAAGGAGAAGACTACTTTAATGTGCTGTTTTCAGTACCAGAACAAATTAAAAAAGCGCTAGATGCAGCCAATATTGAGATTCCATTCCCGCACCGTAAAGTTATTATGGTTAAAGAGGGTGATGAATAATCTTTAGTGAATCAAATCACCATTCTTTGAGCTAACTATACAGCCCGCTTATCGTTTTGATAAGCGGGTTTTTTATTGTTTATATGCTATGATTTGCATCAAATTTTGACAAAAATAATTTAAGAGAATAACCATGATAATTGAAAATGCAATCAATGAAATGCTTACTATGCAGAATAGCTTAAACGAAATGACGAATGGCGCAGATTGGCGTTCTGGTCAGACAGCATTAGGTAAAACCATTGATTGGCGTCGTTGTATTGTGATGGAGACGGCGGAGCTGGTTGATAGCTATCCATGGAAACATTGGAAAGCGGTGGACGCTAAAACGGATATGGAAAATGTGCGTGTTGAATTAGTGGATATTTGGCATTTTCTCCTTAGTTTAGCACTTGAAAACCTCGATTCAGAAGAAGCTTTTAATGCGTTAAATTCGGCATTCATACAGACTCAAAACGCTCAGTTTATTCATAATGATTTATCTGTTATTGAACAGGTAAAAGTCCATGAAGAGATGATGCGTATTGCTCTAGAAGCTGTAGAAATCACCTCCAAATATCTTTCTCGTTTGGCGGTCGCATTTTTTGATTCTTGTAAAGTCGCAGAATTAAACTTTGAAGCTTTGTATCAAATCTATATGGCAAAAAACGTCTTAAATAAATTCAGACAAGATCACGGTTATAAAGAGGGCACTTATATCAAAGAGTGGAATGGGAAAGAAGATAACGTGGTGATGTTTGAAGTCATTGCTGAAATGGCTGTGTTTTCTGGCGACGAGTTATATATGGCTCTTAAAGAAAATTACACTCAGCTTAAATAATTCATTGAGATTTTTACCCTAAACAAATGTTTGCAAATACTTGTATAGGTTTTTTTATTGTCTTGTTTACTGTTTTTGCCACACTAATATTCGATTGTTTTGTGGCATTTCAATGTCTTTTAAAAGCACCAGGCCTGCTTGTTTAGCCAGTTTATTACACCATTCAAAGTCTTTAATGCCGCTTTTGGGGTTATTGGATGTTAACCAATCGTTAAAACGTGCATTACTGTCACTGGTAAATTTACCATTGTAATTAAATGGCCCATAGATGATTACCAGGCCTGGTGACTTTAAAACAGAGCTAATATGACTAAAAAAATCACCGACATTCTGTTTATTCATAATATGAAAGCTGTTTGCGCTATAAATGACATCATAGTCGGTTTGTGGCCAAGCACTTTCAGATACATTTAACTCAATCGGAGCAAGTACATTGTTCAGTTGAGCGTCATGAATCCATTGACAAATACCTGAATGAGAACCTGCCAAGTCAGAAGTTTGCCAAATTAGGTGTGGCATCTGTTCTGCAAAAAATACCGCATGTTGACCTGTGCCACTGGCAATTTCTAATACGGTTTTTTGCTCTTTAAGTAAAGGTTGAATCGCCTCAAGAATGACCTGTTTGTTTTCTTCGCTCGATGTGGCAAAAGGTTTGGTTTGAAGCGCATTAAGTGTCATTGAGTCATGTCCATTATTTGTGAGTTGATAAATCTTACCAGGCCTGGTTATTTTAAAGCCTATTATTCAACCTAACTTAAAAGTTCGTTATTTTTAATGACTGAATGCAGTAAAATCGCACTACGCAGTTTTCATAAATAAAAAGGTAAACGATTGCAAATATCTCATACATTTCAGTTACAAGTGATTGGTAGCGGAGCGGGTGCTTCTTCGGTTTATGATGGCTTGACCAGTAGTAGTTTTATGCTGTTAAAAAATAACCAGCCCTTTTGCCTGGTTGATTTAGGTTTAGGTGTGGGCAATAAGGTGGTTCAGATGTTTGGTGGTTTTCCTAAAAATATCATTATTACCCACAATCATTCAGACCATGCGGGGGATTTACCTGTGGTATTACGGGTTGAACTGGCTCAGAACAATAAAATCAATGTGATTGCCGCAGAGCAGGTTGCTGAACGATTAAAACAGCACCGCATTGCTGAACACCTTCAACAAATGAGTGCAAATGAGTTAGCTCACTGGGTTGGCGTTAAACCACAGCAAAGAGTCGTTCTTGAACATGGGCTAAGCCTTGAGTTCTACCCAGGGGTTCACTCTGAGTTGAGTTTTGGTTTTTCCCTTTTTGATGAAGGCGGCAAAATGCGTTTGAGTTACACGGCGGATAGTCAATTTAATCAGCCTCTTTATAAAAAGCTAGCAGAAGCGGAGCGGTTTATTTTAGATGCACGACCTAAAAAAAATGCCTGGCACGCCAGTTTTGCTGAAGTGAAAGCTTGGCTAAAACCCAATGCTTATATTTTAGGACACGGTCTATCTGCACAACAAATACAAGAACATGAAAAAGAGTACGCTGGTTTACCGTTGTTAATCGCAAACCAGAAAATCGAGTTTTAATTTGGTTTTAAATTGTAAACAGAGACGACTTAAAAATAACTCTCAAAATAACTCAGTAGGTTTTTTATGAATATCGCCGAATTAGTGAAACAGATGATTTCTTTTTTTTACCGATTATCACCCTATTTTTGGATAGATAACTACCTTAAACAAAAAGAATTTAGCTTTGAAGTTGAGTCTGAAGGTTGGCAAGCGCTACGCAGTAAACGTCTGTTTTTATCTGAATTTTATATTGTGGGTTGGTTAGCGGCATCGTTTGTTTTGTTTATGGTTTCTACTTTTTATAGCTTTGCTGATTGGGTCGTCATTATTCTGTTATTGCGAATTTTTGGTATTGCTAACAAAGAGTTAGGTGTGATTTTGTTTGGAATTTGTAAAATAACAGAAGGTTCTATGGTTTCAGCCACTGGACGAGTGATTGTCCTGGCGATGGTGAATTTTTTAACCGCCATGTTTTTATATGCGACGGTGTATCAAATTACAGGGGTGTTTGAAGATGCTCCCGCTTTTTTTACGGGTGACTATCCTATTGCGGGCTTAGTACATGCGATTAATCTGCAATTTACCATGAGTGGGGCTTTTACGCCTGGTGATTTATTCACTTGGTGGGTCTCTACGAGTCATGGCGTATTCTGTTTTGTGTTTGGTACGATTGTTATCTCACTGTTTGTATCGTTGCTTAATGTTAAACCCTTGAGGGCTTAATCTATAAAGAGCGTAAGATAGTGTAAAGTGAGTAATGTGAAGAGAGTAAATGTAAATAGAACCACCAGGCCTGGTGGTTCTTGCTTTTGGTAAATAACTTATGGATTCATATAGGGGTAATCGGTATACCCTTCAGCACCCGATGTGTAGAACAAATCAGGATTGGCTTCATTTAATTTGGTACCTGCTTGAATACGTTCGGGTAAATCTGGGTTGGCTAAAAAGCTTACGCCAAAAGCCACAGCAGCTAAATCGCCATTGGCAATAGCGGCTTCGGCTTCTGTTGCGTCATATCCCATATTGCCAATTAAATTACCTTGATAGTTGGCAACCGCAACAGAAAGTACATCCTCTTTTTGCACACCAAAGAAATCACTGCGCATAATGTGTAGATAGGCTAAATTGTAGTCATTCAATTTTGTACATAACCATTCTGTTAAGGCAACTGGGTCACTATCTCGCATACTGTTATAGCTGTTAACAGGTGAAATTCTTAAACCTACTCTGTCTGCGCCCCAAACCTCAATGGTTGCGTCAAGTACTTCAAATAATAAACGCGCACGATTTTCTAAAGTACCGCCATACTCATCGGTACGTTTATTACTGCCATCACGTAGAAACTGGTCAAGAAGGTAACCATTCGCCCCATGCACTTCTACGCCATCAAAACCAGCGTTTTTGGCATTGATTGCTGCTTGCTTAAAGCCTTCAATAATGGCAGGAATCTCTTCCAAGGTGAGGGCTTTAGGAACACTGTATGGCAGTTTTCCCTCTGGAGTGTGTACTTCATCTTCAATGGCAATCGCACTAGGAGCAACGGCCTCTGTACCATTGTTAAGAGCAGGGTGGCACGCTCGTCCGCCATGCCAAACTTGTAAGAAGATACGACCGCCTTTGGCGTGAACCGCATCGGTCACTTTTTTCCAGCCTTCTATTTGGGTTTGCGAATAGATACCAGGCTCTTTCCAGAAGGCACTACAACCTTCCATTGCCATAGTCGCTTCTGCAATAAGCAAACCTCCGCTTGCACGTTGTGCATAATGTTCAGCCATTAACTCATTGGCCAGGTGGCCTTCACTCGCTCTAGCACGGGTAAGCGGTGCCATAATAATGCGATTTGGTATCTCAATCGCCCCCAGCTGTAATGGCGTAAATAAATGTGGGAAATGATTTGCTGATTTTGTTGGCATAACGAAACCTCTTTGTATGCTTATATGTGATTGCAATCTTGAGAAGAAATTGTATTTTCGATATTAACATGACATATAAAAATCAATCAGGTTTACTTACAGAAAACAGTGTTCCGTTCTAAGCAAATATCACGGCTTTAAGTTGTAATTTTTAATGTTAAAGTTGCACCAAAGTAGGGAGCTTACAGACGTGATAATTGGGTGAAAATCAATGTAAAATTCAATGTAAAATTCAATCACTTTTAGTAACTGTTTGAATTTAAATATGAATATGATTTTGGCTCTTAGGTCGCTGTATATCAGTAACTTAGGAGATTATTATGCAAGAATTTATTAGTATTTATCACGAACACAAAACCAGTATAGAAAAATTTTTAGTCGAAACCGTTCGTAACAATGCTCAATGCATGACCAGTGAGGTGGATACGATTAAAGGCTTTTTTTCGATATTTCCGAGCTTAGAGCTGATTTATGTGAGTGATGAGCATTTTAAACAGACATCACCGAATATTTTTAAAGGCAAGTTATTGACCACCGCGCGCGGTAAAAATAGAAGTTACCTTGCTGCTCAAATGATTGAAAAAGAAGATGGCGTCTCTATTAGTGATGCTTATATGAGTTCTGCCACAGGCGAGTCGTGTATTACGATGATGGTTTTTTCAAATAACCAGTATTTCTTTTTTGATTTTAATTTAAGTAGTTTACTGTCTCGTTTTGGTCTGGTTGAAAGGCATCCAACTTTTAACTTTATTACCAAAACCTTTTATTTTGGAATTGGCATCTCTTTAATGTTCTTTTCAGTTATGTCTATTGGCTACGCTTTTTATGATTACTTTTTGCAACTTCTCAACCCAGCTGAATATACCTTAGAGAGTGTTTTTAAACCGATCATTGCCTTAACCATGGGGCTGGCTATATTTGATTTAGCCAAAACATTATTAGAGCGAGAGGTTGTATATAAAGCCTATTCAGATAAAAAAGATGAGGCTCGATTACTCTCTAAATTTTTAACGGCTATTATTATTGCGTTATCTATTGAGGCGTTAATGGTGGTCTTTAAAATGGCATTGCACGATCCATCGCAAATGTTGTATGCACTCTATTTAATCATTGGTATTGCACTGATTATTCTCTCTTTAGCGTATTACACTAAAGTGAGTGCTACAAAAACACATAAATAAAGAAAAATAATCCGAGTTTATAAATAATCTGATTTATTTTAAGTCATTTTATTAACGACTTAATCTTTCAACTTAATCTTTAAGCTTAAACAGATTTGGTTTATAGTGTCGCTATCATTTTTTTTCGCAGCTAACTTCTGCAAAGGTCTCGTAATGATTAAAAAAACACTCTTCACTTTAAGTCTCTCTTCTGGATTATTCTTGTCGGCTTGCAGCTGGGTTCAGCCTTTACCAGGCGCTTATAATGTGGCGCTTTTACAAGCATCTGATGTGTCGAATTGCACTAAACTGGGTACGACAACTTCATCCGCATTGGATTCAGTGGGAATTTACCAAAGAGATACCGCTGCGTTACGTGAAGATTTAGTTTTAATTGCTAAAAATGAAGCGGTTAATATGCGTGGTGATACCATTGTGGCACTGAGCCCAATTCAAAATGGCCGTATGGAATTTGCCATTTATCGTTGTTTAAATAAATAATCTATATGAAAAATCAAGGATGAAGTTATGAGTTTACTAAAAAAGAAAAGCTTATTAAGTTTAGGTTTATTGTGCGGTTTAGCTTTTTCAAGTTCGCATGCTGAAGATGTTTTAGAAGAGAAAAATATTGGTATGGAATTGGCTCGTGATTTAGCCACAGAATCCATTTTAGCTTGTCGAGAACAAGGCTTTTCAGTCAGTGCGGTTGTGGTGGATAAACACGGCAATCAACGTGTGGCATTACGTGATGATTTTGCCTCTAAATTTACCTTACAGATTGCTGAAGAGAAAGCTAATGCAACCGTTATGTCGGGCTTAAAATCTGGTGAGTTTAGAGCGAAACGTGGTGATATTCGTCCAGAGTTAAACCATGTTAATGGTGTGTTGATGATGGTGGGTGGTGTCCCCATTATTAGTGGGGGAGCACGCATTGGGGCTATCGGCGTAAGTGGCGCGCCAGGCGGTGAAAAAGATGAGGCTTGTGTGATGAAAGCCTTAGAAAAATTTGAAGACCGATTGGCTTTCTAATACTTGCCTTAAAACTCACTATTAAGTTAGGTTTAAGTTTTAGAAAATACCTCTAATCGTTGATATAAAAGAGTCCTTAATTGGGCTCTTTTGATTTATAAGGTGAGTGTGTTTCACAGTCTAAAACGTACTCTTCAATCATCTGTTGTTCCTGTTTAATAAAATTAAGAATGCCTTGTTCAAAAGGGTTAACGGTTAACCAGTGGGCGGATTGCATTTTCACGGGTGAAAAGCCTCGGGCAATCTTATGCTCACCACCTGCACCAGGTTCAAAAACCTGTAGCCCCTGCTTTATGGCATACTCAATTCCCTGGTAAAAACAGCTTTCAAAATGCAGGTGTTTGACCTCTTTAGCGGCTCCCCAGTGTCGGCCATATAGATGTGTATCAGACTGAAACATCAAAGCGCCCGCAATACATTCATCTTGGTAATCGGCTAGCACTAGAACGATATTATCGGCCAGTGATTTACCAATCTCTTTAAAAAAACCAATATTTAACGTTGGCGTACTCCATTTTTCTATAAAGGTTTTTTGATAGAAAAAATCAAAATCTTGCCAATCTTTTTGAGTGGCTTGATGGCCGTTTAAGACTCTAAAAGTAATACCTAATTTAGCAATAGCTTGGCGTTCTTGCTTGATGTTTTTACGTTTTTTAGGTTTGAGTTGAGCTAAAAAATCATCAAATTTTTGGTAATTTTGATTGTGCCAGTGAAATTGACAATCGTTCCGAATATAAAGGTTGGGTTCACTATTTTGGCTAAATGAATTTAACCAGGCCTGGTGTTGGGGTTTGGTAAATAAAAAGTGTGTACCACTCATGTTTTGTTGTTCACAAAATTCAGTGGCTGCGGTAAAGAGTTGATGAAAAACGTGTTTTTGTTGGTCAAGGTCTAATGTTTCATCAATCAAAAAGCGTTGGCCTAATACGGGGGTGTAAGGAGTGGTTGAAACTAACTTTGGATAGTAAGGTAAGCCAATACTGTTCCAGGCTTGTTCCCAGGCCTGGTCAAAGACAAATTCGCCGTAATTATTGTGTTTTTCATAAAGAGGTAGGGCCGCTATAAGCTGATGATTTTGGTTATATAAGCCAATATGATGTGGTATCCATCCATATTTTTCACTCACGCAACCATGCTTTTCTAAGGCGTGTAAAAATTCGTACTTGATAAAAGGGTGATTGGCTTCTACTAGCGCATTCCATTGTTTTGCTGGAATTTGCGAAATCTCACTATGAATTTTAATCTGATAGTGGTTTTTTTCCAAAATAGCTTGAGGAGGATTGGCGGTTTTAGCGTGAGTCATAATGCCAAACCTGAATCAAAGACTTTAAAGAGAACGGCGCTTAAAAAGCCTAACAAGGTAACAAATCCAATGATTGACCCTCCCTTTAAATACGCTTCTGGAAGCATGGTTTCGGCAATAACAGTTAACATGGCACCTGCGGCAATGCCCCCAATAAAAGCAAATGTTGCAGGTGAACTACCTTCTAAAAGTACGCTCCCTAGCCCTGCACCAATGCCCGTTAATAGCATAAGCAAAGTCCAGGCAAATAAGACCTTTTTAAATGGTATGCCTTGCTCTCGCATAGATGCTGAACTGGATAACGCTTCGGGATAGTTGGATAAAAATAACCCAGCAATAAGACTCATGCTTAAAGTGTGCCCATCAGTGAGGTGAGAGCCAATCATCAGTGATTCAGGTATCCCATCTAAAAAGATTCCAAGCCAGATAGCCATATAAGCCGCTTTGTGTTGGTAAACGTGTTGAGTGAATTCATTCAAAGAAGGCAGTTGACCAGGTAAGAGGTGTTTAACGGTGCGGTTTATCCATTGCTGTGCTTTATTCTCTGGTAGGCTCTGTTCTTGAGTTAGATAATCCTGAATATTGCGGGTTTTCAAAAAGGATTGTAGTTTAGCGTGCATGGGTGTGACATTCGCTAATAGCTCGATAAAATCAAACTTATTCAATACCCAAAAAGTGACATCGGTCTTAGCAAGGGCGGTTGAAGCATGTTTTCCGCCAACAACAAAAGCCATTCCACCAAAAAAATCTCCAGGTTGTAAACATTCAAAATCCTCTCTTTTTTTGAGCGGATCTAATAGCTCGATTGAACCAGATTCAAGCAGATATAAACGGTCTGCTTCACTGCGATTATTAAATAATGTTTGGCCTGAACGTAAGCTTCTCAGCTGAAGTTTATTGGCAATGAGAGGCAGTACACTTGAATCGCAGTTTGAGAATAGGTCAAAACGATGGGTGGATGATAAACGGTTTAAGGCTTCTTCAAATGTGTCTCTGGGGTTACGTGTTTCAGGTAGTCGCTGCTCATTTTGTATGAGCTCTATGATAAATTTAACATGCGCTTCAAGCTGTTCATCACTCATTTGGTGACGTTCTTTTAGATAGCGACGAATTTCAGTTGATTCTTGGTAATATTGAATCAAAATTTTAGGTAAAACCTCCGTCTGTTTAAGTAATTCGTTAAATGAATCACGGCTGATTTGCCATAAAGTGACGTCGGTTTTGGCTTGAGCTAAAGTGGCATTGGGCTGACTGGTAAAAAAAGCCATGCGCCCAAAAGTGTCTGAGGTGTCTAACTCAATAAACGTTTTTAATAGATGGTTTGGATCTCGAAGCTTAATTTGACCTTTTTGAATAATGTAAAACTGATTCTGAATATCACTATGGTGGTAAATCATCTGCTCTGCGGAGTAGTGAACAATTTTTACTTTTTGAAGCAACATCTGAAGTTCGTTTTTAGGAAGCGCATCAAAAAAAGGTAAACGGTTCAATGAGTAAATAAATTGATGGTGATGTTTCTTTTGTCGATTTCTAAAGTATTGAATCGTGGTTGCAGTTTTACGTAAGAAACCACCTTGTTGGTTAAGTTGATGGTTAAGCATTAGGTAGCTAAGGCTACCAATCAATGAGCCCATTGCTGCGTAAATAAACAGGCCTGATTGAATTGCGGGCGAAAACAGATCAATGGTAACGGCCGAAAGCAAAGCCCCTGCACCAAATGCCATTAGCCAAGCTATTGTTCGGTCACCAGGTTTCCAAAAAAGGGTGGTAAGCGCTCCTAATGGTAGGGATAGAGCACTGATAATGCCAATGAAAAAAGCAAAATAGACGATAGTGTCTAAGTTCACAAAAAGATTCCTATTCAGTTACGATTTTGGTTTTACCGTAAAAATATACTTTTACGGTAATAATAGAGTATGTAGGCTTAAAGTATGGCAGTATTGCACAAAAAAACAACCAGGCCTGGTAACTTAAATAGGCTGAATATGAATGCTTGTTTTTAAAAAAGTCCATGCCGATAATCAGAGAATGCTTGTTCTATCTCTTCTTGCGTATTCATAACAAAAGGGCCACCTCGTGCAATTGGCTCATTAATCGGTTGTGCGCTCACCAATAAAAATTGGGTATTTTTCTCTAAAGCGGTTACTTGTAGTTGTTCAGCATGTGAAAGAACCGCTAATTCACGAGTTTTTACCTTATTCATTTCACCAATTACAGAATCGTTTGCATCTAAAGACAGTGCACCTGAAATAACATAAATAAAGCTATTGGCTAAGTGTTTCATGGGCTCGATAAATTGTGCATTTTCATTTTTTAACTGAATGTGCAGCATGGTTGGTTGGATGTAGTTATTGATGACAGGTCCAATAGTGCCTTCAGAGGTTTTTCCAGTAATGACTTTAAGCTGAGTGTTATCACCTCGTGTTTCAATTGGAATCTCTTTGGGGCTAAACTCTTGATAGTTTGGCTCAACCATTTTGGCATAAGAGGGCAAATTAACCCAAAGTTGAAAACCTTGTAAAAGTCCATTTTCTTGTTCGGGCATTTCAGAATGAATAATGCCTTTACCTGCGGTCATCCACTGCACACCTCCTGGTTGAATCACGCCTTCGTGGCCTTGGTTGTCTTTATGACGCATTTTGCCTGCTAATAAATAGGTCACGGTTTCAAAGCCTCTGTGAGGGTGCGAAGGAAACCCTGCGAGATAATCATTGGGGGTATCAGACTCAAAATAATCGAGCATTAAAAATGGGTCTAACATCTTGAGACCAGGGCTACCAATAATACGTCTTAGACTAACACCTGCGCCATCAGAGGCTGGTATACCGAATGTTTTGTTTATGACTTTAGCGTAAGATGTACTCATTTTAATGTCCTCTTTTGGGTGATGTGTTTATCTTATCGAGAACGGTTATGCTCATAAACCTGACATTTTTTAAAAAACCGTTCTAAAAATTAGAACAAAGAGGTTTTGAACTGTTTAAAAATTCTTTAGAATGGCTTTTATAATTATAAATCAGAGGCTGTGAGCATGGGGCAAATAGAAGATATTCAGGTATTTATTCGTGTTGTTGAAGCGGGGGGGATTAGTCGAGCAGCAGAACAGCTTAATATTGCTAAATCTGCGGTGAGTCGTCGTTTATCTGAGTTGGAGGGACGTCTTAAAATCAAGTTGATTCAGCGTACCACTCGAAAATTTAATTTGACTAACGAAGGGCGGATTTATTATCAGCGTGCCATCGGTTTAGTGGATGAGTTTAAGAATCTGGATAACTCTATTTTGCAAAAAAGTGGCGATTTAGAAGGGCAATTGAGTATCTCCTTACCTCTATCATTTGGTTTGCAACACATGAGTCCTGTGATTGATGGTTTTTTAAAAAAACACCCCAGACTCTCAATGAAAGTGGATCTGTCTGACAATGAGGTTAACCTGGTTGAAGAGGGAATTGATGTGGCGTTTCGCATTGGTGAATTGCATGACAGTAGCATACAGGCGAGAAAGATTGTACCGATTCGTTTAGTGATTTGTGCCAGCCCAAGCTATTTAGAAAAATATGGTACCCCCCAAAACCTGGCGGATTTAGCCGAGGCTAATTTTTTACAATATAGCCTTCTTAATAACAGTGATTTTCAGCTATTAAATCCAAGTGGTGTAATAGAAACCTTGGTTACCAAAGGTCGTTTTCGCTCAAATAATGGTGGATTCCTAAAGTCTATGGCGGTTGCAGGGCATGGAATGATTGTTATGCCGACTTTTGTTTGTTGGCAAGAGCTTCAAAGCGGTGAACTTGTACGTGTGCTTGAAGCGTATCAAATACCAGAATTTTATGGCTATGCCGTCTATCAACAAAACCGTTATTTATCGCCCGCTGCTCGGAGTTTTATAGATTATTTAGTTGAGTATTTTTCAGATAAACCGCAGTGGGACGAGCTGTGATTTTCTTACAAATCATGTTAAGTCTTTATTGTTTTAATTTGTCTTTAAGTTTTGAAAAATTTTTGAAGAAGTGAAATGAAAAAAGCTCCCGTAAAAGAGAGCTTTAGTTTTCATGGCAATGAATTTGTTGAAGTTAATATGAGATACGTTTTGAACGGATTGATATTAACTTGTGTGAAACTAATGTTTAAGTGTGTCTGCAAATAGGTTTTGCTGACCCATTAAAATATCAATTTCAGCTTGTGTGAGGTATTCATGTTCATCAGCTTGCTGACTGGCTACGGCACTAGGTAAATCAAAAGAGTGGTACTTAACTTGGTTCTCATTTAGGCTGTCTACAAACTTTTTGAGTGCGATAATAACTTGCCCGTTTAAATCACGGTTGGTCTGTTCCAGAATAATTTCATGTAGTTGGTTAACCCAGTTCATTTGAGTGGCACGAACCAGCTCTGAATGTGTTTGTAGATTACCGTTAGCAATTGCGTTTTGATAACCTTCGGTCAGGTTTTTAATATCTTCAATAATCATTTCAGCGATTTGAATGGTTTGTTCAGAAGTCGTTTCTAAACGCTGATCAATAAAATCTAAACATGTTTGTAGTTTTTGAGTGGTATTGAGTGTGGACATTAATCTCTCCCTTTAGCCTTTCATCTTCCCGTTTTGGGTTGCACTAAATGACATTTTATTGACACTTAGCACGAAATTCTTTATTAACAGTAACCCTTATATCAAGCGCTGTGCCAACTTTGTTTTTTGAGAAATATTATTTTTAAGTCATTGAAGTAGAAGAAAAAATGTCTAAATTATTGAAAGATGAAATCTGTTTTGAATGTATCAATAAATTGGCAGTTTGTATTGATGCACAGCACTCTGAATTTAATTCATCCATGTTTGTAACGAGATGCATGACAGCAAATTGGCCTGAGCTTTCTTTAAAACAACGTATTAGACAAGTATCGCAAAGCCTGCATGAAAGTTGGTGTTTACCTTATAAAGACGCAATAGAAGTACTGCAATTAGTGTCCACTGAGTTTTCAGGATTATTTCATTTTGTGTTTGCGGACTACGTTGAGCTATATGGCATTGAGGATTTTGAAACCTCTATGCACGCCTTAGCCTTATTTACACAAAGCAGTACCAGTGAATTTGGAATTAGGCCGTTTTTGCAAAAAAAACCAGAGAAAACCAAACAACAGATGTTGATATGGTCAAAAAGTGATAATCATCATTTACGACGTTTAGCGAGTGAAGGTATTAGGCCGAGACTGCCTTGGGCAAGACATCTATCTTGGATTGAAGAAGAACCACAGTGGGTTTTGCCCATATTAGAAAACCTAAAAAACGATGAAAGTCGTTATGTGCAAAAAAGTGTTGCGAACTTGTTAAATGATTTATCTAAAACACAACCTGAATGGGTGCTAGCTCTTTGCCAAAACTGGTTAATCAATCCCTCTCAAGCGACTTATTGGATAGTAAAACATGGATTAAGAACTCTGCTTAAGCAAGGGGATGTTAGAGCTTTAGCGTTAATAGGCTATGCTTCAAGTGATCATATCAGGGTAAAAAGCTGGCATCTGGCTGATAAAGTGAATCTTGGCGATAAACTGCATGGCGAGTTTGAGTTGGTCGCAGAGCAAGCTTTAGGTAAAGTCAGAATAGAATATGCGTTGTCTTTTTTAAGAAAGCAGCACACGCCTTATAGAAAAGTCTTTAAAATAAGCGAATCAGATTATCCGATGAAGACTAAGGCTTTTTATTTAACCCATAACTTTAAAATAATCAGTACTCGTAACTATCTACCAGGCCTGCATAAAATAGAGTTAATCGTGAATGGTCAAATACTCAAAACAGACCAATTTGAACTGCAAAATTAAGCTTTCTCTCCATTTAATTTAATAGGCAAGTCCATGATTCCAGTGGTTTTTCAAAACAGTGATTTTGTTGTAATAAATAAGCCCGCAGGGTTAAATTTTCATACTGAAGAGTTACCAGGCCTGGTTGTTTTAGTACAACAGCAATTGGGAGTGGATCATCTTTACCCCGTTCATCGTTTAGATAAAATGACCTCTGGTCTATTAGTTTTAGCGTTAAATAAACAGAGCGCCCAGACTTTTCAAGTTCTGTTTGAATCGCATCAGATTGAGAAATTTTACATTGCTATTTCAGATCAAAAGCCTAAAAAGAAGCAGGGCTGGATAAAAGGCGATATGGTTCCTGCAAGACGAGGCTCATGGAAATTAACTCAATCGCTTGAAAATCCAGCGGTAACCCAGTTTATCAGTGAATTGGTTCAACCTGGAGAAAGGCTGTTTTTACTGAAACCCAAAACGGGTAAAACCCACCAGTTACGAGTGGCAATGAAGAGTTTATCGGCACCTATTTGTGGTGATAAACGTTATGCCGATAGTCTAAAAGCAGAGGCTGAAGAACGTGGTTATTTACACGCTTATGCCATACGTTTTACTTTGAATGAACAACAGTTTGCGTTTGTCTCTTCACCAAGTTCAGGCGTGCGTTTTATGCAAAATAAATGCCAAGAAATATTGCAAAAATGGCAAAACCCTTGGGATTTAATAAAAAGTTAAATGTTTATAAAATCAGTTTATTAGTTAAGTTTTTTAAAGTATATTAGAGATAAAAATGAGTGATAAAAAACGTCCTTTTTGGGAAACAAAGACCTTAGATGAAATGAGTCAAGATGAGTGGGAATCTCTTTGCGATGGATGTGGCTTATGTTGCTTAACCAAGTTACAAGACGATGAAACCGACGAGATTGTTTATACCAGTGTGGTTTGCCCCTATTCGGATTTAGAAACAGGGCAGTGTAAAGATTATGCAAACCGTTCAATTAATGTACCGACTTGTGTGCAATTAACCAGAGAGCGAGTGGCTGAATTTGATTGGTTACCAGACTCTTGCGCTTATCGAATGATTTATCGAGGTCAGGGTTTGGCAGATTGGCATCCATTAGTTTCTGGCAATCGATATTCGGTTACTCATGCAGGCATTGGACTGCTTGCAATTCCTGTTGTGGTTGATAGAGAAGGGCTTGATTATGAAGAATTTCTTATTGAAAAGCCTTAATTTAACATGCCGCATGAATATACTTTTTTAAGCCTAAGACTGAGTTTGGTAAAACGTAAACACCTTAATAACCAGCGTTTTTGGTTGGTTCTAAGTAAGGATTAACGACCGTAATAGACCCACCTCATCATTAACAATTTTGTTTAACAAGAATAAAAAAAATTGCTTATGTATTTCGGTAGGTTAGGCGTAATATTTAAAACGTCTAAAAAACCATATAAAAATAAATGGAGTTATTATGAAAGACAGTTCTTGGTTAAACTTACCAAGTTTATCATTGTCGATGAAGGCATTGTTTACAGGGTATATTTTTGTTGTTGGTTTAGGGCTTATGATGGCTGGTGCTCAAATCATGTTAACCCACGGGATGGCTGACGGTAAGTTTGGTCTATCCGTTGATGATATTGTTTACAGTTATTACGGTAATCGAAACGGTTCTAAGCTTGAAAGTAAGTTAAATGGTTCTATGAAAGATAAGGCTACTCCTGAAGAGAATCTAACCATGATTAAATGGGCACGCGACGGAGCTGATGAAGCGGCTTGGACGGCAACGATTAAACCGATAGTGGATGCTAAATGTGCCATGTGTCATGCACATATGCCAACCTTGCCAAATGTTACTGACTACCAATCAATGAAAGAGATAGCAGCGGTTGACCATGGTGCTGAAATTGGATCTTTAACGCGTGTTTCACATATTCACTTGTTTGGTATCTCATTTATCTTCTTTTTTGTCGGTTTAATCTTCTCAATGGCTGTTGGTTTTAGACCTTGGGTGAAAGCAACTATTATTTTTATTCCATTTGCATTCTTGATTTTAGATATCGCCTCATGGTGGCTCACCAAAATGAACCCCGCATTTGCCTATTTTGTGATTGTGGGTGGGTTTGGTTATAGCGTAGCGGCTGGCATTATGCTGTTTACGTCGCTCTATCAAATGTGGATTATGCCTTGGAAAGGCCAGACTTCTGAAGAGAATACATGGAAGAAAGCCTAATTACCTCTTAATCTAAATCAATTTTTAGCTCATTAGTTTAACTTTAAATATTAAGTATTAGCTTGGTTAAAGCCTGGGATTTTATTCTGGGCTTTTTTATTTCTCTTTTAAGACTTGGTTTGACGCCCCTTACCTAAATACCCACTCATTTACTGGGTTTATTTATACATAAATTTTATTTTCCCTTATTAATATAAGTGATTTTTCTTGTTATTAGCCTCTGCTTATACTCTCAACTGTTAAAAAGCAATTTTAGTCAAAAACAGGGAAAAGTTTTATGGCATGGTCATTTCCAAAACTCACTAGACGAACTTTTATTCAAGGCGCTGCGGCAACCACCACAGCGGGTGTTTTAGCAAGTTCTAAATTGGCTTGCGCACATCTTCCATCATGGGACGACTTAATGTTTGCCGACAGCAAACGTAAAGAGATGAAAGAGAAGCTGGATTATACGATTTGTAATTTCTGTTCATCTTTGTGCAATATCGAGATCCGCACTATGACCGATGGTGAAACCAGTCGCATCGTTAAGTTAGAGGGGAACCCTCACTCAACCTTAAATCGCGGTCGAGCTTGTGCTCGCGGTCAGTCGGGTTTGTTCCAAACTTATGATACAGATCGTCTAAAGACACCCATGATTCGTGTACAAGGTTCTAAGCGCGGTGAAATGGCCTTCCGTAAAGCTTCATGGGACGAAGCTTATGACTATATTGCAAAACACACTCAAAATGTAAAACCTTGGGAGTGGACTACTGTAGGTGGTTGGACAAACTGCGTGTTCTATATGAATTGGGCCGTTGCTTTCTCAATGGCAAACCAAATTCCAAATATTGTGGCTTCTCCAATGCAACACTGTGTAACAACGGGGCACTTAGGGACGGATGCGGTAACGGGGAATTTTAATATTCACGATGAAATTCTTCCTGACTTTGATAATGCGCGTTACATCATGTATATCGCTAATAACGGCTCAATGGGAGCGGTTTCTACTGCACGTGTAGTGCGTGCGGCAGAAGGGATTCAGCGTGGCGCCAAAGTGGTTGTTCTTGACCCTCGTTTATCTGAAACCGCGGCCAAGGCCGATGAATGGGTTCGTATTCGTCCTGGTACCGATTTAGATTTCACGATGGCATTAATGAATGAAATCATGTCTAAAGACTACTACGACAAAGAGTTCTGCATTAAACATACAAACCTACCATTCTTAATTGAAAAAGATGGCGAAGGTGAATGGCAGATTCTTCGTGATGCTCAAGGTAATTTTTCGGTTTTCGATGAGCTTTCTGGTGCGGTTCAGCAAGTTAAAGCACACGACAATGCCAATGACCTAGACATTAACGGTAAACGCGTCATTCCAACTTTAAGGCTGCCTGAGGGGTTACAACTAAATGGTCAGTCAGTGCAAACGGTTTTTGAAGCCCAGTTAGATGAAATCAAACATGTCACGCCTGAGTTTGCTTCTAAAACAACCACAATTCCTGCAGAAGATATTATTCGTATCGCTTATGAATATTCGCACATTAAACCTGCAATCATTGATCCAGGCTGGATGGGTGCGCGTTACAACAACGTTCAGATGTTACGCCGTACTCAAGCGATGTTACAAACCCTAATTGGTGGGATTGATAGCAAAGGAGGCTGGATTAATGCGGCTGAAGTGCGTCATAAAGTTCATACCACAAATAAGGCTCGTAAAGCGGGTGTTCAACAAGCTCATCCATTGGCAACCACAGGGGGGATGCCATTTGCAGAGATGGTGGTTGATGTATTCAGTAACCCTAAAAACTTTAATCATGGTAAGCCAGCTTGGGCTTATGCCTTTGCAGAACAGCAAAAAGCCTCTGGTAAACCATGGGTTGCTTTACCCGTAATGGCCGATACAGGCCTGTTTGAATCGGTGCGTGGTGAAGTGGAATACAAAGGGGAACAATACCTTACTAAGGCGTTCTTTATTAATGGTGCAAACCCCGTTCACCATTACTTTCCAGATTCATATTGGAAAGATATGTTAAACCACGACAACGTTGAATGTGTGGTTTGTATGGATGTTTTACCGTCTGATACCACCGCTTATGCCGACGTTATCTTACCTAATTCAACTTATTTAGAGCGTGATGAACCTGGTATTTATGGTAATGGTGTAAACCAAGATTTAGGTCTAACAACCCGTTTTAAAGCAATTGACCCAATTTACGATACCCATGAAGTCACCGATGTTATGTTTAGAATGACAGAGATCATTTCTGGAAAAGAAGGCGTTGAGGCGTATTACCAAACCATTGACAACCTAGCAGGCCTGTCAGCTTCTAAAGCAAAAAAATATGTGGCGGAAGAACAAGCTAAAGGTACGCCTGATCCGATTGCGGCAGCTTATCGTCGTGTGAGCATGGAACATGCGGCTCACGAAGTGGGTGAAACACCCGAAAATTTTGAAAAAGTTTTGCGTGAAAAAGGCGTTTACTATATTAAAACCATGGACGAGTTGCTTGAGGAAGCAGCTATGCCACAAAAAATGCCAGTACCGACACGTTCGGGCCGCTTAGAATTTTACTCAAGTTTGTTTGAAAATATTCGCGGTAAGAGTACAACGCGCGCACCCAACTTTGGTGTGTTGGCGATGCACTTCCCATCGGGTATTTTAGGTGAAAAAGTCAATCAAGACCGTATGTTAGATGAAGGTGAGTTTTACTTTACTTATGGTAAATCACCCACGGTATCACACGGTTCTACCAATGCGAATAACCCTGTTTTAGCGGCTATTAACGTTTTTAAAGAGGACATTTACACGGGGATTTGGATTAACCCAGCACGCGCCGATAAGCTGGGAATTAAAACGGGCGATGCCATTAAATTAACAAACCTAGAAGATGAGAGCTTGAATGTGGATGGTAAAGCCTATGTGACTAACCAAGTTCAGCCAGAGTCGGTCTTTATGTATTCATCTTTTGGTACTGAGAATGCCGCATTAAGTCGTGCCGTTAATTTCGGTAGTGCGATTAATAAAATCATTGGTTACAAAATAGACCCTGTTGTAGCTGGTTTCCGTTCGCAAGAATTCACGATCAAAGTAGAAAAAATAGCTTCAGTCTAAAGGAGATCACGGATGGCTCATTATGCAATGTTAATTGACCTAAATACCTGTACTGGCTGTAACGCTTGTATGGCGGCTTGTGCGGTCGAAAACCAAACTCCGTTTTGGTCTGATAAATGGCGTACTCAGGTACATGATGTTTCAAAAGGTAAAACCGATGCCGATGCGGCACGTGTTTTCTTTCCACGTTTGTGTAACCACTGCGATAACCCGCCTTGTGTCACGGTTTGCCCAACAGGTGCAACTTACAAAATGGATAACGGTATTGTGGATGTGGATGACGATATGTGTATGGGTTGCCAGGCCTGTACTTTAGCTTGCCCATATGATGCTCGGTATGCATTAGATTACGATGATAATACTCAGAAAAAAGTGGTATTTGGTGAAGAAACACTGAAGAAAACACGTCCAGGTGTGGATAAATGTAATTTCTGCCGTGACCGTGTTGAAGACAATCGTTTACCAGCGTGTGTTGAAACTTGTGTAGGTAATTCAAGGCAGTTTGCAGACTTAGATAACCCGAATGACCCAGTTACTCAAATTATTAATTCTGGTATTGCTGAACCTTTAATGGCGCATTTAGGCACTAAGCCGAATGTGTATTACATTCCCGTTAAAAAGCAAACGGTTCATTTTGAACGTGGCACCTTTAATGGTCAAAACTCTGAAGCGGGTCTACACCCAATGGGGGGTGAAAATGGCACAACGTTTGAGCGTAAAGCAGGTGGTGAGCCGGACCATGCAGAACACCATGCGGCTTTTGATGGATTTGATGCGAATAGCCCGTTTGCACAAAGTGCAGTGGCTAATTCTGCAGACAATGCTCAAATTACAGACTTATTAAGAGTGGAGGCGTAAAGTATGTTCTATTTTGGTCAAGAGCAATGGAACTGGTTAGTGGCGGTTTACCTCTTTTTAGGTGGTATGGGTGCAATGGTCATGGCCATTTCAACATTAGTTCATCGTTTAAAAATGTTTGGTCAGGACAATACCTTATTAATGATTTGGGGTAACTTAACGGGTTTTGTTATGTTGTCTGTTGGTTCGGCCATGCTGTTTTACCATCTATTAGACCATTTAGCCGTTTGGCGTGTGTTATTAGGTGTGTTTGTTAAGCCTGATGCTTGGATCGCCTGGGGTACCTGGTCAATCATCTTTGGTATGATTTGGGGTCTGATTTATACACTTCCACATATTCCAACACCTCGTTTTTTAGGCTGGTGTCAGCTACTGAAGTTCTTTAAATGGTTTGGTAGCAAATACGCGGGTGTAATGGCTTGGGGTACTGTCTTTATGTCAGTATTTACAGCGGTTTATACGGGGATGCTACTGCAATCATTTCCAGCGGTGGAACTTTGGCATAACCCTGGTATCCCTGTACTGTTTACGGTTTCAGCGGTCTCAACAGCTTTAGCTAGCTTGTTGATTATTCAGTATGTCATTGTACGAGCCGATGACTATGAGTTACGTCATCGTTTTGAGCTAATTGATACTTGGTTAATCGGTTCTGAAATCATTATTGTGGCTGGTTTTTTCTTTTACCTATTAAACGGTAGTTTGAATGGACAAGCCTCTCATGAGCTGCTTTGGAGCGATCCAGTCTGGACTTATGGATTTTTTGTGGCAGGTTTAATTGTGCCCTTTATCATTAACTTGGCAATGGTAACGCATAAAATTCCTACTAACGGTTTTCTAGTGTTAGTTTCTGCACTGCTTGTATTGATGGGAGGTTACATCCTTCGTCATTACATGTTACTAGCAGGTATTTGGGAATTGCCTTATCCTAAATAAGCCTCAAGATTCACCTTTAACAAAAGCACTCATTTAGAGTGCTTTTGTTTTATGTACTAGGTATTTTGTTAAGTTTTTTCTTTTTATCGCTAGAATATTTAACAAAATTTAATAAAGGAAAATAATAAAGCGCATTTAATAGTGAGCTTTTACTTACAAACAAGGATTGTTTATGTCTGAAAAAATCCAAGAGCTAATTGTTCTCTCTGGTTTGCTTGGTGAACCCTGTGAAGAGTCTATGGAAGCAATCCAAGAGCTAGCACCTCAACTGACTTGGTTGTCTAAAGAATCGTTAAAAGAGATTGAGTCAACGCCTTTAGAAAGATGGCAAATGGAGCACACTCGCCTGTTTGTTTCTGGACACCCTAAAACGGAATGTGCGCCATTTGAATCGGTATGGACAGAAGGGCGTATGATGGGTGATACCACCCATACCATTCAAGCTTTATATAATAAAGTGCAATACCAACCAGATGCGGAACTACCAGCTGATTACCTTGGCTCTGAGCTGGCGTTTTTAGCATTTGTTTTAGAAAACTACAGTGACCAACAAGCATTTTTGGTTGAGATTTTAGAACATCTACACACTTGGGTGCCCAAGCTGGCAAAAGCGATTCGTATTCATGCAGATTTAGAGTTTTACCGAGATTATGCAAGACGTCTTGAAGCGTTATTTGAGATGTGATTATGAAGCATAAATCGTCACACACCTCTGAATTAGCAGAAGGTAAAGTGTTAGAAAATAGGGTTGAAAAAGTTACCAGGCCTGGTAACTCTGACTGGCAATTGATTCAAACCCAAACTTTGCAAGAAACCCATGATTTGATTGTTGATGTCTTTAAAAACACCTATCACAAAAACTTTGAAGAAGAGTGGTTGGGTGTGAATCATAATCTACAAGTTGAACTTAGAGGTTTTAAATTTGTAGATGGTTGGGTGACAGGTTTTTTATTAACGCCGTGGATGTTATGTACAATTTATATCCCCGTGTTACAACAGCCTAATTTAGAGATAGAAACTGAGTGGTTAGCTGAACGGAGGCAAAACCAAGACTATGTGGTGATTGGTTCATTAAAAACCTTTGATATTGGCGGTAGTTCACAAAAAGGTAATTTGAATTATCATCCCAAATTAGGGCACTATTTACTTCAACCTCTAGTGCAGATTATGGATAAATACGCCGACAACGAAAGCGCTTTTGGCGCTTGGTCTCAAGTAATTGCTTTTAGAAAAGCACACTATGAAAAAATAGAACAAGAAGCGTTAGCCAAAGAGGCTTCTCTTAAAGAGATTGAAGATAAATCGAAGCCGATTGATGAGAATGAAATATTGGACCGCAGAGGTTTTTTATCTAAGTGGATGACGTGATTTCTTGAACGTTTTTTAACAAAGTAAAACGCCCTGAAAATTGCAGTGCGTTTTTGTTTTTGTGATGCGATTGAATTGAATGATTTGTTAAGAACTCTCTTAAAATTAAATATTCCATTGAATCGTTTTGGTTGCGCTTTTTAACTGCTCTTCAGTTTGTGGAACAGCTGGAGCTTGTGCATCTTGTATATAGAGTGCTGAGGCGACTTTACGGGCAATTTCTCTAAAGCTTAATGCAATCTTGGATTCTGGCTCTGCAGCAACGGTTGGATTACCGTTGTCAGTCTCTTCTTGAATACGTTTATCTAGCGGTAAAGAACCTAAAAAATTTACCATGTACTGCAAAGACATTAGTTGAGCGCCATCGTGGCCAAAGATATGCTCTTCGTGTCCGCATTTTGGGCAAATAAACATATTCATGTTTTCAACTACCCCTAAAACAGGAATCTCTACCTGGTGAAACATTTTTAAACCTTTTTTGGCGTCGAGAAGAGCAATTTCTTGTGGTGTGGAGACCACAACCGCACCCGAAACGGGTATTTGTTGAGCAATCGTCAATTGCACATCACCCGTACCTGGCGGCATATCAATCAATAAGTAGTCCAATTCTGGCCACTCAGTACTAAAAAGTAAGGTTTTTAGGGCTGAGTCAAGTTGAGCACCACGCCAAATCAATGGGGTGTCTTCGCGAGTAAGATGGTTGGCAATGGTGGCGATTTGTATTCCATGAGCCAAAATCGGTTTGATTATATCGCCGTTGATTTTGGGTCTGTGATGATCAATGCCAAACATCTTGGCTTGGCTAGGGCCGTAAAGGTCGGCATCTAAAACACCAACTCTAGCCCCTTCGGCTTGTAAAGCTAAAGCCAGATTTGCAGTAACCGTGGATTTACCTACACCGCCTTTTGCTGAAGAGATAGCAATAATGTTTTTAACATTTACCAGGCCAGGTTGTTCTTTAGAAATTTTTGGCGAAGGTTTGATTTGATAGTTAAATTCAATATTTAAATTAGCACTGTTCAGTTCTTGTTGAATCGTCTTTTTAAGTGTGCGTTCATTGCCTTTTGCAGGATAAGGTAGGGTAATGGTTATGTGATTGTTTTTAAAAGAGATAGCATTCAATTCATTGAGTGTTTTACCAACATAAGGCTCGTTAATAGATCCTAACTGGGCAAGGGTGTGATTATCCATAATCCAACTTTTTTAATCAAAATAGAAAATAATTTTACTCGGCTTAGCGTTGATTGAAAATAAAGTATTTTTAATACCCTTTAATAAAAAAGCCCCTATTAAGGGGCTATGAAGATTTATAAGGCTGGGTAACCTTAGTGGTGGTGACCACCTTCACCATGAGCATGTCCATGCTCAATTTCTTCTTCAGTCGAGTCACGCAGTCCAACCACTTCAACGTCAAATGTTAAAGCTTCACCTGCTAGAGGATGGTTACCATCAACAGTGACTTGTTCATCTTCAATATGAGTGATTTCAACCGAGTGCATGCCTTGCTCAGATTGCGCTTCAAAACGCATCCCAATTTCTAATTCTTCTACACCTTGAAACATGGAGCTAGGAACCGTTTGCACCAAAGCATCAACACGTTCGCCGTAGGCTTGATCTGCTGGAATAGTCGCTTTGAACTTATCGCCAACAGATTTACCTTCTAATTCTGCTTCTAGGCCTGGAATTAAATTGTGGTGGCCGTGCAAATAAGCTAGTGGGTTACCGTTTGAAGCGTCTAGTTCTTCACCATGCTGATTGGTCAGTGTATATTCGATTAGTGCAACTTTGTCTTTTTGAATGCTCATTGAGAGGGTCCTGATTTTTTAAACATAAATGGATTAAGCTAAATATAACGGAAGGTTAAAAGCCTAATAGAAATTTATAGTAGATTGAATGAAATACGTGTTAGCTATGATACCTTTTCAATTTGATTTGTACACTTTTTAGGGGAATTTATTGCATATAAAAGTAATCAGGTTAGGGGTTCAATATTCTGAATATTTGAGTAATACTGTCTTTTTTAATACTTGGACGGACTATTTTTTTTAAAACGGGTATTATGATGGACGTTTAGAATTCTTTATTATTTTATTGGAGCAAATTTTATGTTGTGGTTAAAAACATTTCATATCTTATTTATGATGTCTTGGATGGCGGGTATCTTCTATTTACCGCGTATTTTTGTACATTTTGTTGAGGGCAAAGAAGCGGGGCAAGATGTTGACCGTTTAGCGATTATGGCTAAAAAACTTTATAAGTTTATGACCATTATGATGATGTTAGCGATTGGAACGGGGATTTGGTTATGGTTGGCGTATTTTCCAATAGCTCAAGGTATGGGATGGCTACACGCCAAAATTGTGTTTGTATTATTAATGCTGGCCTATCATATGTGGACCAAAAAACGCATGCAAGAGATGCAAGAAGGGCACTTAAATCACAGCGGTGTTTATTACCGTTGGGCAAATGAAATACCTTTGGTACTAACTTTTGTTATTTTAGTTTTGGTCGTGATTAAACCTTTCTAAATTACCATTTATCAGTCTATCAAAAGCCGTTTTACCAGGCCTGGTAAAACGGCTTTTTTGTTTTTGTTTTGAGAATCAATAAAGTTAAAACAGTTAAAACGTATAGTTTAATCGAACATTACCTGTCATTACGGTTGACTCTAATTGAATCGTTTGCGATTCGTAAACAGGGTGTTTAAACCATTGTATTGATGGTGTAATGTGCCAGTGTGCATTGATAGGAATGTGCAGATACGTTTCAATGGTTTCAGAGGATTTTTGGGCTGTGGTTAGGTAATGTGAGAATTGAGTTGAACTATATCCAACACCTAAGTTCCAAGCATTGGTATTAAGCTGATAGGCCGCAGAAAAAAACTGTTTTGCCGATGAAACCTCTGCGTTAGCGACACCAAAACGTGTTTCAAATTGATGTTGTTTAAATTGATAACCACTCGTTAAATAACCACCATAGTTAGATAAATCATTTTCTTGCGGGTCATTTAAAGCCTCATGTTTACCATTGTGCAGCCAAGCACCAGTATTAAAGAAGAAATTGTCTTTTTTATACTGAAACTCCATGGCACTAAATAGGCCTTTTTCATCCTCATTCACTTCAAATAAACTGGCGTAATTTCTAGAGTTATTGTCTGCAATTCCGTGAGTCGATGACACAAACAATCGAGCCGATGTAGTTTGACTGATGGCATATTCAACTGCGCCCCCCAAAACATAATCGGGAAAATCGATTACTGAGTTATTCACCAAAGACGCACTAATAAAATTATGATTTTCATCATTCATAATTTCACTACTGTCTAAAAAAGCAGTGGCATCAACCAAACCTAAAGTGACATTTAGCTGTTTAGTAAAATTATGTCGATAATTGAGTTCAGAAATCTGTATACGGCCTTCATCACGGTTGTCTAAAGAAGAACCTGAGTCTGAGTTGCTGTCTTGTATTAAGTTAGCGACGCCTTCTTTTATAGGGCTGTTTGACGCTTCAATATGCAACTGCCATTCACCCTTTTCAGTCGGTTTTAAAATAACCAAATCAGCCGATAAAGAGGTATTGGCCTTGAGTTTAGAGGTGTTAGCCTGCTGATGAATTAGGTTAACACTGGCCTCATAACTAATATCATTTGCAGCAGAAACCGCTGGTAAGCAGAGTAGGGCGGCATGCAAAATTGAGGGTTTGATAATTCGATTTTTAGTAGATTGATTCATGGCTTCATTTACTTGTAGGCAAAGTTCATTTTGAGTATTTCATTTTCTAAGCGGTAGCTAGATCAGGTCTTTATTGTTTTAAAAGTTCTGCCAACTGGATTGCTTTGTATTGTAATAAATTAAATTACTTAAAGTCAATCTTAATAAGAATTGTTTTTATTTGCATTAATATTTAGAGGCTTGGATATAGGTTTATCAAAGAGCAGGCCTGGTAAATGGCAAAGATTTTTTATTGTTTTAAAACAAGATATTTTAATGAGTTTTGTATTGATAAAAAGGCACTAAGACTTATGTAAAGCAATATAACCTGTTGTAAATTAAGAGGTTTTCATATATTAAATATTTACAAATTGTTCATCTGTTTTTTGTAATTGAAAAACCACTGCGTGATCCATTTCGAGTTTTATGCCAATTTTTGAACCAACTGGATGATCGTGATGTGACTGGCTCATACACAATACTTTTTCGCCACTAGGTAATTTTAAGGTAAATAAAAAGTGAGAACCTCTAAAGGCTCGGCTAATGACTTCAAGTTGCCAGTCACTGCTATCGTCATGCAAAATATCATCTGGACGTACTAAAACCGAGACTTGTTCGCCAGTTTGAACGCCAAAAGGTAAACGGGCTTTTAATAAACCAAGTTCGGTATGTACCGCTTGGCAATCGCATACCGCACCACTAATGAGTGAGCCTTGGCCAATAAAGTCGGCAATAAAAGGGTGTTTGGGTTCGTGATAGAGTTTATAAGCAGTGTCCCACTGTAAAAGTTTACCATCCTTCATTACACCAACTGAATCGGCAATGGCAAAGGCTTCGTTTTGGTTATGGGTAACCATTAAGGCGCTAATGCCTTCGGCTTTAAGAATCTCTCTTACTTCACGGGCAAGTGATTCTCTAAGTTCAATATCAAGCCCTGAAAAGGGTTCATCCATTAATAATAAACTCGGTTTGGGTGCCAAGGCTCTGGCTAACGCAATGCGTTGTTGTTGGCCACCTGACAGCTGGTGTGGATAGCGTTTAGCGACATCGGGTAAATCGATTAGTTCTAACAGTTGTTGAATGCGTGCCTGTTTTTCTTTATTGCTGGTGCTTTTTAAACCAAATGCAATGTTTTCATAAATGGTCATATGTGGAAACAGGGCGTAATCTTGAAAAACCATGCCTATTTGACGTTTTTCTGTAACTATATTTTGAGTAGAAGAAGATAAGCAGTTTTCTCCTAAGTGAATTTCTCCATCATTAATATTGTGTAAACCCGCTATGGCTCTTAAAAGGGTGGTTTTACCGCAACCGCTAGGCCCTAATAAACAACCAATCTCTTTATCTTTTAAAAGTAAATCAACCCCTTTTATAACGGTTTGATTGCTATGGCTAGCTTTAACTTGAAGCAAAGTAAGTTCAGGCATGTTGGTTTTTTTCCATAAGTTTACTTAAAAATATAACGGGTATTAAACTGGTTAAAACAATAAGCAATGCGGGTAAGCCTGCATCAGCCAAGCGTTCATCGGCAGCCATTTCGTAGGCTCTAATGGCTAAGGTGTCAAAATTAAAAGGGCGTAATATTAGGGTGGTGGGTAGTTCTTTTAAAACCTCGACAAACACCAAAATTAATGCGGTAAGTAAACTGCTTTGCAAAAGTGGAATATGAATTTGTTTAAGCCGTTGCCAGTTTGATGCACCTAGTGTTTTCGCGGAATCGTCCATGCTGGGTTTAATTTGCTGTAATCCCGATTCTATTGATTGTAAGGCCACCGATAAAAAGCGAATAGTGTAAGCCATAACTAATGCAAATAGAGTGCCTGAAAAAATAAGGCCTGTTGATATTTGATAGTGATTATAAAAGAAATCATCAATTAATTTATCCAGGCCTGCTAGCGGAATTAGGATGGCAATGGCTAAAACGGTGCCTGGAATGGCGTAACCAAAGTGTGATAATTGTACGCTTTGTTTAATCCATTTTGAGGGTGATAACCGTTTTGAGTAAGCAAGCAATAAGGCGATAACCAGTGTCACCAGGGCAGTAATCAATGCTAAAGACAGACTGTTGAATATTAGGTTAAAAAAGTCACTATTAAGATTACTTTCCGCGGTGGTCATTGACCAATACAACAGTTGTAAAGAGGGAATTAAAAAACCAATTAAGATTGGAAAAAAACAAATAGCAAACGCCATGTTAGCTTTACGGCTTGGCAACTTAACTAAAGTGTGTGTTTGTGAATGGTTGTCACTTGTAAAATAGCGTTGTTGTTTTCTTGACCAGCGTTCTATGGCAATAAGTGTTGCAACAAAAATCAAGAGTATTAAAGAGAGTTGAGCTGCAGTTGTGGTGTCACCCAAGCCAGACCAAGTTCGGTAAATGCCGGTGGTAAAGGTATCTACCCCAAAGTGTTGAACGGCGCCAAAATCGGCTAATGTTTCCATGAGTGCTAAGGTAACGCCCGCAATAATAGCAGGCCTGGCCATGGGTATGGCAATTAACCAAAAGCTTTTAAATGGCGATACGCCCAAAGTTTTACTGACGTCTAAGGCTTGTTGACTTTGTGAGCCAAAGGCACTACGACTTAACAGGTAAACATAGGGGTACAAAACAAAAGAAAATAGCAAAATAGCACCGCCCAGTGAGCGAATTTCTGGAAACCAGCTTGAAACGTTTGGGTTAACTATTTCACGTAATAGGCTTTGCACAGGCCCTTCAAACTCTAAAACCCCGGTGTAGGTATAAGCGGTAATGTAGGCGGGCATAGCCAAAGGCAATAACAGTGCCCACTGCAACCATTTACGCCCCCAAAACTCATAATGACTGATTAGCCAAGCGGTTGGTACACCTAATAGTAGCGTACCCACACTCACCCCGAGCATTAAAAGAATTGAGTTGAGTATATAGTCTGGTAACAATGTGTTAATGAGATGTTGCCAGTTTTCATTGCCAGGTTCAAAAAGGAAAGTGACCAACACCCAAATAGGTGTGGTCATTAATAAGGCAATAACAAATGAAGATAGCAACCAAATGCGTGGGGTGTTTTTCATGTATCGGTTTTGTAAATTCCTAACTTTATTTTTAGGCGATAATTTATGATGCTAACAGGTAATTAGCTATTATCGCCAGTTGGCTCTATCCATTAAACGAACCGCTTTTGGATTATTAATACCAAGTTGCGACATATTTAAACTATCGCTTTTAAATTTTCCCCAAGACTTTAATGTATCGCTGGCTTCAACATTAGCCACTACAGGGTATTCATTATTACTTTGTGCATACCAATCCTGAGCTGGTTTAGTGAGTAAAAAAGTAATGAGTTTATTGGCATTATCCACATTTTTAGCGGAGTTAGTAATGGCAATACCGCTTACATTAATATGGGTACCTCTATCGTTTTGATTTGGCCAAAATACAGCGACTTGTTGTGCCGCTTTTACTTGTTCAGGGTCGTTACCATTAAGCATTTGTCCGAGGTAGTAAGTATTCACAATGGCAATATCGCAATTACCTGCTGCCACCGCTTTAACTTGATCACGATCTCCGCCTTTGGGTTTACGGGCAAAATTTTCTACAAACTGATTTGCCCATTGTTGAGTTTTTTGTTCGCCAATGTTGGTTATCATTGATGCAACTAAAGATTGATTGTAAATATTATCTGAAGAGCGAATACAGATACGGTTTTTCCATTTAGGCTCGGCTAGCGCTTCATAGGTAGAAAGCTCGGATGGATTTACTTTGTCTTTTTTATAAACAATCACACGCGCTCTTGTGGTGAGACCAAGCCATTGGTTATCTATATCTTTTAGATTGGCAGGCACTTTATTTAAGGCGTCCTCAGAAATAGCGGCTTGCAATAAGCCAAGCTCTTTCGCGCGGTGTAGGCGACCTGCGTCAGTAGTAATAAAAATATCCGCTGGAGAACGACGACCTTCAGACTCAAGTTTTTTGACTAAAGCATCCGCTTTACTGGTTATTAGGTTAACTTTTATTCCTGTCTCACGGGTGAATGCATCCAATAAAGGTTTAATCAGTTGAGTTTTACGGGCAGAGTAAACGTTCACTTCTTCTGCATTAGCAGAGGTTGAGTACCCAACTGGAAAAACCATTGCACTACTTAAGATTAAGCTTGATAACAGTTTTGTGTTGAATAATTTCATAGCGTCATTTCCTAAAATAATAGCTAAAGGACTATTGTTATGTCTAATAGCCTTAACCGTTGTTTAAATAATATTTACATCAAAGTCTAATCGTTTATAATCTAAATGTAAATGATAATGGTTAATATTTACAGTGAAATAAATTATTGGGGTATTAAGGCGTAGGAGACATTATGAAAGTAGAGTTGAGTTTAGCTGTTATGGCTAAGTTGTTTAATCAAGGGGTGTTAACACCAAGTCAAGTCAATTGTTTAGATGAAGCAAGCAAGGCTGACTTAAAAAAACTTTGTCTTGATCTATGTAAGCCTGAGCATTGTGCTCAATGTGATGCTAGAGAGTATTGCTTAAAAAGCTGTCAAACACATACTGACCCAGTAACGATTAGCCAGTTAAAATCAAAAAAAATAGCGTTTCAGCTTAATTAAGTTGGTATTCATTATTTAATAGGACGAATAAACTTTAAAAATGTAACGCTTACTTAGTACGCGTTTTAATAGCAATAACGTTAAGAATAATGTACTTGTTTACGTTAAAATAATGCGCATTCATTTTTGGAGTTATATACATGTCTAAGTCACAACCAACCGTTGGTGTTATTAGTTTAGGTTGCCCTAAAGCAACCGTTGATAGCGAACGCATATTAACTCAGCTTCGTACTGAAGGTTATCAGCTCACTAATAGTTATCAAGATGCCGATACGGTGATTGTAAATACTTGCGGTTTTATAGACAGTGCTGTGCAAGAATCTCTAGACACAATAGGCGAAGCCTTACAAGAGAACGGCAAGGTGATTGTAACTGGCTGTTTAGGGGCTAGAGCGGAAGAAATTACTCAAGTACATCCTAAAGTTTTGGCGGTTTCAGGCCCAGCGGCTTATGAAGAGGTGTTGTCTGCCGTGCATGAGGTTATTGCACCGCCAGCACATAACCCGTTTGTAGATTTAGTGCCTGCTCAAGGTATTAAATTAACTCCCAAACATTTTGCGTATTTAAAAATATCTGAAGGCTGTAATCACCGTTGTACATTCTGCATTATTCCGTCAATGCGTGGTGATTTAGTAAGTCGCCCAGTGGCCGATGTGATTAATGAAGCCAAACGATTAAAAGAAGCGGGCGTTAAAGAACTATTAGTGGTTTCTCAAGACACAGCCGCTTATGGGGTTGATGTTAAATACAAAACAGAGTTTGCCGAAGGTCGCCCAACTAAAACCTCAATGGTTGGTTTATCAGAAGCCTTGGGTGAGTTAGGTGGTGTAGATAATTTTTGGGTTCGTTTGCACTATGTTTACCCCTATCCAAATGTTGAAGAGGTGATTCCGCTGATGGCAGAAGGTAAGATTTTGCCTTATTTAGATATGCCATTACAGCACGCTAATCCACGTGTATTAAAAGCGATGAAACGTCCTGGTACCGTTGAGAAAACACTCGAACGTATTAAAAGATGGCGTGAAGCCGTACCTGATTTAACGATTCGTTCTACCTTTATTGTTGGTTTCCCTGGTGAAACAGAAGAGGAGTTTCAGGACTTATTAAGCTTTTTAGAAGAAGCGCAGCTTGATCGAGTAGGGTGTTTTCAATATTCGCCTGTAACGGGGGCGGTGGCTAATGAGATTGCTGAACAAGTACCTGATGAGATTAAGCAAGAGCGTTATGACCGTTTTATGCAGTTGCAACAGCGTATCAGTGCAGAAAAAATGCAAGCTAAAGTTGGCAAGGTCATGAAGGTCTTGGTGGATGAAATAGATGATAAAGGGGCGGTAGCTCGTTCTATGGCCGATGCGCCAGAAATTGATGGTATGGTCTTTATCGATGACGCTTTTCATCTTGTGCCTGGTCAGTTTGTTACGGTAGAAATTATCGGTGCTGATGAATATGATTTATGGGCAAAGCCTATTGATGAGTTTGTCACGCAAGAGAGTTCATATATTGAGCTTGGATAATAAGCAAAATTAATTTAGTTTAGGTTTATCTTGAATAAAACGCCTTAGAGTTTTAAGTCAAACTCTAAGGCGTTTTATTTTTGCTGTTTTCAATAGAAGATTAAGAGTGAGTGGAGAACTCTTCAATCGGTTTTGGTTTATCAAATAAAAAACCTTGAAGAACAGGGCAGCCTAAATCAATTAAATAGTCTCGTTGAGCTTCTGTTTCAACACCTTCGGCAACTGCATTTAAGCCAAGTGTTTTGGCGAGCGCTAAAATGGTTCTTACAATCGCCTCGTCATTTGCATCGTTGAGCATATCTTGAACAAATGAACGGTCAATTTTTAACCAATCTATAGGCAATTGTTTTAAGTAGTTTAATGAAGAGTAGCCCGTGCCAAAGTCGTCAATGGCAAAGGTAATACCAAACTCTTTAAGTTTATTTATCTTATTAACAGTATCATCCATTTTTTTCATTAATAAACTTTCAGTGATTTCAAACTCTAATCGATTGGCTGGGCATTGTGCGCCATCGATAGCATGAAAAACGACATCGACAAAATCTGAACGGCTAATCTGTTGTTCATTGATGTTTACCGCAATAGTTAAATGTTTCGTTTTTTCATCTTTGCACCAGGTTGAAAGTTGTTTACAGGCTTTTTGAATAACCCACTCTCCAATTTCCACAATTAATCCTGATTCTTCAGCTATTTGAATAAAATCATTGGGGGGTAATAAGCCTTTTTGTGGATGTTGCCAACGCAAGAGCGCCTCATAACTAATGGTTTTTCCGTTAATGTCGACTTTAGGTTGATAGAAAACGACAAACTCGTGAAATTTAATGGCGTGGCGCAGCTCACTCTCAATTTGACTTCGTATTACAATCGCTTCTTGCATGCTTGGATCAAAAAACCGAACGGCGTTACGTCCATCCGATTTGGCTTGATACATGGCTAAATCGGAACGTATCATCATCTCTTCCACGCTTTCTTTGTGGTCGGTAAAGAGACTTATGCCTATGCTGGCACTAATTGGATGTTCACTTCCTTTATTCATAAACGGCTGCGAGAGATGTTTAAGAATCTTATCTGCAGCGACCTTTGCGTGGTGAGCAGCCTCATTATTGTTAAAACCTAGATCTTCGAGAAGAATAACAAATTCATCACCCCCCGTTCTTGATACGGTATCCCCCTCTCTTACAGCTTGAATTAAGCGTTCTCCAATTTGAATAAGCAGTAAATCACCCACGTCATGTCCAAGCGTATCATTAAGATTTTTAAAGTGATCGAGGTCTATGAATAGAAGGGCAAAATAACTGTTATTTCGGCTACTGTAGGCAAGCGCTTGTTTAAGATGATCATTTAATAAACGGCGGTTGGCTAGCCCAGTTAAAGGATCATAAAATGCCAGTTTTTTGATTCGCTCTTCATTTTCTTTTAGGGCGGTAATGTCATCAAAAGTAGATACATAGTGGGTTACTTCATCGTTTTCATCTTTAATGGCGGTTATTGTTTGACCAACTGGGAACAAGTCCCCATTTTTTCTTTTGTTCCAAATTTCGCCCTGCCAATAGCCGTGAGTATTTAAGTGTTCCCATAATACTCTGTAGAATTCAGTATTGTGCTTTCCTGATTTAATGAGTCTTGGTGTTTGACCAATGGCTTCTTGTGGCGAGTAGCCTGTTAAACGGGTATAAGCGTTATTTACCTTAATGATGTTTTGCTTGCTATCGGTAATAAAAATCGCTTCTTGTGTGTCAAAAGCAACAGCAGCAATCTTTAAAGATTCATTACTTTTTTCAAGTTTTTGATGGCTGTCATGTAAGCGTCGATTCGTAGCAAATACTAATAAAACCAGGCTTATGATTGTGGTGATGAGTAAGGCTAAGCTGACAATTTCTGCTCTATGTTGAGACCATAAGTCATGAAATGTAATTTCCTGAATATTGTCATATGGGTAAACTTTTAAGGTTCTTAATACCTCTCTAACGGGTTCATAATCTGCTGGGATTCTAAAGCCCTGTATATTGATTGCTTGAGCTACCACGCCATTATGAGGTAGAGCTAAGAGGGCTCCAGCCACCTTTCCTGCTAGGGCTTCCCCAACATAGGGCATGGTGGCAAATGGCCATTCGGGATAGAGGCGAGTTGAGTGTAAAAAAGGAAAATCACTCCCTTCCTGAAGGTTTAGTACCTTTAAGTCATTAGGATTTAACTTTCCTTGTTCTTCCATGCCCTCTAAAACACCACTACGAACGAAGGCGGCATCGACTTGACCATTAAGTAATGCAGTAACGGCATTATCATGGGGCATTTTGGTGGTTTTAATCTGAATTTGCTCAGGAACTCTTAAATCAGTTTTTAAGAGTTCATAGGCTTGCATTTGATAACCACCAAAGGATTTTGTGGAAGGTGTAGCAATGGTTTTGCCCTTTAGGTCTTTTAGGGTTTGAATGTTTTTATTATTATTTTTAACCAGAATGGTTCCCGCAAAGCTTTTTACGGCATGCCCACTTTTTTTATTGATTAAGGTCGCCAAAGGAGCGGAAAGTTTGGCATTATGCGATAATTGAATGTAGTGAGAAGAGTTGGTGAAAACAAAATCAATACTTTTATGTTTTATGGCTTCTTCAAGCTCACCATAGTTAAATGGTTTTAGCTCAAATTCGATATTTGGAATGGTTTGATTTAAATAATCAATTAAAGGTTGCCACTTAGCTTCAATAATTGGCTTAGGACGAAATGCAAGAATACCGATGGAAACTTTCTCTGTAGCTTGTACAAGACTAGGGAGTAGTAACTCAATTATAAGTAATAGATAAATTAACCAGTTTTGTTTGTTCACCATTGAATTGCCTTATCTATTGACGGTTTAAACAGGTTTGTAACAGAAATTATCTGGTAACTTTTGCTTATATTACCTTAGTTTCTATGTGTGAATAAAGCTTATATTTTGAATATAATAATTAGCTAATCTGTTTCAAGCTTAGAGTAGGAGTCTAAAAATAAAGTGAATGAAAGCTATTGCGAGTCTTTTAATGCCATTATTTCTGAAGACCCCACTTGGATGATTTTAGGTACTATGCCGAGTGTAGCATCTCTTCACCAGGCTTTTTATTATGCGCATCCACGAAATACGTTTTGGTTGATTATGCAAAACTTAACCAATAAGCCCGTTGAGTCTCAACTTGAAAAAATCAATTTAGTTAAGGCAAAACGACTGGTGTTATGGGATGTGTTACAGAGTTGTACCAGGCCTGGTAGTTTGGATAGCGCCATTACACAACCCGTTGCTAATGACTTTGAATCTTTATTAAAACGTTATCCAAATGTTAAAACCGTTGTTTTTAATGGAAAAAAATCCCAGCAATTGTTTAATCGATATGTACTCAAACAGCAAAACATACCTACAGATATAGAATATATTGCACTACCTTCAACAAGCCCAGCTAATGCTGCTATATCTATTAAAGATAAACAGTTGTTTTGGCAAGAAAAACTATCTCATTTAGTATAAAATACCGCCTCTAATCAATTTATCATTTATTTGTATTATTGATTCAATACTTTATTCATTCATCAACTTATTATTTTGGAGATTTGCCTTGGAAGCAGAAAATCAAAAAGTTGTATCTGAGCTGTTATCACCAGCCGGTACCTTTAAAAACATGGAATACGCCTTTGCTTATGGAGCAGATGCCGTTTACGCAGGTCAACCACGCTATAGCTTACGTGTAAGAAATAATGAGTTTGATGAAGAGAATTTAGCAAAGGGTATTGCCCGTGCCCATGAGTTAGGTAAAAAGTTTTATGTGGTGAGTAACATTGCCGCACACAACTCTAAAGTAAATACCTACATGAAAGACATTGAACCCGTTATTGCTATGAAGCCAGATGCTTTGATTATGTCTGATCCTGGTTTAATTGCCATGGTACATGAGAAATTTCCAGAACAAGAGATTCATTTATCCGTTCAGTCGAATGCGGTGAACTGGGCTACGGTTAAGTTTTGGTATCAAAATGGGGTACGCCGTGTGGTGTTATCTCGTGAATTATCGATTGCAGAAATCCGTGAAATCCGTGAAAAAGTACCAGAGATGGAACTTGAAGTCTTTGTACACGGCGCATTATGTATTGCCTATTCTGGACGTTGTTTACTATCAGGCTACATCAATAAACGTGATGCAAATCAGGGGACTTGTACCAATGCGTGCCGTTGGAACTACAACACCTATGAAGCCAAAGAAGACGAAACGGGGGATGTTGTCGGGACACCACGTATTGAAGTGGCTAATATCACAGACTTAACGGGTAGTACTGAGCGTGCTGCTCCTGAAGTAACAAATTACTCTCCAGAACCTACTTTAGGAATTGGCGAAACTACAGAAGTGGCCATGTTGCTTGAAGAAGAAGGGCGTCCAGGTGAATTAATGCCAGCGTTTGAAGACGAGCATGGTACTTATATCATGAACTCAAAAGACTTACGTGCCGTTGAACTGATTCCTGAATTGGTTGATATGGGGGTTCACTCTCTTAAAATCGAAGGGCGTACTAAATCACACTACTATGTTGCTAGAACGGCGCAGGTTTACCGTAAAGCGATAGATGATGCGCTGGAAGGTAAAGAGTTTGACAAAACGTTATTAACTGATTTAGAAAGTTTAGCCAGTCGAGGTTATACAGAAGGTTTTTTACGTCGCCATGTGCACTCTGAATACCAAAACTATGAGTATGGGGTTTCTAAATCGGAACGCCAGCGTTTTGTGGGTGAAGTGACAGGGGTGATTGAGCGTGATGGTAAATCATTCTTAGAAGTTGATGTTAAAAACAAATTCTGTGTAGGCGATTCGATTGAGATTATGAGCCCAGCAGGTAATGTATCTATGGTGCTTGACCATATGCAAACGCATCACGATGAAGTGGTTGATTGTGCGAAGGGCTCTGGTTGGTTGGTTAGAATTCCTAACCCATTTAAAGATTTAGATGAATCGGTGCTTAAATTCTGCTTAGTGATGCGTAATGAGTCTTGGGGTGGTGATGTTAAGCGTGATGCGGCGGCTAAAAAAGTCAAAGAGCAACAAGAAGCGATTGACACGGAAAACCGCGCTAAAGCTAAAACAGCAAGCTAAGGTTTTAAAATGGCATTAAAGATTATTAAGGGCTGCATTAATTGTGATATGTGTGAGCCTGAATGCCCTAATAAAGCGATTTATATGGGGGATAAAATCTATGAGATTAATCCAGATTTATGTACCGAGTGTGTTGGTTTTTATGATCAACCCACTTGTATTAGCGTTTGTCCATTAGATTGCATCATTACAGATCCAGAGCGTGTTGAAGATCATGATACGCTTTATGAGAAGTTTACCGAATTGGTTAAGAACGATAAAATTTAACCATTCTGATAAAACCAATAAGTGCCATGCGTTCTGTATGGCATTTTTCTTTACAACCCTGCATTACTAAACCTATCTCACTCAGTTTAATAAACAATGATTTTTGATTGTTATCAAGCTCAAATTATAAGTTCAATAGAACGGTTTACCTGAAAACTCATAGAGGGTAAGATGAATTTCTTATATGACTTATGTCATTAAGCTAATCAATAATAAATAACCTTCATACTGCTAATTTCAAGGAAAAACTATGTCATCAAAATTAGAATTAATCAGTTTCAAATTGTGTCCATTTGTACAGCGTGCTGTTATTGTTTTGAAACAAAAAAATATTGATTTTGATATTACTTACATCGATTTAAATAACCCTCCTGAGTGGTTTAAAGAGGTTTCACCATTAGGCCAGGTACCTGTTTTAAAAGTGGGTGATGAGGTGCTGTTTGAATCATCGGTAATTCAAGAATATGTTGATGAAATCACGCCCCCTTCATTACAACCAGATGACGTATTAGTAAAAGCTAAAAATCGTGCATGGGTTAGTTTTGGTGGCGATATTTTAATGGCTTTACACCCAATGGTTACCAGTAAAGATGAAGCCGTTTCTAATGAAAAACGGGTTGTTATTTTACAAAAGCTCTCTCAGTTAGAAGCGGTGCATTCAGGTGGAAGCTATTTTAATGGTGAAACGTTTAATATGATCGATGCGGCTTATGCACCAATGTTTATGCGAATGGATTTTATCAATACCCTAACAGGCGTGAATTTATTGGCTAAGACACCCAAACTGGCAAATTGGTCTAAAAACTTGTTGGCAATGAAATGTGTTCAAGAATCTGTTGTCCCTGAACTGCCAGCTATGTATAAAGGCATGCTCAAACAGATGGATGGCTACCTAGCCACGTTAATGAAAGACTAAGTTTTTAATAACACTGCAGATAATATAGAGCATGTTTGTATTTAGGGATTTACCCCATAATAACCGCTTACCGTACCTCTATCTCTTGGCGCTTGGTTTATCGTTGTTAATGCCACTGCAAAAGAGCTTTGCTAGTGATACGAAAGACTTAACAGCACTTAATTTTGCCAAGTATGAGCAATTTACGCTGAGTCAAAAAGAGATGGAATGGATTGGCGAGCGGATTTATCAAAATGAGTGCGCTTCTAATCCTAAGTATTTAACCTACTGGGGAAAGGGAGAAGAGTTTCCTTCTTTAGGTATTGGTCACTTTATTTGGTATACGGGGCATTACCAAGCCGATTTTCAGGAGACATTTCCAGATATGGTTGAGTTTGTCTCCCAAACGAACAAACCTCCATTATGGCTAATTAAGTTAACGCCTTTTAATGCACCATGGCGCTCTAAAACTGAATTTGACCAGGCCTGGTCATCTTCTAAAATGACTGAGTTAAGAAACTGGTTGCTTGAAACAAAGGGCTTACAAGCTAAATTTATTGTTAGGCAGTTTATGCAGAGGACAAATCTATCATTAAAAGAGATACACAAAAAACAGCCAGCGAAAGCCGATAAGATTCAAAATCTCATTAATCAATTATTTGGTTTTAAAGAAGGGCGTTTTGCCGTTGTAGATTACGCTAATTTTAAAGGGATTGGTAGCTCAAAAGAGCAATATAACGGAGAACAGTGGGGATTGTTTTCGGTGTTAGAAGAGATGGATGTGACTGGTTTAGCTCATAAACTCAATATGAATGAAATTGAACAAAAGCGTTTATTAGAGCATTTTGTTCAATCAGCCAAATCTCGTTTATCGTTAAGGGTGAAATTGTCACCTAAAAAGCGAGGTGAAAAAAGGTGGCTTGAAGGGTGGTTTGAACGCTTGGATGGTTATATCAATAACACTTAAATATTTGAATAAAATAGTCTCTTAATGAGACTATTTTTTTAGATCAAAATAATTTAGTAACGTTTAAAACTCAGCCCATTCATCACGATTATCTTTGGTTTCCTGAACGGTTTTTGTTGTGACTGGTTTTTGAACTGGCGTTGCAGATGAAGACATTACACCCGTTGGTGACACCTTTTTCTCAACAGTTGAATTGTTGGGTTTATTAGCCGTTACTGTTGCTGGAATAGGTCTACTATTGGTTGTGTGCGCAGCGACAGAGCTAACAGGCTTGATATTTGTTTTAAAGAAAGACATGTTTTTATTTAAATCACTTGCTTGCTGTCTCATGTTATTGGCAGACAAAGTCGTTTTATCAACAAGGCTTGCATTGGCTTGAGTTGCAGAATCGATATCACTGATAGCATGATGAACCTGTGAAACACCCTCTGCTTGTTCTTGAGAGGCGCTATTGATTTGATGAATCATGCTGGCCACTTCATGAATGGATTGGGTAATCTCGCGAATGACTTCGCCAGACTCACTAGCCAACTTAGTTCCTTGGTCAATTCGTTGAACGCTTGAGTCAATTAGGTTTTTTATGTCTTTGGCCGCATCAGCCGATTTCTGGGCTAAAGCTCTAACCTCTCCAGCAACAACGGCAAACCCTCGGCCATGCTCACCAGCACGTGCAGCTTCAACAGCCGCATTTAGCGCTAATAGATTGGTTTGAAAAGCAATGCTATCGATTAGGCTAACTATTTCAGCAATCTCATTACTTGAATCTTGAATGCTGTTCATTGCTTCAATTGTTCGGCTCATGACTTCACTTGCTTGCTCTGATTCAACCTGCACTTTTTCAACGACTTCAGAGGCTTGTAACGCATTTTCTGTGTTGTTTTGTACCGCTGCATTCATCTCTTCCATCGTGGCTGAGGTTTCTTCAATTGCCGCCGCCTGTTGTTGTACCTTTTCACTTAATACGGTTGCATCCTCAGATAAACTATTGGCCTCATTGTTAACGATGATACCTGACTGAACAGCATCTGAAACAATGCTCGCTAGTCTATCAATAGATTGGTTAGTAGCGTCTTTAAGTTGAAGAAGGTCGCCTTGATATTGATTACCAATCGTTTGTGTTAAATCACCATCGCTTAATGCGATAACAACATGTGAAATATCTTTTATGGCAGAGTTAAGACTATGCAATGATTCATTGATGTGTGTTTTGAGTGTGTTTAAATCACCTCGAGCTTCAATGTTCACCTGACCATCAAATTTACCTTGCTGCATATCCATCATAACAAAGTTAATTTCGGAGATAACTTGGTTTGTTTCACTGAAAGCTTGTTGTGCATTTTCAAGCATCTCTTTAAAGCTGCCCGTTGAGTTTTGGGTGCTAATTTGTGCATTATAGTTCCCATCTCTCATATCAATCATCGCTTGGGATAGATTTTCCATAACGGCTGAAATGATTTCCGCGCTTGAATTAACGCCCGTTTTTAATTTTTCTAAATCCCCGTGGTAGTTTCCATGAATACGGGTTGTAAAATCGCCTTGAGATAGGGCGTGTACCGTGTGGTTAGCCTCTTTTAAAGCTTCACCCATCTGTTCAAGCAATTGGTTAATGGCTTCTGATGTTTTACCCACTTCATCATTTGAGGATATTTGATTACGAATACTAAAGTCGCCTGTTTGTACTACTTTAGCCATGTTATTTTGTACCCCTTGAAGTGGGGTAATGACCAAGCGGCTCACAATAATTACTATACTAAATGTGAGTAGAATAATCGCGAGTATAATTCCCCCAAGTGATACCAATGCTGTATCTACGGCAGCATTTATAGGAGCTTCATACTGAGCTCGGTCAATAATGAAGAGGTGGCGACCAAATACGTTACCCACTTCATCGAGTGCTGGTATATCAATAATCATTTTATCGCTAGCAGGGTAGACAGCTTGTTGTTTGCCGTCTGTCGGTTTAAATGCATTTTTAGTGAAGTCAACAACCTCTTTGGGAAACCATCTGTCATTAGCAACGATATACTTGTTATTGAAAACGGTATTCTTATCAATAATAGGCATATCACCATAACGCTCTTTTACATAGCTTCTATCAACCAGCATTAGCCACTGACCATTTTTCTCGGCAGTAAAATTTTTACGAACGGAGGCGAGTCCCTGAATCATGGTAATCATACCTAGCATTTCACCCTCTGAAATAACAGGAGATATGGCAATAATAGAAACCCCTAAATCGCCTATTGCTAATGACCCTGTACTTTGCTTGCTTTTCATCGCATTTTTTATAAGAGGGCTGTTAGAAAGGTCTTGGCCATAACTGTCAATCTTCCAAGATTTCATCATTGCTCGACCATCTGCAGTGATGATTTGGGTTTGAATGTTTTTATAATCTGTTTGATTTTTAAACTGATCGCGTATATTTGAAACGATAGGAATAATTTTTTCGCGTTCTTCAACCTCAAGCGCTTCAATAAAGCTTTTTTCAATTGAAAGAGCGGTTGAACCAAGTATCCCAGCCTGAATTTTTAGATTTATTTGCCCATTTATGTAGTTGGTCATCTCATTGATAACGCGGTTTTTCTCTTCATTTTTAATTGGGGCAATCGAACTATAGTAGATAACAATACCTAATATCATCGCTGCAACCACCCCAATAATCGTCGCTGATAATAATACTTTGGTTTTGAGTGAAGAGTTGGCGAGCATGATAGAAATCCTTAGGCATCTAATTGATAATTTAATATTGGGTATTGTTTACTTTAAAACGCAGTCGTGCAACTGTTAAAGTTTCTTATTACTCTTGGCATAATTTCTTATTTATAATGAGTTGCTTATGCAAATGATTCGCAGATTCAAGAAGTACAACACTACCCAAACTTAACAAGCATGTGAGCAGGATAAATGCCAAGCATGCATAGAGGAGAGCCATTGACCCATTTTAAAACCATTTTTTTTGCGACACGCCCAAATTTTCTTATTTTGAGTTTTTCAATTGTTTTTATGAGCGCGTCCATTGCACATTATCAAGCTCAAGATTGGTCTTGGCTTATGTTTACGCTCACTTTGAGTGGTGCGGTGTTAGCCCATGCCGCGGTTAATTTATTAAATGAATATCAGGATAATCAATCAGGGTTAGATTTTATGACTCCAAAAACGCCTTTTAGTGGTGGTAGTGGTTCATTGCAAGCGAATCCTCTGGCCGAAGCGAGTGTTTTAAATGCATTTAAAGTGGTGATGAGTTTATTGATACTGATTGGCGTTTTGGTTGTTTATAAGGTAGGTTGGCAAATTGTGCCACTAGGCCTTACAGGCCTGGCAATGATTGTGTTTTATACAAAAAATATCACCAAAAAACCTTGGTTATGTTTGGTTTCACCAGGCCTGGCTTTTGGGCCAATAATGGTGTTAGCGAGCTACTTTGTACTGACAGGTTCGTTTTCATGGCTAACATTCGCTTTATCAATGGTACCGTTTTTTTTAGTGAATAACCTTCTGCTCCTTAATCAAGTTCCTGATTTAACAGCGGATAGAATGGTTGGTCGTTATAACTTATTAATGGAAATAGGTGTAAAAAATGCGATGTATGTCTTTGCGTTGTTTGAGTTATTGGCATTTATGACCTTAATCGCTTCTATTTTCTATTTTGATTTGCCCGCTGTGATTGCTTTAGCCAGTTTGACATTTATTCTGGTGCTGCCTATGGTTTGGATCGCTTTTAAATACTATGAACAAATTGATAAACTTATGCCTGCTCTGGCAATGAATGTCATAATAAACATCGTTACGCCAGCTCTTATTGGTTTTACGCTGTGGTTGGCCTATTAAAATAACAGCGTTATTTGCACAATATAGAAATAACAGGGAAGTAGATGGAATATAAAACCTTAATGGACTTTGTGGGAAATACCCCGTTGGTCAAACTGCAGAGAATGGTAAACACTAAGACCAATAGTGTTGTACTCGCTAAGTTGGAAGGTAATAACCCTGCAGGTTCAGTTAAAGATCGACCTGCTATTAATATGATTAAGCAGGCTGAGCTGAGGGGCGATATAAAACCTGGCGATACGCTTATAGAAGCGACCAGTGGTAATACGGGTATTGCTTTAGCCATGGCTGCGGCAATGATGGGTTATAAAATGAAGCTGATTATGCCAAACAATATGAGTATGGAGCGTAAAGCCTCAATGGCCGCTTATGGGGCAGAATTGATTGAAGTCACCAAAGAAGAGGGGATGGAAGGCGCTCGAGATTTAGCAAGCCGAATGACTGAAAATGGTGAAGGAATCGTTTTAGATCAGTTTGCTAATCCCGATAACCCTCTTGCTCATTATCATTCGACGGGGCCTGAGATTTGGCGTGATACACAAGGCAAAGTCACTCATTTTGTAAGTGCGATGGGGACAACGGGAACCATTATGGGAACGTCCATGTTCTTGAAGGAGCAAAATAACAACGTACAAATTGTGGGTGTGCAACCTGAAGATGGTGCCGCTATTCCAGGTATAAGACGCTGGCCTGCAGAATATATGCCTAAAATATATGAATCTACCCGTGTCGATCGCATCATTGATATGTCGCAGAATTTGGCTGAAAATACGATGCGTGATTTAGCGACCAAAGAAGGGGTTTTTGGTGGCGTCTCTTCTGGTGGCGCACTAGCCGCCGCCTTACAAATTGCACAAGAGGTAGAAAATGCTGTGATAGTAACGATAGTATGTGATCGCGGAGATCGCTATCTTTCTACAGGTGTTTACAACGTCTAAAAGAAAAAATAAATAATATTTATACTGTTGTAGTAAACAAAAATAAGAAGAATTAGGTACGATTGATGGCAAGAGAGATAGAGCGAAAGTTCTTAATGAAAAACCAAAGTTGGAAAGCATTAGCCCATAAAAAAACCCATTTTGCTCAAGGTTACTTAAATGATATTGCAGATAAAATGGGTAAAAGTTCAGTGAGAGTTCGTATTGAAGGCGATAAGGCTAATATAAATATCAAGAGTTTAGAGATTGGTTTAAGTCGAGATGAATATGAGTATGATATACCTCATTCAGATGGACAAAAGATGCTAGCAACCCTTGCCGTAGGACCCGTTATTGAAAAGGTTCGTTATCTCGTTAAAGTGGATCAACACACCTGGGAAATTGATGAATTTTTGGGTGATAATGCAGGCCTGGTAATTGGCGAAGTTGAAATGGATTCTGAAGACGAAGAGGTCACTATTCCAGAGTGGGCAGGTAGAGAAGTGACTGAAGAAGTGCGTTTTTATAATATTAGTTTAAGCAAACGACCATATAGTGATTGGAGCGAAGATGAAAAGCAATAAAGTAAGTATTGGGGCGATGTTTAATACACAAAAAAAATTAACTCAAGCAATGGTTGTGGGTTCAATATGTGCACTTACTTCAACCCTAAGTTATGCCAATAGCTTAGGGTTGCAAGATGTCTATCAGATGGCGTTACAACATGATGCTTTACTTGCACAAGCACAATCACAGTATCAGGCTGATATGCAGGGTTTAGATACCGCACGCGCTTCACTATTGCCACAAATACAAGCCGATGGCAGTTATTTTGTTAACGACAGTACACTTGATTCAGCGGATGTCGCTTCACGCGGTTTATCGCTTACGCTAAATCAATCCCTCTATAAACATGAGTATTGGGCACGTTATGAGCAATCAAAATATCTTGTAGAGGCAGCGGACTCTACCTTAAAAAACGCACAACAAGATTTAATTTTACGGGTTAGCCAGGCCTATTTTGATGTACTACTGGCTCAAGAAACGGTGAGATTGGCAAAAAGCAAAGAAGTGGCTGACTATACACAGTATGAAACGGCGCAAGCTTCTGCTGAACTTGGGTTATCGAGTAAGGTCGATGTATTACAAGCCAAATCAAGTTATGATCTATCAAAATCGGAAACCATTAATGCTGAAAATGGCCTAGATGTCGCATTGGAAGTGCTTTCTAAACTAACAGGTAAATCGGTAACTCTTTTTGAAAGCGGTCAATTGAAGCAACTGTTACCTGATGTTGATTTGCCAATAGATAAGCGTGCCACATCGCAATTAGAGAAACGTGCTGAAACGGAAAACTTACTGGTTAAACAGGCGCAATCGCAACTGTCTACCGCCACGGAAGAAATTGAGGTACAACGAGCAGGATATTGGCCAACTGTTGCATTTCAAGCTAGCTATAGCGATACCGCCTACTCAGATTACAATTCTGCTTACGCCACTAGCTATAACGATAATAACAAAACATCGGTTGGTGTAACTTTGTCTTTACCCTTGTATTCAGGTGGCTCAACAAGTTCGCAAGTAGCCGCTGCTAAATACAAAACCATTGCTTCTCAGCAAGCGTTGCGAGACGCGCAAGAAACGGCTCGACTTAATGTAAGAACCCAAAAACGAAATTTAGAACGCGGTCAAAAGTTGGTTGCTGCACTGCGTGAAGCGGTGAAATCAAATGATGCTTTTTTAGAGTCTGCCGAAGAGGGTTATAAGGTCGGTTTAAAAAGTATGCTTGAGGTTTTAACTGCACGAACCAATCAAAATAGTGCGCATAGAAACTTAATCGAAGCAATACATAATCAAGTGTTAAGTCAACTCAATCTAGAGGCCAGTTTAGGTGATTTAACCATTGATGATATCCTAAAGTATGAGCCGCTTCTACAAGCCAAAAATTAATCATTCTATGAAACAAATAGGTAAGTTAACCCTATTTGTTGGAGTTATTTGACTTGAATGTAACTACCGATATTGGTCGACGCCAATTTGTTAAAACCAGTTTTATGTCGCTGGGTGTCATAAGTCTATCTGCCTGTCAACCTTCAACCTCTGCTCAACAAATTTTAGTAGGGGTGACTTCCCGTCCTAGGATGTTAGATCCCCGAAAGGCAACGGATGCGCTATCGAGTCGAATTAATCGTTTACTTTATCGCCAATTAATTGATTTTAATGAGAGATTTGAAGCGATTCCCGATTTGGCCACTTGGCAACAAACCTCAGATACTCGTTATGTGTTTACGATAAAAGAGCCTACTATTTTTCCGCATGGGGAACCTTTAACGTCTGCTGATGTGGTTGCCACTTATCAAAGTCTTTTAGATCCTGATTTTGGTTCTGCGCACAGAGGGTCTTTAAAAGGCATTGTTAGTGTCACGGCATTAAATGAAACGCAAATTGAGTTTATTTTAGATAAGGCGGATGCGCTGTTTGTTGGGCGATTGGTGATTGGGATTTTACCTAAATCTTTTATTGAACAGGAGCATGAATTTCAGAAGCAACCAATTGGTTCAGGTGACTGTGAATTTGTATCACTTTCAGAGCAAAAATTAGTCTTAAAACGGCGTAAAGACAATGTTGAGTTGGCCTTTATTCCTGTTAAAGATGCAACGGTTCGTGTTCTTAAATTGAAGAAAGGTGAGCTGGATATTGTTCAGAATGACCTTTCACCTGAGTTGGTTCAGTATTGTCAAAAGCAGCCTGAATTAAAAGTGGATTGGCATGCTGGAACAAATTTCGGTTATATCGGTTTTAATTTTGAAGATCCGCTATTAGCGCAACAGGCATTACGTGAGGCAATTGCACATGGTATTGATAGACAATCTGTTATTAATGCCATGTTTTCTGGTCATGCACGTTTGGCTGGTGGGTTATTAGTTCCAGAGCATTGGTGTGGTGTAGAGGATATGCCTGCCTATGAGTATAATCCGCAAAAAGCCAAACGCTTGTTGCATTCATTAGATTTTAAATCACTTCCACCAGGCCTGGTAACTTATAACCAAGACAATGAACCAATGATTGAATTGAGTTACAAAACCTCAAATGATCCAACTCGTATTCGATTAGCGACTATCTATCAATCTCAGCTCAAAAAGATTGGTATTCACTTAAATATCCAAAGTTATGATTGGGGAACCTTTTACAGTGATATTAAAAAAGGTCGTTTTCAACTCTATAGTTTGGCTTGGGTAGGAATTAAAAGTCCCGATATTTTTCAGTACGTTTTTGATTCTGATGCGATACCTCCAAAAGGCGCGAATAGGGGGCGTTATAGAGATAAAACTGCTAATCAACTTATTCGTTCAGCAGGCCAAACTCAAAGTCTTGAAAAACAGGCAGAGCTGTATAAAGAGTTACAACATCATTTACATGCCACTTTAGCGACAATGCCATTATGGTATGAAGACCAATATACGGTTGCGCGAAGAAATATAACGGGCTATAAACTTTATGCAGATGGTCGATTAGATGGGATTGTAAGCTGCCATAAACTTGCTTAGTTAAAAATGATAAACTTTTTAAAAGCGGATGCAAATTCCTCCTTTTGACCGTTAAAGTTTACGGCCATAAGGAGGTAGCAATGAGAAGTGTGTGCTTAGCGGTTATTTAGAGGTTAGCGTCCACGTCTACCTTTTTCTTTGCCACTTGTTGTGGTATTGATGTTACCCGTTTCAGATTCAGAATTGACAATTGCATCGAACTCTTCTTGGCTAATATGGGTTGGTGTATATTCAAATCCGCCATTAATCACTAGGCTATAAAAACTTCTCAAGTGATTTCTAGAACCCTTTAGTAAGTTGTTATATACATTAATAATATCTTGTTTTTTAATTACGTTTAATTGACTGTTTAAATCTGCAATATCCAACTCTTCAATTTCTGTTCCAACTTTTAGAGCGGCCTCGTAACTTTCTGAACCAGCCTTCACTAAAGCCGCATAAAGTTCTGTAAAAGCAGGATCAGTATATTCACCAATTGCATCATTGGTAACAGGGTCTGCAACACCATATTTTTGAAGTAAATTCGCTACTGCATTGGTATGGGTTTGTTCTGAGTTTGCAATGTTCTGAAAGATTGGTACTCCCCAAACATCATAAAGAGAAAGGTAAACATCACGTGCTAATTTCTCTTCTTCACGCATAAATTTCAAGCTGGTTTCTTCAAAGCTAGATAGTGCGGATACCGTAGTGGTTTGTTCAGTCGTTGTAGTCGATTTTTGTTGGTTCCATTTACCTGCTACAGCATATGGGCTACTTACAGCTAAAATTGCAAAAGAGACTAGAGCGGTTTTAATCATTGGAGTTTTCATTTTTACTTTCCTTAATATCGTGGTTATCAGTTTTGATAATTTGATACTGAAATTAAGAGTCAAAAATGAGGGAAGGGACTAAGAAAGAGAATACATTGAAATTTTGATTTCTCTAACTATTTGGCAACCGGCTATCTTTTAATAAAGACCCTTGGCTTTCCGTCCTTGCTTCACAACAAGTTTGGCACAACATATAGTTAATTAGCTCAACATGTATTTAAAAATGGTTGTTTGTTGAGTTGGTTGTAGTTTAGGTTTTTGTGTGTATGGGAAACATCACCCGAATGGGTGAAATGTGATATTTTTACATAGAATGTTTTTATTCATGACGATTAGTAAAACCTTTTAAATTTCATTTAAAGTCTTTTAAAGCACGGTGAATGAAAGGTAGAATAGGGAACGTTTATAACTCATCTAGTGATTACAGTTGTCTTACTCCCTTCGAATATCCATTTCTAAGCAAATGTTAGAGGTTTTTGCAAAACCTTTAGCGAATGATTTAGATTCTTCAATAGGTTCTCCTTCAATAGAAAATCCGTTAAAAAGCTATTCAATTAGCACGGCATTGAATGGTGTGGGTTGTAATAAAAATTCGGGTAGAACCCCTTTAGGGCGACATATTATTCGCGCCAAAATAGGTCAAGATCAACCTTTAAACACGGTCTTTGTTGGCAGAAGGCCTACAGGTGAAATCTATTCTGAAGATTTAGCTCAAGCTCAACCTAATCGAGATTGGATTTTAACGCGTATTTTATGGCTTTCAGGCACGGAAATCGGTGTGAACCGTTTAAGAGATGTAGATACCATGCAACGTTATATTTATATTCATGGTACGCCAGAAAGTGAGCCTATGGGGATTCCTTTGTCGCATGGTTGTATTCGAATGCATAATAAAGACCTTGTGGCGTTATTTGATTTGGTTGATGTGTACACTCCTGTGGAGATTGTCTGTTGATTTCTTATATTTTACGTTTGCTCGGTTCAGTACTCTTTGTCTCATGGATTGTTGGGACATTGGTGTTCTTTTTAATTCACCTGGTACCTGGTGACCCCGTTGCGGTGATGTTGGGCGACTGGGCAAGTCCAGCTGATGAAACGGCATTGAGAGAACAGTTAGGATTGCATTTACCGATTTGGACACAATACATCCATTACTTAACAGGCCTGGTAAGTTTGGATTTAGGGCAATCGTTATTTTTTCAACAACCTGTATCTGAATTAATTGCCGAACGTTTTCCTATGACTTTGCAACTGGCGGTGATGGCTCTGTTGGTGGCTGTACTAATCGCATTTCCTCTTGGGTTATGGGCAGCTTTAAGAGCAGGAAAATGGCCAGACCATCTCTCTATGACTGTCTCGTTAATAGGTGTTTCTATTCCAAATTTTTGGTTAGGACCCATGTTGATTTTACTGTTTTCACTTGGTTTAGCTTGGTTGCCAGTGAGTGGTGCCGAACAACCGTTTTCATGGGTATTACCAGCCATTACTTTGGGTACGGCTTTGGCGGCCATTCTTGCACGAATGTTAAGGGCTTCTTTATTGGAAGTGATGCACGAAGACTATATTCGTACCGCACAAGCTAAAGGTTTACCTTCATCCGTAGTTTATGGCAAGCATGCTCTATTGAATGCCTTACTGCCTGTGGTAACGATTTTAGGGCTTCAGTTAGGCACTTTACTGGGTGGGGCTGTAATTACCGAGGTAGTTTTTGACTGGCCTGGTTTAGGGCAATTGCTGGTTGAATCGATTCAGCGTCGTGATTACCCTGTAGTACAAGGTTGTATCTTAATTATTAGCGTTGCTTACATTACCATCAACGGACTAACTGAGCTTGTTTATGCTTGGTTAGACCCAAGAATAAGAGTGGCCACTTAATGTTAAGAATCTTTAGCTACTTTATTGTTTTTACTTGGTTGGCTATGGCAATAGCTGGCTTTTTTATTGGTGATGGTGCCAATAATGTACAACTGGATTTGTTTTTATCTTCACCAACTTACCAGGCCTGGTTAGGTGCTGATGAGCTTGGTCGTCCTGTTTTAGAGCGAGTGATTTTAGGCGCACAAACCTCACTGTTTGTGGCAATAGGGGTTGTGTTTTTCTCGGCCATTATTGGTACCTCTATTGGCGTGTTAAGTGGCTATTTAGGCGGTTGGTTTGATCGAGTCATTACCAAAATCATTGATGTGTTCTTGGCTTTTCCAGGGTTATTGCTGGCGATTGCTCTAGCGGCTGTATTAGGGCCTGGTATTGAAAACGTGGTGTTTGCTCTAGTTGTTGTTGGTTGGGTGGGCTATGCGCGTTTATCAAGAGCGCAAACCTTGAGTATTCGTCACCGAGAACATATCCTTGCCGCACGTGCATTAGCTGTGCCTATGCCGATTATGCTTTACCGACATGTACTGCCGTTAATCTTAGCACCATTAGGTGTAGAGGCCACCTTTGGTATTGCTGGAGCGGTGATTTCAGAAGCAGGCTTGTCGTTTTTAGGTTTGGGTGTGCAACCACCCGATGCCTCTTGGGGCAGTATGATTAAAGAGGGAACTCGTTATTTATTGGTTGCGCCGCACCTTGTACTCGCTCCAGGTATTGCCTTAATGTTGGTGGTATTGGCGGTGAATTTAATTGGCGACCAATGGCGTGATTATTTGGACGTGAGAACCCGTTCTAATGGTTAATGTCATTTGTGCATTAAATATTTGAAGCTACCAGGCCTGGTAACTTATCAGAAAAGTGCTTTGAGTTTGGATTGAAACGACTTAGAAATGCTTTAAAACCGTTTTAAAACCGTTACCTTATCGCCAATTTTTAGATAACCTTGGCGTAATACTTTACAGCGTGCACCACCACGCCATTCTGGGGTGAGCGCTTTTTTTAAGCCTGGTTGTAAGGCTTCCATTCGGTTGCATGGGTCGGTCTCTTGGGTGATTTCTAAAAGAACCTCTCCAATTTGCACTTGTTCACCAATCATTGAATCTGAAAACTCAATATCATCAATTAATAAGTTTGCTCGGCGTTCCGTCCAATCAATTTCGGTTAAACACTCTTTACAGGCCTTTTGCCAGCTTTGCAAAGAGAGTAAAGTGACTTGAGTGTTTGGGTTTTTCTTGCCTTGAAAGTCATTCTCCAGGCCTGCTTCTAATGAAACAAAAATTTCTTCATGAGAGGTGATGTAACCTCTTGATTCTTCGTGTGTTGCTATGCCAATCAATTTAGCCATCTTTTTATCCTTATTCTATGTATCGCGCGTATTGTAAATATTGAATATGACAATTGGGTTAAGCTTGTGTTTCTATTTTCATTTTTGGGTATGATATGTGCAATTATATATTCACAGATAAAATCGTTTAAAGGGCAATAATGAAGCACATCTCAGGTAAATCCATGTCGTTAGGCAGTGTAATGGTCGATATTGAAGGTGCTGAACTTCAAGCGCATGAAGTTGAACGTTTGATGGATCCTTTGGTTGCTGGAGTGATTCTGTTTAGCCGTAATTTTGAGTCTGTTGAACAGTTAACAAAACTAACCCATGAAATACATGAATTAAGGCATCCCAAGTTATTAATAGGGGTTGATCATGAAGGCGGAAGGGTTCAGCGTTTTAGAAGTGGATTTACCCATATTCCCCCGATGCGTGTTTTAGGTGAACTCTATGAAAAAGATGAAAAGCACAGTTATGAAGTCGCTGAAAAAATAGGCTGGTTATTGGCTGCCGAGCTGCTTGCGGTTGGCGTGGATTTTAGTTTCGCGCCCGTTCTTGATTTAGACTATGGTGGCAGTAAAGTGATTGGTGATAGAGCGTTTCATAATAATCCTATTGCGGTGGGTAATTTGGCCTTTCATGTGATGAATGGAATGCATAAAGCAGGGATGGCCTCTGTTGCCAAACATTTTCCAGGTCATGGTTTTATTGAAGCGGATACCCATTTAGAAGTCGCCATTGACCACCGTCCTTTTGCAGAAATTCAGCGACATGATATTCAACCGTTTCTTCGTCTCATTGAGAACAGTGTGGATGCGGTAATGCCTGCACACGTTATTTACCCAAAAATGGATAAAAATCCCGCAGGTTTTTCTGAGTTTTGGCTGAAAGACGTATTACGTAAGCAGTGCCATTTTGAAGGTGCAATTATTAGTGATGATATGAGCATGAAGGCGGCAACGGAATATGGAACTGCCGCAGAGCGCGTTTTAAAAGCTTTGCATGCAGGTTGTGATTTGGTTTTGGTTTGCAATGATCCAATGGCGGCGGATGAGGTTCTATCTAAAGTGCATTGGCATTCTGACACCTTGTCACATGCCCGTTTAATACGGCTACACGCTCATGGCAAGTTTGAATATTCAAAGTTACAATATGAACCGCTTTGGCAGGCAGCGACAGCTGTAGTAAATAAAATAAATCAAAAAGAAGATCAACAGGAACTGATTTAAATGGAATGGTTAACGCAAGTTTGGACTGATTTAGTCGCGCTTTTTGGTGGTCAAGTATGGCTATTACTGGTTTTATCGATATTAACGGTAACGATTATTCTAGATATTATTCAACGTTATATTCTTAAAATCGTTCACTACCGTTTATTGAAAAGTGGCTATGTTTGGATTGATAGTATTGTTGATGCCGCTCGTTCACCTGCTTCTTTCTTTATTTGGGTGACAGGGTTAGTTTTAGCGCTAACTACAACCATTACACAGTTTGGCCTTTATATGGATTTAGTGCCGTATATCTTATCTTTTAAGTCAACAATATTAACGCTCTCTTTTGGTTGGTTTGTAATTCGATTGGTTCATCGTTTAGAGCAGAACTTAAAAGTAGTCGCTCGGCGAGATGATCGCTTAGATGAAGTGACGGTTGAAGCGTTTGCCAAGATTATTAAACTGCTTGCGTTTATTGTGACGATTCTCTTTTTCTTAAGTGCTTTTGGCGTGAGTTTAACAGGCCTGCTCGCATTTGGTGGTGTAGGGGGGATTGCCATTGGTTTTGCCGCTAAGGACTTATTGGGTAATATCTTTGGCGGTTTAATGCTCTATTTAGATAAGCCTTTTACGGTTGGGGAATGGATTCGTTCTTCAGACAAGGAGATTGAAGGTACGGTAGAAAAAATAGGTTGGCGTATGACAACGGTGAGAACATTTGATAAACGTCCTCTGTATATTCCGAATGGAATTTTTGCCAATATCGCAATTGAAAACCCTTCAAGAATGAGTAATCGTCGAATTAAAGAGACCATGGGAATTCGTTATGCAGATGTCCATAAAATGCATGACATTATTGCGGATGTGAAAACCATGTTGCGTGAACATAGAGAGATTGATACAAATCAAACGTTAATAGTCAATTTTAATGGCTTTGGCGCATCGTCTTTAGACTTTTTTATCTATACCTTTACTAAAACAACAGACTGGGTAAGGTTTCATGAAATCAAGCAAGATGTTTTACTTAAGGTAAGTCAAGTTGTTGAGTCTCATGGTGCTGAGATGGCGTTTCCAACACGTACTTTGCATATTGCTAAAGACGAGGACTTGCTAAAACTTAATGAAGCTCATTCAAATTTAAATTAATGGCCCGTAGCGGCACTAAGTTTAAACGGTGAATGTTTTGTGACTGATACGTTAAAAACGCCGTTTAGATTATAGAATAATCACCTCTGGTTCGAGATGTATGCCAAATTTATGAATGACATCATCTTGTACCAGGTGATATAACTCCTCAATATCGGTGCCTTTGGCGCCACCTAGGTTAACCAAGACCAGAGCGTGTTTAATCGATACCCCAGAGCGTCCATGAGAGCGGCCTTTCCAGCCTGTTTGTTCTATTAACCAAGCGGCAGGAATTTTATAGTTGCCATCCAGCATTTTGTGGTTTGGCATTTCAGGGTATTGTTCTAACAGCGTTTCAAAATAAGCAGGTTCTATAACTGGATTTTTAAAGAAGCTACCAGCATTTCCTTGGCGTTCTGGGTTGGGTAATCTATTTTGTCTGATATCCACAATAGCATCAAAAATAATACGGGGGGTCAATTGCTCTTTAGGCACATCAATCAAGGCTTCTTTTAGTGGGTCATAAGCCAAGTTAGGGTTACCATACTTCAGTTTTCTTAGTCTAAACGTAACTCTATGAACGAGTAATTTATTGACAAATTCTTGTTTAAAAATACTGGTTCGATAACCAAATTTACACTCTGCGTTTCGATATTCGACACGTTGTCCATCATAAATATTCAGTGTTTGTACACGAGTGATGGTATCTCTTGCCTCAGCGCCATAAGCCCCAATGTTTTGAACTGGAGCGGCGCCTACTGTGCCAGGTATGAGCGCCAGGTTTTCTAAACCCCACCAATCATTTTCTACCGTATATTTAACTAGGTCATGCCATTTCATCCCTGCACCGACTGATAACCAAACGTTCTCTTCATCTTCTTTAACGACTTTTAATTTATCGTAAATACAACGTACTACAACGCCTTCAAGATCATGGGTAAAAAGTATATTGCTACCATCACCAATAATTCGCCAGGGTAGAGAGGCCAGCTTTAGGTCTGAGCGTAATGTTAAAATATCGCTCTGTTTATTAATTTCTATGAAGTATTCACTCTTAACATCAATATTAAAAGTGTTGTAGGGTTGCAGTGAATGGTTGGCCTGAATGTGCATTTTAGTCTTGTGTATAATGGCTGTGAATTAGAATTATTATAAAGGAAGATGAATGGGGCAGTTAACACTTTCTAAAGATTCTTGGTCATCTCAAACCGTTTTTATTATGGCGGCTGTTGGCTCAGCAGTCGGGCTAGGTAATCTATGGAAATTTCCATACATTACAGGTGAAAACGGTGGTGGTGCCTTTGTGCTTGTTTACTTGGCTTGTATTTTACTTATTGGTATTCCAGTTTTGCTTTCTGAACTCGCTTTAGGACGAGCGGGTAAAGCCAATCCAGTACAGGCAATGGCGAATGTTTCTCGTGAAAATGGTGGTAGTCGCTGGTGGAGTTTATTAGGTTTAAACGGTGTTTTAGCAGGTGCATTAATTTTATCGTTTTATACCGTGATTGCTGGTTGGGGGCTTGCCTATTTTATTGAGAGCGTGAGGGGCTCTTTTATTGGTATTAATGCAGAGCAGGTTGGAGTGCATTTTAGTGGTTTATTAGCAAACCCTATTGAGCTGTTGTTTTGGCATACTGTCGTCAGTGTTTTTACCGTAATTATTGTGGCACAAGGCATAAAAAGCGGTATCGAAAAAGCCATTAATTTTATGATGCCAGGCCTGCTATTAATTCTTTTTGTTTTATTGGGTTATGCAACAACTACGGGGTCATTTGGCGCAAGTTTCTCATTTCTATTTTCTCCAGATTTTTCTAAACTGACTTGGGAGTCTGTGTTAACTGCAATGGGACATGCTTTTTTCACATTAAGCATCGGTTTAGGCACCATGATGGTTTACGGTTCTTATATTTCAAAGAAATACTCTATTGTAAAGGCGGGTTTATGGATTGCTTTTGCTGACACGCTTGTGGCACTTTTAGCAGGCCTGGTTATTTTTTCAATTGTGTTTGCTAATGGGCTTGAACCTGGATCAGGGCCTGGCCTGCTTTTTCAGACGTTACCTGTGGCTTTTGGGGATATGACAGGGGGGTGGTTCTTTGGAACCCTATTTTTTGCGTTAGTGGTTATGGCAGCGTTGAGTTCATCTATCTCACTCATTGAACCAGCCGTTAGTTGGTTTGACCAAAACTGGGGAATTAAACGAAAAAATGCCGCTTGGATTTTAGGTGCGCTTATTTGGTTTGTTGGTATTGGTACAGTTCTCTCTTTTAATGAGTGGTCTGATATTCACTTTTTAGGAGAAAGAAACTTTTTTGAATCGTTAGATTTCTTGACGGCGAATATTATGCTGCCGCTTGGTGGCTTATTAATGGCGGTCTTTGCCGCTTGGGTGTTAAGTGAAGATGCTAGGCAGGAGCAGCTGCCTATGTCTGAATGGATGATGAATAAGTTTGTACTGGTTTTAAAGTGGGTAGCTCCGATTGCGGTGATGGTGGTTTTTGCATCTAACTTGGTTTCTGGCGAAGATTTGTTGCCAATGATTTTGGCTACATTTGCAGTCTATGCCATTTATGTTTGGAAGGTATGTAAACGCTAACTAGCAGGCTTAAAAGCTTTGTTCATGCTGGTTTCAAGCAATAAAAAAAGGAGGCGAATTTGCCTCCTTTTTTATTGAGATACTTTTTTAAACCGTGCTTAATATTGCGCGGTATATTGATTTTGCACCATGCGATGCATCTCTAAATATTTTGCGTTGATTTTACGTTGCATAACATGAGAATAGCGCAAAATAGAGCGCATAACATGGTAAGTCAACATTGGATGTTTTTCTACTAAGGCTTCGAAAGCATCTTTGTGCAATAGAATGACTTCTGAATCTTTTTTAGCCACTAAGCGCATGGTATGTGTATTGCCATCAATAAAGCTTAATTCCCCTGTCATACTGCCTTCTTTTAGAGTATCAATATGAATTGTGGTGTCCCCTGAAAGTACCTTAAGAACTTCTAATTTACCTGTTTGAAGTAGGTATAAGGTCTCATCTTTAGTGTCTTGATCAAACAAAATATCCCCTTTAGATAGGGTTTTTTGGGTGACAGCAGAAGATAAGATTTCACACTCTTCAATGGTGACATCTTGGCCGAGAATAGTTTGAGAAATAATTTGTGCAAGATTCATAAAAAGTCCTTGATAACGTAAGAGATAGGTTGTTTTCATTCTAACGTCATGTAAACAACCTTAATAGGTTAAATCGATAATAATCATTGGGTAATGGGATTAATTTTGATTTGTGTTAACTTAAGACCTCTAAGTTCAATCTACCAGGCCTGGCAGGAAGTTAACGAAGCTCTTCAATTGGGAAAAAATAATCAAAAAAAGCACCTAACCCCCAAATAAAGACAAAAATTAAAATAAAGACAATAATGATTGAACGGGCTGTCTTATTTTCTATAAATTTGGCTTTCCATCGTTCACTTTTTATTAATGGCCAAACTAAATAAAGAAAAACACCTAAGGCAATGATTTGCAAAGCAATGAGTAAGTATTGCAAAGAGACGGGGAGTTCAGATTCAGTCATATTTTTCTCTGTTTTATTAAGCGTTCGGCAGTTACTTTAAAAGGTTTACCAAGGTGTGGTAGTAAATTTCTGTTAACTGATTTAAGTCGCTTACACTCACTTGTTCATCGATTTTATGAATTGTGGCATTGAGAGGTCCCAATTCAATAACTTGAGCACCTGTTGGGGCGATGAAACGGCCATCAGAAGTACCACCGCCAGTGGAAAGTTTAGGTTTATAACCCATCACCGTTTGTGAGGCTTCTTGAACGGCTTGAATCAGTTTACCTTCAGCAGGGGTAATAAAAGGCATACCTGACAATGTCCAGTCTAGCGTGTACTCTAGATTATGGTGGTCTAGAATGGCGTGTACACTCTCTTTGAGCGATTCTGGCGTATGTTCAGTTGAAAAACGGAAATTAAATTGGATTACCACATCACCAGGAATGACATTAGTTGCCCCTGTGCCGCCATTGATATTGGAAATTTGAAATGAAGTAGGTGGGAAATATTCATTACCATGATCCCATTGAACCTGAACCAGCTGTTCTAAAGCAGGTGCCATATTGTGGATAGGGTTGTCCGCAAGTTCAGGGTATGCAATGTGCCCTTGCACCCCTTCTACGGTTAAATAACCGCTTAAAGAGCCACGACGCCCATTTTTAATGGAGTCAGCCAGTTTGTCACTACTGGACGGCTCTCCGACTAAACAGTACTCAAATTTTTCATTACGATTTTCTAGGGTTTCAACCACTTTAACGGTACCATCGGTTGCTGGGCCTTCTTCATCACTGGTAATTAGATAAGCGATTGAACCTTTGTGTGTTGGGTAGTCGTTGACAAAACGTTTGGTTGCGGCCATAAAGCAAGCGATAGAGCTTTTCATATCGGCTGTACCACGACCAAACATCATGTCACCATCAATGTGTGCAGAAAAGGGTGGATGAGTCCATGCTGTTTCAGGGCCTGTTGGAACAACATCGGTATGGCCTGCAAACACCAAACAGGGGGATTCAGAACCTTTTCGTGACCAAATATTGTCAACTTCACCAAATTTCATGTTTTCTGTTTTGAAACCTAAAGGCGTTAAGTAGTCAGCAATAATTTGCTGACAACCTTTATCATTTGGTGTTACAGAATCAATTTGGATTAACTTTTGTGCAAGTTCAATGGTTTCAGTCATGATTTTGGTCTTTTTGGATGTTTTTGAATAGGTTAATGTACAGTATTATAGCGTAATCATTCAGCAATTAATTTTTGATACTCTTCTTCTTTAAAGCCAATGAGAAGTGACGTTTCTGATTCTAAAACAGGGCGTTTTATCAATGTAGGCATTTCAGTTAACACAGTCAGGTCGTCTCCAGAGAGCAATGCCTGTTTTTGCAGGTCATTTAACTGTTTCCAGCTGGTACTACGTTTATTCACTAAAATTTCAATCGGTTGAGACTGTAACCAATTTTGAATGGTTTCCAGTGTTAAGCCTTGTTTTTTAAAATCATAAAAATCATAAGCAATTTTATTTTCATCTAAAAATTTACGTGCTTTGCGTACCGTGTCACAGTTTGGGATGCCATATAAAATCATAAAATCTCTACCAGTTATTTTAAATAGGTTTCATTATAAAGTGAGCTTGTAATGAATCAACAGCAGGCGCTATAAATCCTTAAAGTTTTGTAACATCAGAGTGTTTTACTTTAATTTAAACTCACACCATCATTTTTTCGCGGTTTTTAGTTTGAGAAGGTATAATTATCGGTTATTTAATTTTTCACAATTTACTTAAGAGAATAGCATTATGACAATCAAACGAATCGGTCACCGTTATAGCGATACAAAAACTGGCGCAACCTTAGATGTATGGTTCCCACGTTCTAATAAAGAAATAGCTCGTAACTGTTTAGCTTCAAAAGCAGGTTTGATTAAGGGCGATTTTGTAACGGTAGAAATTGCTTCTGTTGATGATGCCCCTAAATCTGCTGAAGACGCTTACCTACGTTTACATTTATTGTCTGAATGTGCGGTTAAGCCTAATGAAATTAACCTTGAGGGGGTTTTTGGATTATTAAATAACGTAGCTTGGACTTCGGCTGGCCCTGTTTTGCCTTCAGAGGTAGAAAACCTACGTGAAGCGATTGCGGGTGAAGTTCATCAGTTTAATGTGACTTGTATCGATAAATTTCCACGTATGACAGATTACGTCATTCCTGAAGGGGTTCGTATTGGTAATGCTGACCGTGTGCGTTTAGGTGCTCACTTAGCTTCTGGTACAACAATTATGCATGAAGGTTTTGTAAACTTTAATGCGGGTACTTTAGGTAACTCAATGGTTGAAGGTCGTATCAGTGCAAGCGTTGTTGTTGGCGAAAATACAGATATTGGTGGCGGTGCATCAATCATGGGTACGTTATCAGGTGGTGGTAAGCAGGTTATCTCTATGGGTCAAAGAAACTTATTGGGTGCTAACGCAGGTTTAGGAATCTCTTTGGGTGATGACTGTATCGTTGAGTCTGGTCTGTATCTAACTGCGGGAACTAAGGTTAAAATGCCTGATGGCTCTATTGTTTCGGCACGTGACTTATCAGGGCAATCAAAATTGTTGTTTAGACGTCATAGCCAGACGGGTGCAGTTGAAGCGATTGTGACAGATGGTACTTTATGGAGTGGTTTAAATAGTGCGCTTCATAGTAATGACTAAGTTTTAGCTGTTTAGCTCAGTTAAGCGAGTTAAAAATCCGTTTAAAGGCCTGTTTTTATGCAGGCCTTTTTGTTTTTAATTTCAGTTTTTAGTCAGATTGATACAGTGTTCACTTTGCTATAATTATTTTTTAACTAAATTGTAGGATTCTAAAATATGGCAAAAGTAATCGGCTTTGATCATGTAAGTATCATCGTAAAAGATGCCGAAGCTTCTTTGGCGTTTTATCAAAATCTATTAGAAGTGAATCTGATGGAAAGGCCCAATTTAGGTTTTCCTGGATATTGGGTAGATTTGTATGCAGGACAGAGTTTGCATATTATGCAGTTAGAAAACCCAAACGAGGGGACGTTACGCCCAGAGCATGGCGGTAGAGATTATCATTTTGCTCTGAGAGTGGATTCTATTGAAGATTTTGTTCAGCGATTGGATGAAATGAATAAACCTTATACATTGAGTCAATCAGGTAGAAAAGCCTTATTCACCCGTGATTTAGATAATAATTCATTCGAATTATTTGAATATACAGTTTAGGTTAAAAACATTCCAATTTACCAGGCCTGGTAAGTTTAAGTGTTAATTTTCAATCATTTCATAAAGCGCTTCTGAAAGTTGAGAAAGTCTTTCTTTACTTTTAATAGCATTATTTTGTATGTCACTAATTAAAAAGACATCTTCTGCTTTTTCGCCTACGGTGTGAATTTTGGCATCATGCAAACGGATGTTATTCTCTTTGAGTGCGCAGCCGATTCGAGCTAGCAGGCCTGGTGCATCTTTAGTGTTAATTGACAGCTCTGTAAGATAATCATTAATTTGTTTAAAACCGACCTCTGTAGGTGTGTCGAAATGACGTGTTCTACGGTTTTTAATGGTGTGTGCCATTTCAATGGGTTGAACATCTGTTTGTGTTAGTTGGTATTGAATTTTATCAATCACTTCAAAGTGACGGCTTTCATCTAAGTAGTCTTGGGTATCACGATTTAAGAAGTACATCATAACCAACGTCATATTATCCGTGCAGCTAAAGATTTGTGCTTCCATTATATCTGTTGAGAGGGTATCTAAGGTATGGGCAATATGGGCAAATAGGTAATCTCTATCTGGCATGTAAATAATCAGCTCAGAAGCCCCTCGCTGGGTTTGTTCTTGTAAGAACACATGGTTTTGAGTTTTATCACGTTGATAGAGAAGTTTAGTAATTCTGGCGACATCACTTGGAGTTTGTTTACTAAAAAAATCACTGTCAGAAAGGCTTTTCCACAACTCATTGAATTGCGATGAGTCTATCCCTCTTTTGGATAAGAGTTCCCTAGATTTTTCTTGTGTTTGTAGGGCTTTGATTTCTCTATCTCTAGGGGTTTTTGCACCCGCTGAAAGGACTTTTGAGGTTTCGTTATAGAGTGCTAAAAATAAAGAGTTCTTCCAATCATTCCATACGTCAGCTGAGGTTGAGCAGACATCTGCAACGGTTAACAAGTATAAGTAGTCCAGATGTTCTTGGTCACCCACAATTTTTGCAAATTTTTGGATAACCTCTGGGTCGCTTAAATCCTTCTTTTGGGCTACGCTGGAAAAGTCCAAATGTCTGCGAACGAGCCAGCTAATTAACTTGCCATCTTTTGTAGAAAGGTTGTGTTGTTGTGCAAATTCTAATGCGTCTTCAGCGCCTAATATTTCATGTGCACCATTTCGGCCCTTGGCAATATCGTGAAAAAGACCTGCTAAGAATAGAAGTTCAGGTTTACATAACTTTTTGGCAACTTGGTGAGCTGTTGGGAATTCATAGGTAAAATTATCAACAAAAAATCGGCGTAAGTTACGTATGACTAAAATGGTGTGGTCGTCGACTGTATAAGCATGAAAAATATTAAACTGCATGAGGCCTGTAATTTTTTTAAAGACGGGTAAGTATTCACTTAAAACCCCATAACTGTGCATTCTTTTGACCGCGGCATTAACCCCTTTGGGCTGTCTAAATATCTCCATGAAAAGCGCTTTATTGATTGGGTCATTGCGAAAACTGTCATTAATTAAATACAAATGATCTCGAATAGAGCGGATTGCATTTGAGCGTAACCCTTTAACTTCTGGTAGGGTTTCGAGGATGATAAAAGACTCGAGTAATGCCGTTGGGTTTTTGAAAAAAACGCGTGGGTGGGTAATGTCTAAGTATTCGCCTACGATTTTAAAATGATTGTTAATCGGTTTTTCTTGCGTGTTTTCATTATCAAATAACACTTCACGGAAGTGTTGCAATAAGATTTCATTGAGCTTTACTACGTTTTGTACGTTGCGATAGTAACTGCTCATAAATTGTTCAACAGCGATTTTTTCTTTGTTATCGCTATAACCAAAACTTTCAGCAATAGATTGTTGTAAATCAAATTGTAAACGGTCTTCACGTCGTTTTTTCTGGTGTTGTAAAGCAAAGCGAATGCGGTTTAGGTATTTATAGGCGGCTTCAATTTCTAAAAACTCTTCGGTTGTTAAGAAGTTGCGCTGAACAAGTTCATTGATTGAATTGGCATTAAAGTGTCTTTTAGCTACCCAGTAAATGGTTTGAACATCTCTAAGCCCTCCTGGGCTTTCCTTGATGTTGGGTTCAAGTTGATAGACCGTGTCATTAAAACGCTTGTGCCGTGCCGTTTGCTCCTCATATTTAGCAATAAAAAAATCTTTACGATCCCAAAATTGGGTGTGTTTATTCCAAAGCTGTTGCAGTTCTTCAAAGCGAGTATAGTCACCTGTTAACCAACGAGCTTCCAGTAAGTTGGTTGCTGTTGCTACATCTTCCATACCCGCTAGCTGGCAATCGGCAACCGTTCTAACGGCATGTCCTACATCAAATCCTAAATCCCATAAAAACGTGATGAATTTTGAGAGTTCTTCCTGATTTTTTTCAATATCATCACATAATATAAGTAAATCTATATCTGAGTAAGGGTGCAGTTCACCACGGCCATAACCACCGACGGCTACTAAGGTTGCGATATTGTCAGAAACATAGGTTTTCCAGATACGTTTTAAAAATTGGTCAATGAATATCGAACGTTCTTTAATGAGCTCTGCGACGGCAGCCCCTGTCTCAAACTGTTTGAACTGATAGTTAGTAAACTCGGATAGAACCGAACGCCCGATTTTTATTTGTTCTAAGGTTGGAATATTAGGATTCTCAAGTGAATGAATAAAATTAGGAAGTGAGGGGCGTTCATTCATGTTTAGACTCTATAGTATTGGGTTATATGAGAGTGTATGCCAGGGTAAAAAGCCTGGCAATAACAAAATTGGCGTTACATGTAGCGTTTTGTGCCTAACGGTGAAGTCAATTAAGGTAGAACGGGTTGTTCATTTGTTCTTAATGTGAATATTTCATAACCTGTTTTAGTAACGACTAAGGTATGTTCCCATTGGGCTGAAAGTTTCCTGTCTTTAGTAACAACGGTCCAGTTATCGGCTAACAGTTTAACAGGTGCTTTACCTTGGTTAATCATGGGTTCAATGGTAAACACCATACCTTCTTTTAACACAATCTCTTTAAGTTCGGGAGCGGCATAGTGAAGAACTTGTGGTTCTTCATGGAAATCCGCACCAATACCGTGCCCGCAATATTCACGCACAACAGAATAGTTATTGGCTTCAGCGTGTTTTTGAATTGCACAAGCAACATCATAAAGTGTGGCGCCTGGTTTAACTTGTTCAATCCCAAGCCAAAGGCATTCATGGGCAACTTGGCAAAGTCTATTGGCAAAGGGTTTTACTTCACCAACTTCAAACATCATGCTGGTATCCCCATGATAGCCATCTTTAATTACCGTAACATCAATATTGACGATATCGCCTTTCTTTAATGTCTTTTTATCTTCAGGTATGCCGTGACAAACTACCTGGTTAATGGAGATACAGCTAGAGGCTGGAAAACCATGGTAATTCAACGTTGCAGGAACAGTGCCTTGTTCTTCGGTCATATATTTGTGCATGATTGAGTTTAATTCACCAGTAGAAGCGCCTGGAATAACGTAAGGTGTAATCATTTCTAATACATCTGCGGCCAATTTTCCGGCAATACGCATTTTTTGAATTTCATCAGCTGTTTTGATTTTTATCGTCATAATAAAGTGTTTCTTTTGATTCTCAATTAATCATAAGTTAATTTTAGAAAAACATTATGAATTAATGAATTTAAATTGTGAATTTGGCTGGGATATGGTATAAATGCCGCGCCTTTCGAATGAGAGGAATTTTAACAGAAAATCCGCACGTTTACCGACACATAAAACGGGGTGCTAAAAACTTTACATCAAACCATTTGTTTGAATAAAGGAAATTAGTTCGTTTTATGGGGTGAACGGAGGCTTAACCCCACTATTTGGAGAAAAAATCATGGCAAAAGTAACCATGCGTCAAATGCTAGAAGCTGGTGTTCATTTCGGTCACCAGACACGTTATTGGAACCCTAAGATGTCTGAGTACATCTTTGGAGCACGTAACAACATTCATATCGTTAACTTAGAAAAAACACTACCAATGTTTAACGACGCGTTAAATATGATGGGCGGTATCGCAGCTAACAAAGGTAAAGTATTGTTTGTTGGTACTAAAAAGGCAGCACGTGAGCTAGTTGCTCAAGAAGCACAGCGTTGTGGTATGCCTTATGTTGATTACCGTTGGTTAGGTGGTATGTTAACAAACTTCAAAACAATCAAGCAATCTATCAAGCGTCTAAAAGAATTAGAAGCGATGGAGCAAGATGGTACTTTTGAAAAAATCACTAAAAGAGAAGCGTTAACTCTATCTCGTCAAAAGACTAAGTTAGAACTTTCTTTAGGTGGTATCAAAGATATGCGTGCAATGCCTGATGCAATTTTCATTATCGACACTGGTAACGAAAAAATTGCAATCCAAGAAGCACAAAACCTAAATATTCCAGTTATCGGTGTGGTTGATACTAACAATGACCCTCGTGGTGTTGATTATGTTATCCCTGGTAATGATGATGCAATCCGTGCAATCTCTCTATACTTATCTGCTGCTGCAGACGCAATCAATGAAGGTAAAGCTACCATCACGACTGCGGTTGAGGGTGATGACTTTGTAGAAGCTGAAGAAAAAGCAGCTGAATAATAAAGTTACTAAATAACCAGGCCTGGTAAATTTACCAGGTCACTTTTGATTATTTATTGATAAATTAAGGATTTCAAAATGGCTATTACAGCAGCAATGGTTAAAGATCTACGTCAAACAACTGGCGCAGGGATGATGGATTGTAAAAAAGCGTTATCAGAAGTTGATGGCGATATGGATGCAGCAATTGAATTTCTTCGTAAGAAGGGAATGGCTGGTGCAGATAAGAAAGCGGGTCGTGTAGCAGCAGAAGGCGTTATTGCAATTGCGGTTTCTGATGATAAGAAAACAGGTGCAATTGCCGAAGTTAACTGTGAAACGGATTTTGTTGCTAAAGGTGATGAGTTTAAGAATTTTGCAAATGAAATTGCCGCTCTTGCTCTTGCAAACAAAACAACAGATATTGAAGCTGTAATGAACTTAGAAATGGCTTCAGGTAAAACAGTGGATCAAACACGTCGTGAAATGATTGCTAAAATCGGTGAAAACATGGGTGTTCGTCGTTTAGAGTTAATTGAAACAACTGGACAGATTGGCCAATACCAACACGGTGAAAAAATCGGTGTTGTGGTTAGTTTAGAAGGCGGTGATGATGCACTTGCTCGTGACGTTGCTATGCATGTTGCAGCGGCTAAGCCATCTGCAGTTTCTCCAGATGACTTAGATGCCGAAGTTGTTGAAAAGGAACGTGCTTTCCAAATTGATCAGGCTAAAACTTCTGGTAAGCCTATGGAAATTATCGAAAAGATGATTGAAGGTCGTATGCGTAAGTTTGTTGGTGAAATTACCTTACTAGGTCAGTCTTTTGTTAAAGACCCAGATCAAACTGTAGAAAAACTATTAAAATCTAATGGTGCTACAGTTTCTTCATTCATTCGTTTAGAAGTGGGTGAAGGTATTGTTATTGAAGAAACTAACTTCGCTGATGAAGTTGCGTTGGCTGCTAAAGCAGTTACGGGTTAATTTCAATTGACTGAATGAGCCATAGTTAGGGCTTGCTGTTAGCAAGGCCGCTATGGCTTTTTTGTATGTAAAATTTCATTGTTGTTTTGGTAAAATATTTTTTTATTAAAGTCTTTTATAAGTCTTTGTATTTAATTAAATTTAATTTGTTTAAATACTTATAAAACACTTTAGATTATGGCTGGGGAATAGGTATGGCACTTAAATATAAACGTATATTATTAAAGTTTAGTGGTGAAGCTTTAATGGGTGATGGCGATTTTGGCTTAGATTCCGTTACGCTCAAAAATGTAGTTGGCCAAGTTAAAGCTTTACGTGATTTAGGTGTCGAAGTAGGTATTGTTGTCGGAGGTGGTAATATCTTCCGTGGCGCTCAGATACAGGGTTCGGGTATTCAGCGTACCACGGGCGATCACATGGGGATGATGGCTACGGTGATTAATGCCCTAGCTTTAAGAGATGTTATTGAAAGCATGGGGATGAAGTCACAGGTGCTTTCAGCAATGAGTATTGAAGGAGTTTCTTCTGGCTTTAACGCTAATGCTGTAAAAAAACAACTTGCTGATGGTGAGGTGTTGGTTTTTGCTGCTGGTACTGGAAGCCCGTTCTTTACAACCGATACTGCGGCGGCTTTACGCGGTATTGAAATTGATGCCGATATTGTTTTAAAAGCCACAAAAGTTGACGGTATTTACACGGCTGATCCAGTTAAAGATCCCAAAGCAACACGCTACCAAGCGTTAAGTTATGATGATGTTATTCAAAAGAATTTACAGGTAATGGATATGACGGCATTTGTATTGTGTCGTGACCATAAGATGCCGATCCGTGTTTTTGATATGTTTAAAGATAATGCGGTTATTAGAATTGTTCAAGGTGAAGATGAAGGCACCTTGGTAAGTGCAGGAGAATAAGAATGTTAAATGAAATTCAAAATGACGCTAAATCGCGCATGAATAAATCGATTGAAAACCTGGAAGCTAACTTTGCCAAAATTAGAACGGGGCGAGCTCATCCAAGTATTTTGGATGCGGTAACTGTGGATTATTATGGTTCACAAGTGCCGATTAGTCAGGTGGCTAATATTAATGTTGAAGATGCACGTACTTTGACTGTTCAGCCATGGGAGCAGCCTATGGTTGCGGTTGTTGAAAAAGCAATTATGATGTCTGATTTAGGGGTTAACCCTGTAACTAACGGTAATATGATGCGTATTCCCATGCCGCCATTAACCGAAGAGCGTCGTCGTGATTTAACGAAAGTGGCTCGTCAAGAAGCTGAAAATTCACGTGTTGCCGTTCGTAATGTGCGTCGTGATGCGAATGGTGATGTGAAGGATTTATTGAAAGATAAAGAGGTGACCGAGGATGAGGCACGTCGTTCAGAAGAGCAAATTCAAAAGTTGACAGATGATGCTGTTAAGAAAATTGATGTGCTCTTGGCTGAAAAAGAAGCGGTTTTGATGGAAGTTTAAGCGCAAATTAAAGTCGATATTTATACGCAATTACGGCATAATTGATTGGTTTTATCGTATCCGTTTAATTTGTTCATAATTGCATACATAAAACGGCCTTAGAGTATTTTGTTGCTCTAAGGCCGTTTTTGTTTGTTTTTGGAGTTGTTTTGTCAGAAGTCAATAATGGGCTACACCAGCCTAAGCACATTGGTATTATCATGGACGGTAATGGCCGCTGGGCTAAAAAGCGTCTTTTACCAAGGTTTATTGGTCATCAGAAAGGGTTGAGTGCGGTTAAACGTGTTGTTTCTCACTGTTCTGAGTTAGGTATTGAAGCCTTAACTTTATTTGCTTTCAGTACAGAAAACTGGAAGCGTCCAAAAGATGAAGTGAATAAATTAATGGGGCTTTTCTTAAAAGCATTACAAAAAGAGGTTCAAAAGCTTTCTGAGAATAATGTTCAGTTACGTATTATTGGTGATCGAACGGCATTTAATGATGAGATACAAAAGCATATAGCATTAGCTGAAGAATCCACAAAAAATAATACAGGCCTGTTATTAACGATTGCTGCAAATTATGGTGGAAGAGCAGATATTGTTGATGCGGTAAAGCAGTGGCAACTAGCAAACCCCAAAAAACCAATTTCAGAGCTAACAGAAGACGCTGTTGGTCAATTTATTGCGTTATCAGACGTTTCTGAGCCAGATTTATTAATTAGAACAGGTGGGGAGCAGCGTATTAGTAATTTTCTTATTTGGCAGATGGCTTATGCAGAGTTGTATTTTACCGATGTTCTTTGGCCTGACTTTGGCGAAAAAGAGATTGATGAGGCTATTTTATCTTTTTCAAAACGTGAACGACGTTTTGGACAAACGAGTGAACAGGTAACGAAATGCTAAAACAAAGAATTATCACCGCAGTTGTGCTGGTTGCACTCTCTATATGGGCACTATTTTTTTCATCCGAATTGGTGTGGAAGGGCGTATTGTTGTTTGTTGCTTTTATTGCTGCATGGGAATGGGCTGGCTTTGCACAAATAAAAGCCCCAGCTCTCAGAGTGACTTATGCTCTTGGCGTTATGGTTGGGTCTAATTATGCGATGGATGTTTTAACAGTACAAAATATTGTTGTTTTGACTGTACTTGAAGCCTTTATTCTGATGATGGTTGTCATACGTTACCAAATCACAGAAGGGAAGGTTGCAACTAAATCTGTTGGTTTTGTGTTACTAACGGGGATTTTGGCGGTATTGTTATTTGTGGTTGCTATGTATCAATTTAGAGCAGAGTTTGGCCCTGTAACCCTATTGCTAAGCATGTTGTTAGTTTGGGCGATTGACACAGGTGCCTATTTTAGTGGTCGACGTTTTGGTAAAAATAAATTGGCTGTTTACGTTAGTCCAGGTAAAACATGGGAAGGTGTCGTTGGTGGGGCTTTATTGACCTTAATCATTTCTGTATTTGTGCTCTATTACCTTAATTTTTCAATTGGTTTGTCATTTTTTATTATGGCTGGCGTTCTTACGGCAATTGCGTTGTTTTCAGTTTTTGGGGATCTCTTTGAAAGCGTTCTTAAACGTCAAGTAGGTTTAAAAGATAGCGGTAAAATTTTACCAGGCCACGGTGGTGTTTTAGATAGAGTGGATAGTATTTTAATAGCCGTTCCTATGCTGTACATTGCTTGGCATTACAGTACCGTTATTTAGGTTGGTTTGGTGTTATGAGTGTCGTTTGGTCTCTAATAGGTTTTATTTTAGTAATGGGGTTGATTGTTACTATTCATGAGTGGGGTCACTATCAAGTAGCCCGCTGGTTTAATATTAAGGTTCTGAAATTTTCTATTGGTTTTGGAAAACCGATTTATTCCAGAAAAGGTAGCGAAACTGAATTTGTTATTGCTCAAATTCCATTAGGTGGCTATGTAAAATTTGCCGATGAACGTGAAGGAACTGTTTTACAAGAAGATTTGCCGAGAGCTTTTAATCGCCAGTCGGTTTACAAACGTTTTGCAGTGGTTGCTGCGGGGCCTTTGATTAATTTGTTGTTTGCATGGCTTGTATTTGCTGTTATGTACATGGTTGGAACTTCAGGAATGAAACCCATTATTTCGGGTTTTACGGCTAACTCTCCTTTGGAAGAGGTTTCTCAGAATTACCAAGATCAATTCACAAGTTACCAGGCCTGGTCAATTGCACAAGTGAATAGCCAAAATGTGTATAGTTGGCAAATGGTTCATCAGCAAATTTTACAGGCATTGGCTAAAGGCGATGATGCCATTGATTTTCGTTTAGATTCACTAGACGACTCTCTTTCTATAAATCTTCAAAAGGTAAGTTTGAATTCGATTGATATTAATGAGCCAAAACAAGATTGGTTGCAATTGTTGGGGTTTAAACCTGCTAAGCCTATTATTCCTGCTGTTTTAGGGGAGGTTTTACTGGATGGGCCTGCTCAAAAAGCTGGGCTTTTAACGGGGGATAAAATTCTTTCTATTCAACAAAAGCCCATTCATAGTTGGCAAGATTTTGTTAAAGTAGTGCAAGCTCACCCAAACCAATCAATTCAATTACAATTTGAACGAAATGGCGCGATATTTAGTGAGGTTGTTAGTCTTGCAAGTGCTGAGCTAGCAAGTGGTGATATCGTCGGTAAAATGGGGGTAGGCGTTTTGGTCGAAAAAGAGACCCTGGCTCCTTATACGGTTAAAATCCAATATGGTTTTATTGATGCTTTTTCTCATGCCTATCAACGTAGTGTTGATTTATTTGTCATGAGTGTTGCAATGCTCAAACGTATGGTTCTCGGTGAGGTGAGTACAACGAACCTTTCTGGCCCATTGAGCATCGCACAATTTTCTGGTCAGGCAGTTCAATCAGGTCTCGTTGCTTTTTTAAGTTTATTGGGCTTGTTAAGTTTAAGTATTGGTATTTTAAATTTACTACCTATTCCAGTTTTAGATGGGGGGCACCTAGTGTATTACCTTATCGAAATGATTAAAGGTTCACCAGTGAGTGAACAGATTATGGCAGTCGGACAGACGATAGGCTTGGTTTTGCTACTCGGCCTAACGTTCTTGGCTTTATTTAATGATGTAATAAGAATATCTCATGGTTAATATGTTTCAAAAAAAATCCAAAAATACAGTTTTATCGGCGGCAATTGCTTCTTTGTTATTTACGCCTGGTTTGGCTCTAGCGTTCACCGTTAAAGACATTAAAGTTGAAGGAGCCAATAAAATTGGTTTTGAAACAATCAACAGTTATCTGTCTGTTAAAACTGGTTCTGAGTTAGATAGTCAATCTGTTCAAGAGAGTATTCAACGTTTATATAAAACAGGTTTCTTTCAAGATGTTTCTTTTTATAAAAGAGATGATGGAACCCTAGTCATTAAAGTGGTTGAAAGACCTTCTGTTGCAGATATTAAAATTGAAGGTAATTCACTCATTGAAACCGATGTTTTAAATACCGCTCTTGATGGACTGGGGATTAAAAAAGGCCGTATTTATAATCAAGTACAAATGGATCATGTTGTTGTTGATTTAAAACGTCGTTATCAAAACCAAGGTTATTACGCCGCAACGATTGAGATAGAGTCGAAAGAGCTGCCTCGTAATCGTGTTGAACTTAAAATTGCAATTAATGAAGGTGAGCCAGCGACAATTGGCCGTATCAGTTTAGTAGGTAATAAGGTTTATTCAGACGAACGTTTAAAGTCGCAAATTCAAATGACTGAAAGTGCCAGTTTTGGTAGTGGAGATAAATACTCAAAACCAAAGATGCAGGCCGACATCGAAACAATTAAATCTTATTACTTAGACCGTGGATATGCAGAATTTAAAATTGACTCATCACAAGTGAGTATTTCCGCAGATAAAACTAAGGTTTTTACCACCATTAATATGACGGAAGGTTCGCTTTATACTATTTCGGATATTCAATACCTTGGTGAACTGATTGTTGGTGAAACAGAGCTTAAGTCTTTAACACCGTTTAAACAGGGGGACACCTTTTCTCGCAGCGATGTAATCAAAGCCGTAAATGCTATTCGAGATCGTTTGAGTGAAGAAGGTTATGCTTTTGCTGAAGTAGAACCTGAAACTTTGCTTGATAAGGAAAAACGTACGATTGCATTGAACTTTAAGATTGAGCCAAAACAACGTGTTTATATAAGACGAGTTGAGATTGAAGGCAATACTCGTACTCGTGACCATGTAATTCGTCGTGAAATGCGTCAATTTGAAAGTGCGCCATATTCTCTAAAAATGGTTCGTCAATCGAAAGAACGTTTGCAACGAGTTGGTTTCTTTAAAAGTTCTGATATTGAAACTCGTCGAGTGTCTCAGGATCAAGTTGATTTAGTGGTTAAGGTCGAAGAACAACCCACAGGGTCATTTTCAGCAGGTGTGGGTTATTCTCAGCTTGATGGCGTGAGTTTTAATCTAGGTGTTTCTGAGCGTAACTTTATAGGTAGTGGAAATAAACTGAACTTTAATGTCGCAACCAGTGCCGCAACAAAATCGGCTGATATTGGTGTGACGAACCCCTACTTTACAGATGATGGTGTAAGTTTAGGTGTTGGATTGTATTACAGTGAGATTGATGCAACCGAATTAGATATTGCGGATTACACCTTAAATAACTTGGGTGTTCGTTTCTCTTTGGGTTATCCATTAAGTGAAACGGATTCTATAAATTATGGACTTAAATTTGACTCACAAGAAGTGGTTTGTTCGGATACGTTTACCTTTTGTGATGGATACATCGATCAATATGGTAAAAGCTCAAATTCAATTATTGCTTCAATGGGCTGGACGCATAACTCAACCAACGCCTTTTATTTCCCAACAAAAGGTCAAAAAACAAGTTTATCTCTTGAGGCCGTTGTTCCATCCACTTCTGAAACCCCTTTTTATAAAATATATGCCAACGAAAGTTGGTATCAGCCATTAACCGATAATTTTACCATGCAGTTAAAAACTGGCTTGGCCTTTGGAGATGGTTACGGTGACATTGATGATCTACCTTTCTATGAGAAGTTTTATGCGGGGGGTATTGGTACGGTTCGAGGTTTTGAACCCAACTCATTGGGTGATCGTTATGACTTAACCAATGATGGGAGTGACAGTCCAACAGGTGGGAATGTTAAGTTAACTGGTACAGCTGGTCTTGTTTTCCCTGTTCCTTTTATTGAGGACTCAAGTAACGCACGTGTTAGCTTGTTCTTCGATTTTGGTAATGTCTTTAATGATTTTGATGCTTTTGATGCTGGAGAGTTGAGAACGTCTACAGGTTTAGGAGTCTCTTGGATTACGCCAGTAGGCCCATTAACATTTAGTATTGCTCGACCGATTGCTTATTCAGACTCAGATAAGTTGCAATCCTTCCAGTTTACGTTAGGTTCAGGCTTCTAAACCTGGTATTAAAACCAGTTAGATTGGGTTATTTTATTGTAGTGTTTATTACATCAATAAAAAAATTAAGGTAAAATCGCGTAACGCATTTATAAAAATAGATAATACGGGTGGATATTCAATGCATAAACTTTTAAAACTCACTTTTGCCATTTGCTTCATGGCTGTTTCAACAGCCTCTCTGTCGGATAGTGGAGTAAAACTTGGTGTGGTTAATGTCGCGTTATTATTAGAGCAAGCACCACAAGCTAAACAAGCAACAGCTTCTTTAGAAAAGGAGTTTTCTCCTCAGCAGTCTGAATTAAAAAGCTTGGCTGGTAAACTGGAAAAGGAACAGGCAGATTATCAAAAGAACAAGTCGGTAATGAGTGATGCACAGAAAATCAGTAAAGAGCGTGAAATATCTATGCTTACTCGTGAAATACAGCGTCGTCGTAATGATGTTCAAGAATTATTGAATTTAAGACGAAATGAAGAGTTAGCGAAATTACAGAATGTGGTTAACGATTCAATTAAAGAAATTGGTAAAAAACAAGGGTTTGACTTGATTCTTTATGAAGGTATCGCTTATACCAATGAACGTATTGACATTACAAAAGACGTTTTAAATCACCTTAAAACAGTTAGTAAAAAGCAGCGCTCTGAATTTAATAAGTAATTCAGGTGAAATTAGTGCAGCTTAAACAAATAATCAATCACCTTCGTGCGCAAGGCGTTGCCGTTGAGCTTCGAGGTGATGACTCTGTTAAAATTTCTCAAGTTTCTGGGTTAGATAATGCCAAAAAAGATGAAATTTCATTTTTAACGGATAAAAAATACCTTCCTTATCTTAAAAGTTCATCCGCTGCTGCGGTTATTCTAAATCCAAAAATGGCTGGTCAATATTCTGTAACACAGTTAATCGTAGACAACCCGTATTATGCCTATGCTTTAGTTACACAATATCTCAACCCATTTATGACAGCAAAAGGTAGTATTCATAAAAGTGCTGTTATATCGGAGTCTGCCAAAATCAACTCCAGCTGTTCAGTAGCTGAAAATGCAGTGATTCAAGATGATGTTGAGCTTGCACAAGGAACAATAGTTTCGGCAGGTTCGGTTATTGAATCAGGCGTGAAAATTGGAAAAAATTGTCGAATTGGTTCTAATGTGACTATTTGTCATGACTGCATTGTAGGCGATAACGTTATTATTGAAGCTGGCGCAGTAATTGGTGGTGATGGCTTCGGTTGGGCAAATAATAAAGGACAATGGGTTAAAATACCTCAAGTTGGAAAAGTGGTCATAGGAAATGACGTATCTATCGGTAATAATGTCACCATTGATCGTGGAGCGATTGAAGATACGGTTATAGAAAACAATTGTATTATTGATAACCAAGTTCATGTTGCACACAATGTTCGAATTGGTTCAGGTTCGGCAATAGCAGGACAGGCTGGTTTTGCTGGCAGTACTATTTTAGGTAAAAATTGTACCGTTGCAGGACAAGTTGGATTTGCTGGACACCTTGAGATTGCGGACGATTGCCATTTTTTAGCGAAGTCTGGGGTTACTCATGATATAGCTGAAGCAGGAGCGTATTCTGGTTTTCCTGCCATTAAGGCATTAGATTGGCAAAAAAACAGTGTGCGTATTCGTCAGTTAGATAAATTAGCCCGACAAGTCAAGTTACTTGAAAAGCAAATCAATGAATTAACAAATTTAAATTAAATGTTACTGGATTAGAGACACGATGGAAGTAAAAGAAATATTTGAATATCTACCGCATAGATACCCTTTTTTGTTAGTAGATAGAGTGACTGGTTTTGAATCAGGGAAGAGTCTTACCGCGTTTAAAAATGTAACCTTTAATGAACCGCAGTTTACAGGCCATTTTCCAAATAACCCTATTATGCCAGGTGTCATGATTATTGAAGCCATGGCGCAATGTACAGGAATCTTAGCGTTCCGATCGCAAGCTGAAAAACCAGATGGTTCTTCAATGTATTATTTAGCAGCGGTTGATAATTGTCGTTTTAGACAGCCAGCTATTCCTGGTGATAGACTTGATTTTGAAGTTAAAGCACTTGGTAATAAACGTGGTATTTGGAAGTTTGAATGTACCACTAAAGTTGATGGTAAATTAATTGCCTCTGCAGATTTAATGTGTGCTGAAAGAAAGGTTTAATTTTGATTCACTCTACAGCAATCATCGATCCTAATGCCAATATTGCACCTGGTGTAAAGATTGGGGCTTTCTGTGTCATTGAAGGCAATGTCACTATTGGTTCAGGTTCCGTTTTAGACTCTCATGTAGTGATAGAAGGTAATGTCACTATCGGTGAGAACAACCATTTCTTCTCATTTGTATCAATAGCTTCACCACAAGATAAAAAATATGCGGGTGAGCCAACCACTGTCATTATTGGTAACAATAATACTTTTAGAGAAAATGTCACGATTAACCGCGGTACCGTGCAAGACATTGGAAAGACGGTAATTGGTGACAATAACTGGGTGATGGCTGGCGTTCATATTGCCCACGATTGTATTATTGGAAACCACTGTATCTTTGCCAATGCAGCGGCTTTAGCAGGGCATGTTGTGGTGCATGATTGGGCTATTTTAGGTGGCTATACGTTAGTGCACCAGTTCTGTCAAATCGGAGAACACAGCTTCTGTGGTATGGGGAGTGTTATTAATCAGGATGTACCCAACTTTGTTGTTGTTTCGGGGAATTTAGCAGGGCCTAGAGGTATTAATCTTGAAGGTCTAAAACGTCGTGGCTTTGATAAAAATCAACTTACATTAGTTAAGAAAGCTTACCGTGTTTTATACCGAACAGGTAATCGATTGGAGCAAGCCTTGCATGAGCTTGACTTGCTAAATGATGAACATGGAACGCTTGACGCTTTAATTAATTTCCTAAAAAATTCAGATCGTGGCATTGTCAGATAGTCAAACTCCTAAAGTCTTTGCTATGGTAGCAGGAGAGGCATCAGGTGATACGCTTGGTGCTGATTTAATCGCAAGCTTGAAAAAACGCTACCCAAATTCGCAGTTTGTAGGAATCGGTGGGCCAAAAATGTTGGCTCAAGGGTTTGAGAGTTGGTTTCCCATGGAAGAGCTTTCTGTTATGGGGTTTTTCGAAGTCATCAAACACTTACCTGAGCTTTTGAGAATTCGTAAAAAACTCATTAGCCGTTTATTGGTCTTAAAACCTGATGTTTTTATCGGTATAGACGCACCAGACTTTAACTTTAAAGTTGAAGCAACTCTTAAACAGAATCAAATCAAAGCCATTCATTATGTGGGTCCGTCCGTTTGGGCTTGGCGTGAAAAGCGTCTATTAAAAATCAAAAAATCCGTTGATGGTGTTTTGGTCTTATTTCCCTTTGAACCAGATTATTATCACCGCTATAACATACCCGTAAAGTTTGTTGGGCATCCATTAGCGAATCAATTTCCAGACATTCCAAACGTGTTAGATGCTAAAACTCGCTTAGGCTACCTGCCTGATGATTTAATTACCGCTATTTTGCCTGGTTCTCGTATGAGTGAAGTGAGTAAAATGGCTGATATTTATATTCAGTCAGCTACAAAATTAGCTGAAATTTATCCAACTATGCACTTTGTGATACCTTGTGTTCATGAGAGGGCGAAACATAGAATACAACAAGCGATTGAGGTTTTTGGCCAAGGTCTAAAGGTTAAATTGTTGTTGGGTAAATCTCGAGAGATTCTTGAAGCTTGTGATCAAGCTTTAGTTACATCGGGTACAGCAACACTCGAGTGTGCATTAATGCGCAAGCCTCTGGTGTTAGCCATTGTTGTACATCCTATTTCTTACTGGATAATGAAGCGACTTGCGACTACTCAATGGATCGGTTTACCGAATATATTGGCCAATAAATCTTTAGTAACCGAGTTGATTCAAGAAAATGCGACGCCTGAAAAAATAGCATTAAATATGGCGCGTTTAATTATGGATCAACAACTACGTAATGAACAAGTTTCAGCTTTTGAATTACAGTATCACCAATTAAAGCAAAATGCTTCTGAATTAGCCGCAGATGCAATTGAAGAGTGGATGCAAGCTTAATTATGGTTTTTAAATGATGAGTCAAGCCAATCTTTTTATGGATGAAGAGCTGCCAGAGTTTTTTTCATTGACTGGAACAACGGTTGGTGTTGATGAGGTTGGAAGAGGGCCTTTAATCGGAGATGTGGTGGCCAGTGCTGTTATTTTGCCCAAAGGGTGTTTACTTCCTTTAAGAGATTCAAAAAAGCTGTCAGAATCTAAGAGGAACACACTTGCTGAGCAGATTAAACAGGAAGCGGTTGCTTATGCGATTGCATTTGCCAGTCCAGAAGAGGTTGATCAGTTAAATATTCTTCATGCGACAATGCTTGCAATGCAACGTGCCGTGCAAGAAATTGCAGATCAAGGCCATGAAATTAATTTGGTTTATGTCGATGGCAATCGTTGCCCCCAAATTTCTCATGCTTGTCAATCTGTCGTAAAAGGGGATGACAAAGTAATGGAGATTAGTGCCGCTTCTATATTAGCCAAAGTGTACCGTGACCAACAGATGCATGAATTGCACACTCAATATCCTCAATATGGTTTTAATGAGCATAAAGGTTACCCTACAGCAAAACATTTATTGGCTTTAAAGCAGTTTGGCATGATTCCTGGTTATAGAAAGACGTTTAAACCAGTAAAAGCATTATTAGATGTAAATGCGATTTAATTAAGGAAGAATATTAAGTTACCAGGCCTGGTAACTTGTTTGTTTATAATCTACAAGCAATTAAAATAAAAGTGATTGATCCTTTTAGGATAAGATTTCTATCTCTTTTTTAAAGACCCAAAAAGGCGTAAAGTATGTCAACGACTTTAGAGCAGGTTGAAAAAACCGCCCAGTTAAGTAAAAACAATCAGATGAGCTTGATGATATTTCAGGTTCAATTTCCAAAGGAAAATTATCAACCACCTTATTATGGAATGAATGTTTTTAAGGTGCGTGAGGTGTTAGAGGCTAGAGCGTATGATGTCTCTGAGATGCCCGATGCAAATAGCTTAATTGAAGGCATGATTGAGTTACGTGGTGTTTACCTGCCCGTTATCGACTTACCTAAGTGGATGGGGTTTGAAATGACAGAAGAGGAACGAGAAAAATCGATTATTATCGTTTCTGATTTCAGTCATAACTTTGTTGGTTTGCGCGTCTCATATATTCATGGGGTAGAAGAGAAGAACTGGTCAGATATTCACCCTGCGGGTAACTACAATGTGAACGTCAATACTAATCAAATAGTTAATCATACCTATTTACAGAACAGTGATACCTTATGCTTTATTCTGGATATCGAAAAGTTACTGATTGAAGCGATGCCAACCATGGCTGAGAAAATTTTTGCATCAGCAAAAGATGTTAATAAAGTTGAACACAAGTTCATTGATGAGATTTATCAAAAAACCATTTTATTTGCTGAGGATAGCAAATCCATTCAAAAATATATGGGAATGGTTTTTGATCAGTTAGGTTTAAAGTATAAGGGGTTTGATAACGGTCGTTTACTACTTGACTATATTGCCAGCAAAGACTCTCTTGATGATATTGCTATGGTTTTTACCGATTTAGAAATGCCTGTTGCTTCTGGTCATACTGTTATTCGTGAATTAAGAGAAAACCCAAGAACCAAAAATATGCCCGTTATTGTTCATACCTCTATGACAAGTGATAATAATAACCGTGAAGTCTTAGCGATGGGGGCCAATTATTTTATTGGTAAGGTTGATACCGATTTAATTGTAGAGACAATTATTAAAGTAGAGCGTGATTTTACTGAATGGGTAAAACAATAATATTATCAATAGTGTTTTTCTCGTCTAACTAATTTACGCTTAGATGAGAAAGTGCCAAATAAATGATAGGCACAAAAAAAGGCGCATGATCAGTGCGCCTTTTTTGTTGTGGTAACTCTAAATATTAACGCTGACGCGCTTTGAATTTAGGGTTAGTTTTACAAATAACGTAAACTTTGCCACGACGTTTTACAACTTGACAGTCTTTATGACGTGTTTTAGCTGATTTCAAAGAAGATAAAATTTTCATCAGATATATCCATTTTAAGTTGCCGAATATTAATAACCAATTCGACTTAAGTTCAAATTTGAAGTCGCGGATTATAAAGGCTTAATTTATAAATGTCTAGCTTATCTAACTAAAAACCCTCTTATTTCGTACATTTTGTATTTATACATAGTTAAATCCCTTGCTTGCTACAGTATATAGTATTCATTAGCGTATAATTTGCAGCATTTACGATAGAGTAATATCTTTCTGTTACCCCCTAAATGGAACACTAAATTAGGAACCCTGAATTTTTTGGTTATGGATAAGTTGATTAAGAAACAAAGTAAGCCTGTAAAGCTGACGATTGAAGAAGTTTTGGGTGACGATGGAACGCTTTCAAAATTAGTTGATGGCTATGCAGCGCGACAAGCGCAAATTGATATGGCTCATCAAGTTAATGAACTTATTGAAGAGGAAGATACCTTATTAGCTGAAGCAGGGACTGGAACAGGTAAAACCTTTGCTTATCTTGTTCCTGCACTGTTATCAGGAAAAAAAATTATTGTTTCAACAGCCACTAAAACACTACAAGAGCAGCTTGTTCGTAAAGATTTGCCCATACTCTTTAAAGCCTGCAATGTTCCTGGCAAAGCCAGGTTATTAAAGGGGCGGGATAATTATGTTTGTCCTCAACGATTAGAGTTGACTGAGACAGTGGAGCAGCACAGTCGTCAGGATTGGAAAAAGCTTTCTGAAATCAGAAGTTGGGTTGACAACAAAACCCTGACGGGAGACAAGGCGGAGCTTGAGTCAGTAACTGAAAGTGATCCTATTTGGCGAAAGGTTTGCGCTAGAATGGAATTTTGTCAAGCTACAGAATGCCATCAAGACTCAGGTTGTTTTTATCCTGTCGTGAAACAAAAAGCAACTGAAGCGCAGGTGTTGGTGGTAAATCATCATCTGTTTTGTGCTGACTTATCGCTTAGAGAGCAAGGCTTTGGTGAGTTATTGCCAGATGCCGATGTGTATATTTTCGATGAGGCTCATCAGCTACCTGATATTGCGGCTCAGTTTTTGGGGTTTTCAATTTCACGGGGTCAGCTTGAAGAGCTAGCAAGAGATATTAAACAAGCGCAAAAGCTAGAAGCACCTGAAAATAAAAAAATTTACGATTATGCGGCTCTCTTAGAAGAACAAATAAAACTCATTAATGATGCCCTGGGAAAATGGGAAAAACGTTGGACTTGGAATCAGTTAAATGATGAGAAGGTTTTTCAAGTCGCCATAAAACGCTTTATGGACTCCTTGAAAATTACCATTGATGAGTTAAAACAAGTTGTTGAACGTGGTAAGCAGCTGACGGCGGTTCATAAAAGAAGCCAAGATTTGTTAGCACAAACTAAAGATTGGTTAACGAGTCAGTCAGAGAATAAGATTCGCTGGATAGAGTCCTCTCAGGCTCGTTTTAAATTTAACATGACCCCTTTAAGTGTCGCAGCACCATTTTCTCGTCAAAGAGAGAGTATTGGTGGCGCTTGGTTGTTTACCTCCGCGACTTTGAGTGTGGCAAATAATTTTGACTATTTTGCTAAGCGTTTAGGGTTAAGTGATGCTAAAACAAGCTGTTGGTCAAGTCCATTTGATTATCAAAAACAGGGTTTGGTATATCATCCTATTGGTTTACCAGAACCAAGAAGTTCAGAGTACACCAAGGTGCTTTTGCGAGCCGCTTGGCCGCTATTAAAAGCAAGTCGTGGCTGTGCCTTTATGCTGTTTACCAGTCATAAGGCAATGCAAGAGGCAAAAGCGATTTTAGAGAGTCATTGGGATGGCAAGTTATTAGTGCAGGGGGATTTACCTAAATTAACGCTTTTGCAACGTTTTAAAGAGTCGGAAAACGCGATCTTGCTAGGTACAAGTAGTTTTTGGGAAGGTGTGGATGTCAAAGGGGATGCGCTAAAATTAGTCATTATAGATCGTATTCCATTTGCACCTCCAGATGACCCGATTGTACAAGCGAGAGAGGCTTTTTTGAAAGAGAAAGGATTAAACGTCTTTGTTAACTTTCAACTTCCTGAGGCGGTTATCGCGATGAAGCAAGGCTCTGGTCGTTTAATTAGAGATATTGAAGATTCTGGTGTGTTAATGCTGTGTGATCCACGGTTATCATCAAAAGGTTATGGAACGACTATACGCAATAGCTTACCTGACTTTCCTTGGGTTTATGATGCTGAATCAGCTATAAAAAAACTCTCTTAAATTGACCTTGATTTACAAGGTTTAACCGCTATTTGTCGTTTGTCGGTTTTGCGTAACATAAATAGGCTAACAGTATAAAATGTTACAGGGTCAAGCGTTGTGCTCTGTATCAAAATAAAAGAAAGAATAAGGCAGAACAAAAATGTCCAGAATACAATTACCTTCGGTTCTAGCCGTCGAAACCTCTACACAAGCCTGCTCAGTAGCTCTCATTTATCTTAATAAAGAATATGTGCGTCACGAGTTATTGCCTCAAAAGCATGCTCATAGGGTGCTTGAAATGATTGATGAAGTGATGCAAGAGGCGGGGATTGATCATCAAGAAATTGACTTATTGGCTTATGGTGAAGGGCCAGGTGCTTTTACAGGGGTGCGTATAGCCTCTGGAGTAATTCAAGGTCTTGCTTTAGGTTGGGATAAGCCTGTTTTACCTGTTTCATCTTTGTTAGCAATGGCAGAAAATGTTTTCTCAAATTACTCTGATACAAAGGATATCAAATGGTGTTCATTATTGGATGCACGAATGAGTGAGGTCTACCTCTTACAAGGTGACTTTACCGCTAAAACCAAGACAATCAATGCAATAAAACCGATTTTAATATCACCTAAAGAGGTCGTGAATTATTTACCTCAAAAAGAGCCTTGTATTGGTGTAGGGGATATAGAGGGGGAATATCCAGAAATATCAAATCTATTTAACCTATGGTATTCCAAACTTCCTGAAGCGATTTCTATCGCCAGAATGGCACAAAATAGGTTTGTTGAAGGCAAAACATTGTTACAAGAAATTCCTAACCCTATCTATTTAAGAAATCATATTGCAGATACAATTGAAGAGCGCAAAATGAAGGCACAATTAAAGCAATCCTAAAGAGAAACTGCTATTTTTAATCAATAGTTTTAAGTTTACAGAAATGCTTAAAAATTAAGCAGAGATGAAAAAGTGTAAGACTTTATTGATGTTTTTTAAGTTAATATTTTATTACACACATGTTTATCCACAGTTAATGTGCATAACCTCTTTAGAAAAGTGGTCAAATGTCGAGGTAATAAAATGAAAAATAATAGTTATAAACGGATTTTAGTGGCTGTAGATTTTTCTGAAAACAGTGAAATAGCCATTAATAAAGCGCTACAAATAGCCAGATTAAGTGATGCAGAATTGCATTTAGTTCATTTTGTAGAAGTTCCAATTTATCCAGTGCTTGAAGACATTGCTGTGATGGGAATTCCTGGGTTGTGGGATGAAAGTATCACAAAAGATATGTTAGAAGCTTCTTCCAAGAAACTAAGTCAATTGGCTACAAAATTTAAAATTAGCCAATTTGAGAGTATGGCAGGTATTGCTGAAAATGATATTGTGGATTATGCAGAACGAAAAAAGTGCGATTTGGTTGTGATGGGGGCTCATGGTCTTTCTGGAATTAAACGTTTGATTGGTTCAACGACCAATGCCGTTATTAATCATGCAAATTGTGATGTATTGGCTGTACGAATTCATTCAGAAAAGTAAATTTAAAGCGTAAAGGTAATTGTACAGTGAGTGATGTGAGTAGGAAATTTAAAGTTACTATTGCAAGTTTGTTATTTCTGATTTCAAATTTTGTGTCAGCAAATAACTTTCATTTGGGCGAAACGATTTTTGTGTCTTATCCCGCGGCTAACATTAAAGATGATGCCTTTATTGTTGGAAAAATTAATAAAATTATGCCAAATGGGGATTATCAGATTGCGGTACTTGATTATGTAGAAGGCCATGATTACGGTGTTTCGTGTGTTCCCATGGTGAAAAAAGAGGGCGCAGAATCAGGGGGCTCTGATCTTAACCAGGTTTGGGATTTGTGGACAGACACAACAAAATTAGAAAAAGAAAAGTTAGATTATGTTGTTGCAAAAAAAGATGTATTGCAACTGGGTCATGGTAAAACCTATTTTATAGAACGAAATAATCTTTATATTGTATTTGGGCGATGGAAATCAGATGCACCTATGTTAAGCGCCGCACGCATTGAACAAGCCGAAAAACAAGCTAAAGCAAATGGTTTAGCCGATATGATTCCAGCTTTTGAGCTAGCGAAGTTACAACGAAACAGTTTTTATGGCGATTATGGTCGACCATTAATGGCGTTTGAAACGATTGCTCCACTTGTTAATGCGTTGCAAACGGTAGATAAACTCCTTGCAGAAGATCATGTTCTAAAGAAACACTGGTTTGCAAAAAATCGAAACTGGAAGGTTTTATCAAAAAATACAAGAATGTACTTTTTAGTTCAAGCGATAGATAAAATTGTTGAAGATGCCAAAAATCAAGTATACGAAGAGGGTTTGGAAAACGCTGCTCCAAAGGACTTAGAGCAGCTTAATCATTATTTAAAGGTTCTTTCCAGAAAATGAGTTCTAATTAGTGCTGATTTTTAAAACTTAAATTTTCTAAGGTTTATATTTATTCAAATTTAAATTTATTTTGAATGATGATAGTAGGTTTCATTGAGGTAGTCGGCAAGTTGTTCCACCTCATCTTCAAACATTCCAGTATTAAGGTTTTCATTACAAAAAGTAACCGCTTTTACTAGTTTAGGGTAAGAGTCTGTTTTGTTTGGATCGTAAGGCTTGCCAGCATGGCATTTCATGCAGTTTGCCGATTCATGTAAGGCCTTGCCTGGGTGTTCAGAAGCGTAAGCCATTTCAAAAAAAGACGTAAGCCCTAGCGCGGTAACGGATAAAAATTTTGCTATGTTCATTGGATTGTATAAATTATATGTATTCATAGTTGTAGCCCCGTTGTTAAAAGATTCTTTTCATTCATTTTAATGAATTTTTTGTACAGTACAATCAAAAAAATAGATGTGGGTTAAAAAGAAATTGATAATAAAAAACAACAGATTAGATCGACAGCGCATAAAATAAAGATCCCTAAAACAATTGATTTTAAAATATAAAATAAAGAGAAGATATGAGTGAATTAACTTACATTAAAGGCAAGGATGCTTGTTTAGAGAATTCAATAGCAAATATGCAAGCCACGCTGCATAAAATGGGCTTTGAAATTAAAGAAGCCTCTTGGCTAAATCCTGTAACAAATGTGTTTTCACTCCATATCCTTGATAAACGTTGCCCAGGACTCTTTACTAATGGTAAGGGAACGAGTAGAAAGTCAACCTTAGCCAGTGCATTAGGAGAGTTTTTAGAACGTCTTTCTACTAATTACTTTTTTTCTGATTATTGGTTAGAAAATCCACAGAATGCAAGTAACCAGGCCTGGTTATATTATCCTGATGAAAAGCGCTTTACAGAACATAATATAAAAGAGTGTTTAACACCTGAATTATGGTCATTTTATGATAGTACTAATGAATTAGGATTTAATGAATTACTCAGTTTTAACGACTCTCAAGAGAGTGTAGGAGCCATTAGGCTTGTGAACGCTCATACGGGTGAAAATGTGTATTTTCCAATGAATTTGTTGAGTAATTTATATGCGAGTAATGGCCTTTCAGCGGGAAATACAGCCTTAGAAGCACAAGTTCAGGGTTTGTCTGAAATTTTTGAACGCTGGGTGAAAAATAAAATATTAAGAGAAAATCTTTGTTTACCAGAAATTCCTAATGAAATTGTAAAGACATTTCCTGCTGTTGTTGAGGCGGTTAAAGCGTTGGAAGAGGCTGGGATTGAGGTTTCAATGCGTGATGCTTCATTGGGCGGGCTTTTCCCTGTGATTAATGTGACACTTTTTGAGCAAAAAACAGGGTTTTGTTTTGCTTCTTTTGGTGCTCACCCTATCTTTGAAGTGGCCTTAGAGAGAACTTTAACAGAATCATTACAAGGTAGGCATTTAGATAATCTCGATGGATTTCAAATGCCTGTCTTTGATGAATTTGCGGTTGCTGAAGATGAAAATATAGAAAATCATTTTATTGATTCAAGTGGCTTAATCCATGCTAATTTTATTTCAAAAAATTACGATTTTGAATTTGTTAATTGGGATTTTTCAGAGGATACTAAATCTCAATGGGATCGTTTGTGTGAACTTGTTAAGTCGCAAGGAACGGAGGTTTTTGTAGCAAACTATAATCATTGCGGCTTTGAAACTTGTCGAATTGTTGTTCCTGGTATGTCAGAAGTTTATCCCACTGAAGAACTAATAGAAAGCAACCAAAATGTGGGCAGGCTGTTAAGAGAAGCGTTGCTTGAATTGCCAATTTCTCAAGATTATATTGGGTTAGTTGAATTAATTGATGCATTAGGGTTAAGCGATCATCAGGGTGTGGCTTCTTTGATAGGATTGATGCCCGATCCAGGTACTTTCTGGGCTGAGGTAAAAGTAGTTGAATTGAAGTTTTGGGCACTTTTAGCCGCTCAAGAAGTTGAGGAGGCTTTTGAAGTCGTTCAAGATGTTGTTTACTATGTTAATCCCAATAGCCAGTGGATATTGAAATACAACGCCTTAAAATTCTCATTGGAAATGTTATTGCAAGATTGTGTTGATAAGAGTTCTACCGAATTACTTTTTGGTAAGGAGCTAAGTGACCAGGCCTGGTTGTTTATTGCAGGGAACTTGGTCTTCGATAATCAAAAGCTAGGGACTGAAATATTTACAACCAGCCATAGACACCAAGCTTTATTAGAAATTTACGCCCAAGCACAGGCTAATAAATTGGCTTTAAATGGATGGTAATAGAGTAATAGGCTTTTATGTATAAAGGGTCTATAAAAAAGCGCATTTGATCGAATGCGCTTTTTTGTTATTTATGGTTAATACTCTAAATTAAAAATCATAAATTAACGTTAATATGGTTTGAGTATCCGTTTTTTTCGTGCCTGTGGCAGGGTTGTCGTTATGACGGTATTTATAGGTTGCTTTTAAGTTCATCTTTTCGGCGACTTTAACTTTGAAGCCCGTATTACTCTCTAATTTAGTATTGTTTTCTCCAGAAGTAATGGCGAAATCTTGAGTAAATTTAACCTGCTCATTAATCTTATGGCTAAAATCCAGTTTGGCAATTCCAACCGTTTGAGAATCTGATTTAACACCATCTGTTACGTAATCAGTGTTCTGATAACCTAAACCTAATTCACCATTAAGTAGGGTGGCTTCTGTTTTATACAGTGTTTTACCTAGACCTAATGAAAATGTACTGTCTAATTCAATGTCAGAAAATTCATTCTTTTCAAAACGACCACCAACAAAACTGTAGTAACTTTTGTCCGCTGAATAGTAACGATTTCCTTGCAAGTCTATAAGGTAACGTTCTTCAGTTTGTGTACCGTTTTCAGACTTGTAATTTGCTTCAATTAACGATTTTAAAGTGTATCTTTCTTGCGTGTATTTAAGTTTTAAAGCACCATAAAAAGAGGTGTTGACGGTATTGCCTGTGCTGTCGCTGAAACCAAGTTCTCCAGAGCCTGAAAGCCCATTTTTATCATCAGCATGGGCTTGGGGGTTTATGGATAATGCGATGATGCCTAAGGTAAATAGTGATTTTATTGTTGTGTTTCTCATAAAGTAGTCCTAACCAGGGTAGTAAAGAGTTTTGTTTATAGGATCATAAAAATATGTCCTGATTTCATGAAGTGTTGGATTTTAAAGGCAAAATTAATAAACGCAACCCTTGTGGTTATTCTCTTTGTATTAATTTGGAATGAAATGTTTTTTAAAAGAAAATTTATAAGCAATTTATCCATTAAATATGCATTTTTGGTAAAATGTCGTGAATTTAATCACCCTCTAATACTTGATTGTATTGCTTAAGACGGAATAAAAAGAATATGAAACTTGATTTTTTAGATTTTGAACAACCTATTGCTGAACTAGAAGCTAAGATTGATGAATTACGTCATTTGGATGGCGGTGATATGAATTTATTACAAGAAATCTCTGCTCTTGAAGAAAAGAGTAAGAATCTAACGGAATCAATCTTTAAAAAATTATCTGATGTAGAAATCGCTAAGGTTTCACGTCACCCACAAAGACCTTATGCATTAGATTACATTAATAGTGTTTTTACTGATTTTAAAGAATTGCATGGTGACAGAGCGTTTGCGGATGATGAGGCGATTGTTGCTGGTATAGCCCGTTTAGATGGACAATCGGTTATGGTAATCACTCAAGAAAAAGGTCGTGATACAAAAGAAAAAATTCGTCGTAATTTTGGTATGCCGCGACCAGAAGGGTACCGTAAGGCACTACGTTTAATGAAAATGGCAGAGCGTTTTGGTTTACCTGTTGTTACCTTTATAGATACTCCAGGTGCTTACCCTGGTATTAATGCTGAAGAGCGTGGCCAAAGTGAAGCGATTGCTCGCAACTTAATTGAGATGTCTGAGTTAAAGGTACCCATTATTTGTACGGTGATTGGTGAAGGTGGTTCAGGTGGAGCCTTAGCGATCGGCGTGGGTGATGTCACAATGATGATGCAATACAGTACCTATTCGGTTATTTCTCCTGAGGGGTGTGCTTCAATTTTGTGGAAAAATGCCGCTAATGCGGCGGATGCAGCTGAAGCATTAGGGATTACGGCAACTCGTTTAAAATCATTAGGTTTGGTTGATGAGATTATTCCTGAACCATTAGGTGGTGCACATCGTAACTATGAACAGTCTGCCCAAAATGTTAAAAATGCACTAATCGCTCAGTTGAATGCGTTAAAGGTTAAGCCTGTAGATGAATTAGTCGCAAGTCGCTACCAGCGTTATATGGATTATGGAAACTTTGAGTCTGCTTAATTTATCTAACGGACTTCAAACTTTGAAGCACCTCTAACTTCTAAGAGGTGTTTATGTATAGTGATTTTCCAGATTCGTCCTCTTTAGTTTCTTTGCCCGTAACTAAGTTCCTTTCAAATATTCAAAATAACTCAATTTTGTTTGTTGCCTATAGCGGAGGCTTGGATTCAACGGTCTTATTGCACTCTATCTATCATAATCAGATTAGATTAAAAAAAAATCTTAGGATTATGGCTGTATATATTGATCATGGTCTTCAAGAAGAGTCGGCTTTATGGTCAAAGCATTGCGATGACTTCTGTCGCGATAAAGATATCGATTTCATAGGCTTAAAAGTAGTTGTTGAGTCAACCTCAAGGAAAGGGGTTGAGGCTGAAGCTAGAAGACTACGCTATCAAGCTTTTTTAAAAACCATAGATGATTTTGCAAAAAATACATGGTTAGGTAATATCTACCTTCTTACGGGTCATCATCAACGAGATCAAGCTGAAACGGTTCTATTAAATCTTTTTAGAGGTTCAGGCGTGAACGGTTTAGCGGGGATGCCAGCTGATCGAACCTTGATAACAGATAGTGGCGTTTTGGTTAGTCATGTTCGCCCGATGCTTAATACTTCTTATGACGACATTGTAGAGTACGCTCATTACCACTCTTTACCTTTTGTGACGGATAAGACAAATATACAAACAGAATTTAAACGTAATGCTGTTCGGCATAATGTTTTACCCATCCTTGAGGCCAGCTGGCCAAAGGCTATTGATGCTTTATCCAAGACCGCTCAGCATATGCAGGAAGCGTTGGTTTTATTGGATGGTTATGCTGAAGAATTTTTAAAAACCGTTGATGATTCAGCTTATTTTATTGAGTTGCAGGATTTTTCAGAAGTTTCTTGGGTTAAGCAAAAAAACAACATTCGATATTGGTTTAAGCTTCATTGGCCTCAAATAGTACTCAGTGATGTTCATTATCAATGGATTGAAAAGTCCTTTACTAATTATCATAAGAGCCAAAATCACAATTATCGTTATCAGTTGCCAGAAGGTAGTTTGAGGTTTTATCAAAATAGGCTTTACTACTTCATACATGAGCCAAGATTATTTAGTGTTCAAATTGCTTCAATTGCAGATTTAAATATGAATCCGTCTCTGGAAGGAGAAGGAATGTTTTTTGATATCAATAGGGTAGATGGTTTATCAAATATGACTGTAAGGTCTGTTTTACCTACAGATAATCTTCAGAAAAAAGCTTTAAAGCGCTTTTTTCAACATAATAAAATCCCTAAATGGGAGCGTTCTGTCTGGCCTGTTTTGGAGGTAGATGGCGTGGTCATATCTGTTTTAGGTTGTATCGATTGTTTGTCTGGTTTAGCGGGTAAATCAATAGAAGTAAATCAGGCTAATGCTGTTAGAGTTGATTACAATCAGCTCTTAAAATGGTGGGGTGTTTTTAACTGATTGTGACCCTAAAAAGGTTTTAAGGTTTGATATTTTAAATCTTAGTTTTATTCGTGTGTTAAGAACGTATCAAAGTGTAATTAATTCATTGCTGAAAGCAGTGTATTAAGCTATAATTCCCTTCCATTCTGATACCTTCAATCGTAATTTCAAAACTTCAAAAAGTGTGTGTTGATGACTAAATTTATTTTTGTAACAGGTGGTGTTGTTTCTTCTCTTGGAAAAGGCATTGCAGCGGCATCTCTTGGTGCATTATTAGAAGCGCGTGGCCTTAAGGTCAGTATGCTTAAAATGGATCCATATATTAACGTTGATCCAGGAACCATGAGTCCTTTGCAACACGGTGAAGTGTTTGTTACTGATGATGGCGCTGAAACGGATTTAGACTTAGGTCATTACGAGCGTTTTGTGCAGCGAAACTTTACGCGTAGAAATAGTTTTTCTACGGGCCAAGTTTATGAAACGGTAATTCGTAACGAGCGTCGTGGTGACTACTTGGGTGGAACAGTTCAAGTTATCCCGCATATTACAGATGAAATTAAAAATCGTATAAAAAAAGCAGCCGCGGGATATGACGTTGCTCTTGTTGAGGTGGGTGGAACTGTCGGTGATATTGAGTCATTACCTTTCCTAGAAGCCATTCGTCAATTAAGTATTGAAGTAGGTCGTGATAGAGCATTGTTTATGCACTTAACATTACTTCCATACATTGCAGTTGCTGGTGAAGTAAAAACCAAACCAACACAACACTCTGTAAAAGAGTTACGTTCAATTGGTATTCAGCCTGATATTTTAATTTGTCGTTCAGAGATGGCGCTTGAAGAGAGTGAAAAACGTAAAATTGCACTCTTTACAAATGTTGAAGAGAAGGCTGTTATAAGCTCTTTGGATGCTAATACTATTTACGCTGTTCCAAGAATGTTGCATGAGCAAGGTCTTGATGAATTGGTTGTCAAAAAACTAGGGATTGATGCTCCTGCTGCAGATCTTTCTGACTGGGATGAGGTTGTGAGTGCTCAGTTAAATCCAGCTAAGTCTGTAGAAATTGCTATGGTCGGCAAGTATGTTGACTTGACTGAGGCCTATAAATCTTTGATTGAATCTTTGATTCATGCTGGTATTCATACCAGTACTCGAGTAAATATCGATTATATTGATTCTGAGTCTCTTGAAACAGATGGTATTGACGCCCTTAAAGATAAGGATGCTATTTTAGTCCCTGGTGGTTTTGGTGAACGTGGTGTAGAGGGTAAAATTCTAGCCATTCAATACGCCCGTGAGAATAAGGTGCCTTACCTTGGGATTTGTTTAGGTATGCAAATGGCCGTGGTTGAGTTTGCTCGTAATGTTGCTGGGTTAAAGAACGCACATAGTAGTGAACTTAATGCTGAAACGCCATATCCAGTAGTTGCTTTAATTACCGAATGGACTGACGAAGATGGTAATAAAATTGAAAGAACAGAAGATGCTGACTTAGGGGGTACGATGCGCCTTGGTGGTCAGAACTGTATTTTAACGCCAGATTCAAAACTTCGTGAAGTGTATGGTTCTGATATTATTCGTGAAAGACATAGACATCGTTATGAAGTAAATGATGGCTATGTACATAAATTGGAAGAAGCAGGCCTGGTCATTTCTGGTCGTTCAGAAGATGGTAACTTAGTTGAAACGATAGAAGTAAAAGAACACCCTTGGTTTGTTGCGTGTCAATTTCATCCAGAGTTCACATCAACACCTCGTAATGGGCATCGTTTGTTTTCTGCGTTTGTTCAAGCTGCCAATGCTTATAAGGAAAAAGGTTAATTAAATGAATTTATGTGGTTTTAATGTTGGTATAGACCAACCTTTTTTCCTTATTGCTGGCCCTTGTGTTATAGAGTCTGAACAATTAGCAATTGATACGGCAGGCCAGCTAAAAGAGATAACAGAATCTTTAGGTATTCCATTTATCTATAAATCTTCTTACGATAAAGCCAACCGTTCTTCGACTAAAAGCTTTAGAGGTTTAGGGGTTGAAGAAGGTTTGCGTATTTTACAAAAAGTAAAAGACGAAATTGGTGTGCCTGTTTTAACGGATGTGCATGAAGACACGCCGTTAGAAGAAGTCGCTTCGGTGGTTGATGTGATGCAAACGCCCGCATTTTTAGTGCGCCAAACCAATTTTATTCAAAATGTTTGCCGTCAAGGCATTCCTGTCAATATTAAAAAAGGTCAATTTCAAGCACCTTGGGATATGGATCAAGTTGTCGCTAAAGCGCATGAAGTGGGTAATGAGAATATCATGGTGTGTGATCGCGGTACCTCTTTTGGTTATAACACCTTAGTTTCAGATATGCGAGGTTTAGCTTCAATGCGTTCTACAGGTTGTCCTGTGGTGTTCGATGCAACACATTCGGTACAGCAACCAGGTGGACAAGGTACCACTTCTGGTGGACAGAGAGAGATGGTTCCAGTGTTGGCTAGAGCTGCAATTGCAGCGGGAGTTTCAGGTGTTTTTATGGAAACACATCCAGATCCAGCTAATGCATTGAGCGATGGTCCAAATATGTGGCCAATTAATAACCTAAAGCCTTTATTAGAAACGTTAAAAATGCTAGATGATGTTGTTAAAAAACAAGGCTTTATTGAAAACAGTTTATTATAAGCAGAGTGTATTGCGTAGTTGAAATTGTCATTTACACGTCATATAAGCTCGTTAGAATAATTAAGATTAAATAGAAATTAAAAAGAAGTAGGAAGTTAGAATGTCATTAATTAAAGATATTAAAGCACGTCAAGTTATTGATTCACGCGGTAACCCAACCGTTGAAGCCGATGTTATTTTAGAAGATGGATCTATGGGGCGTGGTATCTCACCATCTGGAGCATCAACAGGTTCTCGTGAAGCGATTGAATTACGTGATGGTGATAAGTCTAAGTTTGGTGGTAAAGGCGTTCTAACGGCTGTTAATAATATCAATACCGAAATTAAAGCGGCTTTAATTGGTAAAGATGCGACTGATCAAGCGGCAATTGATAAGGTAATGATTGACCTTGATGGCACACACAATAAAGCCCGTTTAGGGGCTAATGCTATTCTTGCAGTTTCAATCGCAACGGCACAAGCCGCTGCAAAGTCTAAAGGGTTGCCTTTATACGCTTACCTAAAAACAGATACATACAAAATGCCAGTTCCAATGATGAACATAATCAATGGTGGTGAACACGCTGATAACTCAGTAGATTTTCAAGAGTTTATGATTATGCCAGTTGGTGCGCCAACGATGTCTGAAGCGATTCGTTACGGTGCGGAAGTTTTTCATGCACTTAAAAAAGTTCTTCATGATAAAGGCTATAACACAGCGGTAGGTGATGAAGGTGGTTTTGCACCAGACCTTAAGTCTAATGAAGAAGCGCTTACCGTTATTCTTGAAGCAATTGAAATTGCGGGTTATAAAGCAGGTGAAGACATCATGATCGCTATGGATGCCGCTTCATCTGAGTTATACAGCGATGGTAAATACACTTTAGGTTCAGAGAACAAAGTATTAACTTCAGAAGAGATGGTTGATCTTCTATCTAGCTGGGTGGATAAGTACCCAATTATCTCTATCGAAGATGGTTTAGACGAGTCTGATTGGGATGGTTTCAAATACCAAACTGAAAAAGATGGTAAACGTCTACAGATTGTTGGTGATGACCTATTTGTTACTAACCCTAAAATTCTTGCAGAAGGGATTGAAAAAGGCATTGCTAACTCTATCCTAATCAAAATCAATCAAATCGGTACTTTAACTGAAACGTTTGAAGCGATTGCGATGGCTAAGAAAGCAGGTTATACGGCAGTTGTTTCCCACCGTTCTGGTGAAACAGAAGATACAGTGATTGCTGATATCGCTGTTGCTACTGGTTGTGGTCAGATTAAAACAGGTTCTTTGTCTCGTACTGACCGTATCGCTAAATACAATCAGTTGATTCGTATTGAAGAAGAATTAGGTTCAGAAGCGGTTTACCCTGGTAAAGAAGCATTCTACAACCTTAAGTAATTACAAGTTACCAGGCCTGGCAATGTGAAAAAACTTTATCTTGCATTAGCTATCCTGATTGTAATTCTACAAGCTCGTCTTTTGTCCTCCGATGGAGGGCTTGGCGAGCTTTTTTCGTTACAGGAACAGCTAAAAACGCTTGAAAAATCACTCGAAGACCAGCGGCTTATTAACGCAAAGCTTGCTGAAGAGGTTAAATCTTTGCAGACTAATCCGCAGTCGATAGAGACCTTGGCAAGGCAAAATTTAGGCATGGTCAAAAAAGATGAGGTGTTTATCAAGGTGATTGAGTTGCAACCAAAAGAAAAACAAATTCAAACCGTTGATAATTCCGTGTTGGAGCCTCAGTCTAAGCAGTGATTAAGTAAATTACCTTTATATCAATGCGTTATGTTTTTTTAGTGCGTGGTTTTGACGGTTATTGTGCTTTTAAAAATACATTTACTGCGCCTGTACCGCCGTCTTTTTCTGGTGTGCTAGCAAAGCCTATGACCGACTTGGTTTGTCTAAGAATTAAATTCACTAGGTTTTTAAGAGCGGGATATTCCTCTTTTGAGTTATATCCTTTACCGTGAATAATTCGAATATAGCGAAGTTTTTCATAATAAGCGTGACTTAAAAAATCAATCATCTTTTTTTCAGCCTGTTCTACGGTTAATCCATGGAGATCTAGGCTGTGCTGAATATGAAAGTCGCCTTTTTTAAGTTTGGTAACCTCTTGTAAACGCATTCCTTTTTTATAATAGAGTAAAGCCTGAAACGCCGTCACTTTAGCTATTGGTTTACCCATATCAAGTTGCAACTCTTTATAAGAGGCATTTGTCTTATGTTGTGTACTGTTTCTTTTCTTAAGCTGTCTTAACAGCTCAGTTTGAGATTGTTTTTGCTTTACAGTATTGTGCACGGGCGGTTTGTTACTGGAATTTAATGGCGTAACATCTTGCATGGCCTGTAGAAAAATGGATTTATCTTCTTCTTGCATGGTTGAGGCTATATAATTCGATTATCTAATTTGTCGGTTGTCAGTTTTTTACAACTCACATTACTCATTTTAACTTAAGGTATTGTACATCATGAAAATCCTACTCTCTAATGATGATGGGTATTTTGCACCAGGCATTCAAACGGTTTTTCAAATGCTGAAACAGGACTTTGAATTTTCACGTTTAGATATTGTAGCTCCTGAGCGTAATCGAAGCGCGGCAAGTAATTCATTAACTTTGCTTGAGCCTTTAAGAATGGATTTGCATCCTAGTTTAAGTGATGATCCACGTTGTAGAGTTTTTAGTGTTAATGGGACGCCAACAGATTGTGTGCACTTAGGCATGAATGGTGCACTTGATTATCAGCCTGATATTGTATTATCAGGCATTAATGCGGGTGCGAATATGGGGGATGATGTACTCTACTCTGGGACGGTTGCCGCAGCAACAGAAGGGCGTTTTTTAGGTAAGCCTTCTATTGCCATTTCACTATGCGGTAACCAGTTTTTTGAAACAGCTTCTTCCGTTTTGCTGACTGTTTTAAATGATTTACCCAAAATAGCACTGACTCCTGACACGATTATTAATATTAATGTGCCAGATATTCCTTTAAATGAGTTAAAGGGCATTAAGGTAACACGTTTAGGTAAAAGACATATTTCTGAACCTGTTGTTAAAGAGGTTGATCCAAGAGGGCTACCCATATATTGGATAGGGCCTGCTGGTGTGGCTGCTGATGCAGGGGATGGGACAGACTTTTTTGCTGTTGAGCAAGGGTATGCATCTATTACACCACTCAAAATCGATTTAAGTCATTATGAAATGATGGACGCACTCCAAAGTTGGGAAAAAGGTCTTGTTATTTCTTAATACTGGTATGAATTCTTTTTTGTTAAAACCTCTGTTAGAACACGCATTATGAACTATCCAAACTTAGCATTTAAGGCCCATCAAGGCGTCGGTATGACCTCTCAGCGCACGCGTAATCGTTTAGTTGAACGGCTCATAGAAAAAGGTGTGCAAGATGGTTCTGTTCTTGATGCTATTAGAGTCGTCCCACGGCATCTATTTATTGATGAGGCGATGGCTTCAAGAGCTTATGAAGACACGGCTTTGCCAATTGGTTATGGACAAACGATTTCTCAACCTTGGGTTGTTGCAAAAATGACGCAATGGTTAATGTCTGGTCAACAATCTATCAACAATGTTTTGGAGATTGGTACAGGTTCAGGTTATCAAACAGCCATTTTATCGCTGTTAATCGATAAAGTTTACAGTGTTGAACGGATTCAACCTTTGTCGGAACGCGCTATCTCTACAATGGCTAAATTAGAACTTGATAATATTGAATTTTCTTTAAGTGATGGTCATTGGGGTTGGGCAGAAAAAGCCCCTTTTGATGCCATCATTTCAGCGGCATCGCCTGCAGAATTGCCAATGGAATTAATTAATCAATTAAAAATGGGTGGGCGTCTTGTCATGCCAATCGGTGAATCACATCAATTACTGTATGGGTTTGAAAAGACACCAACAGGTGTTGTTAAAACGTGTCTAGGAGAGGTTATGTTTGTTCCAATGAAGCAGGGGGTTGAGGTATGAAAATATTTACCCCTCTTTATGATCTGGCGCTTAAATGGGCCAAACACAAGCAAGCGCCTAAGTATTTGAGTGCATTAAGTTTCGCTGAGTCCTCTTTTTTTCCAATTCCTCCCGATGTGATGCTTATGCCAATGAGCTTGTCTCAACCTCATAAAGCATTTTATTACGCTTGGTTAACCACACTATTTTCATTACTTGGCGGTGTTTTAGGTTATTTGATTGGTTATTGGGCGATGGATTTATTAATGCCAACGATCCAGTCTTTAGGGTATGCACATAAGATAGAGCAGGTAAATACTTGGTTTTCAGAGTATGGCGTTTGGATTGTTTTTGCGGCAGGGTTTAGTCCAATCCCTTATAAACTTTTTACATTGACCGCAGGAGCGAGTGCGATGGCATTTGTTCCGTTTCTAATAGCCTCTCTGATTGGGCGTGGTGCAAGGTTTTTCCTTGTGGCAGGGTTAATGCGGTGGGGTGGTGAAAAATTTGAAGCAAGTATTCGAAAATGGGTTGACTGGATTGGTTGGACCTTAGTAGTATTAATCATCGCCTATATCGGCTATAAAATGTTGGGTGCTCATTAGCCGAAGAGTTTTATTTGTGGATATCAATTTTTGAATCAAAAAGCAGACTGTAAGCAGAACTTAAAATATGCCTTTAATCCAACTACAGCGTCTATCGCACTCCGTAATTTTTATTGTATTTTTCACTCTGCTAGGAGCTTGCTCCTCCCCGATTAAGTATGAAGCGAGAAATGGATCTAGCCAGGCTAATACCTCTTATAAGAGCTCTGCTGGTCAATCAAATCACTCTTGTCGTTCGCCATATGTGGTTGAATCAGGCGATACTTTAAGTGGAATTGCCTACCAATGCGATATTAACATGAGTGATATTGCTAAAATTAACCACCTTTTACCGCCATATATTATCTATGTAAAACAAGAGCTTGTTTTGCCTATGAATCAGAGTTTGTCTGCAGAATCCGTAACAGAAGCAACACCTACAGTGGCTGTTGATTCAAAACAATCCAACTCAACAAGCCTTGATAAAAAAGAACCTCATTCTTCAATAAAAATCTCTGAAAAATCCCATTCTGAGGGAGTGCAGGATACAAAAGAAGTTTCAGCCAAAGCGCTGACTCGCACAGAGAACCAATCTTTAAAAACGAGCATAAAAACCTCTAAGAGTAAAAAGTGGCAATGGCCTATGCATAAAGGGTTGTCGTATAAATATTTAAGGGATAATGCAGGGTTATCTATATTAGAAATTTATGGTGTGCCAGGTCAACAAGTCAAAGCCGTTGCACCTGGTAAGGTGGTTTATGCGGGCAACGGTATTATTAATTATGGTTGGATGCTTGTTATTAAGCATGATAATGATTACATGTCGATTTATGCGCACAATAGCGCTTTGCTTGTTAAAGAGGGAGATGGCGTTGACGCTGGTGATGTGGTTGCCTCGATGGGGGCTACGGGTAATACAAAGCGTCCAAAACTCTATGTGGAGGCTCGATACCAGGGGCGTAAAATTGATATTAAAAAGGTTTTAAAGCAGTAAAACTTGAGTTGTATTAATAAAGTTTAAAAAACGTTTTGTTAGCAATCTACCAGGCCTGGTAGATTGATTTTACTAATTGTTCATCTAATTATTCATCTAATTCAACTAAATGTATATCGTAATTTAGTTGGTCTCTTACTTATTCATAACAAGTGCTAAAACAATATCTCGATCTTCCGTTGTTAACACGTTATAAGTTCTACAGGCGGCATCATTTGCCATCACTTCTAAGCCAACACCTTTGGCGGCACAATAAGCAAAAAATTTGGGTTCAGGAAAGTTTTGTATTTCTCCAGTGCCCAGTATAATCACCTCTGGTTTCTTAGAAAGAAGGCTGTCAAGCAATTCTGTAGTCAATGAATCAATGGATTCGCATGGCCAGTTATCTTCGATTGTGGTTTGGGTTAAATAACAACTTTGTTTAAGAGTTATGTTATTTATTTTTACCAGGCCTGGTTCATAGTGTTTCACGGCATAAACATTTGAGTCACGGTGTTCCGTAAATTTCATATCGTTTTCCTATTATTAATTTTTATTTTACGGGTATATCGCCCATAAAATATTTCACTAATTATAACCAATTGTTACTACCTGAGTTTGACTCATCACTCTGAACTGTTTTTGCGATAGTTTATTGCTGAATCCATATTGTAAAAGAGCCCCTGATTAATTAGGCTTTAAATGCCTAATAATGGTGTTTTATCGGTGATTTTCAATTGACGAAAAAAATGGATGCTGTATCATTATTCCTTTAATTATTTTCCTCTCAAAAAACTGAAATAGAGCACCCAAAAAGAATGATGGGATAAAGAAAATGCAATGGTTTGTGGCATTTGTGTTTTTAGCTTAAGCAATTGAGACCTTGATAGAAGGCATACTTTCGTGGCAGACGATTTTCAAAGAATAAACAGACTACCTCCTTATGTTTTTAACATTGTTGGCGAGCTTAAAGCCGAAGCACGTCGTAGAGGTGAGGATATTATCGATTTTGGTATGGGGAACCCTGATCAAGATACGCCTAAACATATCGTTGATAAGTTAATTGAAGTTGTGCAGAGAGAAGGCACTCATCGTTATTCGGTATCGCAAGGTATCCCGCGTTTACGTAAAGCGATTTGTAACTGGTACAAAACCAAGTTTGATGTTGAGCTAGATTATGAAACCGAAGCGGTGGTTACCATTGGTTCAAAAGAAGGTCTAGCCCATTTGGCGCTGGCAACGGTCGATAAAGGCGATACGGTTTTAGTTCCCAATCCAGCCTACCCAATCCACCCTTATGGATTTGTGATTGCGGGTGCCGATATTCGCCACGTTAAAATGACGCCAGATACCTGCTTTTTTGATGAGCTAGAAAAAGCCATTAAAGAATCATGGCCCAAACCAAAAATGTTAGTGCTTAACTTCCCTGGAAACCCAACTACACAAACGGTTGAGTTAGACTTTTTTGAAAAAGTGGTGGCGATTGCTAAAGAGCATAATATTTGGGTTATTCACGATTTAGCCTATGCAGATATTGCTTTTGATGGTTATAAAGCACCCTCTATTATGCAGGTTGAAGGCGCTAAAGACATTGCGGTTGAATTCTATACCTTATCAAAAAGCTACAATATGCCAGGATGGCGTGTTGGGTTTATGGTAGGCAACAAAACCCTGGTTAACGCTCTAAAACGTATGAAGTCATACCTAGATTATGGCACATTTACGCCAATTCAAGTTGCCGCTATTGCTGCACTGGAAGGGCCGCAAGAATGCGTGCAAGAAATTTCTGACATGTATAAATCACGTCGCGATGTTTTATGCCAAGGGTTAAATTCTATTGGATGGAAAGTCGAACCTCCTAAAGCCACCATGTTTGTATGGGCGCCAATTCCAGAAGAATATAAGGCGATGGGTTCTATTGAGTTCTCTAAGAAATTATTGCAAGAAGCTAAAGTTGCTGTTTCACCTGGTATTGGCTTTGGTGATTATGGCGATGACCATGTGCGTTTTGGTTTGATTGAAAATGAACATAGAACACGTCAAGCCATTCGTGGTATCCGTGACATGTTTAGGAATGATGGCTTAATCAATCAAGAATAAATTTAAAAAAGAATAATCGTTAGGAAAGAAAATAGAATGAAGACTGTAAAAGTAGGGTTGCTCGGATTAGGTACTGTTGGTGGTGGAACGGTTGATATTTTAACCAACACTTTACCTGAGATTGAAAGACGCCTAGGTCAAAAAATTGAAGTAACGATTATTGCTGTTCGTGATTTAACACGTGCTCGTCCAGTAGATACTACGGGCATTATTATGACTGACAATACGCAAGAGGTGGTTAACCATCCTGATGTAGATATTGTCGTTGAGCTCATGGGCGGTACAGCTCTAGCGAAAACCTTGCTGGAAACCGCAATTAAAAATGGCAAACATATTGTTACGGCCAATAAGGCATTGATTGCAGAGCATGGTAATTCTATTTTTGCTTTAGCTAAACAGCACAATGTCGTTGTGAATTATGAAGCTGCAGTTGCTGGTGGTATTCCAGTTATCAAAGCGGTTCGTGAGGGTTTAGCAGCCAATAAGATTGAGTGGGTCGCAGGAATCATCAATGGTACGGGTAACTACATTCTTACGGAGATGAAAAAGCCTGGTGCAGACTTTGCCAAAGTATTAAAAGTCGCCCAAGAGCTGGGTTATGCCGAAGCGGATCCAACTTTTGATGTAGAAGGTATTGATGCGGCACACAAGCTGACCATATTGGCCTCCATCGCTTTTGGCATTGAGTTACAGTTTAATAAAGTTTACACAGAAGGGATCAGTAAGATTTCAGCTGATGATATTCGTTTTGCTCAACAGCTCGGTTATGAAATTAAACACCTTGGTGTGGCGAGTCGTGCAGAAAATGGTTTTTCTTTACGAGTTCATCCAACACTTGTACCTAAAGATGTCTTAATTGCTAATGTAAACGGTGTTATGAATGCTGTAATGGTTAAGGGGAATCATGTTGGACCTACTATGTACTATGGCCCAGGGGCTGGTGCAGGTCCAACAGCGAGTTCTGTGGTAGCCGATATTATTGACATCATTCGTTGGCAGAATCAACCACAAGAAGATCAAGTGCCAGCGTTAGGGTTTATTTCAAACCAGCTTGAATCAGCTCCAGTTGTCTCAATTGATGAAATTCAAACGTCTTATTATATTCGTTGTTTTGCTAAAGATAACTCTGGGGTCTTGGCTAAGGTGAGCTCTATTTTTGCCCAGTTTGATATTAGTATTGAGCTACTGCATCAAGAACCATCATCAGAAAAACCAGATGATGCAACCTTAGTGATGATCACGAACTCAATTAAAGAAACAAAAATTAATGAAGCCTTAGGCGCTTTAGCTGAGTTGGAAGAGATTGATGGTGAAATTCAGCGTATTCGTGTAGAAACACTGAATTAAAACAACCAGTTAATGGGCTTTTAATTAAATGGGTCTAGGTTATAAAGTCGGGCAAGCCCGGCTTTTTTATTGCAATAAAGAGGGATAAATTGTGGCAGAAGCCGTTACTCTATGGGCGCCTGGTTTACTGAATGCATTAAGAGTCAAAGAGGCTAGAGAATCGCTCGCAGAGTTGTCGTTACCAGGCCTGCAAACCTTGCTGGCTAAAGGTGATCATTTTGCTGTTAAACCGCAAAATTTTCACCAACAAGCCAGTTATCTGTTTCACCAACCTGAATGTCTTCCTATTGCTGCAACGAAAGCCTGTATCGAAGTTGAGGGTTTTGATTCTTCTCACTTTTGGTTAAGTGTTGATCCCGTGCAAATGATTCCCGATAGGGATACATTAGTACTGATTCCAAACAGGGATTTACAGATTACAGAAGACGAATCTAAGCAACTTTTGAGCAGTTTTAATGCCCATTTTGCAGAGGATGGGGTTAAATTGATTTGGGCTGGTGCCAACCACTGGTATTTATCGATTGTGCAGCCAGTTGATATTCATACGACACCTTTAGAGAAGGTGGCTTATCAATCTGTTAATGAGCATTATCCAACAGGTAATGCCGCACAATATTGGCGCCAATTGATTAATGAAACGCAAATGTTGTTCTATACGCATCCAGTTAATGAGGTGCGTAGAGATAAAGGCTGGCCTGAAATCAACAGTGTTTGGGTTTGGGGTGAAGGTAAGATTGATTTATCAAAACTTTTACCAAGAAACGATGCGCTAATCTGGTCAAATAACGCTTATTTACAGGGAATGGCTAAACTGACCGAGGCTCAATCAATGCCGAATATTACAACTTACCAGGCCTGGTTAGATAAAATAAACGAATTTAAAGGCTCAGAAAAAACTAAACATTTCATTTGTTTGGATGAGGTTGTGCATGATTTAGATAACCTAGAAATGTCAGAATGGATAGCCTTATTAGAGCAGCTGGAAAAGGAGTGGTTTGCGCCATTGGTTATTGCTTTAAAACAAGGTGTTATTGATTCATTACTCTTGGATTTAGGGCAAGAAACACGTACTCATCTGAAGCCAAGTCACTTAAAAAGGTTTTGGCGTTTTAATAAAAAGTTAGGAAATGGCTATAAGAGCTAAAAAACTATCGAGAATTACTGCTTCTATAAAAAGGTTTAACTCATAGAGTCTTTTACTTTAAATAATCACTGTAAAAAACATCATTAAATTCGAGTATAATTCGCGCTCATTTAATTATTTAAAATCATATAAATAGGTTTGTTATGAAATTTATTGAAACACGTGGCAATGATGGCCAAAGACCAAGTTCAATTACGTTTGCTGAGGCCATTTTAAGCCCTATGTCTTCGTTTGGTGGTATTTATTCACCTGAGAGTTTGCCAGCGTTTTATTTAGATTTTATTCAATCACATGTGGATTCGGGTTATAAAAAGCTGGCTAAAGATATTTTAGCCATGTTTGAGGTCGATATTGACGAAGCGGTGATTGATGAAGCTTTAAACCTATATGATAAATTCGATGATCCAAATAATCCTGTGCCTGTTGAAAAGGTATATGACGATTTGTACGTGAGTGAGTTATTCCACGGGCCTACACGTGCGTTTAAAGACATGGCGCTTCAGCCGTTTGGTTCTGTATTGTCTGCGGTAGCAGAGCAACGTAATGAAAAGTATTTAATCCTAGCGGCGACCAGTGGTGATACAGGGCCAGCGGCGCTTGAAACCTTTAAAAATCGTAATAATGTTCAAGTTGCTTGTATGTATCCTGATGGCGGAACTTCAGATGTGCAACGCTTGCAGATGGTGACTGAAGACGCTTCTAACTTGAAAGTAATCGGTATTCATGGTGACTTTGATGATGCACAATCGGCTTTAAAAATGTTGCTGACTTCAGAGGCTTTTGCAACTTCGTTAAAAGAGCACAATATTTCGTTATCGGCGGCTAACTCAGTGAACTTTGGGCGTATCATCTTTCAAACCATTTACCATGTTTACAGCTATTTAGAGCTGGTTCGTCAAGGTGCGATTCAGTTAGGCGATGAAGTGTATTTAAACGTACCAAGCGGTAACTTTGGTAATGCCTTAGGTGGTTACTATGCATACAAAATGGGCTTGCCAGTCAAGCAGATTCATATTGCATCAAATAATAATAACGTTTTGACTAAATTCATCACGACAGGTGAATATGACCTGCGTGATGTATCGGTTATTCCAACCACATCGCCAGCGATGGATATTCTTAAATCATCTAATATTGAGCGTATTTTATTTGATTTATTGGGTGCGGAACGTACTAAAGAGCTTATGCTTCAACTAGATAGCGATAAGTTTTATAAAATTACTGCCGACGAATTGGCGAAGGTACAAGCCATTTTTGCAGCGGACTTCTGTTCCGATGAAGAAGGGTTGGACTACATTAAACAAGCGTTTTCAGTTGGTTATTTGATGTGTCCGCATACTGCAACTTGTTTTAAAGCTTATGAGACTTGTCGTAAAGATAAAAGTATTAAAACCATCGCTTATGCAACAGCAGAGTGGACAAAGTTTTCACCCATTATCGCCTATGCCTTAACAGGTGAAAAATTTGCTAAAGATATTGATGCTCTTAAACTGATTGCTGAAAAAGCGAATGTTAAAATGCCTGCACAGATAGCTGAGCTGTTTGATAAACCAATTGCACAGCCAACCGTGATTGATAAAGGCGATATTGAAAAAGAGATTTTGGCTTTTTTAAGTTAAATCAACTTGTAATAAAATAATATAACTTAATCGTTAAAAGAAGAGCCAAAACATTTATGCTTTGGCTTTTTTTATAGGTTGAATATTATCTATTATGAATTATGAATTATGAATTATGAATGGTTTATGAGTCTAAACCTACCAGGCCTGGCAACTTATAGGTTATGGTTTAAATTTACTGCATTGAATTAATGCGCAGTTGTAGAGTGGTTCTGCCTGCAAAATTATTTAAACCAGGCTGGTAAGTGCATTGCACCTTATCACCCACTAGAAATGGCGTTGCTTCTTCATTTGATTGCTTAGCGTTAAAATAAATCGCCTGAAAAATTGAACCATTTTCTGTTTTGAGTTTGCAAGATAGGTGGGTTTTGTTTTGTCCTACCTCTCGAAGTTGTACAATAATAAAGTTGCCAAAAAACATAGGTTTAGGCCACTCTCTTCCAAACGGTTCAAGCGCGTTAATCTCATCAATGAGTGAAGGTGTCAGCAGGTTATCTGCTAATTCCCCATCGGTTTCAATAACAGGAACAGGTGCTTCATCACCGAGCTGGAGTTTAACTGCTTGTTCAAACAATTCGGTAAAAGTGTTATAAAACTCGATTGGAATCATACAGCCTGCGGCACCTTTATGACCACCCATTGACAGAAAAAGATCACTTTTTTGATCAGCCATCCATTGGAAGGCCTGTCTTAAATCAATATCGGGTACAACACCACGAGCACTTCCCGCTAAGGTACCATCTTCTAAATCTGTCATAGCCACCGTAGGTACACCATATTGCTCCCCAATTCGAGAAGCAATAATGCCTTGAATACCCGCATTGCCATTCAGTTTGAGCGTCATCGAATAGGTGTTGTGATGGTATTTTTGTTGTGCTTGCTGCTGCGCTTGTTGGAGCATAATTTCTTGTTGAGAACGACGGTTCTGATTGTCTTCATCCAGTTGCTGTAAATAGAGTGCAGCTTGGGAAACATCGCGTGCTGTTAAAAAGTTAAAGGCCGTGTTTACATCACTGACACGGCTAGCCGCATTGATTCGTGTAGCGACTTGAAAACCAAGAAACTCGGCATCTATTGGCATGCCCTGGTTATCGTTAAGTTGTCTCAGAGCTTGCCAGGCAGGGGATTGAAACATATTAATTAACTGTAAACCTGCGTGAACAATTGCACGATTATTGGGAGCTTTAAGGCTAACACTATCGGCCACAGTGCCTAAAGCTACGTTCAGGGCAAGATATTTAAGTGAAGGGCTATCTGGAGTTAATAGCTGGCTTTTAATCAGTGCTTGACGTACCTGAGTCATAACTAAAAAGATAACAAAACAGCCAGCAACGGTTTTGTCATACTCACAGCCTGCTTGCTGGGGGTTAACAGTGCAAACCGCACTTTGTGGCACACCAGCTTGTGGGATTTGATGGTGGTCGGTGACACAAACTGGAATGTTATGCGACTTGAGAATCGCTATACGCTCTTCATCACTTGATCCTTGGTCTGCGGAAATGACTAATTCAATTGGTTCTTCAATGGCCAAAATACGTTTGACCACATCCTCCGTGATGCCATAACCTGTTTTGCGATCACCAATGATATGTTTGATACGGTTTTTAGGAACACCAAAATAATCACATAGAGCAGTAGTCGCTACCCAAGCAGAGGTCACGCCATCAGTATCATAGTCTGTAGCCAAAACAATTAGGCCATCACCTTGTATAGCATTCACAATGATTTGAGCAGCTAAATCGATATTTTTAAGAGCAGAAGGGTGTTGTATATGTTTTAATTTGGGAAAAATAATTTCGTGTAATGAGTCCGTTTCATCAGTACGATTAGCGACTAATTTTGCTTGAAAATCAGTAAGACCAAGTGACTTAGCTAATAAAAAGACGGCTTCAGAAGGCGTGCGCTGGACAATTTTAGGTTGTTTAATCATCAAGGAATTTTAACAGAATGAAAGAGTGTATTGGGGTCTATCTACACGGTTTTTTAAGTAGTGGTCAAAGTGAAAAAGGACAGTGGTTAACTCAAAAAAATACTCAAGATAGTTTTTTGGGTAAAAGTCCTCTTTTTACGAAATTTATCACGGTTACCTATCCAATTAAATCAGTGCATGAAAGCCTAAAAGTGATTGAATCCATATTGGCGAAATATAAAGATCGTTTAGATAAAATCGTTATGTTAGGGTCGTCAATGGGGGGCTTTTATGCACAGTATTTAGGCCAAAAATACCAATTACCCTATATTATGATTAACCCAGCTTTAAATCCTGTGCCTGTGTTCTCTGAAAATATAGGCCTGCATACGAATCCATCAACGGGTGAGGTTGTACTTATCGATAACGCTTATATCGCTGATATACAAAGTTATGATGTGAAAACACTGGATAAAAACATTCCTGCTTTGTTATTAATAGATACTGATGATGAAGTGATTGACGTTGATTTTGCCATTCAACACTATCAAGATTCTGCTGCTGTGAAGCGGGTAAACAGTCGTTTTGAAGTTGTTATCTATTCAGGTGGTGATCATCGTTTTATTCATATGGAAGATGCTTGGTTAAAGATAAAACAGTTTATAGAAAACCTTTAAATTAACTTATAACTCATTGTTAAACATGGGTTTTGTTAAATTATCAAGCCCAGTTATCAAATGTTTTACCTAATGAGGAATCAAAGTTTTCTTGTTCAACTTCTAAGACTTTTATCAAACTTAACATCTGAGTTTTAGTTTGAGTGAGTCCAATCAAACTGTTTTCAAGTGATGGGTTTTGTGGGGTATTGAGTGTGTCATAGTTAGCGGGTGAATAGGGGGGTAATGGCTGGTTTGCCTTTGTTGAGCTGGTGTTTTGCTCAAGTAAGCTATGATTAATGGATTGACTGATTTGATTAAGTTGATTGAAGCCGTTGCTTAGGCCGTTATTGGCAATCATGCTTGCATTCGTTTTAATGTCCATTATCAGTTTCCTAGAGAATTAATGAGTTTATTTGGTTTTACACAGCATTATTAACGTCTTTTTTTACTTCATAACGTTTATTGTTTTTAATGGTATATTCAATGAAAACATTGCCTAATTTTTCACTACCTTCTCTATCTATTTTAACTTCGATATTGTCATCTTCCCACAGGTAGCTTGAATAAGATAAACCACCTCCCCAGCCTTTTCGTTTTATAAATTTAGGTTGGCCAATCTCTTGAGCGAGAAGCATAGCAATGTCTTTCGTTTCTATAGGCGTTCTTTTATTTTGATTAAGTACGGAATAAGGTCTATACACCCTTTTAACCGTTACAACATTACCCGCGTTGTTGTATTGAAAGGTAACATGATAACTATCTCTGATAGTGGACCAAGGGTAAAATTTGTCAATATTACGTTGTTTAATGGTGGATTTTGCTTGTAAAAAACCGCCAATATCCCATAAATGCGTTCGTACTTTATTAAGGTTGGCATCCACCAGTTTTAAACCTAAAAACTCAATCTCTTTTAGAGGCTTGTTTGTGGTGTTTTCAGCCGTTTCAGCAAAGGCGTTTGCCGATAGGGTGAGCATAAATACAATAAAGACTAAACTCGATAAACCAATCAATACAAAATGAAATCGATGAGAGGTAGGTGCGCTGTCAGTGTGAATACCCGTTAGCTGTTTGAGTTTGAACATCTTAGAGTTCCAAATTAAGTATTAGTCTTTACATGTTTTGAGGTAATCAAATAAGTTTTACCTAAAATCATAATGGCTAATTCATTAATCGGCCAAATTTAGAAATTCTTGAATAATTTGTTTAGGGAATTGCTGGCGTAACTCTTCAGATAAGAGTGTAATGGCATTTTCATCTAGTTCAGGAGGTTCAAGCTGCTTTCTCTGGTTTATCATAATATCAATACTCGCATCAGATGGATTATCTTCTAGTTGCTGACGATTTAAAATAGCCTCTGAAGCCTTTGATTCAGTTACATTAATTGAAAATAGATAAGGGGATGATTTAGATTGTTTAGCCATTTTATAAAACTTCTGACGATGTTCATACTTTAAAAAAGTGGCATCAATAATGACATTAAACCCTTGTTTTAGAGCCATTGCGGCAAAATCATTCATTGCTTGATAGGTTTTTTGATTCATTTCAGGGGAATAGAGTGATCTCTTTTGATCTTCTGATACTCTATCACTGGCAGCAATACCAAATAAACTTTTACGAATCCGGTCTGAACTAATGATAAGAGCATTAAAATCGTCTAACTCATCGAGTAGTTGGTTGGCAAAGTAGCTTTTACCAGAACCTGAGACACCTTGTAAAAGTAGGCATTTAGGTTGAGGTGGTTTTTCTATATACGCGAATGCCTGTTGTATGTATTGTCTAGCCACTTGCTCAACCTGCTTTTTTTCATAATTATCAGAAGGCAGTTGTTGCGCTCTAAGTGCTGTAATTTTAGCACGTACCAAGGTTCGATAAACTCGATAAAAGTTTAATATTTTCAACCCGTTATAATCTAAAGTTTGGCTTAGATATAGGGAAAGCAATTTATAGCTACAGGCTTGTTGGTGTTTAAATTCCAAATCAATTAATAAAAATGCAAGGTCGCTGAATACATCTATCCAACGAAAGTATTCATTAAATTCTATGCCATCAAAAAGAACAGGTTGTTCTTCAATTAGGGTGATGTTATCGAGATGTAAATCACCATGGCAAGCTCGAATAAACCCCTCTTTTTTGCGCTGAGTAAGCAACTTATAAAGCTGTTTGTATTGAGTGTTTGTCCACTCAAGAAGAAGGCTTAAATCGTGTTGTATTTTAGGTTCGTGAAAATAGTCATTGAGTGTAGGAAAGTTGTCCAACATGGGTTGAAGCTGAATTTCAGGATTACCATAATTTTCATCTGGGTTTACAGGATGAGCAGTCTTATGGAATTGAGCAATCTGTTTTGAAAGTTTTTCAACCAGTTTAAAATCTAAAACACCTTGTTTAAGCAAACGACCTAATACCATATTAGGGTCAAATTGACGCATTTTAACGAGATACTCAACGTGTGTGTTTTGCAACCGACTATGCTCATCTTCAGGGTGGTTATGCGGTTTTAATGTGGCTGAGAAATTGTTTATGCAGAGTTTTGTAACGCCAATATACAGATTGGGTGCTGTTCTGCGATTTAACTCGACTTCTAAAAAACAAAATTTTTGACGTTTTTCTAATGAGGAGAAGTCTAGAAAGCCAAAATCAACATTTTTTTTCAATTTGTAGGCGTATTGCCCTGTAAGGAAAACAATCGATATATGGGTTTCAATCGTGGTAATGACCTCAACAGGGTGAGGGTAGGTCTCTGGGTTGAGTAGGATGTCAATGAGATTAGCGGTATTCAATACAAATAACTCTTTTAAGAAGTTTTTTTACCGAAAAGGATTGAATGAAAATAAAAAAAGCGCTTTTTAAAACTGAGTATTTTGTTTTAAAAAGCGCTTTTACAGATGGATTAAACTCACTAAACAAGTTTTTTCTATCTTTGAATTAGTTTCGTAAAAAACTAAGCAACACCTTGTTTTTCACGAATCTCTTGTTTGCGCTTCATCTCAACCGTTAGCGTGGCTGTAGGGCGTGCTTCCATGCGAGGTAAGCCAATTTCTTCACCACTCATCTTACAATAACCGTATTCACCAGATTCGATTTCTCTGAGTGATTTGTCGATTTTTGCAATCAGTTTTCTCTCACGGTCACGCGTACGAAGCTCAAGAGCAAATTCTTCTTCTTGGGAAGCGCGATCGTTAGGGTCTGCAGGGGTATCAGAGTCTTTTTTAAGATGAGAAACGGTGCCATTTGCTTCTTCAATAAGCTGGGTCTTCCACGCCAATAATTTACCTTTGAAATGCTCTAGCATTTCAGGGCTCATGTACTCTTCGCCTTTTTTTGGCACATACGTTGGATAGTTTTCAATAAAGTCGATATTTTCCATTTTCTCTCTCCTAATCACCGCACTTATTTTTGTTTTAAGTTATTTTGATACTTAGTACGATTTCATTTAACGGTGTTTTATATCAGTTTTATTCACAATCAACAAGAAAATTTTGTTAATGATTAGAATCCAGTTATAAAAAGTTGTTAGGTTAATCATAATGCGAAGATTCTGCTTTTAGCTTGAAATTGTTCTGAGATTAAAGCAAAATCCCTCATCAGTTTTTTAGGTTATCGCAATCTAAACGTATTTTTTACATTCGATTCTGTGATTGTAAAAATGTTTGGGGTAATAAATCAATCTATTTTATAAAGAGAGTCCACAATGGCTGAATTACAAGCACTTTTATTTGATGTTGACGGTACACTTGCTGATACCGAAAAAGATGGACACCGTCCCGCCTTTAATATGGCATTTGAAGAGGCAGGGTTAGATTGGCATTGGGATGAAGCTTTGTATGGTGAGTTGTTAGCGGTTACGGGTGGCAAGGAGCGCATTCGTTTCTATTTAGAAAAATTTAATACTGATTTCCAAAAACCAGAGAATTTTGATGAGTTTGTGAAAGGTTTACATGCGGCAAAAACTCGGTTTTATACTCAATTAATGGCGGAGGGTAAAATCCCTTTGCGACCAGGTGTTGAAAAGTTAATCAATGAAGCAAAAGAAGCGGGTATGCGTATGGCGGTTGTGACAACCACAACCCCTGAAAACGTGACGGCTCTATTAGATAATACTTTGGGTAAGGGGTCAGAAAGTTGGTTTGAAGTCATTGCCGCGGGCGATATTGTGCCAGCCAAAAAACCTGCTCCAGATATTTATATTTGGGCTTTAGAGCAAATGAATTTAACCGCTGATGAGGCCATTGCTTTTGAAGATTCTAGAAATGGAATTCTTTCTTCTGTTGCAGCTAGCTTAAAAACCATAATCACCATTAATGATTACACTAAAGACGATGATTTTAGTGATGGTATTTTAGTTTTAGACCAGATGGGGGATGAAAATAACCCATTTACAGTATTAGCGGGCAATGCTTTTGGTAAAACCTATTTAGATTTGGCGTTAGTTAAGCAAATACACGCTGCTTAATGAATTGGTTAATGATTTGATTAATAATTTGATTACTCAGTAATAAAAAACCGCATTTTAAGAGTATAAAAAATGCGGTTTTTATATTTCAATATCAAATCTACCAGGCCTGGTCGATTCTAACTTATAAAGGCTTTAAGCAAGGTTTTAAGCTTTTTCAGCTAAGGCTTGCTTTTCAAACTGAATGCCTTCCCAGCCAAATTCTATAAAGTTTCGGATGTTTTGATGATCATCATTATTAGGGTGTTGTAATACGTCGATTGTATAGAAATCACCAAAAGCATTTAAAGTGGCATGTTGTGATAAATGATGCATTTGAGCAAATGAAAACACCTTACACGAACCATTATTGGTATTGGCTTCATTCTGTGTATTACCATTACGGAATGCTGTCGGTGAAAAATCATAGTTTTCATCAATTACCTGCATGACGTTGCTGAAATCCACGGGGTGTTTATTTAAAGATTGAATAAGTGTATCTACGGTTAATTTGCTCATCTTATGGCTCCTAATGCGCTGATTTCAATTTGGGGAGAAGATACACTAATTGCATAAAAATATCACTATTTTAACAACTTCAATTGCGTTTAAATTTGTGACTTTTATGTTAAAAATAGTATTAATCTATTATTTGTGTAACGCCATAAGCGGCCTGGTTATGTATTGAATTGCATAAGGTTGCAGGCAATTGATGCTCTCTTAATTTCATCCAGACGTGGCTTAATGTACCACTGCCCACCGCATACACGTTTTTAACCATTATCTCATCCGTTTCACTCATCTTTGATAAGGCCTGGTAACATAACGCTTCAATATGCGCCATTCCATTGAGTAGCTGCAATAAAAATAATTTGTGTGCTTGTAAACACGGGATGGATTGATTGATCTCTATCGCTGTACACTTTGGAAGGGACGGCAGTTTTGGAGGGTATTGTGTATCTAAAATAGGAAATCTTTCTCCTGGTGTGATCAGCGGATAAAACGCTTCTGGCTTCATGTTTAAAAAAGCCTGAATATCTTCATTTGTTATTTTGTGGTTCAAAAGCTTTAGTTGTTCGATTGAGTAAAAGTGTCTTAAAACCTGACCTCCTGAATTTGAGGCGCCTCCCACTAACCAATGGTTGCCTAAACGATGGCTGTATAAACCAGTGTTAGAGTCGAATATTGGTCTGTTGGAAATGGCTTTTATCGCGATTGTTGAGCCTAATGAAGTGACTGCATCACCAGGCTGTTTAGCACCAGAAGCCAAAAAACCTGCGATGCTATCGGTGGTTCCAGCCATGACTTTAAGTTTAGGGTGAAAGCCAAAAGACTCTGCAATATTTGGGTTTATTTTTTTGAGAAACTGCCCTGGTTTTACCACTTTAGGTAATTGAATGTTTGGATTGATTTCACCAAGTAAATCCGCCACCCAATCTGGCCAGGCCTGGTTAATTAAATCGTAGCCTAGTTTTAATGCATTATTCTCATCGGTAATATTAAGCGCACCACATAAGTAATAATTTAAATAATCAATTTGATGGCATATAACCATATTCTTGTTTTTTGGAATCGCTTCAAGAAGACTCATAACTTTAGCTAAAGTGCTTGAGGCTCCGTGAGCGCCATTTTGATTCTGTTTGAGGTGAATGGAGTTACTCTGCCTTGCTAACTCAAGTGCCTGATCAATCCTAATGGCTTGCTGTACTGCGTGAGTATCGTTGTACATCAACGCATCTGTACAGGTGTTTTTTTTGGGGTTTAGTAAAAGAACCGTTGATGAAGTGGCATCCAAAATTAAGTGTGTCACGGCGCTCAGTTCTGTTTGCTGTTTTAAGTTGCTAAGTAGGAGATTGAGTCCATCAATCCATAAGGCGGGTGATTGTGTAATGGTGTTTGTATCGCTATTTTTTACAGCTGAAGGGATTGAAACGGCATGTTCTACAATAATCTCTTCATGCAAAAGTTTATGGTCAGTAAAGGTTTTTTGAACAATGCACGCCCTAAGGCCTGATGTTCCTAAATCTATACCAAGTATGATTTTGGTTTTTTGCTTTTGTAGGTTGTTTGAGTACGTCAAAGTAAATGCCTAAGCTTAGAGTTGAGCTGAAAAGTTGTAAACTTGAATAAAGGTTTTATCATTATACGTAAACAATAAAGTTGATGACATATTGAGATTGGCAAACTTAGGTTAAAACACTCAAGATTTGTAATATTCTACTGATGATAGTATGTATCTTTTTTATCTGAATTGACTACCCAAAAAGTGTCTAAAAAAGGTACAATTGTGAATTAATTTTTAATAAAAAAATTCTCGTTATTCTTAATTAAGTCTTAATATTTTTTTAAATAAATTTGGTGCGCTTTAAGCCCTTTATTTATAAAGACTTTTAAGATTTAAGAGAGCGTTTTAGAGTCATGTTAGCGTGTTCTAGATTGACTGGATTTTAAAATTACACGTTTAAACACAATGTTTTTTGGAGTTAACTGAATGAATGAGTTGCAACAAGTACTATTAATCTTTGCTGTTGTTGTCATTGCAGGATTGTATTTTTTGAGTAGAAGTCGTCAAAATACAATGAAAAAAAACACTCCCAAAGAGACTGAAAACCATTCAGTTTCATCCGAAAAGAACGCTAGCAAAACGTCTCCTTCTGTAAATGCTTTAAAGGTGGATGCCGCATCGGAAGCCCTAAATAACTTAGGTACACCGCATATACCTTTATCGGAGTCAACAGAAAAAAGAATTACAGAAGGTCACGGTTTTAATAATTCTGCGACGGCTGCACAACCCCCTATAGCCGATATTCATAATGAAGAGATTAATCAAAACCAAGGTGTTCTCTCTTTTGGCGAGGAATTTGATCTACCACACCCTATTCACGAATCAAAAAATGAAGATTTACAATCGAATACTCAAGAACATGCAACTGAAGCCGTTGTTCATTCAGTTTCTGTAACAAACAGTGGTACTGCCAATCTTGCAGAGTCTTCTGAAAATAGCATTGAGCAAAAACCAAAGCATCACGTATTAATTGTTGATGACCCAGGAATGACTGGTGAGGTTGATGAAAGCACTGCTCCAGCTGATTTTGTTAAACCTTCGTTTGGCATACCAGAGGAAGAGTTAACCACTAAAAAATTTAAAGCATCTACCAATAAAGAGCCTGAGGTTTATGTGCTTTTGGTAATGAGTACCGCTCAAGAGTTTAAAATGACCGATGTAAACCAAGCCCTGTTAGGTGTAGGTTTAAGTTATTCAGAGCAAGGAATTTTTGTTAAAAACGACAATATGGGGAATGCGTTTATTAAGGTGGCTAATATGTTAGAACCTGGTACGTTTCCGCAAGAAAATCTTCAAGCTTATGTGACCCCAGGTGTGGCTATGATATTAGAGTTGCCAACCACGGTTAGAGCACCTGCGGCGATGCATGATTTAATTATTATGGCTCGTAAGGTTTCACAGCGTTTAAATGGTCGTTTATACAATATGGAACGTCATTTAATTAAAGAGTCTGATTTGCAATCTATGCGAGATGCTGCGTTGGATTACGAGTCTGAACCGATTGCATAAATAAATTAAACCTATAAACAAAATGCCGCCATTTTGAACAACCTCTTTTTGAGGTGTTTTTATTTTCCCTAGCGATAGCACTATTCAAAAGATACCTCATGTCTCAGTACACTCAAATTGAACTCAATGTTTTAAAACAGCGACTAGCTGAGTTAAATCACGCCTATTATGTTTTAGATAATCCTCTTGTTAGTGATGCTCAATATGATGAACTGTATAGGCAATTATTAGAAATAGAAAAGAATCACCCTGATTGGGTAACAGACGATTCACCATCTCAGCGTGTAGGAGATAAGCCCTTATCGCATTTTGAATCGGTGACTCACGCTGTTCCAATGTTTTCTTTAGATAATGCTTTTAGCCAAGCTGATTTGGTTGATTTTCAACGTCGTATAAAAGATCGATTACATACCGCTTTGGATGTTGAGTTTTCAGCAGAGCCTAAAATGGATGGGTTGGCGATCAATATTCGCTATGAAAATGGCAAGTTAAAGCAAGCAACTACCCGTGGCGATGGCCTGGTTGGTGAAGATGTCACCCACAATATTCGCACCTTACAATCTCTACCATTACATCTTTTTGGTACTGGCTGGCCTGAAGTGTTAGAGGTTCGTGGTGAAGTCTTTATGTCCAAAAAGGTATTCAATGCGCTTAATGAGGAATGTGTCCAGCGCGATGAAAAGCCTTTTGCTAACCCAAGAAATGCCGCAGCAGGCACTTTACGCCAATTGGATCCAAAGGTAGCCGCTCAACGTAAACTGAGTTTATACCTTTATGGGTGGGGACAGATAAGTGAAGAGTGGTCCTTACCAGAGACATACAGTGAAGCGATACAGGCTTTTAAAGCATGGGGTTTACCAGTTAACCCCGATGCCCAGGTTGTATTAGGTGCATCAGGTATGGCGGAGTATTATGACCACCTAATAGCCAAAAGGGTTGAATTACCTTATGAAATTGATGGAATCGTCTATAAAGTAAATGCTTTAGATAGCCATAAGACACTCGGTTTTACAGCCAAGGCACCACGATGGGCAATTGCACGAAAATTCCCCGCCGAAGAGGTTTGGACCGATTTGCTTGGTATTGAGATTCAGGTTGGCCGTACTGGTGCTTTAACACCAGTAGCACGCTTGCAACCAGTGGCTGTAGGTGGTGTTGTTGTGTCAAATGCAACACTGCATAATCAAGATGAAATTGAGCGTAAAGACATTCGTATTGGTGATAAAGTTATTGTAAGACGCGCTGGCGATGTCATTCCTGAAATTGTTGGCCCTGTTTTAACACAGCGTAGCGATCAGGTCACGAAATTCACCATGCCTTTAACTTGTCCTGAGTGTCATTCCGAAGTTATCAAAGAGCATGACAAAGCGGTTTATCGTTGTACAGGTGGTTTGTTTTGCCCAGCTCAACGAAAGCGTGCTTTACAGCATTTTGTTTCGCGTAAAGCGATGGATATTGTCGGTTTAGGTGATAAACTCATTGTGCAATTGGCTGATACAGGCCTGGTAAAACACCCTGATGATTTTTATAAGTTAGATATTGATTCGCTAGAAAAACTTGAAAGAATGGCTTCTAAGTCGGCTCAAAAGGTAATTGATGCAATTGAAGCTTCTAAACAAACAACGCTCGCTCGATTTATCTTTTCTTTAGGGATTCCTGAAGTGGGTGAGGTCACGGCCAAAAATTTGGCTAATTACTTTTTGAGTTTAGAAGCGATTATTGGTGCAAATAAAGAGCAGTTGTTAGAGGTGGATGATGTCGGTGATATTGTTGCCCAACACATTGTGACTTTTTTTGCCCAACCTCATAACCAAGAAGTGGTTGAGGGGCTTATAAATGCAGGCGTTAATTGGCCTACTCCTGCACAAGTTAAGCCTGATACGGATTCGCCCTTTACTGGTAAAGTGGTCGTTTTGACGGGGAGCTTAATGCAAGTGACTCGATCAGAGGCTAAACAACAACTAGAGGCGTTAGGCGCCAAAGTCACGGGGAGTGTTTCCGCTAAAACTGACTTTGTTATTGCGGGTGAAAAGGCAGGCTCAAAATTAACCAAAGCAGAATCACTTGGTATTTCTGTATTAACTGAGGCAGAATGGATTGCCATGATGGGAGAAATAAATGGTTAGACCACGTAACGTAAACAGAGTAAAACTCAAAAAAGAGATTCCAGATTGGGAGCAAGAGGAGTTTGAAAGTCGTACTGATATTAAGAAAGCGGCTCAGGCGATAACAGATTTAGGTGAACAGCTTTCTGAAATGACTGAGAATGAGATAAAAAGATTAGAACTACCTCAAACTCTGTCTGAAGCGCTTCTTTTATTAAAACGAATGGACAAAGGACCTGCATTAAAGCGTCAAAAGCTTTATATCGGTCGTTACCTCAGGCAGGATGAACCTTTAATTGTTGAAATCAAAGAGAAGTTAGCTGAAATTGAAGCAAAGAAAAAACAGCAGAATGCCCATTTTCATAAATTAGAAAAATGGCGTGATCGTTTAGTTGAAGAGGGTGATTCTGCTTTAGTGGAGTTTTTAGAATTTTACCCTCAAGCAGATCGACAAGCACTAAGACAGTGGATACGTAATGCTCAAAAAGAACAGAAAGAGTCAAAGCCGCCTAAGTCATCCAGAGAAATATTTAAATATTTGAAAGGCTTAGAGTGGTAAGTTGTTTTGCTTGTATTGTAAGGTTATTTCTAAGCCATAATTAGTCAGCTTGCAAAGTTACCAGGCCTGGTAACTTTGTTTTTAAATCGCTTTAAACGACGGCTGCTTTTTTAAATCGCCATTCAAATAAAACCAGACCTGTTATTACCAGGCCTGTTCCAAACCATATCGTTATGCTTAATATTTCATCGTTTAAAAAGTGCCCGAATAATAAGGCAAATACTGGTGTTATTACAGGTATTAAAGCGACTTTCATTGCATCGACATGTCTAATCAAATAAAAGTAGAGTAAAAAGCCAATAACTGAACCAATGGTTGCTGCGTAGAGAATCGCGTAGATTTCTATTGTTTGTAAAGCGGGCCAGTTTAACAGCGTGTCAGGCGCGATGATTAGGTGGCCACAGACGCTTACCCATAAAGCGCCAATAACGATATGCAATGCAGGCAATTCTGTACCACAGCGTTTTACAAGCACGCTGCCTAAAGAGTGAAAGCAAACAGATAAAATCGCTGCGCCTATGGCTGCAATTTGAAATTCGACCAGTTCTATATCTAAGTTTGGAATAAAGATGCTTAACATGCCAAGTAAAGTCAATGTAATGCCCAGAGTTTTTATGGGTGTCAGTTGTTGATTAGGCAGTAATAAATAGGCAAAAATTCCCGTTGTAACAGGAGTTAAAGCAAATAATATTGCAATCCATCCAGAAGGTAGGTATTGACCAGCCCAATACATTAAAGTCATGCCTCCAAATATTGGAAAAGAGGCAAATAAATAGACCTTGAGCGCTGTTTTATCAATTCTAAAGGGGCTCGATTTTGACTGACTTTTATACCAGTAGTAGATAGGTAATATCACTAGGGCTGCAAGAGCTGTTCGAGCGGCAACGCCAAAAAACCAGTCTGTTTGTCCACTCCAGACAATAGCAAGCGGGGTGGTAGTCCAAATTAAAACAACGGTAATGTAAGCAAGTACAACAGCCATGTAATAAAACTCTTTAAATAGATGATATTGTTTGGAAATAAATAGAACGGCTCAATAAGCCCTTCATTAAAGCTAAAACAGAGAGGGCTAATTAAGTTTTAGAAGTTCAAACTGTCCTAATAAACGGTTTTTTATAACATTATTGGCGTTAAAGAGGCGGCCATTCATTGTAATGTAAACACCGTTTTTGGCAAGTTGTACAGACATTAAGGCGCTTGCAATATTAAAGCTTGCATCAGAACGTCCAAGTTTATAAGGCCGCATGGCTCCTGTAAGTACAATGGTTTTATTACGCAATTCTGTAACTTTTGATAAGTAAAGTGCAGTCTCAGTCATTGTATCTGTACCATGCGTGATAACAATTTGCTTTTGCGGTGATTGAATACAGGCTTGTGCAATGGTTTCACGGTCACTCTCTGTCATCTCAAGACTGTCTTTTAACATAAGGGTCTTAGGGATTAAATTGAGTGTTGAGTTGGCCTCAGTCAATAGTTCATGGATATGGGTATCGGTAAAAACAAGTTCACCTGTTGTTGCTTGGTAGTCTTTATCAAGCGTACCACCTGTAATCAATAATTGAATAGAGTTCATAATAATTGGCTCAAGCACGGTTTAAGGTTGGCGTAAAATACCCGTCACAATACCCAGAATTTCAATGTCTTCATTTTTTAGGATAATGGGTTCCATCTCTTTGTTTGCAGGCTGTAGTCTAACGCCAGACTTCTCAATATAGAGCTTTTTCATCGTAACTTCTTCATTGTTGATTCGAACCACAACTGACTCACCATTCTCAGCAGAAGAGCGTCTTTCAATAATGACAATGTCGCCATCTTCAATATGTTCATCAATCATTGAATTTCCTTTGACCCTAAGAGCAAAGGTTTCTTTTTTGACCATGGTTGACGGCACTGAAATGGTGTCATAATCCATTTCCATCTGAATTGGATCGCCTGCTGATGTCCAACCTAGAACGGGGATGCTTACAAACTCAATATCTATCATTTCAATTGGGTCGGCCGCTTGCAGTTGAAGTTTTTCATTACGTTTTGGAATTAGATAAGCAATGTTAGACATGGTCGTTTCTCTTATTTGATGTGTGCAGAGTGTACTTGCAACGTGGCTTGAGCGTTCTATTCTACCTCAGGCGTTGGAAGTACTTGTTTAAAAGGTTTAACATGAACTTCTTTATAAACGCCTGCATCTACATAAGGATCGGCATTTGCCCACTCTTTAGCGGCTGCTAATGAAGGAAAGTCCGCAACAATTAAGCTACCTGAAAATCCTGCTTCACCAGGTTCGATATTGTCAATAGCGGGGTTGGGGCCTGCAATCACAAGGCGATTATTTTCATACAGCTCTTTTAAACGTGCTATGTGCGCTGGTCGCGCCTTTGCACGTAATGGCAGGCTGTCTTCATTGTCATATGCAAATATAGAATAAAGCATGATTTAATCCTTTTTGGCTGCTGGTTTTGGATCAGACTTTGAGTGTTGAAGATTCTCAATCAACTCATCTTCAGTGTGACCCTCTTGCAGGGCTTCTTTTTCAGCATCAGAATCTGATTCTTGAATGTAACGGCTAATGTAAATACCTTGAATAAGAATAAATACCAGCGTCATTCCCATTAGGCCAAACAGCTTAAAATTAACCCAGGTGTCGGTGTCATAATTAAAGGCTACATATAAATTTGTTAAGCCTGAAACGATAAAGAATAGAATCCACAACCAACTTAGGCGAATCCAGATAGTATCAGGCAGGGCAATTGCTTGTCCCATCATGCGCTCAACAATCGGCTTTTGACCAATGTAGTGGCTGCCTAAAAAGACTAAAGCAAAACCCCAGTTAACAATGCTTGGCTTCCACTTAATGAAGTTCTCATCTTGTAAAACGAGTGTTAAACCACCCAGTACTAAAATAAGTATCAGGGTGATAATGTGCATTTTTTCAACACGCTTATGTTTTAAATAGAAATAAGCAACTTGGGCAATCGACGCGACAATGATGACCGCAGTTGCGGTATAGATGTCATACATCTTATAGGCAATAAAAAACAGAATAACGGGGAATAGATCAAATAATAATTTCATGTAACCAGACAATTTTATGTTAATTTAATGGGATTCTATATGGGATTGCTAAGGATTAAAAGGCTCAAATTATGAAAGTTGATTTTCATTGTCATACCACTGCTTCAGATGGCGGGTTATCTCCCTATGAAATCATTGACTTAGCGATTAAATATGAAGTAACAACTTTAGCGATAACGGATCACGATACGACGCAAGGTTATGAACAAGCCCTAGATTATGCGACAGAAAAAGGGGTTCAATTAATTTCAGGGGTTGAAGCCTCTTGCCAGTGGAATGGGCACACTATTCATATAGTCGGGTTGGATTTTGATCTACAAAATGCGAACTTGCAAAGCGGTTTGGCTGAAATTAGAGCGATGCGAAAGCAACGAGCACAGGCTATTTTGGCAAAAATGCATGACAAACCGCATATTAAGATTGAAAACCTTGATGAGAAACTGTGGAAATTAGTTGGCGAAGGCGTGGTTGGTAGAGGTCATTTTGCACAACTTCTGCAACAGGAGGGCTTGGTTAAAAATGCGCAACAAGCGTTTGAACGTTATCTAAAAAAAGGTAAAGCCGCATATGTTGCCAGTGAATGGCCTGAACTGGACAGCGTTGTTAAATGGATAACTGAAGCGGGTGGTGTGGCTGTCATTGCTCACCCTGCTATCTATAAATTTACCAGTAATAAGTTAAATCGCTTGATTCATGATTTTAAAGAAGCAGGTGGTCAAGCAATAGAGGTTGTTAACCAGCCCCGGCATTGTTCAGATATTACGGGTATGGCTCAAAGAGCCGTTACCCATGAACTTTACGCCTCTATAGGGTCTGATTTTCATCGATTGGAGCATACTTGGCGTGGTTTGGGATGGCTTGCGCCAATGCCACAAAATGTAAAGCCAGTTTGGGCGTTGTTTAAAGAACCTTTAAATCAAGCTTAAACTGGCTTTGAATTGTGTGACAAATAATGAAATAGCGTATAATCCTCAATTAATTTTTTAGTGCTTAACTTTGGAAAAGATCGTGGCTTCAAGCAGTATTTACATCAGTGTTCACCCAGATAATCCTCAACCTAGATTATTACAGCAAGTTGTTGATATTTTAAATAAAGGTGGTGTTATCGCCTATCCAACCGAATCGGGTTATGCGCTAGGCTGCTTACTTGACAATAAAGACGGTTCAGACAGAATTCGTCAAATTCGTCGTTTAGATGAAAAACATGAACTGACCTTAATGTGTCGAGATTTGAGTAATTTGTCAGAGTATGCAAAAGTTGGAAATACACAATTTCGCTACTTAAAAAATCACTTACCAGGTCCTTATACCTTTATATTACCTGCAAGCAGAGAAGTGCCAAAACGTTTACAAGCCCCTAAACGTAAAACAATTGGTTTAAGAGTAACGCCAAATGTAGTGACCAATGCCTTATTAGCTTATTTTGATAAGCCGCTATTAACGGCAACCTTAATTCAACCTGGTGAATCTCAGCCCATGACAGATGGTTGGAGCATTCAGGAAGAGTTTTCTCACTGTTTAGATGCGGTTTTAGATGGCGGCTTTAGTGGGTTTGAACCAACGACTATTATTGACTTTACTGAGGAAGAACCTGTTTTAATTCGACAAGGCCAAGGAGAGTTCATTGACTGAACTAAATATCATGCAGCAAATCGCTGTGTGGGCAATTCCTGTTATCTTTGCCATTACCTTGCACGAAGTCGCTCACGGCTGGGCGGCTTCAAGATTAGGTGATAAAACCGCGTTGATGCTGGGACGGTTAACACTGAATCCGATTAAACACATTGACCCTATAGGTACGATTGTGGTGCCTGTTGCATTATTGGTTATGGGTGGTTTTGTCTTTGGTTGGGCAAAAGCGGTTCCTGTTGATATGCGTAATTTTAAAAATCCAGCGCTAGATATGGCAAAGGTGGCTGTTGCAGGACCTTTAGCAAACTTATTAATGGCTGTTTTTTGGGCCATTGTTGCCAAAACAGGTACTGTTTTACAGACATCAATTCCAGATATAGGTACCTATTTAATTTATACAGGGTTTGCTGGTGTGAGCATTAATTTAATCTTGCTAGTATTAAATTTACTGCCTATTCCTCCCCTAGATGGCAGCCGTGTTTTATCGGCTTTTTTACCCAAAAAACTGGCTTGGCAATATAATCAAATAGCGCCTTATGGTTTTTTTATTCTAATAGGTTTAATGGTTTTAGGTATGCTTAGCCCTTTATTAATAGGGCCTTACACTCTATTTAGAGATTTGATTTTTAGCATTATTGGTTTATAAAAAAACCTATTAGACAGTATCAATACAAAGAGAAATATATGAATCAACCTGAAGGTGAAAAACTACAAAAAATCTTAGCTAGGGCGGGCTTTGGATCACGACGTTCTGTTGAGACATTGATTACCGAAGGTTTGGTCAAAATAAATGGTCGTACAGCACAGTTAGGTGATCGCGCTACAGCACTGGATAAAATCAAGGTGAGAGAGCAAGCGGTTAAAGAAACGCGTCTTCAAAAGCAACCTACAAAAGTCCTTCTCTACAATAAACCAGAAGGTCTTTTATGTACAAGAAGTGATGAAAAAGGGCGTAAAACCATTTTTGAACAGCTACCAAGAGTGATTAATGGTCGTTGGATTAGCATTGGTCGATTAGATTTGAATACCAGTGGCTTATTAATTCTTACCAACAACGGTGAATTAGCAAACCGTATGATGCACCCATCCTATGAGGTTGAGCGTGAATATACCGTGCGTGTATTTGGTGAGGTGAGTGATGAAGCCTTGAAACAGGTTGTTAAAGGTGTGCAACTTGATGATGGTCCTGCACGCTTTAATAAAGTCTCAAAAATGCAAACCTCTATTGAAGGTGAATCCATTAATAAATGGTACAAAGTCACCATTAAAGAGGGACGTTACCGCGAAGTACGACGTATCTGGGAAGCCGTTGGTGTTCAAGTTAGCCGTTTACACCGTGTTCGTTACGGTCAGTTCACTATTCCTCGAAACTTACGCAAAGGTAAAACCGAAGAACTATCATGGAAGCAAGTTAATCAACTATTAAAGTCGGTTGATTTAAAAGAGGAAGCGCGCCCAGATTTAAGAAGCACTAACCAAGCTGGCGATAAAAAGAAAAAGCGCATAAATTCAAATTCAAAACCTGTTGCCAGAAAACCTTCTTCAAAGCGTACTATTCATGATTTAAGTGATGGTTTCAATAAACGAGGGCGTTAATTTAATTTGCTATTCTATTGTTTATTAAGGCTTTATTGGAAACCGAAAACCCTAAATTACCAGGCCTGGTAACTTAGGGTTTTTATTAACTCAGAATATATGACTAATAATTTATGATTAGTAGTAAAGTCGTTCATATGGGTTAATAATTTCAATTCTTTTAACATAGATAATTTCACAAGCGCCAGCGCCAGTATCGCTACGAGAGGTTGATGTTTTCCATTTCCAGCCCGTGTTTTTATGAACATCAACTAAATACCCTTGAATATTAACAAGGTCACCATTTCTTACTTTTTTTAATTCTGCCGCAACGACTTCATTGTCTGGAATCATGTGCATATTGGCACTGCTGTCGATAATTTCACTTTTAGCAATCGGCATGAGTTTTGATTCCCACTTATACCAACGGTTCTCTTGCCAAATATCAATATGTTGTAGAATCGATTCATCAGACATCTGCCCCCAGCCTAATGCGAAGTCAACTGGTGAAATGCGGGCTTCTTGGTCAAAATAGTATTTTGAGACCGATAACACTCTAGCTTCAATTTGAAAATTGGCACGAGGATAGTAGCTGTAGTCTCCTTTACGAAACTTGGCTACTGTTGTGGGATCTTGGTATGGCGCACCACCCGCCAAGATACCTGGCCCTAATTCTGGGGCTGAGCCAACATAATAGAAATGCTTCCAAGCAAAGAGCGCCAATATTAAGAATATAATTTTTTTCATGATGTTGATTCTATCACTAAAGTCTTAAGTTTAAGCTGACTAAACGTTCTCTACCAGACAACTGGATAAAATGGCTGAGTTATGTTGGAGTTTCAACAGTGGTTATTTAGCGAGTTTTAGTAGTGTGGAGGCGGTACTTCATCTTTTGGATCTTTAATTATGTTTTGTTGCAGTGTTTTTAAGTAGTTCGAGAGTAAAGAGATTTTTCTCTCTAATAATTGTATCTCTTGATGTTGAGAGGCAATGGTCTTCTCTAATGCTTCAATGCTTTCATCATGAAAGCTTTGGTTCATTTCAACTCGATCAAGACGCTCTAAAGCGTTCTGTAACGTTGCAGAAGAGAGTTCTGTTTGTTTTGTCATAAGTTCGTTTCTTTTATTCTTTCTTTTTACTTTAAATCTATTTACTGTTTATCAAAACTTGCCTATAGATTAAGTTAACCATTTTAACTGTGGACGAGTCTCAGAAGCCTTTTCAATTAAGGAAACCCTATCTTTATTAGGTGTTTCAAGGAGAAGTTCGACTGTTCTTAATTCATCACGCCTAAAATAGTGACAGGTTATATCTTTAGTCTTATCGTGACGTTTGAGTAAGGTATCCAACTCGGCTTTACTGCTCATTTTTAGACCATTCATGGCAATTATTTCATCGCCAGCAGAAAGACCTGCAAGACTTGCTGGTTGGTTATTCCATACATGGGTCACCTTTAATGTGCCTTGGGGAGTCTGGCTGATATTGGCTCCCAAATGATTGGGTAATGTGAGCGTGGTTCCTGAATCTTCGGTGTGTTCTGCAACACCTACAATATGTCCACCAATATCATCAAGGCCTGTCAGCGCCCTGAGTGAAAACTCGATTTCAAATTCAGCGAATAATTGTTCAAAAGGCAGATCTTCTGTTCCAAATAGATAACGATTAAAAAAGTCTTGTAAATCGATACCTGAAACATCAGAGCAAATTTCTTCTATTTGACCATCATCTATTCCAACGCCTTTTTGCCCAAAGTGTTGCCAAAGATAGAGCAAGATATCATCAAGTGATTTTTTACCCTGTGTTTGTGTTCTGATGGTTAAGTCTAAACCAAGAGCGATTAGACTCCCTTTGGTGTAATAGCTAATGATTGAATTTGGGGCGTTTTCATCTTGCTGATAAAACTTTGTCCAAGTTAGCCAACTTGATTCCGCTACAGACTGCTTGAATCGTCCAGGCATTCTATATACACGAGTCATCTGTTTAGCCAGCAAGTCAAGATACGTTTTAGTGTTAATGATGCCCGCACGATGTAAAATCAAAGCATCATAGTATGAAGTAACGCCTTCAAACCACCACAGTTGATTTGTATATACGGGCGTTTGTAAATCGCTCTCTTGGTAGACTTTTGGTTGTATACGTTTCACGTTCCAGGTGTGAAAATATTCATGACTACAGAGCTCTAAAAATTGTAAATAGCCGTCCGTAGCCTCTTTCATCCCTTTATAAGGCAAGTCATTTCGTGCACAAATTAAGGCGGTGGAATTACGGTGTTCAAGACCGCCGTAATCATTACCTGTGACCATAACTTGAAACAAATAATCTTTCATTGGCGCAGGTTCACCAAACAGCTTAATTTCGGTTTCACATATCTTAATCAAGTCTTGTTTTAAACGCTCATCATCACATTCAAAAATGCCAGTAATGACCATTTTATGTGGAATACCGCAGGCGATAAAATCAATTTCATGAAAGCTCCCCATTTCAACGGGGTAGTCAATCAGTTCGCTATAGCTCTCAGCCTGATAAAGACCAAACCCTTGGGAATCGACTTTTACGGAAGGCATTCCAGTTGCCACACGCCAGTTGTTTTGTTTGGTAACAGTAGAGGGCTCTATAACCACTTGGCAGGCCTGGTCTTGTTGATCAACCACTTCTAAAAAAACCGAAGTGCCATTAAAAAAGGCATGAGATTCATCAAAATGTGCGCCTCGTACCGATAAATCCCAAGCATAAATGGTGTAGTCAATAATGACAGGGCCATCGTGCTGAAATGACCAGCTTGATTTATCGAGCGTATTCAGTGGAATCCATTCACCACTTTGTTTATAGGCGTTAATGCTATTAATGTGTTTTGCAAAATCACGGATTAAGTAACTACCTGGTATCCAGTTAGGTAAGCGTAGTACTTGGCTGGGTTGGGTTGGTTTTTCTATCGTTAATTGAATTTTAATTAGGTGTGAGTTGCTGTCATGTGCGCTTATTGTGTAGTGATTTGTCATTTCGTTTATCTATTTTTAACCGTTGTTATTTAAGAGCAAAATTTTATAGGTTTACCAGGCCTGGTATTATTTACTGGATACTTCTGGGCTAGCCTGAGGTGCTTGCGGTGGAGCGCATAGTTTTTTATTTTTAACAGCGACCAATGTTTTAATGGTTAGGTGAAGAATTAATGCAAATAAAATGGCTAATACTAGACTGGCTAAATAACTAAAAAACAGGTGGTTTGATTGTTCGTACATCATATAACTAGCGAGCGAGAAGGCGGCTAACGGGAAGGTATAAGCCCACCAAGAGAGTGCAAAGGGGACTTTAATCAATCGTGGCATTTGGGTTGCAAGCATCACCATTAAAAAAAGTGCGATATAGTATAAAATTCGTGAGAATTCATTTAAACCAGCCATACCTATTAAGGTCATATAAGAGAGAAACCCAACGCTTGGCGGTGCAATCAAAATAAATAAGGTTGGCTCTAAAAGTTTCAGCATTGGTGGGTGAAAAAATAGGCGATACATAACAATACTATTTAAAATTATCCAAAATACCAGGCCAATACTAAAAAAGAACCAAGCAATCTCCATATTAACAAAGTGTACAGCACCTAAAGGAACGACAATCGCGCCAACAACGGGTATAAACCAAGCTGGATTCATATGGGTTATTTGCCATTTATCATGGTGAATCCAATTATTTAAGATATAGAGTAATAAACCAAACTGTAGAAGAGTTCCTAAGAGCCACATGATTCTGGCGATATCAAATGCCATATCGATATAGATTAAACTCAGTAGCAGTAAGCTAATACTAAAAGTTGGGAAAAAATGGAGAGTAATAGGGTGATTGAATTCTGCAATGACTGACTTAGGATGTTTAACCAACTTCATAAAGTAAATGATTGAAAATAAAATGAATAGTAAGGTGGTTAACAAAGCAAAAGCATAAAAAATGCTCTCTGAAACACCCAATAATCGGTTAGCCTGCTGTAAACCTAAAGTGAAGCCTGCATACCCCATGATTGCCCCAAAAATATTGACTGGAAAAAACGCAATACTGCGCTCATTAGGCATCGTATTGTTTTGAGGTATAGCTTGTTCTTTTGACATGGTTATTCCTTAAAAGAGGTTATCGCGATATTCAATAATATTAGATATTTGGCCTGGTTCATGAAGCGTAATTGTCTTTATTATAAAGTAGTTGAATTTAATTGCGGCTCAACAATATTATTTTTATTTATATCGTCAATATAGCCGTCACAATCATTTAATATAGTAAACAACCCTGATGTAAATATGAGTGATAACAGCTAGTGCGAATCCAATTTCCTCCAAGTATTACCTATTTTGTTATGCCAATGGGGTTGATTGGTACTGGTTTAAATGCTCGACACTTAATGGAGGTTTTTAATCTTCAAATTGATATAGCTATTGAGTTGCTGATTTATGGCTGGCTGAGTTTTGTTATTCTTATGTTTCATTACCTCTGGAATCTTTCAAAACGCCAGCAACGAGGCGCTTTAATTGACGAATGGTATGATCCATTTAGGCGTTCATTTTTACCTGCTATTTCATTAACAACAATTCTGTTTATTGTGAGTATTGCGCAAGTTTTTGAATTTAATCATTATCCCAATCAATACTGGTTGCTGTTACCTTTACTGTTTGTCGCCAGTTTGCACTTCTTGCTGAATATTTTTTTGATTAATGGTTGGTTGTTTGATGAAAAACTCACGTTAAACCAGCATAAACCCACTTGGTATATCTTGCTTTCAGGTAATTTTATTATTGTCATTGCGCTCAATACCGAATTTATTGTTATGCAAGCGAGTTTACTTTATGAAATTTCAATGTTTTTCTACTCAATAAGCTTGTTTCTTTGGATTGTATTTTCAACTAGCTTGTTTTATCGATTAATTTTTAATACACATTTACAAATCAGTTTACGCCCAAGCTTATTCATCTTTTTAGCCCCATCTTCTCTAGCCTGTTTAGCCTCGCTATTGTTGTCAGAGGATTTTCTCACTGAAGGGGTGGTAACTCAGAGCTCTGTCGGTATTATTACCTGGATAAGCTTTTCATTTGCAACCATGATGCTAATGGCTTGGTTAATCAGTTATCGTTTTTTTATGAGCAGTGGTTTGAGCATGGCAGGGTGGTCGTTCGTTTACCCGCTTGCTGCCTACGGACTTGCTTTACAATATTTAGCCCAAGCATTGCATAGCTCTATATTGATGGCAATAAGTGTGATGGTTTTTTTAGCCATAATCTTATTGATTCTTCTGCTTACTTTTTGGTTAATCAAGTTAAGTCTTTATTCTGTCGCACCTAAGGTTCAGCGAGCAGAGTAAGGGTTAATCATCACTATTTTTAACGAATCGCTAATTTTCAATTTTGTGCACCCTCTGCACGGTTTATAATACTTCTTTTTTTGATTATCTAAATTTTGGAGTCTTCTTGTGATTCGTACTCGCTTTGCCCCTAGTCCAACTGGTTATTTACACATTGGTGGCGTTAGAACAGCCCTTTATTCTTGGCTATACGCTAAAAAGCAGGGTGGTGAATTTACACTTCGTATTGAAGATACCGACCTGGAACGTTCAACAGAAGAGTCTGTTAACGCCATTTTAGAAGGAATGAGTTGGTTAGGGTTAGATTATGACCATGGACCAATCTATCAAACACATCGTTTTGAGCGCTATAAAGAAGTCATTCAGCAACTATTTGATAAAGATTTAGCCTACTACTGCTATGCAACGCCTGAAGAGCTAGATGCTATGCGTGAAGCGCAGAAAGCAGCAGGTGAAAAACCACGCTATGATGGTCGCTATCGTGATTTTACTGGTGAACCACCAGCAGGGATTGATCCCGTTATTCGTTTTAAAAACCCAATTGACGGCGACGTAGTGATTGAAGACTTGGTAAAAGGCACGGTTGTTATTAATAACAAAGAGTTAGATGATCTTGTTATTGCACGTTCTGATGGTACGCCAACTTACAATCTTACCGTTGTGGTAGATGATTGGGATATGGGCATGACTCATGTTATTCGAGGGGATGACCATTTAAACAATACACCACGCCAAATTAACTTATATAAAGCGATTGGTGCGGAAGTGCCCAAGTTTGCGCATATTCCAATGGTATTAGGCGAGGATGGCAGTCGATTATCTAAGCGTCATGGTGCGGTGAGTGTTTTACAATACAAAGAGCAAGGGTTCTTGCCTGAGGCGCTACTCAATTACCTGGTTCGATTAGGGTGGTCACACGGCGACCAAGAAGTCTTTTCAATGGATGAGATGGTTCAATACTTTAACCTTGAAGCGGTTAACGGTTCACCTTCCACGTTTGACACAGCCAAATTAACCTGGATTAATGAACAGCACATTAAAAGCGCACCAGCAGAACATTTGGCAACACATTTATCATCGTTTGTTGCCCAATTAGGGTGTGACCTGTCTCAAGGCCCAGCACTAAGTGACGTTGCAGACTTATTAAGAGAGCGCGCAAAAACATTAGTTGAAATGGCGGAAGGTGCAGTCTATTTTTATAGCGACTTTGAAACGTTTGAAGCGGGAGCGGCTAAAAAGCATTTACGACCTGTGGCCGAAGAAGCTCTACTGTTAGCCTATGCAAAATTTGAAGCGCTTGACAACTGGACTGCTGAACCCATTCACAATGCCATCAATGCAACAGCAGATGAGCTAGAAGTCGGTATGGGTAAAGTAGGGATGCCACTGCGCGTTGCTATTACAGGTGGAGGGCAATCACCAGCCATTGATGCAACAGCAGAGTTAATAGGTAAAGAACGTTGTTTACAACGCATTAAAATGGCACTGGCGTTTATTCAGAGTCGTAAAGAAGCGCAATAATCACCCTAACCATAGTGTATTGCCATTTATAGAGTTACCAGGCCTGGTAACTTTAAAAGAATCAAACCGCTTAAGAATTTTAATTTTTTAAGCGGTTTTTTTATTGATGGTGAAAAAAACAATTCCATTTTTGGCTATCTAACTCATTAACGTCACCGCCTTATTCAGCACCTTAGTAACCAATTAACAAACACTTAGCTCTGCTCTGGAACAAAATTAAAAAAAGTGTCATCTTTTTTGCAATTTAAGCTTGACGCAAACCAGCAACTCTATATAATACGCACCCATCAGCTCGAGGGGCTATAGCTCAGCTGGGAGAGCGCAACACTGGCAGTGTTGAGGTCAGCGGTTCGATCCCGCTTAGCTCCACCAAGTTGATAACTTTAGTCCATTGGAAACCCACTAGGCCGGGTTTGTTAACTGATGGCAATACCGATAAAGATTTTGATTTTTATCACCATGTGTGTCCCGTTCGTCTAGAGGCCTAGGACACGGCCCTTTCACGGCTGTAACAGGGGTTCGACTCCCCTACGGGACGCCAATTTGCGGGAATAGCTCAGCGGTAGAGCACAACCTTGCCAAGGTTGGGGTCGCGAGTTCGATCCTCGTTTCCCGCTCCAGTTTTAAGTGTGTTGATGACCTAGGCCATAATAATCATCAGCAGACTTTAATAGCTTTTTAAGTTTATTTAAAAAGCTATTAGAACAACCGTTAATTCGTCAGGATTAACAACAATCTGTCCCGTTCGTCTAGAGGCCTAGGACACGGCCCTTTCACGGCTGTAACAGGGGTTCGACTCCCCTACGGGACGCCACATACTAAACCCGCAATGACTTGTCATTCGCGGGTTTTTTATTGTCTAAAATAAATCTCTAATTTACTAAACTACAAGCCCGATGAGTTAAAAACACTAATATCTGAAATTGTTAAAGTTGTGGTTAAAAAAAGAGATGGGCTTAAGGTTTTTTTGGGTTTTTGATTTTCAAATACAACCGTTTTGTAAACTCTGATTTTTGTACCACTAATAAATGGTAGCTCATACATAAAACCACCTGAATAGGTGGTTTTGCTTGGTTGTTTATAGACAAGGATAGGGTGAACTATTCCGTTTTTATGGAGACCGATTCAACATTGGGAATAATTTCAATGTGGTCGAGTAGATCACCTAAGTTGGTTGTGTAGTCCAGTTCAAGCGTTAATCTCATTTCAACGCTATTTTCTTGAGTATTTGTTTGAGTGTTTGATGCTATGAGGTTAATATCCAGATCGGTTAGCATAGCCATAACATCACGTAATAAACCTTTTCGGTCAAAAGCAACCACTTGAAGCTCAGCGGTAAAACACGGCTGTTCGGCTTGTTTTTTATCCCAAGTTACTTCAATTAAGCGCCTTTGCTCGTCATGAGAAAGGTTGAGTATATTGGCACAATCGTGCTTGTGTACGGTTATGCCACGGCCACGAGTTACATAGCCCACAATGTCGTCATATGGTTTAGGTGAGCAGCAGGGCGCGATGTTGGTTGTAAGGTGTATTGCACCAATAACATAGGCTTTTGCGTCTTCAATTGCATTAGATTCTGCGGAAAAGCTAAATGTTCTTTGCTGTTTAGACTGTGATTGCTCTGGCTTTAATTCAGCCTGAATAGCACTAGTTAATTGGCGCTCATTAATACGACCTTTACCAATGTCTTCGAAAAATGTCTCTTTATTTTCGTGTCTAAAACGCTTGGCGATATTTGAGGTATCAATAGATTCTGCATGCAAGCGTTTGATTTCTCTATTAAAAAGCAATTCACCTGTTGATGTGTTTTCGCTTTTATTTTGTTTATTGAACCAGTTTCTAACTTTGTTTCGTGCGCTGGTACTCGTTAAATACCCTAGATTGGGGTTTAACCAGTTACGGCTAGGTTCGCCATTTTTAATGGTAAGTACTTCAACCTTGTCTCCCGTTTTTAAAGTAAAACTGAGTGGCTGAATACGCCCGTTTACCTTTGCTCCGCGACATCTATGGCCAAGTTCTGTATGAATTTGATAGGCAAAATCTAGAGGCGTTGCACCTTGGCGTAGCGTAATGATCTCATTATTAGGTGTCATTACATAAATATGTTTACTCTGAAGCTCAGTACTGATCTCTTTAAATATATCGGGATCTTCTGAGTTTTCTAAAATCTGTCTTACGTTAGAAATGCTGCGCTCAAGATTTTCATCAAACCCCGTTTTATCGCCTTCTTTATAACGCCAGTGTGCGGCAATACCATATTCTGCACTGTGGTGCATTTGATTGGTTCTGATTTGAATCTCTACGGTTTTGCCTTCAGGACCAATAATAACTGTATGGATTGATTGGTATCCGTTCTCTTTGGGTGTCGCAACGTAATCGTCAAATTCATCACGAACATAATTCCAGCGACTATGAATTAACCCAAGCACTTCATAGCAAAGCTGAACACTATCGACATAGATGCGAACCGCACGTAAATCATATAATTCATCAATTGGTAGGTGTTTACGCTGCATTTTTTTCCAAATGCTGTAGATGTGTTTTGGGCGTCCAGTAATTTTGGCTTTGATATTACTCTGTTCTAGCATACCTTCTAGTGTATGCAGGACGGTTTTAATGTACTCTTCACGTTCAGAGCGTTTTGACTGAAGTTGTTTGGCAATATCTTTGTATTGTTCAGGATGAAGATAACGAAATGATAAATCTTCTAACTCCCATTTTAATTGTGCAATACCTAATCGATTTGCTAAAGGTGAGAAGATGAGTTCTGTTTCTGCGGCAATTTTGTGGCGTATCTCTTCCGTCTCATTTTTTAACTGGCGAAGTCGTGCTACTCGGTAGGCAAGTTTCATTATCATAATGCGGATATCAGAGGTCATCGCTAACAGCATCTGCCTGAGGCGCTCGTTTTGAACCTCATTTGATTTCTTCTCGACATCAAAATCTTTAAACTTATTGAGATTACGAATACCTTGTACCAGTTTAGCGGTGGATTTGCCAAAAAGTTCTATGATGTTTTCATGCGGATAGATCGGCTCTAAGTTACCGTCACTGAGTAAAGTGGCTAATAGGGTTTCATCATCAAGCTTTAGGTCTGCTAGAATTTCTGCGACAATCACGCTTCTAACAATGCTTTTTTCAGGAAGGTTTTCAGACTCTAGCGCCATTGCACACGCATGTTTGCAACGTTTTTCTTGTTCTTCCGAAAAAGTGAAGTCTGCAAAAATTTTTTGATATAAAGAATCGACTGTATACATCTACATAGACACTTGCTTTGTTGTTAATCGACATATTTTAGCGAGTTTTACACCGTAAAATTCAGTATTTGTTGTAAAAGATTTTATTGCTGAATAAGCAATCTTAAATCGTCTGGTTTAAAAAGGCATTGAATGCGATAATATCCGATTATTTTTTTAACCTAATATCTTTAGAGATTAGTATATTTTGACTAAAAACGCCTCAAAAATCCTCTCAGAAAACGTGATTAATAAAAATCTAAAGCAGGCGAATAGCGCATGTGGCTTTAGTGTTGCCCCGATGTTGGATTGGACTGATAAGCATTGTCGATATTTTCATCGTCAGTTAACTAACCAGGCCTGGTTATATAGCGAGATGGTCACCACTGGGGCGATTATTTATGGTGATAATTTACCGCGTTTCCTTGGTCATAACCCTTCAGAGGTGCCTGTAGTATTACAGCTGGGTGGCAGTCACTCACAAGACTTAGCTCGTTGTGCAAAGCTTGGTGAAGAGTGGGGTTATTCTGAAATAAACTTAAATGTAGGCTGCCCAAGTGACCGAGTACAAAATAATATGATTGGCGCTTGTCTATTGGGGCACCCTGAGTTGGTTGCCGAAAATATTGCGGCTATGAAGGCCGAGGTAAATATTCCTGTTACCGTGAAAACTCGAATAGGCATTGATGATCAAGAAGATTTTGAAACCTTGCAGAATTTTGTAGAAGGTTTAGTGAAAGCGGGTGTGGATGGTGTGATTATTCATGCAAGAAAAGCTTGGTTGCAAGGGTTGTCTCCTAAAGAGAACCGTGAAATTCCTCCTTTAAAATACGATTGGGTTCATCGTATTAAAGCAGAATTTCCAGAATTAGATATTGCGGTTAATGGTGGAATCACCTCTCATAATCAAGCTTTACAACATTTTGAATCTTATGAAGGTATGCCTGCTCTTGATGGGGTGATGTTAGGTCGAGTCGCTTATGAGCAACCTTTTATACTGTCAGAGGTAGACTCCCTCTATTATGGTGCTGATATAACGAATGTTAGTAGATTGGATATTTTAGAAAAAATGTATCCCTATATTGATAATCACTTAACTCATGGTGGTAAGTTAATTCAAGTAACTCGCCATATGCTTGGGCTGTTTCATGGATTGCCTGGTGGTAGAATCTGGCGTAGACACCTGTCTGAAAATGCATTTAAACAAACATCAGGTATTGAGGTTGTTCAGCAAGCCTATCAGATGGTTGCGGCAGAAATTCAAAGGATGGAAGATAGACAATGACCTTCTTGGATGTGCCTTTTAGAGAAAAAGAGCAGGCCAAAGCCCTTGGTGCGCGCTGGGATGCGGTCAGTAAACGCTGGTATGTGCCAGAGGCTTTGTCTGATGAGATCGATGCATTTCAAAAATGGTTACCTATTAAACAAAACACCGTCAATGGTGATTTAGCAGGTGATTTAGCAGGTGATTTAGACCCTTATTCTCAAACTCTTGATTTTGGTGCTTTAAAGACAGTAGAAGAGCAAAAGGGCACTAAGCTATCAGTGGTCTTAAATAACGTACAAGCCGTTTTAAGGCAGGGCTTTCCTGGTGGAGTTTGGGTCATTACGGAAATTGCAAACATTAATACGCGCCGTGGTCATGTCTATTTAGAACTTACTGAAACCAATGATTTTGGTCAAGCTATTGCAAACTGTCGTGGAATGATTTGGCAAAGCCAGGCCAGTCGTTTGCTTGAGCGTTTTCAAGTCACAACAGGTAGTGAATTAGCGATAGGTCAAAAAGTATTAATTCTGGCAGAGGTTAATTTTCATGAACAGTATGGATTTTCTTTTGTTATTCAGGATTTAGATCCGAGTTATACGCTCGGTGAACAAGAGCAGCGTTTAAATCAAATAAGAAAAAATCTAATTAAAAAGGGTATTTACCAGCAAAATAAAAACTATCAATTGCCTACCGATTATTTTCGTATTGCCGTTATTGCGCCTCCCGAAGCAGCTGGTTTGGGGGATTTTAGAGCAGATGCTGATGTTTTGCAAAAGAACCATATATGCCAGTTCAACTATTTTTACAGTAGTTTTCAAGGTGAGGCCGTTGAAACCGAGATGCTTGAGGCGTTGACAGCAGTTCATTCACTTCATCAGACCAAGCCATTTGACGCCTTAGTGATTATTAGAGGTGGTGGCGCAAAACTCGACTTAAATATGCTAAATATTGAGAGCTTGGCAGAGGCATTTTGTTATGCGCAGCTACCCGTTTTTTCTGGAATTGGACATGAAAGAGATAACACCATCCTAGATGAAGTTGCGCACAGTCGTTTTGATACACCGAGTAAGGTAATCGGTTTTATTAAAACTCAAATTGTTCATCAAGCAAAGAATGCTAATTTAAATTGGATTAACATTGAGCAATCTAGCCGTCTTAAGGTTCAAGGTTTTAAGCATCAAATAAACGAAATGCATAATACAATGACTCGAAATAGCTTAAAAATAGTGCATGGATGGCAACAAAAATTAGAGCCTCTTAGTTTTAATATACGCAGATTAAGTGAAACCAAAATTCGGCAAGTGGATTACAGTTTAGATGTATTAAACCAGCAAATACACTCACAAATTAATCAGCAAATGAAATTGATCCATCACGATGTTGAGCAGTTAAAAGAGCTGGTTTTTCAAGGAGCTAAACGCTCTGTAGCAAGCCAAAAACAGCAGATTATTCAGTCTATTTCCTTTATTTTGAGTTCAGGACCAAAGGCGCAATTAAACAGGGGGTTTAGTATTGCTAAACGCCCAGATGGCGTTCCAATTACCACGGCTAAAGAAGCATTAAAAAACCAGTGTATTGAACTTGAATTTTCCGATGGTGCCATACAAGCTGAAATACCAAAAAATCAAACCATTAAAGAGGTGAAATAGACCCGTCTATTTCATATTATGAATAAAATTAAAGAGGCCTTTTAAATGACACAGTCAGCAGAAAGTTTTAAAGAGAATTATCAAAAACTACAAGAGATTGCACAAAAATTAGCGAACAGCGGTGAAGTTGATATAGATGAGCTTGTACCCATGGTTGATGATGCCACGAGAGCTTACCAGCTATGTAAATCTCGAATTGATGCGGTAGAAACAGCACTTAATACAAGGCTTGACATAGAGGCTGAACAAGATCAGTCAGAAGGAGTTTAAGATGCAAAAAAAGGCTGTTATTTATCACAACCCACGGTGTTCAAAAAGCCGCAATAGTCTCATGATTTTAAAGGAACATGATATTTCCGTTGTTGAAATTCGATATTTAGAAAAGCCACCAACCAAACAAGTATTGGCGGAATTATGCCAAAAAATGTCCGTGACACCATTTGAAATAGTACGAACTGGCGAAGAGTTGTTTAAAGAGCTTGGGTTAAGCAAACAAGATCAAAAGTCAGATAATGAGTGGTTAGAGATTTTGGTTGCAAACCCTAAGTTAATTGAAAGACCAATTGTGCAAATTGGTAATAAAGTTGTTATGGGAAGACCGCCTGAAAATATTTTGTCTATTTTAAATTAAGAAAACTCCAAACAGCTAAAACTCTAAATATTACAAATTCATCATTTGTAGAAAATCGGACTTAAACTAACCAGGCCTGGTAATTTAATTAATAAAGGCCTGGTTATTCACCATTCAGTAAACTTCATAATCAAGTAATTCAAAATTCAATAATTTTATTAATACTGGTTAATTTATAAAGCAGGGCAAAGGATAGAACCAAGTAAGTTTTATGCAATATTCAATTTAACATAATATATATTATACGAATAACTGTTTTGCAAATCCATATTCTAATAAACGAAGAACAATTAGCTAACAAACTGATATTGCAGTGTTTTTATTCGAAATGGATTTAACCCCTTTAAATCTTAAAGCTTGTATATGTCGATTATTAAGGTAGAAATAAACACATAAAATACGGCATCGTTTTGATTATTACTTAATATAAAAATACAAACACGCTATAAATCACTATGTTATTTTACTTTGTGCTTTAATCCTTGTTTTACATTAATCTACAGGTAATTTAATTTCTATTTCTAAGGAGCTTTATATATGGATTCTCATCTTAACTTTAAGCCAGGTGTTTATGAGGTAACTCATGGTGATTATCAGGGCGCGGCAATATTCTTAATCGAAGTGTCCGAACCAGAAGAAAGTGAGTTTGTTTATATGACTATTTTTAACCCAGGCTCTGAAGAAAGCCATGAAATCTCTTTTGATGAGTGGGTTGTTATGGTTGATGAAGACGGGTTAATTTGGAGGTCTGAGATTCCTGACGAAATTAAAGACATGTATTTAGAAGGAAGTTTTTCTACGATAGATAATCTTAACTAGATAAAATTCTCTTGTCTCGAGCTTTGCAATAATTTTAGTTACAAAAAACCCGCAATTAAGCGGGTATTCTTGTTTTAAGCTATGTAAATCAATTTACTTAGCCATATAGGGAGAAAACTAACAACCCCCTATCCTTCATGCAAACCTAATAAAATCATAACCATCGGTACGATTGACACTAAAGCTAGAAGTATTGGCACCCACGCTTTATCTTCATGTTTTTTAAGCCCTATAATACCTGCAATAACAGCAATAGGTGCTGCAACCCATGCGATTGGTGGGAAGACAAAACTAAATAAGATGGCCACAACACCAGCCACCATTCCTAAAGTAGCTGAATCACCAGGCTGATATGTTTTGGTATTGCGCATATCGTCTGGTTGCGTACTTGCAGATTGTAATCGACCTATAATACCGTTGATATCTGACTCAGTTAATTCACTTTGAACAACTTCCAAGTCTGTCATACCTAGTGTGATTTTTTTATTCTTATATAATGCTTTGACTAAGTCATCCCAATTAGCATCATCCGATAATTGATCAACAATAGTGTGTGCATCTTCTTTGATTGACATAAACCTTCCTCTGAACCATTTCAAATCATGGTATAAAATTACTATGATTTTTTTGCTTTATAATAAATTTGGTTTTCAAAACACATTTTAAACAACTTATTGGCATGAATTATGCCTAAATGTGCAGTATTTACCCTACGTTTTGTATTTATTTTAGATTATTATATCTATAATACATTTGAATACTATTCTAAATTTTGTCAGGAGTTTCCTTAAACATGGCACTAATGCCCGGCTTGCAAATCAATATTGGTCAACAACTAAAATTGACTCCTCAGTTACAGCAGTCTATTAAGATACTGCAGTACTCTGCTCTTGAAGTTCAGCAAACTATAGAAGCGACTTTAGAAACGAATTTTATGCTTGAGGTTGGAGAGGACCAAGATTTAGACGACGATTTGGATCAAGAACTTACTTCTAGTGACTCATCAGAAACGGATTCTGATAAACAGAGTGAGGCTCGTGACGAAACACCTTTAGATATTAATGACTCTGATGTTATTAAAGATGATTTAGAAGTCGATTATGATTGGGAGGATGTTTATACAGACCATACCCCTACTTCCTCCAGCCAAGGCCAAGAAGAATATGCGAGCGCAGAGACGTATACGGCATCAGAAGAGAGTTTGCATGATCATCTTTACTGGCAGTCTGATATTTACCCTTGGAGTGATGAAGAAGCGGTAATCGCCTCTTACATTATTGATGATATCAATGATGAAGGTTATCTATCAAACTCACTTGGCGAGCTTCTCGAGAATATTCAATCTAATGAGCCTGGTTTAATAATATCTGATTCTGATTTGGAGAGTGTTTTAGCTGTTATTCAACAATTTGAACCAACAGGAGTCGGCGCACGCTCGGTTCAGGAAAGTTTATTGTTACAACTTGCTAATATGAAAAAAACACCTTATGTAATGACGGCTATTCAGTTAATTACCGAGCATTTCGATTGGTTATCTTTCCATGACTCTAAACGTATTAAAAAAATGTATGGTCTAGATGATGAGCAATTAAATCAACTATTAAGATTAATTCAATCATTAAACCCAAGACCAGGACGTGACTTTTCTAGTACCCAATCCAATATCGTTGTGCCAGACTTACGATTAAAACGCGTAAAAAATGGCTGGTTGGTTGAGCTAAATGCAAATGCTTTCCCTCGTCTATCGATTAACTCTGCCTACATTGATTTAGCCTCCAATCTTAAAAATGATGAACAATCTAAGCAGATTAAAGAACAATTAATTGAAGCAAAAGGTTTAATTAAAAGTATTCACAGCCGTGGCGAAACTCTATTAAGAGTGGGTAAATTTATTGTCGAAAAACAGGAGCGCTTTTTCGATGAAGGTGAACATGCTATGCAGCCTCTTGTTTTAAGAGAAGTTGCAGAACATTTAGATTTACATGAATCGACCATATCTCGTGCTACAAATCAGAAATATATTCAAACACCACGCGGAACATTTGAACTTAAATACTTCTTTTCTACGGGCGTAAGCCAGTACGGTAGTGCTGATCAATCAGCGATAGCGATCAAAGCACATATTAAAGAATTAATAGATGGCGAAGATCCTAAAAAACCGCTTAGTGACAGTAAGCTTATGGCACTTCTTGAAGACAAAGAGATTGTTGTTGCAAGAAGAACAATTGCTAAATATCGTGAAGCACTGAAAATCCCGTCTTCTAGTGAGCGAAAAAAATACAATCAATTTAAATTATAACGTACTTAAATCCATACGCTTATCGTGGTTGTTTAATCTAAAATAACCACCCTTTTCCTCAATTATTTCAATATATTCATCACTTTTGAGAACCGAATGGTTAGAACCATAGTAATTTAAATATTTCGCTTTTATAATAAGCCCAATAATTAAAATAAAGACGTTGGGTAATATATTATGAATAGAGCACATGTAGAGAAAATCCAAGAAGCTGCTCAGCAGCAATGGGAGCATCAAGCAGACGTTAAGGAATATATGTCTGCCGTAAATCCTCCAATGCCAAAAATCGATGTTATCGACTATCCGAGTGCTTTGCACAAGGATGGTGATACAAGAGTGATTCCTTTTGATTTATCAAAACAACTACAAACAGAATATGCGGCAACTTCGCCAAACTTAATGGCGAACTTCATTAAAATTTCTGCTGGTGACATGCTTAGGACGGACGCCGCCGTTACATCACAGATGTTTTATGTCATACGTGGTTCAGGTCGTACACAGATGAAGCATGGAACAATTGGATGGAAACAAGGTGACTTATTTACTTTGCCATCTGTACCAGATGCTTTACACACTGCAGATACAGATACCGCGCTTTATTGGGTAAATGATGCCCCTCTTCTAAATTACCTTGGTGTTGAACCTGCAAAAGAACGTTTTCATCCTGTGCTCTACACAAAAGAAAGATTGTGCAGCAAATTGGAAGAAATCCGCAAGGAGGCTGAGGGTCGCAATCGTACAGGTTTTTTACTTTCAAACCCAAACTTCCCACAAACAATGACCTTAACGCACACATTATGGGCTTTATACAATGTTTTACCAGCTGGTGTCGTTCAAAAGCCCCATAGACATAACTCTATCGCTTTAGATTTTTGTGTTAGTGCAGGGCCAGATACCTATACTTTAATTGGTAAAGAAGTCGATGAAAATGGCGAAATCATCAACCCTATTAAAGCTATGTGGACACCAGGTTCTGCATTTATAACCCCTCCAGGATGGTGGCACTCACATCATAATGATTCGGGTGAAGATGCTATTGTATTACCGATTCAGGATGCTGGAATCATTATGAATATGCAGGTTCTTGACTTCCAATACATTCGTTAATGTTGTTTGATAGTCAACATAGCCCATCATCTATTTAAGTTTCACTAAGATGGGCACTTATTTACCGACCAGGAAATACGCTATGCAAAATATGGATTACAAAATCACGGTTATTGAAGACGATGAAATTCAACTTAATAGTTTAGTTGAGGCTCTTCAGCAGCAAGGGTTTACTGTTGACCCTTACACAAATAGAGAAGAGGCTGAAAAATCTTTTGCAAAAGCACTACCCAATTTAGTGATATCTGACATTATTCTTGGTTCAGAAGTTGATGGTGGTTTTGATTTGGCCAAACACTTATTAAGTTACAACCAACCTATTCCAATTATTTTTCTTTCTGAAAGACAGTCTGAATTTGATATTTATACTGGGCATGCACTTGGTGCTATTGATTACCTTCCAAAACCAATTAGCTTAAATGTATTAATCGTAAAGGTTAAAAACCTTTTAAGAATTACAGGTGCGCCTAAAGTTACAGGCTCAAATGATGAACAGTCCAAAATACCTCACCTTGAATTAGCTCCAGAGCAATTTAAAGCTTACTGGCATGAAAAACCTTTAGACTTAACCGCTACAGAGTTTGAAATGCTAAAGCAATTTGCTACGGCTGGTGAAAGCAGTGTTATCTCTTATGATGCTTTGCAATCTTCCACTCAAGGCGTGGTCGAACGCAATACTATCAACACGCATATATGTCGAATTCGCAATGCCTTTAAGAAAATCACTCCAGAATTTAACCTGATTCACAATGAGTACGGCCGAGGTTACAGCTGGCAAGATAAAAATTAATCATTTAAATGATGCTTAAAACACAGGAAACCTTGAGACTTTCAATAAGAACAAGATTCTTTATCTTACTGCTGTTGTTAACCATACTGCCTTTTCTTGCTTATCGATTTGCTATCGATTTACATCGAATAATGTTAAACAATCAGGCTATTGTTCAAGAACAAACCGTTGAAAACTTAGCGCTGATTTTAGAAAACAGAACCGATTTATGGGCGCTACAAATTCAGTCAGGCATGCCAACTCGACTATCCCATTTAAACCTAACTAATTCTGTTCTATGGGTGGTAAATGAGAGTAGGCAAACAACTTATGTCGTTGGACAACTTCCTTCGCAAGAAAAACAAGAGCCGGTTGATTTTTTTACGACTACGGGTAAGGTTTTAATCAAAACGCTTGCCACATTTCTGCCCTATTCTTTGCCTTACCCTTACCCACAAAGTGCGACACCTGAACATAATTTAATCAGTAACTCTCTTAAAGGTAAGACCCACCAACAATATCGCATGGATGAAAACCAACAGCCTATCTCATTAATGTCCTCAACACCATTGATTGTTAAAGGCAAAATTATTGGCGCCATTGTATTAGAGCAACGCATGGAAACGTTGTTTAGTCATAACTTGAATTATTTTTATCGATTAATAGGAATTGGGGCTTTAATATTTTTAATTGTGTTAATTGGCGCTGTGATTCACACTGCTTCTTTATCTAATAGAATCATAAGGTTAGATAATGATGTTAAACGGACGTTTAATGCGCAAGGACGTATAACCGATTTAATCTTTCAAGATTCAATAAACCGTTTTTATCAAGATGAGCTCTCTGATTTACGCCACCATATCCATGAAATGCTTAAACAATTAAGTGCCTATGAACGTTATTTAAAACAGCTGCCTAAAACCTTAAGACATGAAATTCACAATCCACTAAATCGTTTATCTATGGCATTGTCACTTCTAGAGCAAGAAAATAATAGCAACCCTCAATTAGGCTATGCTCAGCATGCACTTGCACAACTCAAGCAGATTATTAGCTCTCTTTCAGAAGCTACCAGCATTGAAGACAGCCTACAAAGTCAAAAACCTGAAGATTTTCCAATCGGTTTAATGTTGAAGCACTATTTAGAAAATACGGCTGCCCTTCATACAGACTGGGATTTGGATTACGTTTGCAAGATACCACCAAGCATTCAAGTTTGTGGTGATGGCTTTATGATAGAACAACTTATGGATAAATTACTGAGTAATGCCTCTGATTTTTCTGACCATAAATACCCCATTACGGTTCGTTGTAAAATCCTGGGTGAAATCATTCAAATTATTGTTGTCAACTCAGGGCCTAAACTACCACCTGGGTTAGAGCTCCAAGTTTTTGATGGCATGACTTCAGTAAGAACGCTTAATCAAGACAACCAAACACACCTAGGTTTAGGTCTTTATATTGTTAAGTTAATTGCTGATTTTCATAAGGGCAAAGCTTATGCTGAAAATATTGACAGCTTTGAAGAAAAGCCGATTCATGGTGTTAAGTTTATTATTGAGCTTCCATTTCATCGGTAAGCGAACCGCTAAATAAATTATTTTGCCTAATTTAATCCATAGCCTAAAAGCCCAAAAAAAGGCCACTAACTTCGGTGGCCTTTACAAGGTATTTAGTCATAAAAATAACATTTATTGAATTCTACCTGTTAGATCCTTCACTTTACGAATCCAAACTGAAATCCCATATTGAGATTTGATTTCTTTTGCTCTGGCATCCGCATCACTTCGAGCAGCAAATGAACCTGTCACTAAAATATAGTTGGTTAACTTATTGCGAGTTTGAGGTAAAATTTTTGTCTCCTTTAACTGATTGGATTCAATAATTTTCTTTACTGCTGACTCGGTTGGCATGCTTGCAAGCTGCAAAATATAGTGTGCTTTAGGTTGAGCCATTAACCAACGAACATCTGAACTGATATTTACTATAGGTGCATCTGGAGCAGCTGGAGCCTTAGGTTTAACAACTTCATCAACTAATTTCACTAAAGGTTCTTTTACTTCTGGCGTGTTAACCGTCTCAACGACAGGCGTATCAATCTCTTTTGTATCTTGCTTATCATTAGAATCTTCCAGGCCTGGTAAAGTTTCAACGCCAGCTTTATTGGTTAAGTGTTGAAGAATTTTTTCTAATTTACGGTCAATTTTATTTTCAAGCTGCTCAGTATAGGATTTAAGCTTTTGATCTAGAACCGCTTCAGTAACCACTTTATTTGAAACGTTCTTAATTAGAGAAGTTTGACTCATTTCTTCACTTACAGTACTTTCTTCAGAACTTGAATTAAGACTTTGATTCAAATCACTCAGCGGTTTACTCGCGATAATGCTTTTTAATTCATTAACTTCAGCTTGTAATGCAATGACTTTTAATTCAAGTTCATTGAAAAGCTCTGTTTTGCCGCCCGTTGTAACCGCTTGTTGAAGGCTTTTCATATCCGCCTGTAACAGCTTCATTTGTTCAATATTTTCATCTTTAATTACAAGAACATTTTGCAGTTCTTTATGAATACTGCTGTAAGCGATATACAGAACACCCAAAATGGTTAAAAATAGAGACAGCATAATGACAACACCAAAGAAAGATGTTTTGTTATTAGATTTAGAGTTACTGAGTAACTTATTGCTATAACTCGATTTTTGAGTTGATTGTTGGACGGTATTCTTGGGATTCTCAGGCATAACTTTCTCAGCGGCATTTAACCAATCATTAAGGGAAGGTGTTCCTTCATTAGAAGTGTTTGATGATGAAATTTTACCAGCCTTAGATTCAATCTCTTCAAGAATCTTAGCTCTTTGTTCTTCAAGCTCTGAAATAGTAAGTGACATAGTATTTTACGTAATCTACCTAAAATGAAAGGGTTAATAAAAGTTGAATTTATTGTAAAATGCTTTGCTAGAAAAAGATACTTAAACATACCTTTGGAGTGATAAATATGCCTGATATGGAAAGCGTAGGTTCTGCGTTAATGATTACATTTGCAATGCTTGCCGTCAGTATTACGGTTGTTGGAATTGCGATGTGGTTACTTTATAAATTTTTCAAAAACAAAGATGAATAAATCATTTTTGCTATTCTTTACTAAAGTTGTACCTTTAGCTACTTTACATCTCCATCAACATACTTCCAATGATTTAATTCATCGCGCTTAAAGTAACTTTTTTCATGTAAATAAGCTTGCTCATTTCCATGCTCAAAATAAGCGATGAAGGTTACCCAGCCTTCTTGATCTTTTATACGCCCCTTCTTGCGTCCATTTATAACCAGTTTTATCCAGTGTAATCCTGGCGTAAATTCTAAGTTACCAGGCCTGGTAGATTGGTGCCAGGACTCTAAAAGGTAATTTTTCAAATGTAATTCAAAGGCCGAGAACCGTGAACGCATAAGTTTTTCTGCGGTTTCAGGAAAGGTTTGTTTAAGATGGTAAGGTTGACAGCATTCGTGATAAGCCTTCTCTGAACCACATAGACATTTCTGGTTAGCGAGTGTATTACTATTCTTCATATATCTTAATTGCTAAGCATCTGTTTACAGTACACAATGCGTAGTCTACTAGAAAGCAGTATCGAGGCAAGTACCAGCCCCAACACAATTCCAAGCCAAAAACCACTTACCCCCATTTGCGGAACAATAACGTCAGTAAAGGTAAATAGATAACCTAACCCCAGTCCTATACCCCAATAACTGATTAAAGTTACCCACATAGTGACTTTAGTGTCATGAAACCCACGTAACGCACCTGCAGCATTCACCTGAATGGCATCAAATACTTGATACATTGATGCATATAAAATTAAGCCCGTTGCTATGGTTATGACGACTTCATCATTAGAGTAGAGTTGTGCTATGTCTATGCGCCAGTAAAAACTCAAGATAGCTAATGACATACCAATAACCAATGCCCAGGCAAACCCAGTTGCTAAAGTATTGAGCACTTTAGCTTGGTCTGACTCTCCAAAACCGTAACCTACACGAACGCTTAATGCCATGCCTAAACTGAGTGGAATCATAAAAGCAACGGAGGTAAAGCTAATGGCGATTTGATGGGCAGCAATAATTTCAGTACCTAAAGAGGCTATAAACAGTGCAATAAAACTAAATAAACTTATTTCAAAAAGTAATGCTAATGAATTGGGTATGCCAAGTGCAAGTATCGGTTTAATACCTTGCTGCCAATTAAGGCTATACTCTTTGAATGGCTTTAGAGTGAGCGGTTTAATATATTGCGCTAAGGATTGGTTTTTAATCACATAAAGTAAACCAATAAAAAACATTGACCACATCACTAGACTACTGGCAATACCACACCCAGCCGCACCTCTTGCTTCAATTGGTCCATAGCCATAGATAAAAAGTGCATTGAGCGGTATGTTAAATAACAGGGCTAAAAAACTAATCCACATGGTGGGCAGTGTTTTACCCAGCCCTTCCCAAAAAAATCGTAAAGCTTGATAAAGCGCAACCCCAGGCATTCCAAAAGCAATAAAGTATAGATAGTCTTCGGTTAACTGAAAAACAGCGGGGTTTAAGCCAAGCAACTCAAGGAGCCACGTTAAGTTCATTAGAATAATGAGCGATAGCAGCCCTAACGGAACTGAAAGCCATAAACTTTGAATTAAAAACAGTCGAATATCGGCCTTGTTATTACGACCATTGGCTTTGGAAATAATAGGGGTAATAGCCAGTAAAATTCCAGTTGTAAACATAAAGACTGGTAACATAATATTGGTTCCAAGACCAATAGCCGCTAAATCATTGGTACCAACTCTACCAGACATAATGGTATCAACGACCCCCAAGCCTGTAAGCGCAAGCTGTGCAAATAAAATGGGCAATGCCAACTTCATTAACTGCTTTGACTCACCCAAAAAAGCCGACGAGAGTAGAAACATGCTCAATTAGAATTCTTTACTTGAAGACGACTTGTCTTCAGTGGTTGCTTGCTTTTTTTCAGAATTATCGCTGTTCTGTTCTACATTCCAATAGTCTTTTCCATGCTGCTCTTCAAGCTCTGATAGATCATCTTGATTACTTGCTTGTTGATTTTCTTCAGGGTCAATATGAACAACAAACTGTGGCAACAACAGGATAATAATAAGTTTGAATGTCCAAAATACGGTGGCGTAAACCACAATGGCCAAAGCTAAAACCAGAGGTAATCCAAAGACTAAATCGACAATAAGTGCCTGTCCTTCAAAGAGCATTTGCATGAGGTTTTTGTGTATAAACGTGAAATATAGCCAACCAATAACAGAAGCAAGGCTAACAATAATCGCCATTAAATTAAGAGCTGGGTGAAGTTTGGTGTTTCTAAATAAACAAAGCATAAAATCTCATAGGGTAATATGGGTTGAATTAAAGGGTAATCGCTACACGAGTTGAGTAAAAGAGACTAGCGTTGATTATTACGGTCTGCTAACTTTTGAAAAAATAACCACTGTAACGCCATATAGGTAGTGGCAACATTAAAGCGCCCTGCTAATAATCTGTTTTTGGCCTCTTCAAATGAGAGAATTAAAACACGAATATCTTCATTTTCTGCATCTAGTCCTGCATGACGATCTACTTTGTTGCTATCTATATTGCTCGCATAAAGATGTAAAATTTCATCGCAAGCGCCTGGGCTTGGATAAAACTGATTGATATATTCAAGCTCATAAACGTCAGCCCCTGTCTCCTCCTTAGCTTCTCTAATGCAAGCTTGGGTAGGTTCTTCGCCAAAATCAATCATTCCAGCTACAGGTTCAATTAACCAGGCCTGGTTAATATCATTTTTTTTAATGGCATTTTCAATGGCGCCAGCTCGGCATTGTTCAACCAACACAACTTTCTGATTGGCTAAATCATAAAGCAAAACAACAACGGCCTCGCCACGACAAAAGACCTCTCTCTCAACTACACCACTTTGACCACCTTGATATAAAGAGTGTGTAAATTTAATGTTTTTAAGTTGAAAATAACCTTGAAAGACCGTATTAGTAGCTTGAACTGTAAGCTGTTTTGAACTCACCGTTACTGCACCTCAATCATCGGTATGCGCTTGGTAACACCACATAATAATTCATAGCCAATGGTGCCTGCGTGTTCCGCAATAAGATCTACCGATAAATCTTGCCCCCATAAAATAGCTTTTTCACCAATGGCCACTTCTGAGCGACACTCTGTTAAATCAACTGTAATCATATCCATAGAGACTCGACCAATTAAAGGCACTTGTTGACCTTTAATGAGCACAGGGGTACCCGTTGGTGCATGTCTTGGATAACCGTCACCATAACCAATAGCAATAACGGCTACTTTACTTTTACGTGTTGCTGTCCAGGTGTTTCCGTACCCCACCGATTCACCAATTTGAATGGTCTTAATCGCAATTATTTCTGATTCAAGCTGCATTACCGCTTGTTTGGTTGATTTGTCTCCTGGAATGTTACCTGCACCATAGAGTGAGATTCCTGGACGAACCCAGTCATGATGACTTTGCGGAAATCGAATTAACCCCGCAGAATTGGCAAGACTTTTTGCATAAGGGTAAACGTCTGTCGTCTCTGAAAACTTCTGTATCTGCTTAGCGGTAAAGACTTCGGCTTGAGGGTTATCTTCATCGGCGGATGAAAAATGCGACATGAGATGAATACAAAACTCATTGCTAGAACGTTCTAATTTAGCAATGACAGACGCAAGTTGTTGGGTATCAAACCCTAAGCGATGCATGCCAGTGTCGATTTTTATCCAAACACTCAGTTGAACTGGAATTTTGTAGTTAAGTAGCCAGTTTAATTGGTATTCAGAGTGAATAACAACATCAAGTCTATTTTGAATAATAACAGGGATTTCTGCTTCAGAAAACAATCCTTCAAGCAGTAAAATACGGTGCAAAAAGCCTTTTTGTCTCAACAATAAAGCCTCATCAATTGAAGCAACGCCAAAGCCATCAGCACCACTTAATTGGTGTGCTACACGTTCAATGCCATGACCATAACCATTTGCTTTAATAACGGCAAGAACTTTACTGTTAGGAGCAAGTAACTGCGCGTTTTGTAGATTGTGCTTTAACGCTTGAAGGTAAATATAGGCTTTGGCAGGTCGATACATCATTACGGGTTACAATTCCTAATACTGCTCGTTTGGGATATCAAAACTTGCATGGTTTTCAAAGCGGGTATATTCACCAATAAAGGTTAACGGCACCGTTCCAAGTGAACCATTACGATGTTTTCCTAAAATAATTTCAGCAATCCCCTTGTCTTCGGTTTCAGGGTTATAGACCTCATCACGATAGATAAAGATAATTAAATCGGCATCCTGCTCTATCGCTCCAGATTCACGTAAGTCAGACATAACGGGGCGTTTATTGGGACGTTGCTCAAGGCTACGGTTTAACTGAGACAGAGCAATAACGGGAATATTAAGCTCTTTAGCCAAAGCTTTTAAACCACGAGAAATTTCTGAGATCTCATTTACACGGTTTTCTGCATTGGCGGATCCACGCATTAGTTGCAGGTAATCCACCACAACCAGCCCTAGGCCTGTTACAAATTTATCAGGCTCTTCTTTACCCGCTTCAATCGCTTCTTTACGCTGGATATCGCGGACATCTTTATCAATACGGCGTGCTCTAGCACGTAACTCGGTAATCATTAAGGCGGGGGTATCATCAATGTACACTTTGGCTTGCGAGAGGATATTGATTGCCTTATTGAGTTTAGGCCAATCATCCTGAGCCAATTTACCAGTACGCATGCGCCCAGCGTCAATTCGACCAATAGAGCTAATCATACGCATAGCCAAAGATTCACCAGGCATCTCCATACTAAAAACCGCTACTGGCGTACCATTTTTAGTGGCGATGTTTTCAGCCATATTCATCGAGAAAGTGGTTTTACCCATCGATGGACGCCCTGCAACGATGATTAAGTCGCCATTTTGTAGACCTGCGGTAATATCATCAAATTTAGTGAGATGCGTTTCTTGACCCGTAATCGTACCTTCAGAATTAAAGAGTTCGTCAATTTTATTAATGGCCGACTCAAGTAACATATCCATCGATTTATAGAGACGCTCTTTACCTTCACCATGTTCGGCAATGCCCATGATTTTGGCTTCTGCAATATCTAAAATATCTCGAATATCTTTACCCTGCGGAAAATAAGCGGCTTCTGCCACTTCATTACTGGCTTGAATCAATTTTCTTAAAATCGATTTATCTCTCACTAACTGAGAGTAATAAAGAATATTGGCCGAACCTGGCGTGTTTTTGACCAATTCCGCAAGGTAAGGCTTTTCACCAGCGGTTTCTAACTGGCCTGTGTTACCTAGGTAAGCGACTACTGAAACTAAATCAAAAGGTTTATTGTTACGATTAAGTTCAAAAATGGCTTCAAAAATCACCTGGTGCTGTTTGGTATAAAAATCACCAGAATTCACAATGACGCTGACATCGTCAAGCACATCATCCGACAACATCAAACCACCAAGAACCGATTGTTCGGCTTCAATGGAGTGTGGTGGGACCTTAAAGAGTTCTTCAGCCGTATTTTTTGAGGGAGTTCTTTGAGCCATAATAGAAATTAACGGTATCGAGTAAAATTAACAAGAAACGTATTATAACGTGTTTTATAAAACAAAAGAGCAACGTCGGATTAATTATTGATTAACGGGAATAGATTTTTTGCTATAAAAAAAGCGAGGGCATTCTTGTGAATGCACCCCGCTTTCTAAAGTGAATCTTTAAATTAAAGATTACTCAGCAGAAGCCTTAACTTCAACTGTAATTGAAGCAACTACATCAGAGTGTAATTGAACATCAATTTCATAAGTACCTACGTGACGTAGAGCACCTTCAGGCATACGAATGTCACGACGCTCAACATCAAAACCTGATGCTTTAACTGCGTCTGCAATATCCTGAGTTCCGATAGAACCGAATAATTTACCTTCGTCACCCGCTACTGACTCAATAGTAACAACTTGACCGTTTAGGTTTTCGAAGACACCTTGAGCAACAGCTAATTCAGCTGCCGCAGCTTTTTCTAATTCAGCGCGAATTTTTTCAAATTCTGCAACGTTTTCTTTTGTTGCCGCTTTTGCTTTACCCTGAGGAATCAAGAAGTTACGTGCATAACCAGACTTAACTGAAACTTGATCACCTAAAGATCCTAGATTTTGTACTTTTTCAAGCAGAATAACATTCATAGCTTAAACCTCTATAGTTCTTTATTTTCCCATCGGTTTCTAAAATCGACCCAAGTGTCAACTAAACCAATGGTTGCTAAAATCAACATCGCTTGCGGAAACAAGAATAACAAAACATATAACCCCACTAACCAAGCAGAACTTAACTGCTTAATTGCCACGGTTTGATGTGCAATGGCGATGCCTTGAAACATCAAACCCGCAATGATAATGCCTGAGAGGTCATAGACCAGGCCTGGTTGTGCGCCACTTACCAACCCTATTACTGCAAGAACAATCGCCATATAAGCCGTTGTTCTTGGTAAAGAAAGCTGATAAAAATCGCTCTTAAACTGACCAGGGTTGTATAGCTCACTCTGCCACCAACGTGCAATGACTAAAATGGAGAACCATAAAATAATCATAAACACGGCCATCAACATCGTAACCATTTCAGCAAGATTTGGAATTAATTCCTTGTCATAACTAATTTGTGACGTTTCTAGCATTGGGGCAACATACTGATTAAACAGTGCTAACCACCACTCTGCTGGACTAGGTACTGTCAAATAAAACAAGACCACACCTAAACCAACTAAAATCATTGCAAACTGAAGTGCTATAGCTAATGAATTGGTTTGTCTTAAGATAACCGCCATTAACCAAACGGGAAGCATATACTCGATAACCGAAATGATGGCAGGAAAATAACTTCCTGAAATCATTAAAGTTAGAGCGCTATGACTTACCACACTCCAAGCAAGAGTTTTAAAGCCTTCGGTCACATCAATTCTTAATGTAACCAAGGCGATAATCGCACCAACTAAAATACCGAATGGTGCTAAAAAGACACTCAACGCTGAAAACAGAACAGCGGCAATTGTGGCCTGCATAGGGCCTTTCATTGCATAATTGGCTATTGCTAGCATCGTGTCCCTGTTACTTCTTATTTACCGTCAAACAAAAATTATTTGTGTTGATCAGTATATGGCAGTAACGCAATATAACGAGCACGTTTAATTGCAGTTGCTAATTGACGCTGATACTTAGCGCTTGTTCCAGTAATACGACTAGGAACAATTTTACCTGTTTCAGTAATGTATGCTTTTAAAGTATCTAAGTCTTTGTAATCAATTTGTGTAACGCCGTCTGCAGTAAAACGACAGAATTTTTTTCTACCAAATCCTCTAGACATCACTTACTCCTTGTTATCACGACGTTTGTCGTGTCTTTCATCTTTCTTAGCTGTCATTACTGAAGGTTCAGTAATCGCAGCTTTTTGCTTAGTAACCATGCTACGTAAAACAGCATCGTTATAATAGAAAGCGTTTTCAAGTTCATCTAATGCTTCTTGATTACATTCAATGTTTAGCATGATGTAGTGAGCTTTGTGTACCTTATTAATAAGGTAAGCAAGTTGACGGCGACCCCAGTCTTCTAAACGGTGAATTTGACCACCAGACTGTTCGATAAGGGCACGGTAACGTTCTAGCATTGCAGGAACCTGTTCAGATTGATCAGGGTGCACTAGAAATACGACTTCATAATGACGCATTCATTTTTCTCCTTATGGATGATAAAACAGTCTCCTGACACATAAATCATAATTGGTTTATATTGCAGTGAGACAAGGATTTCTCAGGCAACAGGCCTGAAAGACGCGGATTATAAACGATATTAAGTAACAAAACAAATTATTATAGATAAATAACTGTTTTATAAAGAAATTGATTGAGACAGTGATTTTTTTGAAGTTACCAGGCCTGGTATTATGATTTACTCTTTACCAGGCCTGGTAAATTAGTTTAAAGCGACTCTAAACTCTGATTGATTTGTTCCAATACTTGCAATGGATTATCTGATTGAGTAATTGGGCGCCCTACCACCAAATAACTAGAGCCAGCTTGCATCGCTTCAGCAGGCGTCATAATACGTTTTTGGTCGTTAACATCAGAGCCTGCAGGTCTTATTCCTGGTGTGACTAAACAAAAGTCATTACCAATTTCTGAGCGAATATCAGCCGCTTCTTGTGCAGAACAAACGACACCATCTAAACCAGAATCTTTTGCCAATTTGGCAAAACGTAAAACATTATCACGTGGTGTCCCTGGCAAACCAAGCTCTTCAAGATCAGATTGCTCCATACTCGTTAAAACCGTAACCGCAATCAGTAAAGGCTTGTTTTCAGACTCTTCAATCGCTTGTTTAGCTGCTTGCATCATTTTACGACCACCTAATGCATGCACATTGACCATCCAAACCCCCATTCGAGCAGCGGCTTGAACTGCCTTTGCAACGGTATTAGGAATATCATGATATTTAAGGTCTAAAAAAACATCAAACCCTTGTTTAACTAAGCTTTTAACTAATTCAGGGCCAGCAACCGCAAAAAGCTCTTTACCCACTTTTAAACGACAAGCCTTACTGTCAAAATTCTTAACAAAATTTAATGCGTCTTCTGCATTAGCAAAATCTAAAGCAACCAGTACTTTAGGGTCTTTAGGAATCGTGGTTAATTGTGAATTCATTTTAAACTCTATTTTTCTATTGAAACCAATACATTAGACTCTTTTTTTAAAGTCTCATTAACTTGTGCATTAGTTTTTCTAAGTTGAATAATTTGATTAGAAAGCTTTTGATTTTCTTTATTCTTTTTACGAATAATCCAACGCAAACGGATGACTTGCATAAAAATAATTACGGCTCCAATAACCATTCCAAAAATAAGAAGAACCGCCATAATAACGCTTAAAGGAAGTGAAAGCTTTATGATAAAAAGATCCAGTACAACCGACGTGGGATTAAGAACACCTAAAGTTACCCCTGTAATGATAAATATTAAGGTAATAAGGATAGAAACCAATTTGAACATGTGAGAACTCTCTATCAGAAGATATAGAGATTATAGTAGATGAGAAGCCTTTACACGAGGTTATAAGCAAATAAAAATAGTGAAAAATCACTGGTTATTGTTCGATAGCTTATCAATAGTTAGCTATAAACAGCATTTACAGCCACAACTAGCAATTTTTTATATATTTCTAATACTCTAGAACCTAAGTAAGGATTTCTAAAATAAAAAAAGGGGTGAAAAATCACCCCTTTTTAATATTATTGCAAAATATCGGTATGCTCTTTGGATTCATCAACACGTTCTCTTAAAGCTTTTCCAGGCTTAAAGTGTGGAACACGTTTATCATCCAGCTTGACCGTTTCCCCAGTTTTAGGGTTACGACCGACTCTTGCCTTTCTGTGATGTAAGCTAAAGCTACCAAAGCCGCGTATTTCAATACGTTCGCCTTGTGATAATGTATCAATCATAGAATCAACAATTTGATTCACTGCAATCTCAACGTCCTTTTGGGCAAATTGAGTTTGTTTTCTTGCAATGAGTTCGATAAGTTCAGACTTGGTCATTTGATATTGCTCTTATTTATCTCTCATCAGAGAGTTTCAATAAACTAATACAAAATATCCATTTTGTATTAGAGACCAAGGTGTAGCCTGCTAGTTGGGTAACAAGCAAGCCACCCTCTTATAAAGATTGCCTGTAATCAAAGATTACATTTTATCTTTAAAAAGGTCACCTAAAGTCGTACCAGCAACAACTTGTTGTTCTGAATACCCTTTGATTGCTTCAGCTTCTTCTGCTGCTTCTTTAGCTTTAACAGAAAGAGATAAAGAGCGATTCTTACGGTCGATGTTCGTAATCTTCGCAGACACTTTATCACCTTCTTTAAGAACACTTGAAGCATCACGAGTATCTTCTAATAATTCAGATGCACGTAAATAACCTTCAACTTCAGGAGCAACATCAATAACCGCACCTTTTTCATCAACAGATTTAACAACACCTTCAACAATAGAACCTTTACCATTGTCAGCAACAAATTGACCGAATGGGTCTTGCTCTAACTGCTTAAGACCTAAAGAGATACGCTCACGATCTGGATCGATTGAAAGAATAACTGTTTCTAGCTCATCACCTTTTTTGAAGTCACGAATCGCTTCTTCACCAGGCTGATTCCAAGAGATATCAGTTAGGTGTACAAGACCATCAATACCACCATCTAAACCGATGAAGATACCAAAGTCTGTAATTGACTTGATGCTACCAGAGATTTTGTCATTCTTAGCATGAGTTGCTGAGAATCCTTCCCAAGGGTTAACAGTACACTGTTTGATCGATAGAGAGATACGACGACGCTCTTGATCAACATCAAGAATCTTAACGCGAACTTCTTGACCTAAGTGAACCACTTTAGATGGGTGGATGTTACGGTTAGTCCAATCAAGTTCAGACGTGTGAACTAGACCTTCAATACCATCTTCGATTTCGATGAATGCACCGTAATCAGTGATGTTTGCAACTTTACCAGCCACTTCTGCACCCATTGGGTAACGAGAAACCATATCTGCCCAAGGATCTTCTTCAAGCTGCTTAAGACCAAGAGATACACGGTTACGTTCTTTGTCAAACTTAAGAACTTTAACATCAATCTCATCACCAACTTGTACGATTTCAGATGGGTGATTAACACGACGCCAAGCCATGTCAGTGATGTGTAGAAGACCGTCAACACCACCAAGGTCAATAAATGCACCGTAGTCAGTAAGGTTTTTAACGATACCTTTAAGTGATGCACCTTCTTCCATGTTAGCAAGAATCGCTTCACGCTCAGCTGAGCTTTCTTGTTCAATAACGGCACGACGAGAAACAACCACGTTGTTACGCTTACGATCAAGCTTAACAAGTTTCATTTCTACTTCTTTCCCTTCTAGGAAACCAAAGTCGCGAATTGGACGGATATCCACAAGTGAACCAGGTAGGAAACCACGAACGCCTTCAACGTCAACAGTTAAACCACCTTTAACTTTACCAGTAACAAGACCGATAACAACTTCACCTTCTTCCATAGCGGTTTCTAGGCGGTCCCAAGTCTTAGCACGCTTCGCTTTCTCACGTGATAAACGAGTTTCACCCAAACCATCTTCTAAGGTTTCTAGGTAAACTTCTACTTCATCACCAACAGCAACTTCTAATTGACCGTTTGCGTCTAAAAATTGTGACTTTGGAACAGCAGATTCAGACTTCATGCCTGCGTCTACAAGTACAGTTTCTTTATCAATACCTACAACGGTACCGATGATTAAAGAGCCTGTGTTAAATTTTTCTTGAAATGATTCTTCAAATAATTCAGCGAAAGATAATTCACTCATGGATAGTATTACCAATATTTTCATACCGTTTATTTATCGCAAATGGGATATAAATAAAAAAACGGGTCAGTTAATAATTGCCAGCGCCCCAGTTGCCAGCTAAAAATACAAATCCCCAGCCTTTAAAAAAGACCAGGGATCTAAAATAATTTTTAAAATCAATTAGTTAAAATTAATTTTATAACTTTTTAAGATTAGAGAACTACTTCATAATTCCTTTATCCCACAACAAAGACTCTGCTTTTTTACATACTTCTTGGATATCTAAATCCGAAGTATCAATCACAATAGCGTCATCCGCTGGTTTGAGTGGAGCCGTCTTTCGACCAGTATCTCGCTCATCCCTTTCTTTGATGTCTTGAGTTATCTGAGTAATATTAGCATCAACTCCTTGATTTTTCAACTGTTTAACACGCCTTTCTGCCCGTACTTCTGCAGATGCGGTTAAATACAGCTTTACAGGTGACTCTGGAAAGACGACTGTTCCCATATCTCGACCATCGGCAATTAAACCTGGTGCTTGTGCAAAATCTTTTTGGCGCTGTAATAAAGCAGCCCTAACTTCAGGAATTACCGCAACTGTAGAGGCCACACCCGCAACCTCTTCTGTTCTTACTTTTGAGGTAACATCTACGCCTTCATAGAGAATACTAGTGGCTTTAAATTCAACGGGCAGTTTTTCTGCCAGTGTTACCAGGCCTGGTAAATCATCTAAAGCTAAGCCATTTTTTACAGCACCGTAAGCTAAAGCGCGATAAATAGCGCCACTATCTAATAAGTGAAACCCTGTTTTGCAAGTGAGATATTGAGCTAACGTACCCTTTCCTACGCCACTTGGGCCATCAATTGTAATTACGGGAGTATTTTGCATTTAAGCTTCCTCAGCTGCTGTAACAGACATTCCCACTTCATTAATTAATGAAAGAAATGTTGGAAAAGAAGTATTTACGTTTGCACAATCATCAATCACAATTTCTGAGACAGCATTAATGCCAGCGATAGTCATCGCCATAGAAATACGGTGATCGTGATGGCTTTGAATTTCAGCACTTTGAACAGACTGCACACCACCGTTAATAATCATTCCATCAGGCGTTGGTAAAGCATCAATACCCACCGCTACAAGTGCATCAGCCATAACTTGAATACGGTCAGATTCTTTAACACGAAGTTCTTCTGCACCAGTTAATACCGTTTGCCCTTGAGCCGTTGAGGCAACCACAAACAATACTGGAAACTCATCAATAGCCAAAGCAACTAACTCTTCTGGAATCTCAATACCTTTTAATGGTGCGTATTGAATATGTATATCCGCTACAGGCTCACCACCTACTTCATGGTGGTTTTCTAGCGTAATATTGGCACCCATCAACTTAAGAATATCAACAACACCAACACGAGTTGGATTCATACCAACGTGCTCAATCACCAAATCAGAATCTTTAGAAACTGCTGCTGCGGCCATAAAAAATGCAGCCGAAGAGATATCCGATGGCACATCAATATGACGAGCAGTTAATTTACCGCCACCTTGCAAGCAGGCTTTCATTTGCTGTGCATCAATTTTAGTGGATTCTACTTTATAACCAAAACCATTTAACATGCGTTCTGTGTGGTCACGAGTGGGTGCTGGTTCTAATGCACAGGTTTGACCATCTGCAAATAATCCCGCTAATAAAACACACGACTTAACCTGAGCACTCGCCATTGGTAAAGTGTAGTCAATTGCTTTTAAAGCTTGGCCTTTACCTCGAATAATCATTGGTAAGGTTCCACCTTCTGCTGTTTCTAGTTCAGCACCCATCTCTCTTAAAGGGTCTGTCACTCGTTTCATTGGACGTTTAGATAAGGAGGCGTCACCAATCAGTTCGCAATCAAAATCTTGCCCAGCTAAAATCCCAGCCAACAAACGTGTAGACGTTCCTGAGTTTCCCATATCAAGTGGTTTATTTGGTTTTTTAAGACCTCGCAAGCCAACCCCGTGAATGGTCACATTTCCGTCATTCGGCCCTTCAATTTTTACACCCATTTCGCGGAATGCTTGTAATGTAGCCAATGCATCATCACCTTCTAGAAACCCTGTAACAGTGGTTGTTCCTTCCGCTAATGCACCTAGCATTATACTTCTGTGAGAGATGGATTTATCGCCAGGAACACGTACACGACCTTTAATAGTGCCACCAGGTTGAACTTTGAATTTTACGTTTGCCATAGTATTTAGTATCTTTTAGCGTTTAATTTGAATTGGATTTATTTTAAGCGTAATGACTGTATCATTAGCTTTTATTTACGATGTGTTTATCACGCGCTCTTTTTGCTTCATCAAACAATTGATAAAGGGCATTAGCATCTTTAGCTTCTACAAGCTTGGTTAATTGCTCAATGGCAACACCATAATTTTTAAGCCATTTTACAATGGCTTCTGAGTTGTATATTGCAATATCTCGCCACATCACTGCATCACTCGATGCAATACGGGTAAAGTCTCTAAAACCACCCGCGGTGTATTGAAACACATCACCCAACTCTTCATGCTCGTTCAACATATCTACGAGAGAAAAAGCCAGAAGATGCGGCAGGTGGCTGGTTGCTGCAAATATTTCATCGTGCTGTTGAGCACTCATAACTTCAACTTTAGCCCCTAAAGCTTGCCATAAAGCCTGCACGGTTTCCACAGACGCTTTAGCGGTGTTTTGGTTTGGCGTTAAAATCACACGATGATCTATGTATAAATCTTCATCAGCCGCGGTTACACCACTTTTTTCTTTACCCGCAATAGGGTGACCAGGCACAAAGTTAACAGGTAATTCACCAAACACTTCTAAAGCGGATAAGATCACACTGCTTTTGGCGCTGCCACCATCAGTAATAATGGTGTGTTCAGACAAGTACGGCTTCATTAATTCAAGTGAACTTTTCATTGCACCCAACGGGACAGCCAGAAACACTAAATCACTGTTTTCTACGGCTTCAGCCATATCCAAAGAAAAAGAGTCAATAACACCTAGTTCAATCGCTGTTTGTAAGTTTTGCGGATTCTGACCAAAGCCCATAACCTCGTCTACCAGGCCTGCCTTTTTCAATCCCTTTGCAAAGGAACCGCCTATTAAACCTACGCCAACAATGGTTATTTTCTTTAATGTTTTCAATTTATATCTACTTATGATTGGTCAGCTAGAACAGTTTTTAAAGCGTCTATGAAATGAGCATTTTCAATCTGTGTGCCAATTGATACTCTTAAATACTGCATAATTCCGTAATTGGCGACTGGTCTTACAATTACACCTTGTTCAAGTAAGCTTTGGTTATAGTGCAAAGCGTCTTCACCTAAGTCGATACACACAAAATTTCCAACTGACGGTATGTGTTTTATTTCTAATTCATCAAGCGCATCAATAATTTGACGCATTCCCTGCTGATTGACCTTAACTGCTTCTGCAACAAATTCTTGGTCTTGTAAAGCAGCAATGGCAGCCACTTGCGCAAACTGATTCACATTAAAAGGTTCGCGTACCTGGTTGATATATTGAATGGTTTCTACATTCCCCACCATATAACCTAAACGTAATGAAGCTAAACCATAGGCTTTTGAAAAAGTACGTGAAATCAATAGGTTTGGGTACATTTTTAAATAATCAATACCATCAAAATATTCATTTTCATCCATAAAAGATTGTGCATACTCAACATAAGCTTCATCTAACACCACAATCACTTTTTGGGGAACTTGGCTAATAAAGTCCTGCCACTCTGTACGAGTAAAAAATGTGCCTGTTGGATTGTTTGGGTTAGCAATATAGATAATTTTAGTTTTATCAGTAATCGCCGCTAACATGGCTGTTAAATCATGCCCCCAATTTTTTGCGGGCACTTCAACCCCAGTTGCACCCACCACCTGAGCAGAGATTGGGTAAACCGCAAATGCGTATTGTGAATAGATAATCTCATCACCAGGCCCAGCAAAAACGCGTGCAACCAATTCCAGCAATTCATTTGAACCGTTACCCACAGCAATTTGTTCTTTTTGCACCTTTAAAAATTCAGCTAAACGGGCTTTTAAATCATAAGCACTACCATCTGGATAACGAGCAATGTTTTGTAGCTCATTTTCAATCGCCTTAAGAGCGTGTTCACTGCACCCTAAAGGGTTTTCATTTGACGCTAGCTTAGTTATAGAGTCTAAGCCTAGCTCTCTTTGTAGTTCACTCACTGGTTTACCAGGAATATAAGGGTGAATTCCTAAAACCTGTGGTTGAACCTGATCACAAAAAGACGTGGAATGTGTTGTCATATATAAACCTAATTAAAGAGGTAAAAGATATTCAGATAGAGAAACTAAAGAGGAGAAACGGGAAATGACCCAAGTAACTTGTAAAAAGCGGCATTTTGCTCAACTTCCGCTAAAGCACTTTTTACATTGTCATCCTCTTTGTGTCCTAATACATCAATAAAGAAAATATAGTCCCATTTTTTATCGGTTGATGGACGAGAGATAATGCGGGTCATATTAATATTGCGTTTACTAAAACAACTTAAAACATCCAATAAAGCCCCAGCTTTATTATGAATCGACAAAATTAACGCCGTTTTATCTTCACCGCTTGGCTGAGTTGATTCTTTGCCAATCACCCAAAACTTGGTGGTGTTATCTTTAAAGTCTTCAATATTCGATTCTAAAATATTTAACTGATAAAGCTGAGCAGCTTGGTCAGAAGCAATCGCGGCTAAAGACGAATCACTCTGTGCCATTTTTGCCGCTAAGGCGTTTGAGTCTACCGCTTCAATCTCTGCCCAAGGTAGGTTGTTTTTTAACCACTGCTCACACTGCCCCAAGGCTTGTTGATGTGCCACCACTTTTTTAATCGACTCATGCGATTGCGCTTTGGACATTAAACAGTGATGAATCGGTAAATCGACCTCACCAGAAATTTGAAGTTTGGTTTTCATTAACTCATTTTGGGTTGACTTAACCACACCTTCTGATGAATTTTCTACTGGCACAATACCGTAATTAGCTTCACCTTTTTCAACGGCTGTAAAAACATCTTCAATGGTAGAAACCGCAACCGCATGAGCAGAAGAACCAAATTGTTTAACCACACTTGCATGAGAATAACTGCCTTCTGGCCCAAGATAAGCCACAGAAACAGGCTGTTCTAATGCCAAACAGGCCGACATAATTTCTCTAAACAGTTTAGCCATCTCAACATCAGGCAATAAGCTAGTATTACGCTCTTTTACCGCACGTAATACCTGTGCTTCACGCTCTGGTCGGTAAAACACTGCATTAACATTTCCACCCTGGGTTTTAATGTCCGCCACTTTTTGAGCACACGCAGCTCGTTGGCCAATGAGCTCTTGAATTTGTGCATCAATCGCATCAATCTGGTTACGAATTTCGGTTAATTGTGCCTGTTCCGTTGTCATTAAAAAGCCTGCTGTAAATTTAAATTTCTCTGGATTTTAAGGTGTCTATCTTAAGCTATGCGTTTTCAGCTGCAAATCGTTTCATAAAATCAATCAAGGCATCAATACCCTCTTCTGGCATAGCATTATAGATACTTGCTCGCATACCGCCAAATGCTTTATGCCCTTTTAAACTTAACAGGCCTGCTGCTTTTGACTGCTCTAAAAAAGCAGAATCAAATTCAGCATTACTTAAGTTGAAGGTTACATTCATCCAAGAGCGCTCAGAAACTTTGATGTTATTTGAATAAAAGCTTGAGGCATCAATGTAGTCATACAGTTTTTGCGCTTTACGTTCATTGATTTGAGAGATTGCGTGTACACCGCCAATGTCTTTAAGCCACTCAAATACCAGGCCTGCTAAGTACCAAGCATAGGTTGCGGGTGTATTAAACATAGACTCATTATTAGCATACACATCCCAGTTCATTAGGGTTGGGGTATCACTACGTGCATTACCTAATAAATCTTCACGCACAATCACAATGGCTAAACCAGCTGGCCCAATATTCTTTTGAGCACCCGCGTAAATCATGGCGTATTTACTTACATCAATTTCACGACACATGATATTCGATGACATGTCCGCAATAACAGGTTTGCCTTGAGCAAAAATCGTTTCTAAATGCTCATCTTTTAGTTCTAAACCAGTGATCGTTTCATTAACACAAATATGAATATACTTAGCATCTGCAGAAAACTTCCACTCACTCTGTGCTGGTACTTCCGTAGGGTTATCTTCTTGCCCACCCGCCACTACATTTACATTCGCGTAACGACTGGCTTCTTTAATCGCTTTGGTTGACCAAACACCCGTATTTAAGTAATCAACCGTGTCGTTTTGTTCAGCTAAATTCATTGGAATCGCCGCAAACTGTAACGAAGCGCCACCGTGCGTAAAAATCACTTTATAGTTATCTGGAATTTGCATGACATCGCGTAAATTCGCTTCCATCTTGTGCGCAACTTCCATGTACTCTTTACTGCGATGACTCATTTCCATGACTGACATACCCGTAGATTGCCAATCTAAAAACTCAGCGGCCGCTTTGCGCATTACCGCTTCAGGTAACATTGCGGGGCCCGCACTAAAATTAAATGCTCTTGACATTTTATTTCCTCAAATATACCAGGCCTGGTAAGTTTATAAATATCTTTATAAATATCATACTGTTACTTACCAGACCTATAACGCAAAAAGAACTCAATACCCAAGGATATTAAGCTCTTTATGGTTTCATTGATTATTTATTCAGCTGAATTTTTATCAGCAGATTGTTCATTTTCTGGATCAGCTACGTTGCCTTCTTCAGTTTGAGTGGTTGCTACTACTTCACCCTCAATGACGCCATCCATTTCAACTTCCATCTCTTCATCAATATCATCTTCGATATCAACTACGGCTAGGCCAACAACCTGCTCTCCCTTACCAACATTGATAAGTTTAACACCTTGAGTATTACGACCTACCACCGAGATTTCAGATACACGTGTTCTAACTAAAGTGGCTTTATTGGTGATAAGCACAATTTCTTGCTCTGGCGAAACCGACACCGCTGAAACCACAGGACCATTACGATCAGTTGTTTTAATAGAGATAACACCTTGACCACCACGATTAATAGTTGAGTAGTCTTCAACTGGTGTACATTTACCAAAACCATGCTCCGTTGCCGTTAAGATTAATGCATCAGGTTTAGCGACTTGCATGCTAATCACCTTAGCATCCACCAGTTTCATACCTCTTACACCGCGTGCCGTACGTCCCATAACACGCACATCACTCTCTTTAAAGCGAATCGCTTTACCGATATCACTGAACAACATAATCTCTTGTTCACCATCCGTAAGAGCTGTTCCAACTAATTCATCATCATCTAATAAGTCAACCGCAATAATACCGTTGGCACGTGGGCGAGAGAAGTCTTTAAGAGCAACACGCTTAACAATTGAGTTACGAGTGGCCATAAAGACCACACGTTCATCAAATTCGTTTACTGGTAGAACAGAAGTAATAACTTCATTTTCTTCAAGCGGCAAAACATTCACAATTGGTTTACCACGGCTACCACGGCTCGCTAAAGGTAACTGCCATGTTTTTTGCCAGTAAAGTTTACCTTTGTTTGAGAAGCAAAGCAGCATGTCATGGGTACTCGCCACAAACAATTGACCAACTTCATCTTCTTCTTTCATAGCCGTTGCCGACTTACCACGCCCACCACGTTTTTGTGCACGGTAATCACTCAATGGTTGAGTTTTAATATAGCCATCTTGAGACAGCGTCACAATACGATCTTCAACCGCAATTAAATCTTCTGCATCAAGGTCTTGGTAGCTGTAGTCAATTTCTGTTCTACGTGCATCACCAAAATTTTCAATAACTTCTAGTAACTCTTCTTTTACCACCTCAGTTAAGCGGTCTGGATTTCTTAAAATCTCTAAGAACTCGGCTATTTTAAGAATTAAGCCTTTGTACTCTTCAATGATTTTATCTTGTTCTAAACCCGTTAAACGGTGTAGACGCATCTCTAAAATTGCTTGAGCTTGAGTCGGTGATAATTTATAGGTTGCGCCGTCTGCACCAAACCCTTCTGGTAGGTCTTCAGGGCGAACGTCTTTCATCTCAACATTTTCAAGCAGATCAACCACTGCACCAATAGCCCACGCTTTTTCAAGCATGCGTTCTTTAGCCACAGCAGGGCTTGGAGACGCCTTGATAAGCTCGATCATCTCATCAATATTATTCAGCGCAACCGCCAAGCCTTCTAAGATATGCGCTTTTTCACGTGCTTTACGCAAATCAAAAATGGTACGACGAGTAACCACTTCACGACGATGTTTAACAAACGCTTCTACCACTTGTTTTAAGTTAAGTAGTTTTGGCTGACCATCAATCAGTGCCACCATATTCACGCCAAACACCGTTTGCATTGATGTTTGTTTAAATAGGTTGTTAATCACGACTTCAGGTACTTCACCACGACGAAGTTCGATAACGATTCGCATACCATCTTTATCGGACTCATCTCTTAAGCCAGTAATGCCTTCAATCTTTTTCTCTTTAACCAATTCAGCAATACGCTCAATCAATTTAGCTTTATTCACTTGGTAAGGAAGTTCATTCACAATAATTTGTGATTTACCTGACTTATCCGTTTCAACGGCTGTTTTAGAACGAATTTTTACTCGACCACGCCCTGTTTCATAGGCTTCGCGAATCCCAGAGGTACCATTGATTAATCCGTGGGTTGGGAAGTCTGGGCCTGGGATATGCTCCATTAGACCTGCAACATCAATTTCAGGGTTTTCAATGTAAGCCAAACACGCATTCACGGTTTCAGTAATGTTGTGTGGCGGAATATTGGTCGCCATACCCACCGCGATACCAGAAGAACCATTCACTAATAGGTTTGGAATACGAGTAGGTAATACGTTCGGTTCAGATTCAGAACCATCATAGTTTTCAGAGAAATTAACCGTCTCTTTCTCAAGATCCGCTAACAGCTGATGCGCAATCTTTGACATACGTATTTCTGTATAACGCATCGCCGCAGGCGAATCACCATCTACCGAACCGAAGTTACCTTGACCATCAACCAGCATATAACGTAATGAGAAAGGCTGTGCCATACGTACAATCGTGTCATATACAGCCGTATCACCATGAGGGTGATATTTACCGATTACGTCACCGACAATACGTGCCGATTTCTTGTAAGGCTTATTAAAGTCATTACTAAGCTCATTCATCGCATATAAAACACGACGATGAACAGGTTTCAAACCATCTCTTACATCTGGAAGTGCTCGCCCAACAATTACGCTCATGGCATAACTTAAATAGGACTGCTCCATCTCATCTTCTAGAGCAATAGGAATAATTTCGCGTGCAAACTCTGACATTTAATATCCATCTATTAAGTGAAAACTATAAAAAAACCTGATTATATAGCAAATAAAGCCCGTCTGGCGACAATATTATTATTCTCGACCCCCTGTCGAGAATTAAAGAAAATCCCGTGAAGGCTACTAAAATTAAAAATAAGCGGTTTTTCGTCTGTTTTTTTGACAATTTAAGATTTAAGCTCAATCAAAATTACATAATCTCGTATAATTTTGTGTTCAAAACTCAAAAACCACCCTTAATCTTTAGAGAACAGCATGGCATTAGAAGAAACAATGACAAGTAACGCAGATCAAAATGAACTCAATAACTTTAATCGTTTATCCAATACCTGGTGGGATTTAGAAGGTGAATTTGCTGCCTTACATAAAATCAATCCATTCCGTGTGGAATTTATAGAAAAGCACCATTCAATCGCAGGTCAAAGCATTGTTGATATTGGCTGTGGTGGCGGAATACTATCAGAATCTCTTGCCAAAGCTGGCGCTGATGTAACAGGGATTGATTTAGCTAAAGACGTATTAACGGTTGCTAAACTTCATGGTTTAGACAGCGGCGTTAAAGTGAATTATCAATTGATTGCCGCAGAACAGTATGCTGAAGAAAACCCTACAAAACACGATATGGTTACTTGCATGGAAATGCTTGAACACGTTCCAGACCCCGCTTCAATTATTCAAGCGGCTGCTAAATGCGTAAAACCTGGTGGCTGGGTGTTTTTCTCAACCTTAAACCGAAATTATAAATCGTATTTACTGGCCATATTTGCCGCTGAACAAGTTTTAAACTTGGTGCCAAAAGGCACGCACACCCATGAAAAATTCATCACCCCTGCCGAGATGGATGCCATGGCTCGTAATGCTGATTTATATTTAAGGGATTCCGCTGGTATTGAATTCAACCCTCTGTTAAATCGTTATGGATTAAACAAAGACGTAAGTGTCAACTACTTGCTTGCCTATCAAAAAGCGTTGTAATTCAATGCACCTAAACCCAACTATTCAATAAATTCAGAAAAATAGAGAAACTCAATGTCCATAAAATGCGTTCTATTTGATTTAGACGGCACCCTGCTAGATACCTCATACGATTTTACTCACGCCCTTAAATTAACTTGTGAAGAGTTCAATCAACCTGTACTGAATTATCAGGATATTAGAAGTACCGTTTCTAAAGGTGGTTTAGCCATGACTCAACTTGCTTTTCCTGGTATTGAAGGTGAAGAGCTAGAAAGTCGTAGACAAATCTTTTTAAAACATTATTTTGAGAACATCAATCATCACACTCAAATCTTTCCAGGCCTGGTAGCTGGCCTAGATGCGCTGGCAGCCAAAAATATTCCCTGGGGGATTGTGACAAACAAGCCAACACATTTGACCGAAGCGTTATTGAAAAACTTTTCATTTAAAAGTAAGCCAAAATCTATCGTATGCGGGGACACGCTTGCAACAAGAAAACCAAGTCCAGCCCCTATGTATTTAGCGGCCGATCAATGTGGTGTAGCCGCATCTGATTGTATTTATATTGGTGACCACCCTCGTGATATTGAGGCGGGCATTAATGCCAAAATGAAAACAGCCGCCGCTATGTATGGTTATTTACCAGCCGAAGCAACTGAAAAAGATTGGCCTGCAGACTACTTCTTTCACACCCCTTTTGAATTAAGTCAGTTTATTCAAACGCTTTAATTAAAGGAATCAAAGATGAAAACCTATTTAATTACTGGTGCCGCACAAGGTTTAGGCAAAGCCCTAGCTTTAAAACTTATTGCAGAAAACAACCAAGTTATCTTATTAGATAAAGAGTTAAAACGCCTTAATGCCTTCTATGATGAAATTGAACAGTCGCCTCTCAATATTGATTTGGTTGCGCTATACCCAATGGATTTGTTAGGTGCAAATATTGATAACTATCAAGAGTTTAAAGAAAATATCTCCAAAGAGTATAGTGTATTAGACGGTGTCTTTTTAAACGCGGCGACCTTGCCCGCATTTACACCCATTGAACATTTTGACTATATGCAATGGTATGAAGTATTGCACACTAACTTAAATGCCAACTTTCATCTTATTCAACAAACCCTACCGCTATTAGCCAACGCTAAAGAAGGTAAGCTTGTTGCCATCACGGATAACAATGTAAAACAACATCCAGCTTATTATGGTGCTTATGGTGTGGCTAAGGCGGGTTTAGAACAGCTATTAAAAACGGTAGCACAAGAGATAAAACAGAGCACAACACACTGTTATTTAGCCAACCTAGAAACCTTTGCAACCGAATCGCGTGGGCGATTATTTCCTGGCGAAAACCCAACCGAACTCACCTCAGCAGAGGATATGGCCAGCTTTGTTATCGATTCAGTCTTTGATAAACCAATAATGACAACCACAGCCGATTTTGGAACAATAGAAAAACTGTAATTTAAGAGTTACCAGGCCTGGTAAGATTTACTTGAAATAAATAAAGCGAACACATAAGTTTCAAGAAATAGAACCATGCCTTTTGCCTTGGCTAGCCACTTTACTAAAAAAGATTTATTTCAAAACCTTATAAAGGTGACTTACCGCCTTTTATAAGAAGCCAAATAGCAAACGACATCTCACCCAAAATGCTTGGGACGGCCACTAGTGCCAAGAAAACCGAAGCATAAGTCTCATAATTTAGCAGCATAAAATGAGCAGCTGTATCTAGCATATACATCACGCCAGCAATCACCAAAAAGGTGGCAATGATTTTAGGTTTACCTATTATTTTGCCTAGCAAGATAAGATGAATTCCAAAAAAGAAGAGTCCAATAAGCCAAATAGTATTAAAAGTATCAACTTGCTTTAAAATCTCTTCACTTGTCGTTTAAGCAAGCGTCATGGGAAGCGCGAAAATGGCAATCCCCATAATTACCGCGTGCATCATTCTAAACAATAGACTTAATAACGATAATGAATGGCGCTTAAACAACTCATAAAGCGCCCATGCGATAATGACATCACAAACAACCGTTATCATAAAAGCTAAAATGCCTACTCGTACAAAAACGGGGTTTTGCTGAACCGTGACTAAGGGGGTGTTTATCAAAGATTCAATCACAAAAAAGTTAGCAAATATGGCGGTAAAGAAAATAATTAAATAACTTACTCCCACAGCCAAAGAGAGTGTTCTTTGATCAATTGTTGAATTCATACTTTACCCCCATCCGTATCATTCATAAACGGCATTAAATCTAGCGTAATCAAATGAAATCTTGCTCATAAAGTAAAAGTGCTCTAAGCACTCGCTATAACCACACTCAATGCAATAACATAAACACTCAAAATAAGCGCGCTTTCAAATCCAATTCGGCCAATACCATAGGTCTCACGCCGCACCATACCCAACAATAATATCGCCGTCATTAAAATACTGACCAGACCCCATGTCATCTGAACAGGTGCCATATCATGATAGATAGACCCTTCAGAATAGCCCGCATCCGCTGCCGCAACCACCAACATATTAAAACAATTTGTTCCAAATATATTGCTTACCGCAAGGGTTAGCGCGCCAATACGTATGGCAGCAATCGTGGTTACCAACTCTGGTGTAGAGGTTGCAAAGGCGGTAAACAAACCACCCACTAAAGTTTCTGACATTCCTGTCTGATCGGCAATATTTTTAGCAGCTTCCATCAATATCCACCCCGCTACCCCCGTTAAAATAGCCATACTAAAAAAGCCAAACCATACGCCATTAAGCTTTTTATTTGGGTGTTTGCCAGGTTCATCGGTAACGGTTTGATGAGTCTGCTTTGGAAACCACATTGGTTTAGTTTGTGTTCGGTGAACCAAATGCAAACCAAACAGATAGGCTGCAATAATCACTGGAGTAACGGGATGCATATTCCAATAAGTGACTGGTGGAGTAAATACCGCTAGCAATGGCAAAGTTAATAATACAATCAATAACCCCGCTAACATCAAATTAACCGTAGAGGCCGCCGCATGTTCTAAATTCGCCTTACGGTAAAAGATGTCGGCCACCCCAAGAAAGACCAAATTTACCGCCATACTCCCCATCACGTTACTCATGGCTAAATCGGGTCTGGAATCTACTGCGGCACTTAAGGTTGCCGCAAAGTCAGGCAAAGACGTTACGCCCGCTAACAGCAAGACCCCAAACAACGCTTCACCCAATCCTGTTTGATCGGCTAGGGTGTCAGCCTGTTTAGCCAGTTTGCTACCCGCAATCACAATCACTAGGGCTGCAATGCTAAAAGCGATAATACTCATGGTTAGGGAAGTAAGCATAACAATCTCATTCAGTTAGAAGGTACTATTAATTTCTTGTAACATTTTATTGTTTAAATGGGCTGAGTAATATTCATAAATACTAGAGCATATTCTTGATCTATATATGAATTGATAATAGCATTATTGGTCATAAAAGGTTAGCGTGCCTTTTAAAACCATAATCAAGAACTGGCTTCATAATTTATCTGTTACCAGGCCTGGTAACTCCAGATAAATTCAGATATTAACCTGTCAACAATGTCTTCTCTTGAAAATGAATTTGAAGCAAATCTCTTAGAGAATTTAACAAAATAACTCTGCCTAACAGACTGAAAATTTCTTGAAAATTGGTCTTGGTTAAAACTCATGCTCTCAGACCAAACGTTTAAGATGTACGGTGCAAATGCGCACCTTGTTATGTTTGTTACTTTTACCAATATATAGGATCATTGAATGCCTTAACGCATGTGGGGCGTTCTTTTATGGTTGGAATCGCGCCCTCCACCAAGGATTGACCTAACCAACCTTCTGGCATTGAAAGTTTAAGGGGAGCTTGGATAACACTTTCTGGGAGTGCCTGAAAACCAACTTTGGAATAGAAAGATGGGTCACCATAGGTGATAGCAACATCCACAGAACGGCTTTTCAATTCATTAAGCCCAAAGTTTATTAGTGATTGTCCAATGCCTTTTCCCTGATATTCAGCGCTCACAGCAACCGGAGCAAGCATGTAAACCTGGATTGGTTTATCAAACCGAAGGCGTGTAAAGAAAATAGAACCAATAAGTGATTCACTTTCATATGCTCCAATACAAATTATTTCTTCATTATCGATATCTGAAGATAACGCTGAGACTAAATTACCAATTAGCTGGCCTTCATCCTCACCTTCAGATGAAGTGAAAACAGACGTAAAAAGGCTCGTCACTTGATTATGACTATTTTTATCGAGGATTTTGTAATTCATTCTTTTATCTTTTGAATAGACTTTGTAAGCAATTTTTAGAAACATAACGTTGTAAATTAACCAGCGGCATAAATCGGAACGGAGTTTGATTCCGTCTGAGTTAACTTGGCCAGTTATGAGTTTTCACTGTTGTTCTAGTTTACCTCTATTAACTTTGGTTAGTTTACTGACCACTAACTTATATGAACCATTCGCTAAATCAATTAACATATCCTCAGACAATTCACCAGTAAGTGAAATCGTTATCCAGTGCTTTTTATTCATATAGTAACCTGGCACGACTGATTCGAATTGACTTACCAAAACCTCATTATCGGCTGGAGCACATTTAAGCGTTACTCGTGGAATATCCTCTTGCTGCGATACCAAAGCAAACATTTTTCCCATAACTTTAAATACTAAAGCTTCCGGGCCAAATGGATAACTAGCCTCTGAGCCTTTTAGCGTTGATAGATATTTTTCAAGTTTATCTTTATTCATTTCGGACATCCTTGCTACTAATAGTTCATTAGGGTCAATCTTATTAGGGTCAGGTCTTGCCTTTTGCCTTAACAATACGACTAACACGTGAATAATGTAACCCAAAATGATTCCCTATCGCCTTCATACTAAAAGCCCCTGTTTCATAGGCTTTACATATTGCGACATCTCTATCAATATACTGGCTTTCAAAGTAGGTAATCGGTTTTGCTACTTTTCGTGTTTGTGCAGATGGGCTTTCTTCTAGGCTTGTTTTTGAAGATATTTTGCTTTGCATATTTTTGATAAAAGATTCATCACCAAGATATATTTGATTTTTTAATTCATCCCATATCTTAGGTTGATTCATCCCCTCCGAAACAAACTCTCGATACACCTTTGCAGCATTAATCTTTTGGTCTGAAAAAGAAGATAAAATCCAGTCTACAGTTAGCCAGTTTTCAACTGAGGTAAAGCCTGCTGTTGAACGATAACTACTCCATGGCCAATCTTGAGCCGTAAGCACCTTGTTTGCTCTTACAGGATTCAATACAATATAGCGTGCTAATTCCAATAAATATGAATCTTTTTGAACCAAAATAGCTTTGTATCGCCCTTGAAAGACATGGCCAACTCTATTATGTGTGCGATTAAATCGTTGAGTGTACACTCCGTTTAAATGTCGCATACCTTTAGATAAGTTACCATCGGGAGTTTCAACCAAGAGATGATAATGGTTGGACATTAAACAATAAGCATGAATAACCCAATTAAAGCGTTCACACACTTCTTTTAGTATCTCAAGAAACATTGTTCTATCTTTATCATCACGATAGATATCTTCTTGGGCATTACCCCTTGATGTCACATGATATAAAGCACCTGCAAATTCTATTCTTAATGGTCTTGTCATAAAAACAACTTAACACGACAGAATAGCAAAAGGCAAGACCTGACCCCGTAGTCTCTTTTTTCGCCGTTACTGGTTGCCCCCATCTTTGTATTGTCGAATACACCTCTCCACTTCCTTTTTCAATATGCCGTGCTGAGAAATAGGAAAGGCAGTCCAACGGAATACCGTGCCATCTTTGAATTTAAAGCACACAGGAATAGCACCTATTTTTGCATGGAAATACACCAACTCAGAAATGTGTTTTGGCGTTCTACTGAAAAAGGGCCAAACCTTAAAGTGAATATAGCCATTAACAATCTTCACTTTCGCAGGGATACAAAAAACGAAAATCGTAAAAAAAATCGCTAAAACACCAATAACATCAAGAAAACTCATGTTTTTACTACTCTGCCCCTCTTTTCCCTGAACTCAAACTAACATACCGTAAACACTTAACCTACCGTTATTACTAAACTCGCTTAGCGTAGTTTGTCCCAGTTTAAGTACTTGTTATATTATTAAGGATATACGGTTTTGAACTGCTCCAAAACAAGCAACATATCCTCAGATGGCGCAATATTTAGCTCTTCACATTCTTTCGAAAAGAAATTCCAATGCGCGTTTTTCCACCACTCAAGACTCTTGTCGCCCTCACCTTCCAAGGCTGCAAACTCTGCGTTTACTTCATTGTATTTGCATTTAGTCACAGAGGTTACTTCAATAATACAAACGGGAGCACCATCCCAGTTTGTCACCACTTGAAGATGACCAACTTTTGGCAAGGTTTCGCCTTGTTCGCTATACCAAACATTTAAACTACACGATGCTCGCTTTTCACCACGTAATATTAAGTCAGCACAAACATTTGCGTTGTATTCATCAGCGCAAAAATAATCAGCGCTAAATGAGCTGTACTTCGATGCAGCCGCATCGGACAAGCTATTAAGGTATTGTTCTAAATATGATTTGCTTTTTTCATCCATGATATTAGCTCGATACTTGTTTAAAATATATAACGCCACGTTCAGCGACTTGTTCACTAGAATTTTTTACTAAAAATCACTTGCGTACCGAAGAGCAACTAGATCACTGCCAACTATCGCTTCAAGGTTTTCAGTGATTTTTTCTTCACTCCAATCCCACCAAGCTATTTCTAATAGTTCATTAATTGTACTTTCATCAAATCGATATTTAATGACTTTGGCAGGATTACCGCCTACAACGCAGTAAGATGGGACATCAGATACCACGACAGACTTACTCGCTATTATTGCACCATTGCCAATTTTGATTCCCGGCATAATTGTAGCTTCATATCCAATCCAAACATCATTCCCTATTTCTGTATCACCTTTGTGGGGTAGATCACCCTCTTTGGGCATGACCTTCTCCCAACCGTTACCGAATATTTGGAATGGGTATGTAGAAAAACCAGAAATTTTATGATTAGCGCCATTCATGATGAATTTTACGTCTTTTGCGATAGCGCAGAATTTCCCTATTAAAAGCTTATCCCCTATAAATGGAAAATGATAAAGCACGTTGCTCTCAAATCGCTCAGGGCCTTCAGGGTCATCGTAGTAGGTGTAGTCACCAACAACGATATTTTTAGACGAAATGTAGTTCTTCAAATATCCTACTTGAGGGAAACCCTTCATAGGTTCTTTATCTTCAGGATTTGGACCTTTCAAAATGCCTCCGATGTGTACGTGACTTTTAATCTCTTAATAACCAGCGAAAAATGGTGGGCAAAAATCGCGAAGCGTTAGCCCACTGTTTTAGGATCAGTTGATTAACTTGTTATACCTACCATATTGATTTTTTCTAATTAATTAAGTTAAGACCAAATGCACATTTAACGTTATTTAACACTTGATTCGTTTCTTCTTGCGACTTTTGGCTACCAATTCGAAGAATATCTATTAATTGAGCTTTATCTGACATAAACATTTCCCTACGTTCTCTAATTGGCCTTAATATATCTTGCAAGCACTCTTCTAGAATTTTTTTGGTTGTTCCGTCACCTAAACCACCGTTTTGGTATCTTTCCTTCAGCTCATCAATATAAACTGAGTCAGGGTGAAATGCATCTAAATAGGTAAAAACAACATTACCCCTAATTTGCCCAGGGTCTTCAACACTTAAATGATTAGGATCGGTGTACATCGACTTTACGGCTTTCGATATCTCTTTTTCACTGGAGCTCAAAAAAATACAGTTGCCCATTGATTTTGACATTTTATTTTTACCATCTGAACTTGGTAAGCGAGGCACTTTACTTAATAACGGTCGACACTCCACTAGAATATCATCTTGTGCAATATGATTTAATTTTCTCACTATCTCATTCGTTTGCTCAATCATTGGTAATTGGTCATCACCAACAGGAATTAAAGTGGCTCTAAATGCGGTAATATCCGCGGCTTGGCTAATCGGGTATGTTAAAAAACCTGTTGGAATTGAGCTACCAAATGATTTAGCTGAAATTTCACTTTTCACAGTGGGGTTTCTCTGTAATCTAGCAACAGAAACTAAGTTTGAATAATACATTGTCAATTCAGATAACGCGGGAATAGCTGACTGCAAACAAATAGTTGTTTTTAGAGGTTCAATGCCAACAGCCAAATAATCAGCGACAACATTCAAAATATTGGACGATACCTTGTGTGGATTATGACCGTTATCAGTTAAGCCTTGTAAATCTGCAACTAAAATGGTCTGTTCGTGATCATGTTGTAGCTTAACTCGTTGCTGAAGCGAACCAACAAAATGTCCGAGATGAAGCTGACCTGTTGCTCTATCTCCAGTTAATATTTTTTCTTTTTTTAAGTTTTTTCTTGGATTGTGCATAATATGACTCCTAATTTTTACCATCGGAGACATAAATGAGGTTATTCATAAGCGGTCTTCCGACGGCTTTGAATAAATGTGATTCAGCGCCGCTCTATAAAATAGAGCGCCACCATGAAATTGAGAATAAGTTGTATGTAGTGTTTGTTTGCATGGATTTACAATATCATTCATCAAAAAATGATTCAAGGAATTTAGCTTAGTGGATAACGCCTAGCTAAGCGGCGTGCATATTTGGCGCGTCCGCTGTAGCTAATTGTTATGTTTTGGTTGTTACCACAAGGCAGGGTCATTGAATTCCTCAACACATATAGGTCGTTCTTTAATTATTGGAATTGGTTTACCTGTTAAAGACTGACCTAACCAACCTTCTGGCATTGAAATCTTTAACGGAGCCTGGATAACTTGCTCTGATAAGCTTTTAAACCCAACTTTGGAATAGAAAGAGGGATCTCCATATGTGACAGCAATATTAACAGAGCGTTTTTTGAGTTCATTAAGCCCATAATTTATGAGTGCTTGTCCAATCCCCATTCCCTGATGCTTAGTGCTAACTGCAACAGGAGCGAGCATGTAAACCGAAATGGGTTCATTAAAGCTTAGACGAGTAAAGAAAATTGCTCCGATAATTGACTCATTTTTATATGCACCGACGGCTATTATTTCTTTATTGTTTATATTAGTTGATAGTTTAGATACTAGATTACCAATTATTCTGCCTTCTCCCTCCCCTTCGGATGAAGAGAAGGTTTCCGTAAACAGAGTTACTACTTCTTGCTTATTCTTTTTGTCGAGAATTTTAAAGTTCATGCCTTACTCTGATAATTTATTTTGAAACATAACGTCGCGCTCATCGGCAATTTAGGAGCGCAGCGAGTAATTTTTCCGCGTGTTGCAACTCGTTATGTCTCTTTTCGAACGGTTAGATAATGCATTAGGAGAGTTCAGGGACAACCCCAAGCTGTTGAAAAAAGCTCAAGTTATCGAGAATCTCCCAATCCTCGAAGATCTTGTTGTCTTTAAATCGGCTCATTACCATTCCTCGGACTTCCACTGACTTTTTAGTTGCCGGAATCCCCATGAAATCGTCCTCGTGAGTGCCACTAAGTGTAAAGGCAGTACACGAGCGGTCATTTGACGCAAACAGATCATCTATCTGAAGGTTAAGATCAGGAAAGGCTTTGCGGAACGCCTGAATAAATTCTGTCAATTGACCTATACCTTTTAGTTGGCTGTTGTCAGGACTCAAATATTGGTACTCAGTATGAATTACATCCTCGAGTATCGAAAGATTCCCCTTGTTGAACGCTTCATCAATGAAGGTACGAATTAAGACTTCTGGTTGCATACTTTTCTCCTTTAGTGAGCAGATTCATAGCGACATAACATTTAGTATAAGGCACAAACGCCCTAATATATTGTATTGAAGTAATAAGCATATCCTTTTGTTCTAATATTCTGCTGGCCTGGCAATAGGTTAGGTTATGAAATATTATCAAGATAATCTGTTTTAAATACGGTAATTAGTTATGAATACTACAACAAATGAACTTATCTTTGTAGAATAAATACGTACACTTTAGAGCATGAACACGACATTATTAACCACAATTTACCCTATGCTCACAGAACAACGATAGCCACAGAGAATATCAGGCCTGGTAAAACTGGATTTGAAACCACTTAATAAAAAAACTTCGTGCCTTCGTGGTAAACCTGTTTTTAAGCAAACATAACCTTACGAATTAATTCAGGTGCGGAGTTAAGCAGTTGTTTTGTGTAGTCTTGTTGCGGGTTGTGCATGATTTGTTCTACGGTTCCGTGTTCTACTACTTTGCCGTTTTGCATGACCGCTACTTTGTGGGCAATGGTTGGAATAATGGATAGATCATGGGTAATAAACAGGTAGGAAAGTTGGTACTTTTTCTGTAAATCTTCTAATAGTTCTAAAACTTGTGCTCGCACGGTGACATCTAATGCGCTAGTCGGTTCATCACAAATAATGAGCTCGGGTTCTACGGCTAAGGCTCTGGCAATACCGATACGTTGACGTTGACCGCCTGAGAATTCATGTGGGTAGCGGTGTTTAAACTCTGTTTCTAGGCCAACTTGTTCAAGCAGTTCATCGATTCGGTTATCTTGATCTTGTCTGTTTTGACTGCCTACTTTTAAACTGACCATGCCTTCACGAATGATTTCGCTAATGGTCATACGTGGGTTAAGTGCTGAGAATGGATCTTGAAAGATAACCTGTATTTTTTTACGCAGCGGTTTCATCTGCTTTTCAGTCAGTTTGGTGAGTTGAATCTCTTGATTGTCTGATACATAAGAAACCGCACCATCGGTGGCGTTAACCAGTTTTAAAATGGCTTGGCCAATGGTGCTTTTGCCTGAACCTGATTCACCCACCAGGGCTAATGTTTGCCCTTTTTCGATACTTAAACTGACACCGTCAACCGCTTTTACCATACCCACAGTTCGTTGAAACAGACCTTTTTTAATAGGAAAATGTACTTTTAAATCAGTAAGTTCGAGTAGTTTTTCAGAATCTTTAGCAGGTTTTAAGATTTGCTTGGGCACGGCGTCTTGCAGTAGTTTTTTTGTATAAGGATGTGTGGCGTTGTTAAAGAAGGTCTCTTTTTCGGCTTGTTCTAAAATTTGCCCTTGTTTCATAACCGCTACGGTATCGGCCATTTCATACACCACACCCATGTCGTGTGTAATAAACAGAATAGACAGGCCTCGTTTACTACGAATCTCTTTGAGCAGTTGCAGCACCTGTGCTTGAATAGTGACATCTAATGCCGTAGTGGGTTCATCGGCAATCAGTAAATCAGGTTCACAGGCTAGAGCCATGGCGATCATCACACGCTGTTTTTGACCACCCGACAGCTGATGCGGATACCAGTCATAACGGTCTTTTGATTCAGGAATGCCCACTTCTTCAAACAAAGAAACCACTTTGGCTCTGGCCTGTTTGTTATTTAAACCTAAATGCAAACGTAGAACCTCTGCGACTTGATCGCCTACTTTCATAACAGGGTTAAGCGAGGTCATCGGTTCTTGAAAGATCATCGCGACTTGTTTACCACGCACTTTTTGCATTTGATATTCAGGCAGTTCAAATAGGTTTTGCTGATGTAAAGTAATCTGTCCACCACCAATTGTTAACACCTCTGGCAATAAGCGCATAATGGCTAAGCTGGTTAGGGATTTACCACTGCCCGACTCGCCCACTAGAGCAAAGATTTGACCCGCTTTTATATCAAAACTAATATCATTAATTAAGCGTTGTTCACCAATGTTTAAGACTAGGTTTTTAACACTTAATACGGTCGATACGGTTGATTGAGACATTTGGATTCCTATTTCTCTGATCTTGGGTTAAGTACCCATTGAACTCGGTCGGCAAAAAGGTTTGCGGCTAACACTAAAATAAACATAAAACAAAATGCAGAAAGCAGTGACCACCAAACCATGGGTTCACGCGCCATCTCTAACCTGGCTTGGTTAATCATATTACCCCAGCTTGGCATGGTTGGATCTACCCCAACCCCAACGTAGGATAATACGGCTTCGGCCAATACTAACCCACTAAAATCGAGTACTAAAGCGATTAAGATGAGGTGCACCAGATTCGGTAAAATGTGTTTTCTAATAATAGTAAAAGGTTTTAAGCCAAACGCTTTGGCGGCGGTAACATATTCTATTTGGCTGATTTTAAGGGTTTCTGCACGCAGTAAACGGCACAGGCCTGTCCAACTGGTCATGCCTAGAATTAAAATTAAAAATAGTAGACGCATATCAGCGCGCTCTTCGGTACTGCCAAACCATTCGGCATGCGTGCTCATAATAGATTGCATAACCAATACGGCGGCGGCAATTAATAATACGCCAGGTATGGAGTTTAAGGTGGTGTAAAAGTATTGAATGAGATCATCAATCCAACCTTTAAAATACCCTGCACTAATCCCTAGAACTAACGCTAATGGCAGCATTACTACAGTGGTTAAACCACCAATTAACACCCCTGTTCTAATGCTTTTGAGTGAGTTGTAAAAGACGTCTTCACCCACTTTATTGGTGCCCAATACATGATAGTTAAAACTGAGGTTATAAAGGGTGATACCCACTAATAGTAAAATAAACAGTGTGAGATATGCTGAACGCCAAGGAAGCGCTTTATTGTTTGACAATACTCTATTTTGTGCCAAGGCTTTTAGGTAAAAATATCCGTGAAAAGCGAAAAAAACCAATAACACAAGCAGTGTAATCATTAACGACCAGGTAAATTGGCTGAATAGATCAAACGCAATGCGGTCAGCATCCATATTGATGTGTTGCGCAACGTGTTTTAGCGGTAAATATACCTGTTTAACCTGCCCTATCTCATCATAAACAATACTGGAACTGTATTCCGTTAAGGCAAATGGAGCTGAATAGGTGCGTTCTGTATTTGCTATAAGGTGATTTAAACCCAGATCTAAAACACTGACCAGCTCTTTGTGATGACCGCTCTTCTCAGAGGGATCGATTTTAAAATGGGTTGAATCAAGCAAGGCGATAACAAAATAAACCATTAACACCATAATAGAGGCCATGGCGGTTTTAGACTGAAAAACGGCGCGCCACTGCGCTCTTTTTTGGGGGTCTTTAATGATTTGGCGTATACCTATCACCAGGAGAACAAAAAGCCCCCAAATCATGATATCAGTCCATAAAAATACGGGTGTCATTGTTTGTATCATGACAACTTCACTCTTGGGTCAAAATAAGTGTAAGAGATATCGGTGAGAATTAAGCCGATGATATAGAGTACCGAGCCTAAAAAGACCATGGCTTTAACAATACCAAAATCTTGAGATTGAATAGCATCAATGGTGTAACTTCCCAGGCCTGGTATACCAAAGAAAGATTCCATAATTAAACTGCCCATAAACAGGGTTGGAATCACCACCACAACGCCAGTAAGTATGGGTAATAAACCATTTTGTAAAACATGCCCAAAGAGCACCTTAATTTCTGAAAGCCCTTTTGCTCGGGCTGTTCTTACGTAGTCCTTATTGATTTCTTCTAAAAAGATACTGCGATACCAACGAATCCCTGCTCCAATACCAGCAAAGACTCCTATTAACACAGGTAAAATTAGAAACTTAATGCCCTCTAAACCCTCCGCATAGCCCGATATCGGCACCCAATGCCAAGTTTTACTAAAGAGAACTTGACCTGCAATGATATAGAAAAGTCCAGAAATAGACATAATGGCAACCGCAATGCCCATGGTTACGCTATCGAGGGTTGAGCCTCTAAAAAGCACAATCAACAAGGCAATGGCAATATTGGTAACTAAACCAATCATAAACGTTGGTAGAGCAATGGCTAAACTTGGCCACATTCGTTCGTAAATATCAGCGGAGATTTGTCGGCCAGAATCGGACTGACCAAAATCAAAACTGAATAATTTTAGAGACTCTTGCACAAATAAAGTATCTGAAATTTGCTGTAAACCACTTTGCTCTATATTAATAAACAGGGGCTTGTCATAACCATTACTCGCTTTCCAGGCCTGTATCATCTCAGGTGTAGTTTGTTTTGCGCCTAATTGCGCTCGTGCCATATCATCTGGCGTATTCACCATAAAAAACAGGGCAAAAGTAATTAGATTAACACCCAATAAAATGGGTACAGCAAACAGTAAACGTCTCACAATATAGGCAAACATTAAACATTACCCTCTTTTGCATTTGTTTTAGATGTCATTACTGAGCTTTGACGTTTTTTATAGGCGCGTGTTAGTGGCCAAATAGAGAGCAATAAAATCAATACAACCAAAATTAAAGGCCAAATAATCGGTTTATTCCAGGCCTGTTGTTTGTTGTAACGATCTTGCACATCAATACGTCTGTATTTTGTAGTGTTATTTGCCAGCGCATTAGGGTACACATTTTTTAACCAGCTATGGTACAACGCCAAAGATTTTGGGTTAAAGCCCCAAATCCACGGTGCATCTTGTTGGGCAATTTTAACCATTTTCTGAATAATAGCTAATCGTTCAGGGCCATTAGGCATGGTTTTCATCTGTTTGAAGAGTTGATTAAATTTAGGGTTGTCATAGTTAGCGCTATTGATTCCAGTGCCTTTAGTATTAATCACGGCATTGCCACCAAACAGCAAAAACAAAAAGTTTTCAGGGTCGGGGTAATCGGCATTCCAACCCCAAGAGAACATCTGAACTTTGGCTTGTCTTACCTTATCTTGAAAACGATTATAGTCAGTAGCTCGAATAATCAAATTAATACCAAGCTTGGCAAACTGTTTACGATACCAATTTAACTCTGACTGACTGTCTGGACCCGTGGCCGCAGTATCATAATAAAGTGACAAAGCCTCCCCATTTGGTTTGCGTCCATCAGGGTAACCCGCTTCAGCCAGCAGTTTCTTGGCATATTCAATAGACTTACGTTTAAGTTGATTGTTTTCTTGTTGATAAACAAACGGGTTTATTAACTCTTTTTGATGCCCATAAATACCAGGCGGAATTGGGCTTTGGGCGACCACGCCTCGTCCATTCATAAATATGGAAATATACTCTTCAAAATTGACGGCAATACTGATGGCTTGACGCAACTTTTGCTGTTTTTTTGAGTAGCCTCCAATCACAGGGTCGGCCATATTAAAACCAAAATAATAGATAGTGGGTTGAACATGACTTAAAAACTGAATACCACGCTCTTTCATCTCTGGGGTTAAACTCATATTGCCAGAACCCGAAATAGAAACCGCTTGATCAAAACTATCTGAACTCACACCTGAAGCATCGTAATAACCTTGCAAGAATTTGTTCCATAAAGGCACGCTCTCTTTTTCAAGCGTATAAACGACCTCTTTAATAAAGGGTAGCTGTTTACCAGCATCGTCTAAAAGCGCTGGATTAGCCTCTTCAGGCAAACCTGTACTGGGATAAAACACTTGATGATAGTTTTCATTGGCCACTAAACGCATTCTACGGTTAGGATTATTTTCTGCCAAATAATAAGGACCTGTACCAATTGGCGAAGTATCTATGGTGATATTACGTTCTACCAGGCCTGGTTGTTTATAAAACTTGTCAGCCTCCCAGGGAATTGGGGCAAAAAAGTTCATGGATAACCAGTATAAAAACTGCGGATAGCGACCATTTATTTTAATTTTAAAACGATATTTATCAATTAGTTGAACACCACCAATATCAAACTGGTTTAAGTCATAATAAGTTGTTTTATCCGAAGCATCTTGTTTTTTTAATTGCTCTTCAAACGCTTTAGTAACTTGTTGTGAATACGCTTTTAAACCAACAATATAAGGTGTCATAGAATCTAAAATAGGCGAGTGATTCTGACGTAATGCCATTCTTTTTATGGCGTAAATATAGTCACTCGCTGATAATTCTCGATTGGCTTGGTTTTTAAAATCATATATTGATTTAATTGCCGTGAGCTCGGATGCTTTTAACGTATGGTAGCTAAAGTCACCCTCTTTATTTTTAACAAAAGCGGGATGATGATGAAAATAGATGCCCTTCTTTATTTCAAAAAGGTATTCAGTAAAGGCAATATCCTGACTTTTTTCAGAGACTTTTTTACCCGCAGAATTTAAATACTGAATTTTAGGTAGTTCAGTGAGCGTTAGCGGCTCAACCGTATAAGGTCGTTTTAAATAATGATATTGTAGAGGAGGTTCATAGATTTGAGAGAGAATAGCCCACTCATTAGAATTATAAGAGACAACAGGGTCTAAATGCTTGGGCGGTGAACCAAAAGCACTGAACAGCGTTTGTTGCTTAACTTGATTTTCACTATAGGGTGCGTTCCAGTTATTTGCAGAAACCGTATAAGATAAAAAGAATAATCCCATTAATAACAGTATCTTGAACGGTTTTATAAGTACTCTATTTAGCATATGCCCTTGCAAACAAAATTTGTTAAAAATAATGAATCCTAACAATACATTCAAAAAATCATCTTTAAATACTTACCAGGCCTGGTCAAACCGTTTAAGGAAACAAATCGCCTAGAACAAAATTGAACCTGATTTTAGCAACTTCAAGCATTATAACCAATATTTTAACGTTATAATGCGTATAAATTTTAAATGATAGACATCCAAAACGTGATAGCGAATCGCAAACGTGTTTATGAATGATTGTCACCTTCTACTTAATCAAATATTGGAGAACAATATGGGATTCCTTTCAGGAAAAAAAGCCTTAATCATTGGTGTAGCAAATAACAAGTCAATAGCCTACGGAATTGCTAAACAAATGCATGAACAAGGCGCAGAGATTGCCCTTACTTACCAAAACGAAAAACTTAAAGGTCGCGTAGAAAAAATTGCTGAAGAACTCGGTTCTTCAATTGTATTGCCTTTAGATGTAGCCAGTGATGCTGAAATTGATGCCACTTTTGCAGAACTATCAAAACAGTGGACTGATGGTTTAGATATTTTAGTTCACTCAGTAGCCTTTGCACCGCGTGAAGAGCTTGAAGGCCGAATGATTGACGCTTCTACCCGCACAGGATTTAGCATTGCACATGACATTAGTGCATACAGCTTAACGGCCTGTACTAAAGCCGCTCATGAAATGCTAAAAGCCAAAAATGGTTCCGTTATGACTGTTTCTTACTTAGGTGCTGAGCGAGCGGTCCCTAACTATAACGTTATGGGTATTGCTAAAGCATCGTTAGAAGCCACTGTTCGTTACTTAGCCGCAGATCTTGGTCAGGAAGGCATTCGTGTTAACGCCGTTTCTGCAGGTCCAATTCGTACTTTAGCGGCTGCTGGAATTAAAGATTTCAGAACCATGCTTGATAAAGCCGCTCAAGCCACACCGTTACGTCGCAATGTCACAATTGAAGAAGTGGGTAATACAGCGGCTTTCTTATGCTCTGATTTAGCTTCAGGGATTACAGGAGAAATCACTTATGTTGATGGCGGTTACAACGTAACAGCTTCAACCTAGTTGAAATAGCTTTGGCCTTTCACCAGGCCTGGTAATCTTCAAAACCGCAGCAATGCGGTTTTTTTATGTCTAAAATCTAATTAAATAAACCACGAAGAGAGGAAGGCACGAAAAACTCTAAAACCTAACACCAGTTTTTTTGATTCAATAACTATGAATGAATAATCTATGTTTATCTAATCGTTATACTCATTTCACAAATCTTCGTGCCTTCGTGGTGAAAACTTTTTATCAATTATAAATTGCGTTTACACATAAAAACAAAGTATAGAAATGAAAAAAGCCACTACAAATGAAATTTGTAATGGCTTTCTTTTTTAACTGGCGGAGCGGACGGGATTCGAACCCGCGACCCCCTGCGTGACAGGCAGGTATTCTAACCAGCTGAACTACCGCTCCTAATTGTATGGTGGGTGATACTGGGCTCGAACCAGTGACCCTCGCCTTGTAAGGGCGATGCTCTCCCAACTGAGCTAATCACCCAGGATAGACAAAAAAGTTTTACATTCAAAATATGAACAACTTCTCTGTTTTGTATTACTGCAAACTCCTGAAGATTTGCAATAAAAAAGCTAGTTTATAACTAGCTTTTAAATATGGCGGAGCGGACGGGATTCGAACCCGCGACCCCCTGCGTGACAGGCAGGTATTCTAACCAGCTGAACTACCGCTCCGTGGTGGGTGATACTGGGCTCGAACCAGTGACCCTCGCCTTGTAAGGGCGATGCTCTCCCAACTGAGCTAATCACCCAATCAAACTTGCTCTACGTCCCTGTTGGTCTGTGTTGCTGTGCTTAATTGATGTGGCGTATTATAGAGTTATGGGAGAGCTTGTCAATCAAATTTAAATGTTTTTTTTCATTTTTTTGACAGCTGCTTTAACATCAATTAGTTAACAGCTTCTTTTAGTGCTTTACCAGCTGTAAACTTAGGAACTTTAGCCGCAGGAATCTGCATCTCAGCACCTGTTTGAGGGTTACGACCAGTACGTGCAGAACGCTCACCAACTTTAAATGTACCAAAACCGATAATTGCTACTGAGTCACCTGAGCTCATTGCTTTTGTGATTGAAGCTACCGTTGCGTCTAATGCTTTAGCTGCATCTGCTTTTGTTAAACCAGCTTCTTCTGCAATTGCACTTACTAATTCAGATTTATTCATTTTTTTCTCCATGAGTTTTTAATGTATTTTTTATCCACCACCTTTGGCTCTTGCATTTATAGCAATCATCACCAAATGGTGTCAAGAAAAAAAACGTATTTTTACTAATTAATGTCGATTTGACGCCTTTTCAGCCGTTTTTGGCGCTTTCTCATCAGTATAAGTTATGCCCTCAGTAACCTCTACTAATGGCTTTGGACGTTCAGTTAAAGCCAATTCAAGCACTTCATCTACCCATCTTACAGGGTGAATATCGAGCTGATTTTTCACTTCATCAGGCACATCCGCTAAATCACGAACATTATCATGTGGGATTAATACCATTTTAATCCCACCTCGTAATGCAGCTAAGAGCTTTTCTTTAAGACCGCCAATAGGAAGCACTTCTCCACGTAACGTTATCTCACCTGTCATGGCCACATCAGCTCTTACTGGTGTTTTTGTTAATACAGATGTGATTGCCGTACAAATTGCGATACCAGCACTAGGCCCATCTTTCTTTATAGCGCCTTCAGGAAAGTGTAAATGCAAGTCGTTGGTTTCATAAAAATCATCTGCAAGCCCTAATACCTCAGAACGGCTTCTTATCACACTCATTGCAGCCTGAACAGATTCTTGCATAACGCTTCCTAACTGCCCCGTGCTGGACAACTTACCTTTACCAGGCATAGCAGTCGCTTCAATGCGCAATAAATCGCCACCAACACGTGTCCACGCAAGCCCAGCAACCTGCCCTATTCTGTTTTCAGAGTCTGCAAGACCTACTCGATAACGAGCCACACCTAGATACTCTTCTAAATCAGCCTTATTCACTGTAATCTTAGAGGGTGTTTTATCATCAGTCACAATTTTTTTAATTGCTTTTCGACAAATTTTAGCTAACTCACGGGCCAGCAAGCGAACACCCGCTTCACGCGTGTACAACTGAATAATCGCTAAAATAGACTCTGATGTGATGGTTAATTCATCTTTTTTAAGTCCGTGATCTTTTAAGGCTCTTGGTAGCAGATGTTTTTGGGCAATATTCAATTTTTCAGGCTCGGTATAACCTGATAAATTAATCACTTCCATTCTATCCAACAAGGCTTCTGGAATGTCCATAGAGTTTGATGTGGCTACAAACATAACATCCGACAAATCATAATCCACTTCAAGATAATGATCGTTAAAAGTGCTATTTTGCTCTGGATCTAGCACCTCCAATAAAGCGGATGCAGGATCTCCACGCATATCACTCGACATTTTGTCTATTTCATCAAGTAGAAACAGTGGGTTTTTTGTCCCAGCTGTATGCATTTTTTGAATAACTTTACCTGGTAACGCGCCAATATAGGTTTTACGATGTCCACGAATCTCTGCCTCGTCCCTAACACCACCTAAAGACATGCGCACATACTTACGGTTAGTTGCTTCAGCAATTGAACGAGCCAATGACGTTTTACCCACCCCTGGTGGTCCAACTAAACAGAGAATAGGCCCTTTCATTTTTTTCACACGTTTTTGTACAGCAAGATACTCAACAATACGTTCTTTGACCTTTTCTAACCCGTAATGCTGGGCATCCAGTATTTTCTCTGCTTTATTTAAATCATTCGAGACGCGGCTGCGTTTTTTCCATGGTATATCTAATAACCAATCCAAATAATTACGAACAACGGTTGCTTCAGAGGATTGAGCAGGCATCATTTTGAGCTTTTTAAGCTCTGTATTGGCTTTTTTCTCTGCTTCAGCGGTTAACCCTGCCTTGCCAATTCTTTGTGTTAGCTCTTCCATTTCATTAACAACGGTTTCATCACCACCAGCTAATTCACTGTGTATCGCTTTAATTTTTTCATTCAGATAATATTCACGTTGCGTTTTGTCCATCTGTTTTTTAACACGCGAAGTGATACGTTTTTCTGATTCAAGCATCTCTAGCTCTGTTTCAATCATGGCGAGAACGCGCTCTAAACGCTCACTGGTTGAAGTCAGTTCAAGAAGCGCCTGTTTCTCTTCAACACTAAGCTTTAGATTTGCAGAGATTAAATCCACCATTCGCTCAGGGTTAAGCTCTTTTTGTACTGAGGTTTTAACTTCTGAAGGGATTTTCTTTTTTAGATCGGCAAAAAGATTAAAACGCTCAGCTAAAGCCCGCATTAAAACAACAGTGTCTGTTTCATTGTCCGCACTGCTTTCTACTTCTGTAATATCACCTAGAAGAACGTTATTATCAATATGTAAACCCGTTAATCTAAAGCGCTGAATTCCTTCTACTAAAACTTTAACCGTACCGTCAGGCAACTTTAACAACTGAAGAATGTTGGCCATCGTACCCACAGAGTACAAATCTTCTAAGGATGGTACATCTAACTCTGCACTCTTTTGTGTAATTAAGAAGATCTGTTTATCACCCTGCATCGCTTCATTTAAGGCATGGATTGATTTTTCTCGCCCCACAAATAATGGCATTACATTTCCTGGAAAAACCACGACATCACGTAAAGGTAATACGAGTACGTTCATTTTCATACTTACTTGATCAATATCCATTTTTATCCCTTTTTAGACAAACTAATGGCAAGTTTTGCCTTTAAAAAACCCAGCATGAAGCTGGGTCTAAAACATTATTTATGTATTTACGTTTTAAACTTAGTTATTCACTTGATGCAACCTTAGCTACTTCATCTTGATAAACCAATAAAGGTGACTTCTTGCCTTGAATCACTGCTTTATTAATAACGACTTTCTCAACGTTTTTCAAGCTTGGTAGGTCATACATAGTATCTAGCAATAACTGCTCCATGATTGAGCGTAATCCACGAGCTCCCGTTTTACGTTCGATTGCTAGCTTAGCAATCTCTGATAACGCATCTTTACGGAACTGTAATTCTGCCCCTTCTAGTTCAAACATTTTTTGAAATTGCTTAACTAATGCGTTTTTAGGCTCGGTTAGAATCTTAATCAATGCCTCTTCGTCCAATTCTTCTAAAGAAGCAATCATTGGCAAGCGCCCAACAAACTCTGGAATTAAACCAAATTTAACTAAATCTTCTGGTTCAATTTTTTGGAATTTTTCAGTAATTGTTAAACGGCTTTCTTTAGTTTTAACCTCAGCAGAAAAACCGATTCCAATATTGGTTTCAGTACGCTGATCAATGATTTTATCCAGGCCTTCGAAAGCACCACCAACAATAAAGAGGATTTTTGAGGTATCCACCTGAATCATGTCTTGATTTGGGTGCTTACGCCCACCTTGTGGTGGCACAGAAGCCATTGTCCCTTCAACCAGCTTTAATAAGGCTTGCTGAACACCCTCACCTGAAACATCTCGAGTAATTGATGGATTTTCTGATTTACGTGTAATCTTATCAATTTCATCGATATAGATAATGCCACGTTCCGCTTTTTCAGGGTCGTTATCACAACGCTGAAGAAGTTTCAGTACAATACTCTCTACATCTTCACCCACATAACCCGCTTCGGTTAATGTAGTTGCATCGGCAATTGCAAATGGTACATCTAATAAACGTGCTAAAGTTTGAGCCAGTAGCGTTTTACCTGAACCTGTTGGACCAATTAATAAAATATTACTTTTAGTTAGCTCAACATCATCTTTCACATGCGAATTCTGTAAACGTTTGTAATGATTGTAAACAGCAACCGACAATACTTTTTTGGCATTGAACTGACCAATGACATAATCATCTAAAATAGCGCTGATTTCGTGCGGAGTTGGAAGGTTTTCAAGCTCAAATTGGCTTATATCTTCTTCACCAAATTCATCACGTAAAATATCGTTACAAAGCTCCACACACTCATCACAAATATAGACTGATGGGCCTGCAATTAGTTTTCTTACTTCATCTTGTCCTTTACCACAAAATGAACAATATAGTGTTTTGTCTTCACTCATCTTTATTGCCTTAACGATTTGTCAGTACTTTATCAACTAAACCGTAATCACATGCTTGCTGTGCACTCATGAAATTATCACGATCAGTATCTTGTTCAATAGTTTTAATATCTTGGCCAGTGTGTTCAGCCAATGCTGCATTCAACTTATTTTTTATTTGCATAATTTCTTGAGCGTGTATTTGAATATCACTTGCCTGGCCTTGGAAGCCACCCAATGGCTGATGAATCATAACGCGAGAATTCGGCAGTGCAAAACGTTTACCTTTTGCACCAGCAGACAATAGAAAAGACCCCATACTGGCCGCTTGTCCAATACACATTGTGGTTACATCTGGTTTAATAAAACGCATAGTGTCATAAATTGCCATACCCGCTGTTACACTGCCACCTGGTGAATTGATGTATAGGTGAATATCTTTCTCAGGATTCTCAGATTCTAAAAACAGCATTTGAGCCACAATTAAGTTGGCCATATGGTCCTCAACTTGACCTACTAAAAAGATAACACGCTCTTTTAATAGTCTTGAATAAATATCGTAAGAACGCTCACCGCGACTTGTTTGCTCTATTACCATCGGTACAAGTGCATTTTGAATCATGTTATCCATATTCCGCTGTATTTCCTGTAGGTTTTATTTTTATTAAATTTGTGTTTAGGAGTATCTTAGCCTTTTCTAAGGCAAAAAAAAACTTAACCCCAGGCACAAATCGTAATTTTATGTCCAGGGTTAAGTTTTATGAAATCAAATAAGATTTAAAAATGAATTACATAGGAGAGTTAATTACTTCATCAAATGCTTTTTTCACTTTTTTCACTTTTGCTTCATCAATGATTTTAGCAGCGACTTTACCTTCTACTAAAATAGCACGAATTTCAGAACGTGCTCCTGGGTTTTGAGCATACCAACCAATGACTTCAGCAGGATCTTCATATGAAGAAGCCTGTTCAGCAATATAGGCTTCAACTTCTTCATTAGACGCTTCAATGTTGTTTGCTTTGATGATATCGCCTAAAACAAGACCAAGTTTAACGCGGTTTTTAGCTTCCTCTTCAAACTGGCTCGCTTCGATATTGACATCTTCCGCTTTCATTCCTTGCTGTTGTAGGTTTTGAACGGCACGATCCATTAGGTTTTTGATTTCTTGGTCTAATAAAGACTTAGGAATTTCAACATCAACAATTGACTGTAACGCTTCTAAAGCCGCAGTACGGTTTTTGCTTTCAACAGCGCGAGAAAGTTCTTTTTCCATGCTGTCTTTAATTTCTTTTACTAAAGATTCTTCAGTACCGTCTTCGATACCGAAAGACTTAACAAATTCTTCGTCGATTTCTGGTAGAACTTTAGTTGAAATAGAGTGAACAGTAATATCAAAAGTAGCAGCTTTACCTTTTAGGTGTTCAGCTTGATACTCTTCAGGGAAAGTAACTTCAATTGTTTTCTCTTCGCCTTTTTTCATACCTTCGATTCCATCTTCGAAACCAGGAATCATACGACCAGAACCAAGTTCTAAAGGTGCATTTTCAGCTGAACCACCGTCAAAGACTTCACCATCAATCTTGCCAACGAAATCAATAATAACCTGCTCGCCCTTCTTAGCTTTTTTAGCTGCACTCTTAGAAGGTTTCCACGCCATACGTTGTTCACGAAGACGAGTAATCATGCTTTCCACGTCTTTATCTGTTACCGCAGACTCGGTGATTTCAACCTTAACACCAGAGAACTCAGGAAGTGTAATTTCTGGATAAACTTCAAAACGAGCTGTAAAAGTAACAGAACCGTCTTTGTCATCAAGCTCATCAAACATTGGGTAACCAGCTACTTGTAGCTCTTCTTGTGAAATGGCATCGTAAAATGCTTTCTGTAAAGCTTCACCCATGACTTCTTGGTGTACTTGTGCACCGTGGCGTTTTTTAACCACATTTAAAGGTACTTTACCTGGACGGAAACCATCCATTTTAATCGTACGACGAATTTCATTTAAACGCTTTTCAACATCTGAGTTTAAGCTCTCAGAAGGAAACGTTACCGTCATTTTGTGTTCAAGACCTTGTTCTGGTTTTTCTACAGTTACTTGCATTTTTAAATCTCAAAGTTCGATGTTTTCAATATAATTAATTAAGAAAACACATTAATTTGCGTAGCCTTAATCGTAAAAATTAGACACAGAATTATACGGGTTTAAGTAATAAATTTAAAGGGAAACTCATAAAATCTAGCAAAAACAATAAGAAATACGCTATTTTGTTCGCTTTTCTTGAGTAAATACAAAAAACTGATAGAATCATTGACCAGATTAATAGCTTATTTGTAATCAATAGCAAATAACTCAAAATTACGAAATTACATGTATTAAATCAACTCTATTTAAGGAATATTCGAATGGCAATTGAAAGAATTGTATTACTTGTAGCGGGAACCATGGTTCTATTAAGCACCCTATTAAGCGTTTACCATACACCTGAATGGTTATACCTAACGGGCTTTGTTGGCGCTAACTTAATGTTTTCAGGCATCACAGGTTTCTGCCCAATGGTTCTTATCTTACGTAAACTAGGCTTTAAACACGGCCCTGCTTTCCGTTAATAGATTTCAATAGATTTACCTCAATCATTTTAAAATGGCTTGAGGTAGAACCAAATAAATACATCTAACTCTCTAAAACTAGCTCTGCCTTAACCTCTTCAACCATCTCCTCTAGCTCTAACCAACGCAATTCAGCTTCTTCTAACTCCTGAGCGCAACTCGCTTGCCCTTTAATACATTCAGCCAGTTTCTCTTTATTTTGAGCTTCGTATAAAGTTTCATCTTCCATCAATAGATGATAATCAGAAATCTGAGTCTGCAGCTTTGCCATTTTTTTATCCAACTGATTAATCTCTTGTTGGTAAGGCCTTATCTTTGCTTCCAATACTTTACGTTGTTGAGCATTTTCTTGACGTAACTCTTTTTTGGTTTTACCAGGCCTGGTATGTTTTGCTTCTTGTTGATGTGCCTTTATGGTTTTTAATTGCTCTTGTAAATAGCCATCTAAATCACCGTTATATGGCGTTACCTTGCCATTATGTACCCACCAAAACTGGTCTGATATACTGGCTAAAAGGTGTTTATCATGGCTTACTAAAATCACCGCACCTGAAAACTCTTGAATCGCCATATCCAGAGCATCACGGGTTTCCATATCTAAATGGTTTGTTGGCTCATCTAGTATGATTAAATTTGGTTTTTGAAAAACGATAATAGCCAAAGCTAAGCGAGCTTTTTCACCACCCGAAAAGGCTTTAATAGGCTCAAGGCATTGCGTATTAGAAAAGCCAAATTGGCCTAAAAAATCCCTAGCCTCTTGGTCACTAGGCGCATTTTCTTGTTTTAGGATATGTTGCAACGGACTTTGGTCAAAATGCAGCGAATCGATTTGATGCTGGGCAAAATAACCAATTTTCACCCCCTTGCTGATCACCACTTTTCCTGATTGAGGCTTAAGCTCACCCACCAATTGCTTTAATAACGTCGTTTTACCTGAGCCATTGACACCGACCAAACCAATTCTATCGCCCGCTCTTAAAACCAAATTAACATTATCTAGAATAATCTTATCTTGATAAGCAAAGCAGATATCTTGAACATTCATCATTGGATCAGGCTGATGGTCTGGTGACAAGAATTTGAAAATAAACGGGTTCATCGCTTGAACTGCAGCCACTTCTTCCATTCGTTCTAGCGCTTTTACACGACTTTGAGCCTGCTTGGCTTTACTTGCTTTGGCTTTAAAACGTTCAATAAAACTTTTGAGATGTTGCATCTGCTGTTTTTGTTTATCGTGCAAAGCTTGCTGCTGCATAAGCTGTTCATTTCGCTGACGTTCAAATGCCGCAAAATTACCCGAGTAGTAATAAATCTTTTGATTATGTATATGGGCAATTCCCTGCACAACCTGGTCAAGAAAATCTCTATCGTGAGAGATTATAATAACCGCACCTTCATAAGATTTTAGCCACTGCTCTAACCAAGCCACCGCTTCAATATCGAGATGGTTTGTTGGTTCATCTAATAACAATAAATCGGCACGCTGCATTAAAGCTCTTGCTAATTTCAATCTTACTTGCCAACCACCTGAGAATTCTGAGATATCTTTATTAAAATCACTGTCTTTAAAACCCAAACCATATAAAAGCTGTTTTGCTTTATTAGGCACTAAATACCCTGAAATTTTATCCAATGCATCATAGGCATCTACCAGGCCTGTATGATTATCCGCTTCCTGAAAATTTTTAACTTGTTCACTATATTGAGCATACAAACTATCGCCATAGGTTACATATTCAAGCGAATTGATGTTTTTAGCGGCGACTTCCTGCTCAACGCAACCAATTAGCCAACTTGCTGGTAAATCAATATGCCCAGCCTCAATAGGAAGTTCATTAAGAATGGCTTTGAATAAAGAGGTTTTACCCACACCGTTTTGACCAATCAAACCAATTTTTTGACCAGGGTGAACAGTGAGTGTTGCCGCATCTAAAAGCGGTTTAATCCCCGCTCTAATGGATAGGTTTTGAAAAGTTAACACAGAGAGAATTTCATTAAATTAATTATGGACTAGGTGACCATCAAGCAGGGTGACTTGACGATCCATTTTGGCGGCTAAGCTTAAATCGTGGGTTACAATAAGCAATGCTGTATCAAACTCAGTGTTTAAATCTACTAACAGCTGAAATACCTGATCAGCCGAAGCGTAGTCTAAATTTCCAGTTGGTTCATCTGCCAATATACAGGCGGGTTCAGTAATCAAAGCACGAGCAATCGCTACACGCTGTCTTTCTCCTCCTGAAAGCTCACTAGGCTTATGTTGCGCCCTATTTGCCAAGCCGACTTTTTCGAGTAACTGGTGCGCTTTTTTCTGTGCTTCTTTAATCGATACCCTGCGTATCTGCAATGGCATCATGACATTTTCTAATGCCGTTAACTCAGAAAACAGGTGGTGAAATTGATAGACAAAGCCCATATATTGATTTCTAAGCTTGCCACGTTTTACATCTGACTCACTAGAAAAAGACAAACCATTTAATAACACTTCTCCTTGAGTCGGAGTATCCAGGCCTGCTAACAAATGTAGCAAAGTACTTTTACCTGAACCAGAAGCACCAACAATAGCGACTTTTTCTCCTGCTTTTAGCTGAAAATCGATATCCGAAAAGACCTTTGTTTCAAGCTCACCCTCTTTATAAGTCTTACCCAACCCCGTCGCTTGTAAAACCAGGTTTTGTTTTTCATTGCTCTTTTCATTACTCATAGCGTAAAGCCTCCGCAGGATTCACTTTTGATGCTTTTCTTGCAGGGTAAAGTGTCGCCAACAAGGTCAATAAAAAGGCCAGTCCTGTGATGTACCATACATCCGACCAAACCAGTTTTGAGGGCACTGAACTAATATAGTACACATCTGGTGGAAAGAACTGGAACCCAAGTAGGTTTTCAATAAACGGCACAATAACATCAATATTTAAAGCCAGACTCAAACCACCTGCCAAACCTAAAATAACGCCTAAGGCACCAATAACCAGACCTTGAACAATAAAGACAACTTGAATACTCATTGGGGTTGCACCAATGGTTCTCAATACCGCGATATCACTTTGCTTATCTGTTACAACCATCACCATAGTCGAAACAATATTAAATGCGGCGACCATGATAATCAGCGTCAAGACGATAAACATCATGCGTTTTTCCATCTCAATGGCTTTGAAAAAATTAGAATGCTGTTGACGCCAGTCGCGCATATACATGACTTTATCAACCACCGAGCCTAATTTATCTTTTACTTCACCCACATTAAACATATCATCGAGCTTGAGCTGAAGCGCACCAACCGAATCACCATATTTAAAGACTGTTTGCGCATCTTCTATATTGATAATGGCCAAACCACTATCATATTCATGCATACCCGCTTCAAACAATCCTACAACCGTAAAACGTTTAATTCTAGGCACCACACCAACGGGCGAAACACTTCCCTGTGGGGCAATTAAAGTGACCTTATCTCCTAAGGAAACGTTTAAGCTGGCGGCCAACTCTGTACCTAAAATAATATTGTATTTTTTAGGCTGTAAATCATTAAGAGAACCAAACATCATCTTAGAACCGATATCCGCAACCTGACCTTCAAACTGAGGGAGAATCCCCCTAACAGCAACTCCATTAACCTTATTACCAATGGTTAGCATTCCCTGCTCCATAATATTAGGCGCAGCACCCTCAATATGTGGCTGGTTAATTAATTGGTTATATAGCGACTCCCAATCGTCAAGTCTGTTATTTTTTTCATTAATGGTGATATGTGCCGTCATACCTAAGATGCGATCTCGTAACTCTTCTTGAAAACCATTCATAATTGATAAAACGGTAATCAAAGCCGTTACCCCTAAGGCAATACCAATCATGGAAGATAGCGAAATGAAAGAGATGAATCCATTACGACGTTTTGCACGGGTATAACGAAGACCTAATAACAGCTCATATGGGAGTTTAAACATAATTTATATTACTCATCCGCTTTCTTATTGTTTGTTTGATTAGATTCTTCAAAGGAATCCGTTTGAGGCAATTCTCTGGGTTTATAAGAGATAAAAACAGGGAGTTCTATATTATAAACAATAGCCCATACCCTCATTACCAAAGTAATTAAAATTGACACGATCACAGCGGTATCCGTATCAAAAGAAACATGCTCCATCAGTAAAAATATACTCGCACCCACAAACGAGGCTGTGGCATAAATCTCTTTACGAAACACCAGCGGCACTTCGCCAACCAAAACATCACGAATTATTCCGCCAACGACACCCGTCATAATTCCCGTCATAATTGCAATCGGGTCAGAAAAACCTAGAGCCATCGCCTTTTGGGTACCAATAACGGTAAAAACCGCCAAACCTAAAGCATCTAAAAACAGCAACATTTTAATGGGTAAACGGCGAAAACGAGCCAAAAAGAACAACAGCATGGCGGATATCACCACCACATAAATATAAATATCATGCTGCGTCCAAAAAACAGGAACATCAATAATGAGATCTCGCAGCGTGCCACCACCGATTGCAGTAACCATCGCAATAACAATGGCGCCAAATAGGTCCAGTTGTTTACGGCGTGCTGCCAACAGCCCAGTAATAGCAAAGACGGCTGTACCCAGAAGGTCAAGATAATAGAGAATAAGTGCGAGTGTCATAGGTCGCATATTATAAACGAGGGCAAAAAAAAACGCCCTCTTAATTGAGGGCGTTTTTACTTATGAAAGAATAAGGATTATTTGTCTGATTTTAGACGGTTAATTCCTAACATTTTCATAATGTATTTCTGATAGATTGGTTCAGAATTACCAGACTTCATATTACGGATAAAGTATTTTTCAAAGGCAATTTTAGCTAAGTGAACCCACTTACCTTTTTTAGCCCATGTTAAGTTACGTGGTGGAATTTGCGGTAGAGCAACAAACGCGGCACCTGAATCACCCATATCGGCAAGACAAACGGTATTCCATGTTGGCTCTTCAATAGGTTCTTTACCTTCTAAATTCGCTTCAATGTTATGGCAAATCGCCGTAACCATCGACTCAATCATTAAACCTGTTTTAGGTGTACCACAAGGTACTGGACACTTTGTATCCACAGGTGGAATCGCAATCCCCACACCTAAAGAGTAAATATTATGATAAGTTGGGTTACGGCTAAATTTATCTACCTTAACAAAGCCACGAGGGTTCACTAGAGGGCCACCCATTTTTTCAGGATCTGAATCAACTAACTCTTGAAGGAACTTAGAACCTTTAAAAGCAGGAAGCATCATGGCATATTTAAATGGCAGTTCATGCTTATTGATTACTTCACCCTGATTATTATGCTCATCAACATACATAATGCCATCAGCAATCTTGGTTGTTTTTGCATTACAAATCCAGTCAATATGGCGGTTACGCATCTCTGATTCCATTAAACCTTTAGAATCACCAACACCACCTAAACCTAAATGTCCAATATAAGGTTCAGCCGTTACAAACGTCATAGGTACTTGGCTACGAATCTTACGCTTACGTAAATCCGTTTCCATAATCATGGCAAATTCATAAGCTGGACCGAAACATGACGCACCCTGAACGGCACCAATAATGATTGGACCTGGATCTTTACAAAACTCTTCCCACTCTTCATACGCTTCAACAGCGTGAGGAGTTGTACAAACAGAAACCGTGTTACCACCATGACTCTTAGGTCCAAAACCTTCAACTTCTTCAAATGCAAGTGCTGGGCCAGTCGCTAGAATTAGATAGTCATATTCCATCACTGTTCCATCATCTAGCGTGATATTGTTGTTTTCAGCATCTAAACCAGTACAAGTTTGGTGATAAAATTCAATACCTTTACGCGTTAGATATGGTTCTAACTTGAAAGAGATATCTTCTGGTTTTCTCCAGCCCACTGCAACCCAAGGGTTTGATGGAACAAAATTAAACTCATCAATCGCGCTAACGACTTTTACAGTGTGACCTTTATCTAAATGCTTACGAATATCGTAAGACATTGGTAAACCGCCTGTACTGGAACCAACTACAACAACTGTTGCCATGTTCATGCCTCGTATTATTTATTTGGTGTAAAAATTTAAATCAAAATTTGTAAAAAAAAGATAAAACTGTAATTACAAATACTAATTTTAGTGAGAATATTGAACCATATTCGTTATAAAAGAAAATAAAATTTATCAATGACAAATCAATGTAATTAATAAGAGGATAAAAAAATCAATTTTAAACATAGACTTATCGACTATTTATTTTTTAGATATTTTTTATTACCAGACATCAATAATGCTGGTAAGACCGTCAACATCATAAATGTAGCCAAAACAAGCGAGACCAAGGTCAATAAACTTGCTTGAAAAACGGTATCGTTTTGGCTGAATAACAAGCTCGCTATTCCAGTAAAAAGCACCCATGAAGTAATCCAAATTGGACGTCCTACACTTGCCATCGCAAAAATGACGGCTGACTGAGAATCTGAAAAAAGGTATTGTTTTGCTCGTACATATCTTGAAAAGAAATGAATTCCATCATCCACAATCAAACCAAGAGGAATCATCCAAAGCAAGATTGCCCAATGCATTTCACCCATCAATAAAATAAATAGAGACACCGAGGCTAATAAAGAAAAAAAATTAACGAGAACATTCAGTAAGGCCAAAGAAAGACTTTTCCAGAACAACCAAAACAGTCCAACAAAAACCCATAGCAACCAAAAAATTTGCTCAATTTCACTTAAAACTCGCCAGTTAACCCAAATTAAACCGAGACCAATTAGAACCCCAAAAACAATGATTACAGCCCTTGCCTTACGGTTTTTTTGTAACCAATTCGCAATAAAAGTTAAACCATGCCTATCGGTAGGATTGCCAACCCTAAACTCTAACATCCAATTGAGAAGAATCATCGGCAACCAACTTAAAGTCATTAAATAACTGAACGTCACACCGATAACCACCAACCAAGCTAGAGCTAAATAACTGCTGTCAAACCAGGCGGCAAAAACAAAGCCTAAAGCGGTTGTTAGGTTTGAAAGAAAAATTGGGGTTGAATTTAACTTTAAAGCTTCAGCAACCGCATCATACTGAAACAGCCCTCTGGCCATTTCTCTAAGCAAGGTGCTTAATATATGAACCAAATTACTGCTCAATAAAGTTATTAACACCACTAACCCTAAAATCGATTCGTTCGTTAACTGAGAACCTAACCAACCCAAAGCACCAAAGGTCACTAAAACAATATATAAACTCAGCCCTAACTGTAAAAAACCAACCTTTACCGATTCAAGCAAATAACCAACCACCAACCCCATAACCAAAAGGCTAGTAATCAATAACAACAGATCATTATGAATAGGCATAAAATCTAGAAAAGTGATACCTGATAAAATAAGAAGACTTAATACTCCCCATACTAACAACAGCTTGGTTTTGTTGTGAGCCATCATCTGTACCCAAGAAAAAGCCCAATTTCCCACAATTAACCTCTCAAAAAAGTAAATTTCGTCTGCATTAAAATATTAATAGAGACCTTTGCACGAGTGAATATACGAATAAAAATAGCTAAAAACCCACATCTTTCAGCCAAAAAAAACACCCAATAACTAGCTATTATGAGGTTTTTTTGGCAAAAATCTGCGAATTTTTTCTTATTTTTCTAACGCATCTCACTCGTGCAAAGGCCTCTAGTAGTTTAGAATATTGTGCTTAAAAATTGATAAAGAATCTCTTATACGCATGAAAAAACTCGCATCGCTTCTCCAAACTGATCAAATTACCACTAAGGGAAACCGCTCTTACTGGGCACCTCTTAACCAATCCGAGAGTGCATTAGCGATTGCCAATCATGCAAAAAACTTACCAGGCCTGGTTGTTGTTTTAACCGAAAACTCCCAAATAGCGAATCAACTACAAGATTCATTAACTTTCTTAGTTAATGAATCCACAGATATTTTGACGTTTCCAGAATGGGAAACTTTGCCCTATGACCAGTTTTCACCCCATCAAGATATTGTCTCAGAACGTTTAAAAACGCTGTATAAATTGCCTAGCACCCAACATGGCATATTAATCGTGCCAATTGCCACCGTTATGCAAAAGGTCGTGCCGCATGACTACATTCAACAGTTCACCTTTTTGCTTAAAACGGGAGATACCATTGATGTTGAATCCTTTAGTCAACAATTAGAATCTGCCAGTTATCAACGAGTTGGCCAGGTTTACGAACATGGCGAGTTTGCAGTGCGTGGTGCCATTATTGATCTATTCCCAATGGGAAGTAGAACCCCTTTTAGAATTGACCTATTTGATGATGAAGTTGAGACGATTCGAAGCTTTGACCCAGAAACACAACGATCAATTGAGCAGATTGATAAGATTGAACTCCTGCCTGCAAAAGAGTTTAACTTTACCAAGCAAGGTATTGATCTATTTAGGAATAACTTCAAAGAGTACTTTGGCGATGATTCACGAGAATCGCAGATTTATAAAAGCGTTTCTCAAGCTCAAATGGTGGGTGGTTTAGAATATTACCTCCCCCTTTTTCATAACTCTTTAGCCAGTTTATTTGATTATTTGCCCAAAAACAGTCTATTTTTTGACTTTGGCAAATTGGATGAAACGCTTGACCATATTCTTATGGATTACAGTGAACGTTATGAAATTGGTCAACATAACCCAGATTTTCCCCTATTAAAACCAACCGAGATATTACTTGAACCGAATTCTTTTTTAACGCAATTAAAGCCCTATCATAGAATCACTCTTGAAACGGTTTGCTCAAAAAAAACCACAACCACATTTAATACATTAAGCCTTCCAGACCTTAGCGTACAAGCTCAAAGTGAGTACCCGCTTGCTAAGCTAATCGCATTCTTAGACCGTTACAAACAGAAAGTCATCTATAGTGCGGAAACCACAGGGCGCAGAGAAACGCTTTTGACCTTACTAGCCAAATACCAACAGCGCCCAGCTATCGTTGAGAATTGGAACCAAGCATTAGAGTCTAATAGCCAATATTGTATTGTTGTCAGCCCGCTTGAGACGTCGATTCATACTGAAGAGTTCAGCGTTATTTCAGAAACCCAAATCTTTGGGCAAACGGTGGTTCAAAAGCGTCGTCGTAAACGTAAACACAATGATTTTGATACCGCAGTCAGTAACCTTATTGAGCTTGATCTAGGTAGCCCTATTGTTCACATAGATCACGGTGTGGGGCGTTATTTAGGCTTAGAGACCTTAGAAATTCAAGGTGAAAAGAAAGAGTTCTTAATGATTGAGTATGCGGGTGATGCAAAACTTTATGTACCAGTTTCCTCTCTGCATTTAATCAGTCGCTATACAGGCGCAACACCAGAAACCGCCCCACTGCATAAATTAGGCAGTGATAAATGGGAAAAGGCTAAGCGTAAGGCGGCTGAAAAAGTACGTGATGTCGCGGCTGAACTATTAGATGTTTACGCCCAACGAGCGGCCAGGCCTGGTTATGCTTTTCAAACTCCTGATGAGGCCTATCAACGTTTTGCTTCTAGCTTCCCATTTGAAGAAACACCCGATCAACAGCAAGCCATTGAAGCCGTTATGGATGACATGCACTCACCACTTCCCATGGATCGTCTAGTCTGTGGTGATGTCGGTTTTGGTAAAACAGAAGTCGCTATGCGCGCTGCTTTTGTTGCCGCCTATGATGGAAAACAGGTAGCTATGTTGGTACCAACCACCTTGCTGGCTCATCAACATCTAGAGAACTTCAGAACTCGCTTTTCAGATTGGCCTGTTCGTATTGAGGTCTTATCGCGTTTTCAGACGCCGAAACAACAAAAACAGACCTTGGAAGATTTAAAAGAGGGCAAGGTCGATATCATCATTGGTACGCACAAGTTAATTCAAAAAAGCGTGGATTACCAAAACCTTGGGTTAATTATTATTGATGAAGAGCACCGCTTTGGGGTTCGCCAAAAAGAGCAACTTAAAAAAATGCGAACCGAAGTAGACGTGTTGACCATGACCGCCACCCCTATTCCACGTACCTTAAATATGGCCATGAATGATTTAAGGGATTTGTCTATTATTGCTACAGCACCCGCCAAACGTCTCGCTGTACAAACCTTTGTGCAAGAGTGGAATGACGATGTGGTGAGAGAAGCCTCATTGCGTGAAATTAGACGTGGTGGCCAGGTTTACATTCTTTATAACCAAGTTGACCGCATTGAGCAGATGGTTGAACATATTGAAGCACTTATTCCTGAGGCTAAAGTGACCTATGCTCATGGCCAAATGCATGAACGCGAACTGGAATCCGTTATGGAAAACTTCTACCATCGTCGTTACAACATCTTGGTTTGTACCACTATCATTGAAACGGGGATTGATATTCCAACCGCCAATACCATTTTAATTCATCGTGCCGATAAGTTCGGTTTAGCGCAATTACATCAGCTTCGTGGTCGTGTCGGTCGATCCCACCATAAAGCTTACGCTTATATGTTTACTGCGGGTAAAGCGATGCTCACCAAAGACGCTGAGAAACGGCTAACAGCCATTGCTAAGCACGATACCTTAGGTGCAGGTTTTATGCTAGCCAGCCACGATTTAGAAATTCGTGGTGCAGGTGAGTTATTGGGTGATGGTCAATCTGGTCAAATTCAAGAGATTGGTTTTGGCCTTTATAGTGAACTATTGGAACGAGCGGTAAAATCCCTTAAATCAGGTAAACAACCCGAATTAAATACGTCTTTACATAGTGGTAGCGAGGTTGACTTAGGTGTTACTGCGTTAATCCCGGAAGACTATCTACCAGATGTACACACTCGATTGGTTTTTTACAAACGTATAGCCAGCGCCGAATCAAAAGCCGATTTAAGAGAGCTCGAAGTCGAGATGATTGACCGTTTTGGCCTTTTACCTGAATCGGTTAAACAACTTTTTGCAGTCACTAAAGTTAAATTACTGATTGAACCCATTGGCATTACTAAGTTGGATGCGGGCGAATCAATGATACGCATACAGTTTAATAACGAACCTAACATTGACCCAATGAAACTGATTAAACTAATCCAATCACAACCCAAGCAATTCCAACTAAAAGGACAGACTGAACTCTCCTTTTTAGATACAATGCCTGATATTGAACAAAGAATATCCGCAATTGAGCTGATAGTTCGCAGCATCGCTATAGAAAATTGATTCTTTAACCATGAACTATGTTTTTAAAACGCTTTATATTAAGAGCTTCAAATGACTAAAAAACCTAATTTTATGCAGTTACTTTTTATCAAAAGCCAGGTTATGGTTTTTCTCTTTGTGGCTTTTTTTGCCTCATTCACCACACAAGCACAGGCAAAAGCAGACAACTATACGATTGAAGTCATTGTGTTTGAAAGTCTTGCCTTAAAAGGTTGGACAGAAGAATATTGGCCAGAAGAGTTTGAACGCCCTAATATTGAAGGGAGCACCTCTGTTTTTAGCCGTGGCCAAAAACCCTTGTGGATTAACGATACGAATAACGCGTTAAATGGCGCCGTTAACCAACTGAACAAAAGAGGCTATCGAGTTTTATTTCACCAGGCCTGGTCACAAATTGCTTATGCCAATAAAAAAGCTCCTACCGTTTTAATCGAAGATGACAAAAAGTCTGGGGCGGACATGTTAGGAACCGTGAGACTTTATAAAACACGCTATGCTCATGTTGATTTTGACTTAGAGTTTGAAAGACGAATTCCAGATAAAATAATGACGGAATTTTTACAGAATCAAAAAATCACCACAACTGAAACACCAGCGAGCTGGCGTTTTCACCTTAAAGAATCACGAAAAATTAAACCTGGTGAGTTGCACTATATTGATCACCCACTGTTTGGTGTCCTGGTTAAAATTCAAAAAAATGAAGAATAACCCTACAGATTGAAGCAACGGTAAACTTATAAAAAGAGCCATGATAAGTGGCATGCAAGGGTCTCAAATTGAAAATAATTATTCTAGTGAATATTCAAATTTCTGAGAAACAAATCGTGTTTTAACGGATAGACCAATGTATTGTTCTGGTAAATCCTCTTTTAATTGATAAAAACCCGCAATACTAATCAGCTCTGGCTCAAATACATAAGCCCTAATCGTAATTTCATCAATATTCATAAAGCCAGAATTACCTGCATAAGCCTTACCATTTAGGCTACCGCCAATATATATATTGCCATCCGCAATAACTTCAGCCCCTAATTCAACATCCCCAAGTACAATCAAATCACAACCTTCAGCATACAGCTGTTCACCAGCATAAACATTTTGGTGATAAGTATAGGGGGGCGGCGTTTGTTCAGAACTAGAACGCAAGTTCTCAACGTTTGATTGATTACTCAATGCAACTTCAAACAAATCCAATTGATTCATTTTTTCATTAAAAATCGCAAGACCTGCATAGTGAGCCTGTTCAAATAAAGATTCATCCTCTGTTTTTAAACCTATTGGCAGAAAGTTTAACTGTCTTAAAACTTCCACTAATTGGGCTAAAAAGGCTGGCTCTGAAGCATCCGTTTCAATAGAAAGAACGCAAGGAACTGAGAAAAACTCATGAGTTTCAATTGGTACATAGCGTTTTAGTTCATCACTAATCTTAGCAATATCACAATGTAAAACTTGAATGACTGGTAAAGAAAAGTCGCTCTTTTGAAGATGAATTATTGCGGACATAATGACTCATTCATAAATAATTCAGAGGAGTCTACAAGAGTGGAAAATCGCTGTCAATCTAGAACCCTCTCACTGTTTTCAAAATTATGTTTTAATGCGTTTAGGAGGGTTTTCTCTTCTATCATGGTTTGCGCGCCTTCTATCTTGACTATTATGCCGATGCTCTTCTTTGGCTTCACGCCATTCATGTGCATGAGCATGTCTACGATTATGCCACCCCCTCCTACGATCATAGTATCTACGAATCTGTTTAGAAATTTGAACACGTAGTGTAAATAATAAAAACAGAGTTAAAGTCATCCCGACCATACATAAACGGCCTATACAGTCATGAGCACATTCAAAGTATTTAGCATCAAACATCGTCACATAAACCACAAAGTCAATACGAATAGAGTTAATAATGACTAAATACAAATACCCCTCAATCACCCAAATCAGTCGATTGAGCCATGCCGTTGGGTAAGCAATAATGGCCACAGCAAATAACAAAAAAGCCGCCAAGCCATTACAGCCGTCTAATATCCAAATATTAAAACCATGGTCTAAATAAATTGTATTGCCAACCATTTTGACAGGAATTTCAAACCACTCAATCCAAAGTTGGGTTAAATAGATTGTTAAATCCGTTTGTAACGTTTGCACAAAATAGAACGGTGAAAACGACTCTATAAAAAACAGAATAAACAGCAATACTAACCAAAGTAGATAGCGTATAAGAAACCACAACACTTTAAATACCTCTGTTTATTCTTTTTTAACCAATAAAAAACCCTCGCATGACAATAACATGCAAGGGTTAGCTTAGTGAAACTTAATGATTATTTAGACATTTTGTTTCTAACAATCCAACCACCAAGCCCTAAGAAAGCAAGAATCATTAGGATAAGCCCTGACTGACTCATAAAGCTTGCTGAACCACCAGATGACGTTGTAGCTGTACCAGTATCGGTACCAGTGTCAATACTTGGAAATGTAGCAGGTGTTGCAATCCAAGAAGGTACTACATCATCACCCTCATCAGTTGAGACAATCGGTGTCATACGCAATGTAAATGTATTGTTAGCTGCTTCAGGGAAAGTTGTTGGATCTCCCACTTCAACAAGGTAAGTTAAACCTAGGTTTAATAAATCCTCAATACCACCTACTGAATATAACGTCACATCTTTTGCAACTTCATTAGCAATATCTTGAACTTCTTGTTCAGTGATAACCGCAAAACCATCTGCAATACCTTTACGCCACGCAACAGTCTCATCCGTTGGTGAAGGTCCCCAATAAGCCACTAAAGCCGCATCCGTTAACGGATTATTGTCATCATCATAAAAGACACCCGTTGGCTCCCACTTACTTGGTAACCAATTACCAAAGATATTCACATAATTACTGTTCATTGCCGCTGAGGATTGAATAATGGTTCCATTTTCGTCAACATCAATAACATAACCTGCTCTAGTCAAATCAAAAAAACCATTTGGGTGTTTATCATCTTCCTTTCCAAATAATCCAGCAGAGAAAGTTGCTCTATCGTCTTCAGCAAAAACGTACTGATCCGCATCACCCGCGGTGTAGGATAATTTAACGTCACCAACTCCATTGGCGTTTGTAAAGCTTGCACCAATTCCAAAACCAACTTCTACCTTAATACCAGAGTAACGTCTATCACTGTAGTTATTAAGCTTTTGTAAAACCATATATTCACGAACAGCAACCTCAGCACCTTCATTAGCATCGACATTGAAGACAAAATCAATTGGTTTGGCTTCTGTACCAGCCATATCTTCTGCTGTTGGTGTTAGAGCATCAACCTTAAAACGTTTATGTGTCTGGAAAGGGCTATCACAGTAAGTAGGATTAACATTCGCTTCATCAGCAGTATCTAACCAACCCTCATCTTGAGGATCTGTTCCAGTGTAGTTTCCTTCCTCATCATAATTTTTTGGATCATCACCATTTGTGAAAAAAGAAGTGCTTAAAATACAGCTTGCAGGTTTTCCACTACCATTTTGAAGATCTAATGGGCCAGCACTATTTACCACCTTAATTCCATGAGGCTCACCAACAGGCCAATCTTTACCATGTAATGAACCCGTTGTATTTCCAGCGCCATCATTAATAAGACTTTTGAAAGTATCTCCCACAACCATTTGACTGTAAACGCCTGTATCAGAATCAAAACTTTTAGCAACTTCTTCACCTGTCTCTACATCAACAATCAAAGGGGTAACGTTATCTAAATTTAAACCACCAATACCAAAAGCAACTGGACCATCTTGTGAAGTATAAGCCGTACCAGGTGCAACACCTATAATCTGCCCAGCGTTAGCGGTTAAACTTGCACACAATAAAGCTACACTTAAACCACTTAATTTAAACTGTTTGTTTAGGTTCATAAAAACCCTCCTCTAAATTTATTTATTGTTCTTTACCTTTTTCAATTACATAATAGAGTGATACGCACTATTAGTCACCACCTATTAGGGTGATATTCAAAGTTAAATTATTAATATTTTCTTACAAATTGATTTGACGCATAAATTTTTGTGGTAATTTAAAAAAAACATTTTTTAGAGAGACTTGATTTATGGAAGGCATTCTTGATATTGACCTACTTCAACAAACCATTAATATACAATCCTGTTTGATTGAAGGGCATAGCATTGAGGCGATATTTCGTAATAAAGCTGAATTTTTTTTTGAACAATCTGATGCTGAGTTTGCTGGACTTTCCATCTTACAAAAAGATTGTCTACAATTAGAGTTTATCATTGAAAAAGGCAATGCTTTTCACCAACTTTTAAAGCGCTATCACCTGCAAAGCCATACCTTAGTTCTAGATTCATACCTTAAAAATAATCGCCAAAAACTAAAAGAAAACCAACTTTTTCTTAAAGAAAAAAGTCTATTGAGTTTTCTCAGCGACTCTTTAAGTAAAAATAAAATTGGTTATTTTGAAGAAAACAATCAATTCAAAGAAATGATCTCTTTGCCCTTATTCTCACTAGAAAATCAATTGATTGGTTTTATCTTTTTTTGTTATCTAGGTGACTCTAAACATAACCCTGATAACTTATTAAAAATAAGGACGATGGTTGAAACCATTATTCGACCTTTTCACGATATAAAAACCAATTCGTTTCAAGGTAAATGCATTCAAATTCTTACTGATATGCCCTTACTGACATCTAAAGAGAAACATATTTTAAAAAAATTAATGTCTGCTAAAACCTACGCTCAAATTGCAGATGAGATGCACATTAGCGTTAATACGGTTAAAACCCATATTAAACACATCTATGCTAAATATGAAGTCAGTTCTAAACTAGAGCTTTCTAACAAAGTTAACTCTGGAAGCCTAATATAATAATGCCCGCTTAGTTTAGTTATTTGATTGCATTATAGATACAAAAAAACCAGTGCTATTCACACTGGCTTTTTAATTTAAACGCTAAGCACTTGAAATTAATTAGTGCTTGCCACCCCCACCAGAACGATTCATTGAACCGCTACCACCATTCATACTTCTATTCCCAGTACGATTATCTGAACGGCCGTCTGATTTACCACCCGCACCATTAGCTTGTTTATTTTTTTCGGCTTTTTGAAGCTCACCTTCAAGGGTTTTTTGATGCTGATACATATTTTTATTTTGAATTTGCTTTTGATTTACCCCACCACCTTGAGGTATAGCTGGCCCAACTTGGTCATGTGTTTGCAATTGTGTCTGTTGCTGTGTATTTAACTGAACAGCTTCTTCTGCAAAGACACTAAACGACGCACCTAACACCAAAGCTGAACCTAATACAGAGTTTTTCGCAACTTGTTTAACTAAATGATACATTTTCATAATATTCTCCCTTGAATTGAATATGTAATTTATTTACATTTAAATAATACACCCCATTAAGTTAAAAATCACCTTTTTTATTATATTTTAGATAAAAATAAAACCGTTTAATCTCTATAAACCATGAAAACCCCTGTATTTCATACAGTTGATATTAGAAACCACCAGGCCTGGTCAACTTAAATTGTATGAAAATAAAGCAAAATTTTAGGCTTAGTGTGAATATTTAGAATAAAAATAAAAAGATGAAAAGAAATTAAAACAGAGTTACCAGGCCTGGTAACTCTGTAAATTTAATAAAACTTAATAAAACTTAAAAAAAGAAAAGCGTTATGAAGATGAGCTATTATGATGCCAAAAAGGTGAATCAATTGTAGGAGTGCTTGGTTGAGCCGATGCTTGCTCAGCCATAGCGCCTGAGCAATAAGCCATACGGCCTGCTTCAATAGATAGTTTAAAGGCCCCTGCCATTTGCTGGGGATGATTAGCGTGAGCAATAGCCGTATTTAAAAGAATGGCATCAACCCCCATTTCCATCGCTTGTATGGCATGAGATGGTTTACCAATACCCGAATCAACAATCATCGTAATATCAGGAAAACGCTCACGTATCGCTTGCAAAGCGTATGGATTTAAAAGCCCTTTACCTGTTCCTATTGGCGAACCCCAAGGCATAATTACCTCACAACCTAATTCAACTAAATGGCGGGCAATCACTAAATCATCGGTACAATAGGGTAAAACCTTAAAGCCATCATTTAATAGAATCTCCGTCGCTTTCACTAAATCAATGGGATCAGGCTGTAGGTTGTAATCATCACCGACCAACTCCAATTTGATCCAGTCCGTTTGAAAGATTTCGCGACTCATCTTAGCCATATTGACAGCCTCTCTAACAGAATGACAACCTGCGGTATTGGGTAAAAGGTGTACCCCTAAAGACTGAATAATATTCCAAAAGGCTTGCCCACCCAACTCATTCGGGTTCTGCCTACTTAATGAAAGCGTGACAACTTGTGCGCCTGATGCCTTTATCGATTCTTGCATCACCCATGGTGACGGATACAAAGCACTACCAACAAATAAACGACTGGTTAATGGTGTACCGTAGATGGATAGGCTATCATTTTGATTAAGAGTTGAATCCATCGTAACGGTATTTTGTTCTTGCTGTAACACTTCAACCTCCTTGAATGGCACCAACCACAACAATATTGTCATCGTCTTTTAACCACGTTGCTTTGTAGTCAGACTGTGGTAAAAACTCATCATTAAGCAATACCGCAAAAGGCGGTGTTGCCTTGTAGAACTCTAGGGCAAAGGTCATGTTTATCTCTTCTTCAAAGCTAAAGTTTTGTTGATTAATTATTATGTTCATCTTTATAACCTTGTTAATCAAAATTTAAATAAGGGTTTTCTTGAGTTACCAGGCCTGGTAAAAAGGTTAAAACTTTATCGTTATCAAAGGGTTCTGTTTTTTGCTGTGATTTTTTAATCTGTTTTATGCACTCTTCGACTATTACAGGAGCAAGCAGGTAACCATGTCTAAACAAGCCATTGATAACAAATCGGTTTTTGGTTTGATAAATTTTAGGATGATTATCCATAAAGGCTGGTCTTAACCCAGAATCTATACTTAATATTTCAGCTTCCGCAAAACCCGAATGCACACTAAAGCAAGCAGACAATAACTCTAATGCTGAGCGTACCGTTGGTCTTCGCTCATCTTCAGATTCTAATTGAGTAGCCCCAATCACAAACTGATGATTTTCCTTGGGTGCAATATAAATGGGGTATCTAGGATGCATTAAGCGTATCGGTCGATGTAATCTCACATCAGGCGCATACACCCGAACCACCTCCCCCCTTACGCCTCGAAATTGGGCTTGTTTTTGAGGTAAATCTTCCTTTAAGCCCATTCCACGACAATCAATAATAAAATCAAAACCCACTAAGGGTTTTTGGTTTACAAACACATCCTCATTCACGATATTGACATGAACATTTTTATGCCATGCCACATCATGGCGGTAAATCGTTTGCGCCATAGCCTCTAACAATTGCCGATTATCAAGCTGAGCCTCATTGGGTAAATACAGACCTTTATGAAACCTTGAGTTTAACTCTGGCTCTAACGCTTGAATTTGATTGGCACTCAATGATTCAAAACCAGTCCCCTTTAATCGGTTCTGAAACTGCTGTAAAGCGGCACTATCTTGATCAAAAGCCACAATTAAACTGCCCGCTTGTTGAAAGAAAACCGAAGCGTCTAACTTGTTAATAAACTCAGGCCAAAGCGTAAGTGCCTGCTCCCCCATTTGCATGATTTCAATATCGCAATCCGCAGACTCAGCCAAGGGGGCCAACATAGCCGCTGCCAAAAACGCAGCGCTCTGTTTGGCATCCCCCTTATCTTTGTCAAACAGAGAAACCTCATATTCATCTACTAAAGACAGGGTTAACATCCTACCAATTAAACCTGCCCCTAAAACGGCCACTTTAGGTCTTTTAGATGACTTTGGTACCATTATCACTACGCCTCCTTCTGGTAAATTTGGCTACCTGCATCCCTAAATTCTTGCGACTTCTCTTTCATGCCGACTTGAATGCTTTCTAAAGAGATCTCGGTAATTTGGCCATTTTCGCCATCGTGCAAACGTACTTTTTCTTGCTCATTGGCGTAATCACGCACTTCTTGGCTAATTTTCATAGAACAAAACTTTGGGCCACACATTGAGCAAAAATGCGCGACCTTGCCAGATTCTTGCGGAATGGTTTCATCGTGATATTCTCGTGCTCGTTCTGGGTCTAACCCTAAGTTAAATTGGTCTTCCCAGCGAAACTCAAAACGCGCTTTAGATAAGGCGTTATCTCTAATTTGTGAACCTGGGTGACCTTTGGCTAAGTCGCCCGCGTGTGCAGCAATTTTATAAGCCATTAAACCTTCTTTAACGTCTTCTTTATTAGGCAAGCCTAAATGCTCTTTGGGCGTAACATAACAAAGCATGGCACAACCATACCAACCAATATTAGCCGCACCAATACCTGAAGTAATGTGGTCGTAACCTGGCGCAATATCCGTAGTTAACGGCCCTAAAGTATAAAAAGGCGCTTCGCCACAAACATCTAATTGTTTGTCAACATTCTCTTTAATCATGTGTAATGGAATATGGCCAGGCCCCTCTATAATGACCTGCACATCATGTTTCCAAGCAATTTTGGTAAGCTCACCCAAGGTTTCTAATTCAGCAAACTGGGCTTCATCATTGGCATCGGCCACTGAACCAGGACGTAAACCATCGCCCAATGAGAAGGTAACGTCATACGCCTTCATAATCTCGCAAATGTCTTCAAAATGCGTGTATAAAAAGTTTTCTTGATGATGCGCTAAACACCATTTGGCCATAATTGAGCCACCACGAGAGACAATGCCTGTAACACGTTTAGCCGTCATTGGCACATAACGTAATAACACACCTGCGTGAATGGTAAAGTAATCCACCCCCTGCTCGGCTTGCTCAATTAAAGTATCTCTAAATACTTCCCAGGTTAAGTCTTCGGCCACACCATTTACTTTTTCCAAGGCCTGATAGATTGGTACAGTGCCAATTGGAACGGGCGAATTACGCATAATCCATTCACGGGTTTCATGAATATTACGACCCGTTGATAAATCCATCACGGTATCGGCACCCCATTTAGTTGACCAAACCAACTTTTCAACCTCTTCGGCAATAGATGAACCGACAGCCGAGTTACCAATATTGGCGTTTACTTTAATTAAAAAGTTACGCCCAATAATCATAGGTTCAGACTCTGGGTGATTAATATTACAAGGAATCACCGCTCGCCCTCGTGCCACTTCGTCACGTACAAATTCAGGAGTAATCATTTTAGGAATACTGGCACCAAAAGATTGGCCTGGGTGTTGTTGGGTGAGTTCGGCATCGGTTACTTCTAAACGAGACATATTTTCACGAATCGCAATATATTCCATCTCAGGGGTAATAATGCCTTGGCGTGCGTAATGCATTTGGGTGACGTTTTGTCCAGCTTTAGCCCGTTTTACATTGGGCAAATTATCAAAACGAATATGATCCAGCCCTTCATTAGCCAAACGGCCTTGGGTAAACTTTGAGGTGACTGATTCTAACTCTTCTACATCGCCACGAGCATCAATCCAGCTTGAACGTAATTTTGGTAAACCTTGATAAACATCAATTTTTACTTGCGGGTCGGTATAAACACCCGATGTATCGTAAACAGGAATAGCGTCATTTTTAATATACGTTGGATTATCACGGCTACCGCTAATGGTATCGCTTACCGCAATTTCACGCATCGCCACTTTAATGGGGTGCAATTTACCCGCAACATAGACTTTTTTGGAATTTGGAAAAGATTGACCCGATACATTTTGAATAAATGCTTCAGCGTCTGCACGTCTTTGGCGACGATCGGTTGTTTGGTGGTTATTGGTATTCATCACTCTGCCTTGTTTAATTGATAATAAAAAATCAAAAGGCGGAGCTCTATAGACTGTAGATTCAGATTAAGATTTCATCGTAAAAAAATTACAAATATAGCGAATAACACCTTGTTTTAAAAAGTGATCTAGCAAATTCTATTTATTTACGATTAACGTATGCCTACGTTAATCTGATTGTTCCCTTCGCTGGCATTATCCAGATCAGGTTCTACGGATCCCGCTTTCGCGATCTCAGCCTAAAGGCACTCCGACATAAATCAGGCCGTAGTATATAGCGTTTTTTCACTAAATACAAAATCATTCATACGCATAAATATTTATGTAACGCTATAATGGCTCCCATCTAAAAGCTAGACACTTTTGTCCTTTTACAGTAATCATCTATTTTTTAAAGGTAGTTTCCATGTGTGATTCAAATATCAACCCTGCGCTTAAAAAGGGTTGTACCCGACATATAAAACTTCAACATATCCTCTTAACCCTAATAACATTTACAACATTTAACACCTACGCGGCCACCACGTTTAATCATCAAACCTGTAATAACTTGTTAGAAGGCGAAGCAAATAAGGTATGCCATGAGGCTTTAAAAGGTGACACTGCAGCGGGTTATGCCATGTCTAGATTGTTTGCTGACCCTAAAAATGGTCCATTGGTCAACCTAGATTATGCCTATTTTTGGCATATTAAACTGGCTCGACTAGTTCTCAAAGAAAACTTAACTGACTCTGCCTACATTGACATTCTTTACAATACAGGCGTGTTATATAACGACGGACTTGGCACAGAAAAAAATCTAAAAAAAGCGTTTTATTGGTTTAGTCAAGCGGCTGAAAAAGGCCATGCACTAGCAATGCTTCAAGTCGCCTTGGCCTATGAAAACGGCATTACAGTTCCAAAAGATATTAAGCAAGGGTTAGTATGGCTAAATAAAGCCGTTGATTTACAGAATCCAGATGCACAAATTGTCATGGCGCAAAAATACATGCTTGGTAAAGATATTGAAGAAAACCAGACAAAAGCGATTGAGTTATTAAACGCGGCGGCTGAAAATAATTCAGCTAAAGCCAACTTTATCTTAGGTAACTTTTATTTAGCTAACGCAAGTAACGCAGAACTTACGAACCTTAACAAGGCTATAAATCATTTTGGAAACAGCTGTAAACTCAACTTTTTATTAGGTTGTAAACGATATTACGAGTTAGATACTCAAGCCAAGAGTTCAAATAACATATTGAATCCTGAGTATTAACTGTGCAAAACAGATGACACCATTAAAATAAATCCGTAAAATCAACTCTCAAATTTTTTCCACTTTTTTAAAATGCAAATTACGGGTTAACCCATGTTTAAAATTGAAGATATCGATCCAATCCATTACCGCAAACAAACACGAAAAGCGACACTCATCGTGATGGGCATTTTTATTGTTATCGGCTTTATTACGGCCACCCTCGCAGTGAAATGGTTTGGTGAATATTCAAGTAATCATTTGGTATTAAACTTTATGGGGGCGTTTGTTGGGCTATTAATTACCGCGGCCATTGTAAAAGCTTACTTAGCTGATCAAGCGTGGATGAAAGAAGCTATTTACGCTTGGCGCCTAAAGCGTAACCTTATGTATATTTCCAATACACTCGCAAATATTAAAGAAGCGGTTGAAAGTGGCGATGAACAAGCGATGAAAATCTTGCGCTTTTACCATTTGGGTTTAGAGCAAATGCATAAACTTGAAGATAACAACCACGCCCTGATTGATATTTTGGCTGAAAAAAATGCGCTTGAAACCACTCTCAATGAAAAAGGCATTGATTTAAATCAAATCGAATTTGATTTTAAGTGGACCGATGATTACAAGAGTCACTAAATCCGTCTTTATCTGAAAACTGTAATAGCTAGATTTGCTTTTCCCATACAAATAAGGCGCAAAAAAATAACAAAATTGCGTCTTTATTTAACTCTACCAGGCCTGGTTATTTATCAAAAACACTGTTTTTTTGAACTTATAAACCCAAATACATTCTTAACAAACAGTGACAATACTTTATACAAAACAAAGTAAAAAGAATTAAGACACATAATATAACCCATTGAAATACCTAAATAATAACCTAAAAATCCATCACTCAATACTTTCTTTATTTTCTTGATGCTCTAATAAATCTACTTGCTTTATTTATTTAAATCACTAATCTGAAATTAAGGAAACATTAGCTACCTCTAATATTAATCACAATGATTAGAGCAACTGAACAGGTTTCCAAACGACAATTAAAACATAGGAGTTTTACTCATGATGCAACGTAGATCATTTTTAAAAAATAGTTTAGCAGTGGGCACAGCAGTCATTGCTGCAAACGCTGGTTTATTAACACCAACACAGGTATTAGCAGATTGGAATAAAAAGGCATTCTCGGCTAAAAGCACGGATGATGCACTGAGTAGTGTCTTTGGTTCAACAAGCACCACGGAATCGGCAGACATTAAATTAAAAGCACCCGCTATTGCCGAAAATGGTGCGGTAACACCCGTAACCGTTGATGCTTCATCCATTGATGGCGTAGAGTCAATTGCCATTATGGCAAGCAAAAATCCTATGCCTTTAGTGTGTGAATATACCTTTGGCGCTGGAGCAGTCGGTTACGTCTCTACCCGAATTAAGATGGGACAAACCATGAATGTTATTGCTGTTGTAAAAGCTGGCGGTAAGCTACTTAAAGCAGAACAAGAAGTCAAAGTAACCATTGGTGGTTGTGGTGGTTAATTAAACACCCTATTTACATACTTACATAAAAAATACTCAATTCGTAAAAGGATAATGATATGACTATTAAAATTAGAATGCGCGGTAAATCAAAAGCGGGTGTTGCGGAAGTAAAAGCCCTTATCAAACACCCTATGGAATCTGGTGTTCGCATGAACAAAAAAACAGGTAAACCTTATCCCGCTAAATACATTGATATGGTAGAAGTATTAGTGAACGACAAGAAAGCGGTTGATGCACAATGGTCTGGAGCTGTTTCTGCCAATCCATATATGGCGGTACAAGTTAAGGCTAACGCTGGTGATAAAGTCACTGTTAACCTAACAGACAATACGGGTGAAAAAGGTACTGAGTCTATTACTCTAAAATAATCCGTTACTCAAAAAGTTAAACCGTAGCTACCAGGCCTGGTAACTACGGTTTTTTTTATTAACTCAAAAATGATTACACCGACTGACTAAACAACGATGATTATTCTAACCAGAGTATTAACCACGATTTTTCCAAAGTTTAGATACCGCTCTATCACTTCCCAAACCAGCCACAATCAAACATAACAAGCCAATTACCCCAAATAAAACAACGGGTAAAAGCCCCGCCATTTGATTAATTTGTATTGAAAAATACAGCGCAACAGAAGCAATAATTAAAAATAAAAACCCCATAACAACTAAAATTTTGCGGTGGGATGAATGGTAAACATAATCACCATTATCATCAGGGTCTTCAAACCAATTCAGGATTGGAGAAAATAGTTTACTCATTATCTCTTTCATAATTTCTAACGCGTATTTACGCAACTCCTTAACTAAAATAATAATTCACTTGGATACATAAGAACTGTCTCACTTTCAAAAAGCGAACTGGCTTTTCAAACCTAAATCAGTTTACCTCAAAGAGCGACTTGAATAATACAAACTATAGGTAAACTCAAGTTGAAGCAAAACAATACAGAAGAACTGAACTAATCGTTCTAAACCTAAAGCCCTTTATGTACTAAACGTCGATTTAATTCAGATAAAGCGGCATCTAACGCATCAGTAACATCAACAAACTCATCTAACAACTTATCTTTTTCTTTAAGCTCATCAATTGATAAAGGTGTTTTTGAATTCATCATTACGATAGCCATTTCAACCAACTGATGTTGTTTTACATGTAATTCATTAACCTTTAAAAATTCTGGCATCGTTGAAATAGAGGGTTCATTCTGAATCAATACCGCCAAACTTTTACCTACCTCACAGCTAACTGGATTGGTAGCCCTTTCCATATCCAAGGTGGTGGGTATGCCATTTAAAAAAGTTTGAACACTGGTTCTCCAGACCCGCATATTTCTTCGTACGTCTACCAACTTAACACCAAACGCTTCTTCAGAATCTTGAATCAGTTTTTCCGCCTCAACTTCATCAATGACAAACTGACTGGTTTCATCCGTTAATAAATTGGCTTGTACTTTGAGTGACATAGCTGCCGCAGAGGATTGCTCTACCAAAGCCGCATTACTTTGAATATTTGCATCTAAGCTATTAATGGCCTGGGCTATTTCACTCACCGAATGTTGTTGTTGATGGATGGAACCCAGCACAACTTCCATAGCCTGACCAATATTTCCAACCCGTTCATCAACCTGCTCAAAAGCTTGATGTGTCTCATTGACTTTAGATACCCCTTCACTCACTTTGATTACGGAAGAGTCAATCAACGTTTTAATATCACGTGCCGCATCGGCTGACTTTTGTGCTAAAGAGCGCACTTCACCCGCAACAACAGCAAACCCACGGCCATGCTCACCTGCTCTAGCAGCCTCTACGGCTGCATTAAGCGCCAAAAGGTTAGTTTGAAAGGCAATGCCATCAATAATAGAAATAATATTAGCAATCTGTTCAGACGTATGTTGAATGTCTTGAATCGAATCGATAGTGGCATCTAATGAAACCTTTGCCTGTTTGTTTTGCTCAACCGTCTGTTTTGCAATGTCATTCACCCTACCAAGCTCTAAGGTGTTCTGATTTTGTAGATTACTCATATTCTGCATAGTCGCATTAATCTGTTCTAGCGCAGCGGCGGCTTGTTGCGTTCTGTCAGATAAGTCTTGTGAGGCTCTTGATGACTCTTCAGATGCGCTGCCAACAGTTTCCGCAGCTCGTTTAATATGTAAAACAATAGCACTTAAATTATCCAAAGAGACGTTTGTTGCCCCCTTCATCGCGGCTAGAGAGCCTTGTAAGTTTTTATCAACCCGCCCTCTTATATCCCCCACGGCCAACTTGGTCATAACATGAACCATACTCTGAATAATGGCGTTTAACTCAGATAATAGAGAATTGACATGTTCTGAAGTGTCTAGATAAAAACCCGAAAGACCCTGTGTTTCAATATGCAAAGCGGTATGGCCAATAGAAGCCATTTCCAAAGTTGACTTTAATTCATTCTCAATCACTTTTTGCTGAGTGAGATCTTGCCACTCTAATACCGCACCAATATTTTTTCCATCAGGCCCTGTTACTGGCACAATTGAAAGCTTAATGGTTAAACCAGCAATCAATTCTTCAAAGGTATTGGCCGATGAAATGTCCCTAAATGAACTCTGAGTAAAAAACGCTTTTAAGTCAGAACCTTCAATATTTGTATCATCAAAATATTTAATCTCATTTTGAAACTTCTCTGAGTGTTGCTCAAAGAATGCCCGCATTTTATGATTAAGGTAGATTACTTTTCCAGCTGTATCTACCATCATCATATTGGCTGAGGCGCTATCCAAACCTGATTTTAAACGCAAGCTAATGCGTAATTTTTCATGAGCTTCGTCATACATCGCGCCCAACTGAATTTGCATCATTTTGACTGAAGAGATTAATTTACTTAACGAATGATTACCGTAGTTATTGACCTGCCCAGTAAAATCGCCCTCTCGCATTTTGTCCATGACTTGTTTGGCTTTACCGAGTCGATTGAATGCATATTTTTTGCCTGCATAGGCATAACCAAAGAAGAGAATACTGACTATGGCTAATAATTCAACGGGGAGCTTAACTACTTGCGCATCAACCAAAACAAGTAGAGCGCCTAAAATAGCGATCATGCTAACCATAATATTCATTGGATGCAGATGGTGAAAGATGCACAGTCTCTCAAGTCCATCCATGACATAACCATTTTTAATTTTTTTTCGGCCGCTATTAATCTCTTTATAAAGCAGAGAAGCCGCTTCTTTTTCTGCATTGCTTACAGCCGTTCTCACCGATTGATAGGCGACTATCTTTCCATTTTCAAGCACTGGCGTTACATTGGCTTTAACCCAGTAAAAGCTACCCTCTTTAGTACGGTTTTTAACAATCTGAACCCATGGCAAGCCCTTTTGTATTGTCAACCACATGTCGGCAAACACAGCTTTAGGCACATCAGAGTGCCTTAGAATATTGTGGGGTTGACCAATTAATTCATTCCTTTTATAACCACTCGCATTAACAAAAGCTTCATTCACTTCTACGATAGAACCATTTAAGTCAGTTTTGGAAACAATGGTTCCCAATTTACTAATATCTACTTCACTTTGTTGCACAATATCCACCAATACTTAAAACAAAAAAACGCCAAACCCCTTAAAGGGATTTGACGTCTCTGTCTTTATTAAATTTTAAATATCTAGTTTAAGCTAGACCGAAATTTGAACGCTGGAAATGGACTTATCACGATAATGTACATCATAGCAAGCTATGACTTGAATACCATTAATGAGCTCAATGACCTTTGATACAGTCAAACAAAGTTCGACATCAATTAAGGAGCGATAAGGTTTAGAAACATAAACCTGTGTTGGGTTTTGCATCGCCTTGATAAAATATCGTCGGTTTTTCCAACAAAGCCCTTTACCTTTCTTCAAAATACTCTCATTCATCGTTGAATGATTTTGTTCTTCTTGCGAATGATCTTCGCTAATTTGAAAGCCGTTATAATCCAAAATATAAAACCGTTTAACAAATGAAAGGTCTGACACGGTAAGCATTTCATATTCAAGCTCTTCAGCAGAATCTATACCAGTTAAACTATCAAAAAGTGTCTCGTAGCCTCTTTTCTGAAGCTTTTCTACAAACTTACGCTCTTTTTGATACAAAGGATACAACTGCGTAACCTCAGTAATACGTTCTTCACCTTTTTTAAAAATATCAAATCCACGCTCGGGTTTAGCAAAATAAAAACCCTGAACCAAGTCAACACCAACATCCATTGCCAATAATGCTTGCTCTTTGGTTTCAACGCCTTCAAGCAAAGCAATACTGCCAGCTTGCTGAATCAAACGGGTTAAGTTCCTTAATATACTTTGCCCTCTCATACTTTTAGTCGCTTCAATAAGCACCGCTCGGTCAAGCTTAACGATGTCTGGCTGCGCTTTCCAAATACGATCTATATTTGAATGACCTGCTCCAAAATCATCTAATGCAATCAAACAACCGTAACTTCTTAAACTTTGAATTAAGTTTTGAAATAACACATCATCATGAATTTCACTTTCAACCACTTCAACAACAAGCTGATTACCTTTAAGGTTGAGTTCATTAAGCAAACCTGAAATGCATAAATCACTCAAGCTATCAAAATATTGAAAATCTAAGTTCAAAAATATCCAGCTCTGCTCGCTCTTTTTATTTTGCCAGTTTTGCAAATGAATCTTATTCAGTTGACGAGTAAAGTTACTTTTTGTCATTTCTTTTGGAGCGGCTAAACAATCCTTAACAGAAGTGGCTTTGTTTGTTAACAAATTCCTACCCCTAACAAGCACCTCAGCACCAATACAAGCCTGGTTAGAGAAACTATAAATAGGTTGAAATACTGAATAAAGTTCTTTATCGTCAACTTTCAGTATGTACATTTTCTGCCTTATCAATCAATTTAAAGTTTCTATTTAGTCTTATACTTCTCATAAAATTCATTTAATAGAAATTGAGCTTTATAAATTAAGTAACCAATACAAGTGAGTTACCAGGCCTGGTTATTCGAAAAACAAAATTCGTTAATGAACTCATCGATTAAGATGAAATCCCTTCTAAACCAATTAATACACCACACACTTCATGGGCTACAACAGAAATCTTTTTACCTTGATCCATTGCCATTTTTCTTAAAGTTTTATATGCATCATTTTCGGTCATATTTTTATGCTCAATTAATAACCCTTTGGCTTTCTCTATGACAGCACGTTCAGAAAGCTTATCTTTAACCTGAGCCAGTTCTTTTTTAACAGCCTGACATTGGTTGAAACGTAAAATCGCCACATCAATAATCGGCTTAATTCGCTCCTCTGATTTACCATCAACAATATAAGCAGCCACTCCTGCTTTTACCGATTTTTCTATCACTTTAGAGTCCGAATCGTTACTGAAGCAAACAATGGGTTTAGGGCAAAACTCTTGCACCACAGTAAATTGTTCAAAAAGATCAACGCTCGGCTTATCAACATCAAGAACAATTAAATCCACCTGAACAGAATCCAGAACTTGTAAAAAGCTTTCTGTAGCTGCACAGGTATGTATTGCCGATGCTCCTGAGTTTTTTAAACCTTCATAAATGGTGTTGGTAGGTGAGAGTGCGTCACTAATGAGTAAAACTGAAAATGCAGGGTTCATTATTTTCGCCTTTGAATAAATATAAACTATCCAGTGATAAACATAATTCATGCCACTTTATCTATTATCTTTCTAATTAATAGAGTTATAAAATTAAAAAAACATCTGTTAAATTATATTGAACCAACTTGATACATTTTATAAAAATAATATGAACCTATTGGTGCACACAATTATATTTAAACAGCTTCTCTACAAATAAATTAATAGACATATAACAAATTCTAATCGACCCCATATGAATAACTATATATTTTGATTCTGAAACCACTCATAATAAATGGTTGATAAAAAATCGGCAAACACCACTTGATTGGGTTAATTCAAGTTCACGGAACATAACGGCTTGTTTATCTGGAATAAAACGACGTTTTATTCATCCATACTTAGACTACTACCATTAAAAACCCACTACAGATTTAACTAACTTTTATATAAATAGCGACATAAACTAAAAGCCGCCTTATGAAAAACACAAACAAACCACTTCCAAGCTTAAGAAAACGTTATGTTTTATCAACCATTCTTATAGGTGCTTTTGTCATTTCAATTGTCTCTCTTAGCTATCAAAACCTCATAATGACAAAAAAAGCGGTTACTTCAGGCTATGAAGGAATACTTAAAGAGCAAACTAATCTAATTAATGTAAGAAATACCCTACTTATTATTAACCAAGACATTAACCTCTTTTTACTTGACCCTCTTAATGAAAACTTAACTCAAAAAATTGAATTCAATATCCATAACGCACAAGAAAACCTACATGCACTCAAAACGTCTAATCACGCTTACCATATAGATCTAACTGAAAATACCGAATTAACAAACTTAAACTTCAACAAACTTAAAAAAGAAGTCGATTACTTAGTTAAATTTCGTTTAGATGTTAATAAGCAATACCCAGGATTAGATATTTCAGCCAATATAATGGCAAGCCAACAAAATACGATTAAATCTGGTTTTGAAATATTAATTAATGAAATTGAAGCAGGTGAGATTAAGCTCAATTCACCCCAAATTTATCCATTACTCCTAAAATCTCACGCTATATGGATTAACGCCATATCACAAACACGAATTTATATGGCCAATCGTCTTGCAAGTTTTTCCTATGAAATACTAGAAGAACAAAGCCAAGGCCTTAAGGATATTCATTCATTATTTATGGCTAATATCAAAAAATTAGAAATGTTATACGCAAATGAAAACAGTTTTGAGAGCAAGGAGATACTGGAATCAACTTTAACCATCAGTCAATCTTGGTATGAGAATTTTGTTAGCTTAAGGGAAATATCTGAATCAGATAAATGGCGCTCTGACACCCTAATTATCAAAACTAGAGTGTTTCCACTCCTTTCAAAGATTAGTGAAAACATTAATGCGATTGAAAATACATTAAGAGAAGAAAAGCATAGAGTAGACACAAAACTAAAAGACAGTGATGACACTTTCAATATGCTTACTTTTTCTATTATTGGCTTATTTCTCTTCTTTATTTTCGCCATTTTAATCTCTATGCAATGGATGCTTTTCAGCCCCATTGAAAAAGTTACACAAGCCTTAAAATCAAGAGCGTTTCACGTTAATTCACCCAACATTCAAACCGCCAAAACACGAGAAATTGGTCAATTAATTGATGCCTACATCGAAATGAATAAAGAAGTGGTTCATCGTCAAAATGCATTGGAACATCAAGCGATGCATGACCACCTCACAGGTTTACCCAACCGGTTCTTACTCCACCAACGAATAGAATACCAACTACTCAATTCAGAGAGAAATAAACGCCCATTTGTTCTTTTTTTGATGGATTTGGACTTCTTTAAAGACATAAATGACACCCTTGGACATGCTGCGGGCGATCGACTGTTAACTCAAGTATCTAAACGCATTAACTCTTTAATTAGAAAGTCTGACACCCTGGCAAGGCTCGGCGGAGATGAATTTTCTATACTACTCCCCGACTCAGATAAAAATTCAGTTCTTAAATTAACTGAATCCATTATCGAAAACATAAGCCAGCCGATTCAAATCGACAATCAAAATATCAATATTGGTATCAGCATTGGTATTGTCAGCTACCCTGAAGATGGAAAGGATATAGAAACCCTCCTTCAATATGCCGATATGGCCATGTATACCGCTAAACGTAAGCGCACGGGGTACTCTTACTATAAACCCGAACAAAATATATACACGAAGAAGAGTCTGAATTTTATTCATGATGTATCAAAAGCATTAGAAGAAGATCAGTTTGAGGTTTACTTTCAGCCAAAATTAAGCTCAAAAAACAATCAAATATGTGGTGCTGAAGCCCTATTACGATGGCATCATGAAGAACATGGCTTTATCTCACCAGAAAAAATAATCGAAGCTGCTGAAAGAACGGGCGTTATCCAAAAGCTCTCAATTAATATACTAGACAAAGCCCTCTCCGAATGCAGTAAATGGCATCTTTCAGGTCATAAAATAAGTGTTTCCGTAAATCTATCGGTTAGAGACCTTGCCAATAAAAATCTCACTGCAAAAGTAAAAGAATTAATGGACAGAGAAAAACTTCCCTACCACTTCTTAACACTTGAAATTACCGAAAGCGTGATGATGGAAAACCTAGCTTTTTCACTCGATGTATTAAATAAACTTCATGACCTTGGTGTTTACCTATCAATAGATGACTTTGGTACAGGTTTTTCATCCCTAGCTTATTTAAAAAGACTACCTGTTGATGAGCTCAAAATCGACAGATCATTTATCATGGAAATCAACGAAGATGCCAACGACAAAAAAATAGTCAGCTCAACCATCAATCTTGGGCACAACCTTGGGCTGAATGTTGTTGCTGAGGGGATTGAAACCGAGAAGGTCATGAACCTATTAACCAGCATGGGTTGCGACCAAATGCAGGGTTACTTTATTGGCAAACCCATGCCATCTGAGCAGTTTATAGAATTTATAAAAAAACATTAGTAACCACATACTCAAGCTTAACTTTTTTAATTCTACCAGGCCTGGTAAAACAGCGTGATAAGGTAAAAAAGCTAAGCTTCCCTCCTCAACCTACCATAAAAATTATATAGAAACTTAATTGAGCCAAGCAGCGCCATAACCTCTTAAAGCTCATCTAATGCCATTTGAAACTGTTCTATAATTTCAACGGCCGTCAGAACGTTCCTCACTCTAAGTCGCTTTACATTGGAGTTTAAATTTTGACTGGCAGTCATGGCAAAAATAACGCTGTATGCCTTTACGCTTACATACCTTTGTGCTTCTACCTGAAGTGCATTTAGGGCATCTTTTGGTAAACATTTAAATCTCATTTTAAAACTTTGCCTAAAACCCTTTATTTTAAACAAGTTACAGCTAAAAGCAGACTCCAATAATTATTTTCATTAACTTTGAATTTAACTGTTTTAACTGCATGAAAATTAAAAACGATAATCTTAAAACGAAAAAACCCAGATTAGAATATTTTCTAATCTGGGTTCTAGAATATGGTGCCCAGGGCCGGAGTCGAACCGGCACAGTATTTCTACCGGGGGATTTTAAGTCCCCTGCGTCTACCAATTTCGCCACCTGGGCAGATGACTAACATTTAAAATGCTAATTAATTTTATCAAGCCTCCAAAATAAATGGAGGCGGAACGCGGAGTCGAACCGCGGTAGATGGATTTGCAATCCACTGCATAGCCACTTTGCTATTCCGCCAATTTGGAGCGGGAAACGAGGATCGAACTCGCGACCCCAACCTTGGCAAGGTTGTGCTCTACCGCTGAGCTATTCCCGCTTGATGGGGCGTATTATAGGGACTCCCCATTAAAGGTCAAGCACTTTTTATGAAAATTTTAAAAAGTTTACCACGTGATTTTTTGTTAGCTTCGCCGTAATTTGTTAAGTCTATGATTCTGTTGAACGAATAATTTCAGGCAGTGCCGCTTTGGTGTATTGAACCCAGGTTATTACTGTTAAGGTTGCAGCAAAGTAGAGCATTGGGAAACCTAGTTCACCCCAGTTTACACCCCAAAGTTCACCACCATACAGTAGCCATGTTAGAGCCGCTAATTGTGATGCGGTTTTAACTTTACCGAGCTTTGATACCGCAACCACTTCACGGGCATTATTTTCAGCCATCCATTCACGGAGGGCTGAAATACCCACTTCCCTCATCATTATCAATACCGCGGAAATAATGACATAGATATTGTCGTGATATTCTGCGGCAACCACAATTAAGGCTGCTGCGACAATAAGTTTGTCGGCTACTGGGTCTAAAAAAGCGCCTAACTTACTATCTGAACCTAGCTTTCTAGCTAAATAGCCATCAAACCAGTCGGTAATAGCCGCGATCATAAAGGCTAAACCTGCCCAGAAACGTGCATCCTCTATAGGTGCGTAGTAAAGAATTAAAAATACTGGAATCAAAACTACTCGACTCCAAGTCATCATCATAGGAAGGGATTGTATAGACATATTTTCGCTTTATATCAGGTAAATAATGAAGTGAATATTATCATACCTAGAGACAGGCTTCTTAATTGAAATTAAATTTACGATTCTCTTACAGGCTACCATGGAAAAAGTCGTAAATCTTTTGTGCTTTTTCTAAGCTTATACCTTTGACCTTTTGCAATTCTGAAACCGAGGCTTCTTTCACCTCGCCTAAGCCACCAAAGTGCATGAGTAACAGTTTACGAGTTTTAGGGCCAACCCCCTCAATAGATTCTAAGCTAGACTGCGTTTGCGCTTTTGTTCTTTTAGCGCGATGAGAAGTAATGGCAAAGCGATGTGCTTCATCGCGAATATAGTTGATGAGGTGTAACGCAATATCGTCTGATTCTAAATCAATCCCTATAGAGTTGTGCGGTGTAAATAGAATTTCCAGGCCTGCCTTACGCCCCTCTCCCTTTGCAACCGAAACAAGAGGAACATGTTCTAACTCAAGCGACTTTAAAACATCAACCGCTTGATTAAGCTGGCCTTTACCACCATCTACAACAATTAAGTCTGGCAGAATTGCATTCTCTTTTTTTAAGCGAGCATAGCGTCTGCTCATCGCTTGGTGCATAGCCGCATAGTCATCGCCAGGCTGTATGCCCTCTATATTAAATTTTCGATAAGCTTGTGTATTGGGTATACCATCTTGAAACACCACACAGCTGGCTATGGTCATTTGCCCTTGTGTATGACTGATATCAAAACATTCCATATAATTGGGTGGATTAACCAAAGCGAGTGCTTCTTGTAAAGCCTGAACACGTTCTACCTGCGTTGCACGTTGTGTCATATGCTGTTTTAAGCCAGATTGTGCATTAGTCGATGCCAATTGCACCAATCCTTTATTAACTTGGTTATGCGCTATTTTTAAATAGACTTGACCATTACGCTGTTCTTTTAACCAGGCCTGTAAACTCTCTTTTTCATCTAATTCACAATCAAAGATAATTTCTGCTGGCACGGCGTGTTCTAAATAATGCTGGGTAACAAATGCAGACAGGACCTCTTGTTTTACAACACTATCAGATAATTTTGGAAAATAATGCTCACTTCCCCAAAGGTTTCCGCCTCGATACATCATTAAACACACGCAAACCTGCGAAGATTGCTCAGCAACCGCAATCACATCCATATCTTTTGCACCAGGTTGGTTAATCAAGTGCTGGCTTTGAATAGCTCTTAGAGCTGAAACTTGATCACGATAACGTGCTGCTTGCTCGAACTCTAAGCTTTCTGAGGCCTGTTCCATTTTAGAGCCAAGCTCTTCAATCACCTCAAAACTCTTACCTTGTAAAAAACCAAGTGTATGGCGTACATCTTCTTGGTAGGCTTCTTTAGAGATTAAGCCTTCCGCACAAGGACCAGAACACCGTTTTATTTGATATTGCAAACAAGGGCGTGAACGATGGTTAAAAACACTTTCGGCACACTGCCGAACAGGGAAAATCTTTTGTAAAGATTGTAATGTTTGATGAACTGCAGAAGCATTGGGAAAAGGGCCAAAATACTCTCCCACCCTTCTTTTAGCGCCACGATGATAACTTAATGAAGGAAACTCTTTTGCTGTTGAAACAAAGATATAAGGATAAGATTTATCATCCCTAAAAAGAATGTTGTACTTTGGCTTGTAGCGCTTTATTAAAGTATTTTCTAAAATAAAAGCTTCACTATCGGTGTCGGTTACCGTCACTTCTACACGTGCAATTTGCGGCACCATCTTGGCCGTCTTAATTTCATCATGCTGCTTTTTGAAATAACTCGAAACCCTACGTTTTAAGTTTTTAGCCTTACCAACATAGATAATTGTGCCTCTATCATTCAACATTCTGTAGACGCCTGGGCGTTCAGTTAATTGCTTTAAAAAGGCTTCAATATCGAAAGGCTCATTCGTTGGCTCAACGATATTTTCATCATTGTTAGGGATATTGTCTTGGGTCATAAATCAGAAACGGTTAGAATTAGTGGCTTATTAAACTTGCATTATAAAGGATAAAAAATGGATAAAGAGCCTCAAAATTCACAACAAGGCTTTAATCGCCTAGCTATTGCAGTGGAGTCTTTAGTAAAACAAGAACGCTGGAGTAGACGTTTTGCTAACTTTCTTAAGTTAGCGGTCACAGGATACATCGTGTTTTTTATCTATATTGCTTCACAAAATATTACCTCAAGTGATGAGTTTGAAAGCCTTTCAAATGCTAAAGAACATGTTGCGGTTGTTAAACTTGATGGCGCCATTATGCCTGGAACACAAACCAGCGCTGAAAAGATGAAGCCTCTTTTAAGAGAAGCCTTTAAAAACCCGCAGAGTAAAGCCGTGGTACTTTTGGCCAACTCCCCAGGTGGAAGCCCTGTTCAATCGTCCTTAATTAACGATGAAATTGAACGCTTAAAAGCCAAGTTCAATAAACCTGTTTATGTTGTTGTTGAAGATTTATGCGCCTCGGGTTGTTATTACATTGCCGTAGCCGCAGATAAAATTTACGCCAATGAAAGCTCTATGGTTGGTTCTATTGGTGTCAGAATGGACACTTTTGGCTTTACTGGCTTAATGGAAAAAATTGGCGTTGAAAACCGCTCAATGCACGCAGGTGAACACAAAACTTTTATTGATCCATTCAGTGATAAAGATGAAGCTGGTCGCCAATTCTTTCAAGAACATGTATTGGAACGTACCCACCAACAGTTTATTGCGGCTGTGCGTAAAGGCCGTGGTGATCGTATTAAAGAAACCAAAGAGACTTATACTGGTCTAGTTTGGCTAGGTGATGAAGCCACAGAAATTGGCTTGATTGATGGCTTAGGTGATTTGGGCATGGTCGCCCGAGAGGTTGTTGGTACTGAAAACATTCGTTTTTATGAAACCAAAAAGACCGTATTTGAAGAGATGTTAGGTGATATTGGAACACAAACAGCGAGTAAACTAGCGCTTTACCTCTCAACCATGCATTAACAAAAACTATACGCCATAACAACGAAAAGCCCACTTTATACGTGGGCTTTTTTGTACATTACAAATAATTAACTAAGAAACAGATAGATTATTACTTCTTAATAAACACCCCTAAATGCTCTAGAGTTTCAATCGTTAATTGACCATAGGCTAAGCCATTCGCTTGTTGATAAGCTTTGACTGCATCCAGAGTGTTTACTCCCCAAATACCATCAATTAAAACGTTCTCACCAACAGATAATGGTTTTAAATACCCCTGATCACGCAAAGCCGTTTGTAGCCTAGTTATTAACTTTTGAGAACGGTTCATTTTACATAATGTTGCTCTAAACTCTTTATCGTTACCATAAGTGATGTCACCACTTTCAGAGCGCTCTGGAATAACCGAACGAGCAGCACAGCGCCATAGTTTGAATGTACCAATATAAGCATAGACTTCTGGTTTAGAGTTGTTAGGCACAAATGTTTTAGCATCAAACTCTTTATTAACAGGCTCAATAAGCAGTGGAACAAACTTAACTTCATTCTGAGTTATAGCGAGCTCTCCCACGTTTTCTTGCACATTTTCTTGCACATTTTCTTGCACATTTTCTTGCACGTTTTCTTGCACATTTTCTTGCAGTCTTTCTTGTTGCTTTTCGTGTGTGACCTCATTGTTCTTAGCTAGCTCAACACCAGTTAATTCAGTTTTTTGCAGTTGATTAGTTGAACTCTTCTCTATTTTAGGTGCTGAAACCACCCTATCTGCAGTCGGTTTAAATACACCAATGTGTTCAAGAGATTCGATAGTTAACTGACCATACAGCAAGCCATACGCAGCCTGATATTTTTTAAGAGCCTCTAGTGTTGGCTTACCCCAAGTACCATCAACGAGTATATCTTTTGGTGTTTCGCCATCACGCAAAAAGCCTTTTTCATAGAGCTCATATTGTAAATCTGTCATCGTCGCTTGATCACGACTCATTTTACACAGGGTTGCACTCAACTCTTCTTGCGTAGAATAGGTCCACTTACCATTTTCAGCTGGCTGTGCAACCAGCGCATTTGCCGCACAACGAAAATAGCTTGCGCCACCGACTTTCTGATATAACTGAGGCTTTCTTGATTTTGGTACTATCTTTTCAACCATTCGAACCGTCTTAGCGGCTGGAGTGCTTTCGACTAATTCATCACCACTCGCTTCTTCTAACGAATTCACTTTTTCCTCAATTGGCTCCATATTTACTGGCTCAACATTGGTTACGTTCTTACTCGTTTCAGTTACTTGGCTTTCAGCAAGGCTTTCACTCTCTTCTAACGACTCATCAATTTGTATATCAGCAACAGGTTGAATGCTATTAACGCCCAACATAGTGGCTTCTTTTGGTGTGAACACGCCTATATGCTCAAGTGTTTCGATAGTCATTTGACCAAACAAGAGACCATGATCTAATTGATATTTTTTAACAGCCTCCAAAGTGGTTTCACCCCAAACTCCATCAACCAACTGCTCTTTTGTTAAACGATCCGATTGTAAATAGCCCTGTGAATACAGCTTCTCTTGTAAAGAGAGCATGGCTCTATGGTCACGACTTTTTTTACATAAAGTTGCACTGAGTTCTTTTCTATCTGGTTGATACATCCAGCCCGCTTTTTTATCACCCTCGGCAACAAGAGCGTTGGCCGCACACCGATAATAAACAATCCCCTCTTGCTCACGATAGATCACTGGCTTACGAGAAGTAGGAATAATCTTATGAACCTGCTTTTCTTCTTGCTGTATAACGACAGATTCTGTCTTACGAAAGGTTTGCTGTGCTTTTTGTCTATTTAGGATTTCATTAAAAACACTTTTTTGCTGAGCCTGGCGCCCTAATTCTTTTTGGATTCTACTGCGTTCTTCTGCTCTTACTCTTTCAATCAGTATATCGATTTCAGCTTGAGTGAAGACGGTACCATTTTGATCACTTTCATTAATATCGGAAGTTGCGCTACAACCCAATACAAACAAAGACAATAATGAAACTGAGGACCATTTAAGAAAATGCATACACGACCTTATAGAAATAGTTATAAAACAGAATTAAGTTAACAGTAATGCATTGTATTACTTGTGTGTTATAAAAAAAAGGCGGTTAAAGAATCTCTTTAACCGCCTTTTTTAGAAGAGTCTAACTTAGATTTAAGCGACCGCGACACCAATATCTGATAAGTTTTTTGGTGACTCAACTTCATAATCAGCCATCTCATCAAACTGCAAGTAACGGTAAACATCATCGGCCATGGTGTTTAACATGGCTACATTATCCATATACTCTTGAACCGTTGGAATTCGACCTAATGCAGAACACACAGCGGCCAACTCTGCAGAACCCAAATAAACGTTTGCTCCATTACCTAAACGGTTTGGAAAGTTACGAGTAGAGGTTGAGAACACGGTTGCACCATCCGCAACACGAGCTTGGTTACCCATACATAATGAACAACCAGGCATCTCAGTACGTGCACCAACTCGGCCGTAAATGCTGTAATAGCCCTCTTCAATAAGCTGGCGCTCATCCATTTTAGTTGGCGGTGCAATCCATAAACGAGTTGGCACATTACCCATGCTTTCAAGTACCTTACCTGCTGCACGATAGTGGCCAATGTTAGTCATACAAGAACCAATAAACACTTCATCAATTTTAGTATTGACGACATCAGACATTAACTTCACATCATCAGGGTCATTCGGGCATGCAACAATTGGTTCTTTAATCTCATTCAAGTCAATCTCAATCACTTCTGCATATTGTGCGTCAGCATCGGCTGATAGTAGCTCTGGATTATCAATCCACGCTTGCATCTCATCGCGACGACGTAACAGAGTACGTGCATCCGCATAACCGTTTTCAACCATCCAGTCGATTAACGCCATATTTGACTTTAGGTACTCAATAATTGGCTCTTCAGCAAGTTTAACCACACACCCATTGGCAGAACGTTCGGCAGAAGCATCCGAAAGTTCAAAGGCCTGTTCTACTTTCAAGTGTTCAAGCCCTTCAATCTCTAATACACGGCCGTTAAAGCAGTTAATTTTACCTTTCTTCTCAACCGTCATTAAACCGTCTTGAATCGCTTGGTAAGGGATGGCATTGACTAAATCACGTAACGTAATACCTGGTTGCATTTCACCTTTAAAACGCACCAATACCGATTCAGGCATATTTAAAGGCATTACCCCTAAAGCCGCACCAAAAGCGACCAGGCCTGAGCCTGCTGGGAAAGAGATACCAATTGGAAAACGGGTATGTGAATCACCACCTGTACCGACTGTATCAGGTAATAAAAGACGGTTTAACCATGAGTGAATAACACCATCACCTGGGCGTAAAGCCACTCCACCACGGCTTGTCATAAAGTCTGGTAAAGAGTGCTGTAATGTAATATCAACAGGCTTAGGATAAGCCGCTGTATGACAGAAAGATTGCATCACTAAATCGGCAGAAAAACCTAAACAAGCTAACTCTTTCATCTCATCACGCGTCATTGCACCAGTCGTATCTTGAGAACCCACCGTTGTCATACGAGGTTCACAGAACATACCAGGGCGAACCCCTTCAATACCACACGCTTTACCCACCATTTTTTGTGCAAGAGTGTAGCCATGGTCTGCTTGAGATTTGTCTTGTGGACGAATAAACACATCAGAAGGTGTTAAGCCCATTGCTAGACGCGCTTTATCAGTTAGACCACGCCCAATAATTAATGGTACACGGCCACCAGCACGAACTTCATCTGGCATGGTATCAGGTGCAAGTTCAAACCTTGAAATGATTTCACCCGCTTCGTTTGTGACTTTACCTTCATAAGGGTAGATGGTAATGACATCACCCATATTCATTGAGCTTACATCACACTCAATCGGTAACGAACCTGAATCTTCTGCCGTATTAAAGAAAATTGGTGCGATTTTGCCACCTAATACCACACCACCTTGGCGCTTGTTTGGTACGAAAGGAATGTCTTCCCCAAAGAACCACATGACCGAGTTCATTGCCGATTTACGAGAAGAACCCGTACCCACAACATCACCCACATAAGCAACAGGATGACCTTTTGCTTTGAGTGAATCCATAACATCACCCACATTTTCAATACGTGAGGCTAGCATCTCTTTAGCGTGTAATGGAATATCTGGACGAGACCAAGCTGCCGTTGCAGGAGAAAGATCGTCTGTATTGGTTTCACCTTCCACTTTAAAAACAGTAACAGTGATTTTTTCAGGCATTTTAGGTTTTGCTGTAAACCATTCAGCATCCGCCCACGACTGCATTACCTGCTTAGCGTAATCATTAGAATCCGCTTTTTCAGCTACATCATGATACGCTTCATAAACCAATAACGTTTTAGAAAGCGCTTTAACCGCCTCAGCGGCAACCGCAGAGTTTGAGCTGTCTAATAAACTGATTAAAGGCTGGACGTTATATCCACCTAACATCGTACCCAATAAAAAAGTCGCTTTTTCTGGCGTAATTAAATCAACAGCAATATTTCCATTAGCCACATCAGCCAAGAATCCTGCTTTTACATAAGAAGCCTCATCTACCCCAGGAGGTACACGATTCGTTAATAAGTCTAAAACAAACTCCGCATCACCCGCTGGCGGGTTTTTGATTAACTCAACCACTTGTGCGGTTTGTTCTGCGTTTAACGGTAGAGGTGGAATACCTTGCTCTGCACGTTCTGCTACATGACTACGATAGGCTTCTAACATAGAGAAATTCTCCTAAAATGATAATTCAAATTTAATTGGCCAAATTTTACCACATTAGCGTATTTAATAAGCCCAATTAATATGTGATTGACTGGATTTGTTCGTTTAAAACAACCAGGCCTGGTAGCTTTAAACTAATTGAAGTAAAAGTTTGTAAAAGCATTGAAGATGTTTATTAACGACTTACATTCACGACTTTTATTTATTTTTTTCATTTATGGCAAGCGCCATCGCCTCAGCCACCTTAATTCCATCAATGGCGGCAGACATAATGCCACCCGCATAACCAGCACCTTCTCCTGCTGGGTATAAACCTTTCACGTTTACGCTTTGGTAATCAGCACCACGTTTAATACACACTGGAGAAGAGGTTCTGGTTTCAACCCCTGTTAACAAGGCATCTTTTCTGGCGAAACCTTTAATCTTTTTATTAAACGCTGGTATTGCTTCTTGCAATGCCTCACGACAATACTCTGGCAAAATTTGTGTTAAATCAGTGAGTTTTACGCCTGGTTTATAAGAGGGCTCAACGTTACCCAAATGGTCAGATGGCTTGTTAGACAAATAATCCCCCACTAGCTGTGCAGGGGCATCGTAATTTTCACCACCTAATTTATAGGCTGCACTTTCGAGCTGACGCTGTAACTCAATGCCAGCCAATGGGCTATCGCTGGGGTAATCTTTTGGATCAATACCCACTACAAGTGCCGCATTAGCATTACGTTCATTACGTGAATACTGGCTCATTCCGTTGGTCACCACTCGGTTCTCTTCCGAAGTCGCCGCCACCACAGTGCCTCCAGGACACATACAAAAACTATAAACCGAACGCCCGTTTTTACAGTGATGTACTAACTTGTAATCAGCCGCACCCAAAATAGGGTTACCTGCATTTTTACCAAATAACACTTCATCAATGGACGATTGATTATGCTCAACCCTAAAACCGATTGAGAAGGGTTTTGCTTCAAGATACACGCCTTTTTCATACAGCATTTCAAAGGTATCACGAGCACTGTGGCCTGTAGCTAAAGCAATGTATTTTGACTTTATCTCTTCGCCATTCGCCAAAGTCAGTCCTGTCACTTGCCCGTCTTCAATATGCAAATCATCTACACGTGAGTTAAAACGAATCTCGCCACCTAATTCAATCAATTTGGCACGCATTTTCTCAACCATCGCCACTAACTTAAAGGTACCGATATGCGGCTTACTCACATATAAAATTTCTTCTGGTGCACCCGCCTCTACAAAGTCACTCATCACTTTACGGCCATAGTGTTTTTTATCTTTAATTTGTGTCCAGAGTTTGCCGTCCGAGAACGTACCTGCTCCACCTTCACCAAACTGCACATTCGATTCGGTATTTAAGGTTTTAGAACGCCAAAAACCAAACGTATCTTTGGTGCGCTCACGCACCTCTTTACCACGATCCAGCACAATCGGTTTATAACCCATCTCAGCCAATACCAGGCCTGCAAAAATGCCACAAGGGCCAAAACCAACCACCACAGGTCGCTCGGTTAAGTTCTCTGGTGCTTTAGCCACATACTTATAAGTCATATCAGGTGTGACTCTGATATTTTGATTATCTTTGTTCGCGTTAAGCACAGCATCGTCATTACGAGTAGATGCATCAATGGTATATAACAAACTAATTTGATTTTTGCTTCTGGCGTCAAATCCACGTCTAAAAACCGTAAAATCAAGCAGTTGATTTTCCTGAATATCCAGCGCGGATAAAATCGCTTTTTTAAGTTCAGTTTCTTTATGGTCTAAAGGGAGTTTGATATTGGTGATACGAATCATGGGATATCCAAATTTATGTTACTTAGTTATAGTAAAAATAAATGAAAAACGAATGAAAAACGAAACTCTAAAGAGCTCTTTAGGCTGTCTAAATCAGTATTTAAGGTTGCATTTTATACTTCATAAAGTAATATAATCGCACCTTAATTTTAGACGTTAGTTCGGTTTCAACTTGCAGTATAAAGCGCAAATTTTAGCAGAATTTAACCCAATATAGCGAAGAAAGAATATGGCCTTTGTCGTTACCGAAAATTGCATTAAATGTAAATACACCGATTGTGTGGCTGTGTGCCCTGTTGATGCGTTTCATGAAGGGCCTAACTTTTTAGCGATAAATCCTGAGATTTGCATAGATTGCGACCTATGTTCACCTGAATGCCCTGCCGAGGCGATTTTTCAAGAAGATGCTCTGCCAGAAGGCATGCAACATTACCGCCAAATGAATAAAGATTTAGCGCAGATTTGGCCAGTAATTACCGAGGTGATTCCTGCTCCTGCTGACGCTGATGAATGGGATGGTGTTGCAGACAAAGAACAATATTTAATTATTGAATAAAGATAAACAACCTACAACACACCCTTAGCCACATTAACAACACTCCTCCCTTTTTACTTGAGTTACCAGGCCTGGTCATTTGATAGGTGTCAATGTAAACTAAAAACAGGCATTACTCTAGGGTTTTAGCTTTTACTAAAATAACATTTACCTGTATCAATAAAAGAACTCTTTTTATTAAAAAAGCACTATAAATAATCTAACGCAAGAATAAAACACAAAAAATTTCTTTTAGGGCAAATATTGGCTAGACTTAAGAAAATTCAATTAGAAAAGCACCTCAAACGCCATGCTACAATCTAAAAACTTAAAATATCTGGCTCTCCCACTATTACTAATCATAATAACAATATGGCTTGGTCAACAGTATAAAAAAGCTCAAACTCAAACCCTTGAACAACAAAAATTCAAACATCTCAGCCGTAGCATTCAATCTCAGCTTACAACCTTAATTGCCGAAAAACAAAGCGCTACAAATACCCTAGCAATTACACTAACTCAAGACAAAGACATTGCTTATGCCTTTAAAAACCCCAAAAACTACTTAGATTATTTAAAGAAGCTCACCCAACGCTTAAAGCAATCAACAGACTATAAAAATGTTTGGATTCAACTCATTTCTGTTCAAGGTAAAAGTTTGGCTAGAACCTGGTCAGACGACAAAGGTGAAGACCTATCAAAAATTCGGGTTGACGTGAAACAAATGATAAAAAACCCTCAGGCAAAATCGACTATTAGCGTAGGTAAGTTTGATTTGAGCTTTAAATCCATGGTTCCAATATATAACGATAATCAGCAATTTATTGGCATTATTGAAGTCATTACCCACTTCAATTCAATTGCCGAAAAACTCCAAGCGAACAAATTATTACCCGTTTTTGCCGTCAACCAGCATTTTAAGTCACAACTTAAAATGCCTTTTACAAACATTTTTGCAGGTGACCATTATGTGGCTAATAAAAATGCTAGCCCGCAATTAATTGAATTAATAACCAGTAAAGGCTTGTCACATTTCATTTCGGAAAGCCAACCCTATGTGATGGATAGGGAAAATAAATTCTTAGTCATTCATCAAGCGTTATTTGATAACAACAATAACTTGTTGGCAGATTTATTAGTTTTTAAACCCTTAAACTTAATCGATTTAAGTGCGATTAATGAGATGAAAAACAATATTAATTTGCTCATGATATTGGCTATTTTAATTATTGTTTTTGCAACCTATTTTTTAAAAAATCGTAACCTTATTGGCTCTTTGAAAACAGCCGATGAAAGTAAATTTAAACAACGGTTTTTAACGCTCTATATACTATTAGTTATTGCCTATACAGGCTTCATAACCTGGAGTTATCAATCAACTGAAGCGAATTTCATAAAATCCTATAACCTTGAAATTGAACGCGACTATGCCATTTTTTATGAAAAACTAGAAACGCTCTCTTTGGTCACACTCCAAAACATCATCCAACGCCCTGAAATCAATCGATTAATGAGTGATGCTTATGGCTCTGCAAAACAAAAAGAGCAGGCTAGAACAGCATTATTTAACCTATTAAAAGATGAATATGAAGGATTAAAAGCCTTTGACATTAAGCAACTCCACTTTCATTTAAAAAACAATGAAAGTTTTTTGAGATTTCATCGACCTGAAAAATATGGTGATAATTTAACAGGCATTAGACAGGGTGTTGAGTGGGTTAACAGCCACAATGAACCTTTTCAAGGTTTTGAAGAAGGTCGAATATTCAACGGTTTTCGTTATGTTTATCCCATTTCACACATCAATATAACAGGCCAAACTGAGCACTTAGGAAGTGTTGAAATTTCATTTACGGCGCATGCTATTGCTAAAGAGTTTGCAAATTTCAGACATGCTAGAACAGGTTTTATTATTAAAAAATCACTGGTGGAAAAAAACGTATTCACTTCAGAGTTAGATAACTATATACCAAGTGAGTTAACCCACTTTTTGGCTGAAAAACAAGTCACTCAAGCTCTCATTTCAGAAGGCATCGCAACCAACTTACAAAACTTTTCAAAAGAACAATTGTCTCAAATATCTCATCAAATTAATCGTGGTGCTGTCTTCTCCATACAACCTGCAAATTCTCACATTAACCAAAATATTTTATTTAGTTTTATCCCGATAAAAAATACGTTCAATGAGGAAGTATCTGCGGCCATAATCATTCAAAAAGAGAGCCCTTCTTTACTGTTTCAAAAACAATTACACTTTATTTTGTTACTGTCTGGCCTAGCGTTAATCTCTTTTTTGGTTATTTTTATCTTCAAAGAATCTTTGAATACAAAACGCTATAAACATTTATCGTCTACCACTCAACAAATTCTTGACAGCCAAGAATCCATTATCTTAGTCACGAATGGACAATATCCAGACTACGTTAACCAAGCTTTTTTAAGCTTCTTTAACTACCCTAATTTAAATGCTTTTTTGAAAAAACATACCTGTGTATGTGAGCTGTTTGAAGAGGATGAACGATTTTTTCACCTAGGAAAGCTATCAAAATCTCAACATAATCGTTGGCCTGAATTCATTCTCAAATTGCCCAGCAACAAACGAATGGTATGCCTATTAGATAAGAAGCAAAATCCCGTTATTTTTTCACTACTGATAAAGCCCTTTGACAACAGCTATATCTTTAACTTTGTTGATATTACAGACACCATGAAAGAGCATTTTTTAATGGAATCCAAAGCCATTCACGACCCTCTCACTCAAGCGTATAATCGTCAATACTTTGAAACAATATCGCCCAACATCATCAAGAGCACTCAAAACGAGAAAAGAAAGCTTGGAGCCCTATTTTTAGACATAGACCACTTTAAAAAAATCAACGACACCTATGGACATGCCACAGGTGACCGTGTACTGAAACAATTAGTCGATATTATTCATAACCACATTCGCTCACAAGATGTATTAATTCGTTGGGGTGGTGAAGAATTTTTAATACTAATAAGCGTCCACTCTTTTGAGGATCTTGCTGTCAAAGCGGAAAAACTTCGCTTGACCATTTCTTCAAGCCGCTTTAAAGACGTTAATCTAATCACATCCAGTATAGGCATAGCGCTTTATCAAGAGAATGAAAGCCTAGACGACTTCATTGCTAGAGCAGATAAAGCCCTATATCAGGCAAAGACTCAAGGACGAAACCGTATCTTTCCAAAAAGTGACCTTGTTGATTAACCAATTTTAAAATCCTATTGGTTTTAGTCGCCATTAAACACACTTACAATAAGTATGAATAAAGTAAATGTGGCTTTAAAAGCCACTGTTTTATTAAATCAGGTAACAAAAAATTCAACCAGGCCTGGTAATTCTTTCTGGTAATTCTTTATTAGCCTTTAACATCTCCATAAACCCAAAAACTCAACCTCTTTAATATCAAACTACTAGCCTTTTTAGGGTATAATTTCCGCCATTAAATTTAGCTCACTGTGTGATTAAAGGAACTTAACTTATGCAACTTTCAGAATTAACCGCAATTTCTCCTGTCGATGGTCGTTATGGCGCACGTTTAGATAATTTAAAAGAAATTTTTAGTGAATTTGGTTTAATTAAAAACCGTGTAAAAGTCGAAGTTTTTTGGTTACGTATGTTGGCAAACCATCCTGGTTTTCCTGAAATTCCAAAGTTAAGTTCTGAAGCTGAAAACCACCTAATCAAATTGGTGGATGAGTTCACCTTAGAGATGGCGCAGCGTGTTAAAGAGATTGAGCGCACTACTAACCACGACGTTAAAGCGGTTGAATACCTAATTAAAGAACACTTTGCCAGTAATGATGAGTTAATGGCGGTGTCTGAGTTTGTACACTTTGCTTGTACTTCAGAAGACATCAATAACCTGTCTTATGCCCTAATGCTGAAAGACGCGCGTGAATTTGCGATTATTCCTGAGATGGATAAGCTAATTGCTAAAGTGGTTGAGATGAGTGTTGAAATGGCTGACATTCCGATGATGGCTCGTACCCATGGTCAGCCAGCCTCTCCTACTTCAGCAGGTAAAGAGTGGGCTAACGTGGCTTACCGTTTACAGCGTCAAGCTAAGCAGTTAATGAATGTGCAAATCATGGGTAAAATCAATGGTGCAACAGGTAACTATAATGCCCACCTAGCCTCATACCCAGATGTTAATTGGTATGAGCTTTCTGAGCAGTTTGTACAAAGCTTAGGTCTTCTTTGGAACCCTTACACCACTCAGATTGAACCACATGATTACATTGCTGAATATTTCCATGCAATGTCTCGTTTCAATACCATCCTTATCGATTTTGACCGTGATGTTTGGAGTTACATTTCGGTTGGTTTCTTCAAACAAAAAACGGTTGCGGGTGAGATTGGTTCTTCGGCTATGCCACACAAAGTTAACCCAATCGACTTTGAAAACTCAGAAGGTAACTTAGGGATTGCTAATGCCATCTTTGAACACCTTGCGATGAAACTGCCTATCTCAAGATGGCAGCGTGATTTAACGGACTCGACCGTTTTACGTAACCTAGGCGTGGGTGTGGCTCATACTATGATCTCTTTGCAAGCGACCATGAAAGGTTTAGGTAAATTAGAAGTCAACGCAGAAGCGATGGCTCAAGACTTAGACAGCAACTGGGAAGTCTTAGCCGAAGCGATTCAAACAGTGATGCGTCGTCACGGTTTTGAAAAACCTTATGAGAAGCTAAAAGATTTAACTCGTGGACAGCGTGTTAACAAAGAGATCATGCAAAACTTTGTAGATGGTTTGGATGGTTTACCAGAAGACGCTAAACAGTATTTACGTGATTTAACGCCTGGTACCTATATTGGTAATGCCGCACAGCAAGCTCAAAACATAGAGTTAGCAATCACAATGTTAAAGGCAAGATAATCTAGGTTAACCACGAAGACACGAAGTCACAAAGTTTTTTTAAAAAGTTATGACTTCGTTCTTCAAGGTTAACAAGTTTTATATTTTCACCACAAACACCCTTTCTACAACACCTACCCTAACTTTAAAATTCTTAAAACTTCGTGTCTTCGTGACTTCGTGGTTCAATAAAAACCTTAGAGAATATTGATTATGATTCAGTTTCAAGATATTGATTTACAAACTTTTCTTTCAGACTATTGGCAAAAAAAGCCGTTAGTGATTCGTGGTGCTTTGCCTGATTTTGAAACGCCTGTTTCTGCCGAAGAGTTAGCTGGTCTTTCTTTAGAAGAGGAAGTTGAAAGCCGAATTGTGATTCAAAATGGTGAAAAAGATTATCAACTGCTTAAAGGCCCTTTTGATGAATCAACCTATGAAAACCTGCCTGAAAAGAATTGGACTTTATTGATTCAAGGTATGGATCGTTTAGTGCCAGAAGTCACCGATATTTTAAATGACTTTGACTTTTTACCTCGCTGGCGAATTGATGACATTATGATTAGTTATGCCACCAGAGGTGGAAACGTTGGCCCACACTTTGACCATTACGATGTGTTTTTACTGCAAGCCGCAGGTAAACGTAATTGGAAACTCACCTCGCAAGACTGCTCTGAAGATAACTATATTCAAGGTGTCGATTTACGTTTAATGGAAACATTTAAAGTCGAAGAAGATTACGTATTTGAAAAAGGCGATATTCTCTATATTCCACCTAAATGGGGACATCACGGTGTTGCTTTAGATGATGAATGCATGACCTACTCTATTGGTTACCGTACTTATCGCGGACAAGAGCTTTGGGATAGCTTTGGCGACCATCTATCGGAGATGGGAAGTTTTAAAGACTTGTACATTGACCCAATTTGGCCAGAAAACCTCAACCCAGGTGAAATTACCGATGCGGCTAGCGAGCAAGCTCAAACCCTGTTACAAAACGTATTACAAGATAAAACCCTAATGAAAACCTGGTTTGGCCGTTTTGCCACTCAGTTAGACCAAGTGGCGGCTCAACAACTGCCAGAACCGTTAACAGAAGAAGAAACTCCAGATATTGAAGACTTTATCGGAGCGCTACAGGTTGAACCAGGCCTGGTAAAAGACCCTGTTTGTCGTTTTGCTTACGCGGTTATTGAAAATGAAACCAAACTGTATATTAACGGTGCCATTTGGGAAACCTTTGGGGCAAGTGATAAATTCATTGCCCAACTGGCAAATCAATCGTTTTTAACCCAAGAAGCCATTATGTTGGCTGGCGAGAATGAAGGTAATATCAAACTGTTGTTTGATTTATGGAAGTTACAGTATTTAGTGTTTATTGAGTAATATCAACACAGTCAACATGGTCAACACAATAAAAAAGGGGAATTGAATTCCCCTTTTTTAATTGATGCCCCCACTATTGATAATCCCTATTGATAAACCCACTCTATTCACTTAGCCTAATTGATTGTAAGCATCGCTTTAGCGTAACTTTGTGTATGCATCTCTACGACTTCAACGGTGATTACCATTGAATGTTTTGCAAGCTTTTGAATCTCAGCTTCTATTGCATCCAATATCACTTGAGATATCACTTGTTTTTCTTCTTCTGTTTTTCCCTGATGCGTTCTACACTCCACATGAATAAAACCTGATTCCGCCAATCCCAGTTTATAAAATTCGGTGGCATGGACTCTAACTTTTATATTTTCAGCCTTCACTGTTTTGCTCTTAACTACAGCATCAAAAACAGAAGTTACCAGGCCTGGTAAACTCAGCTTTTCAAATGAATCTAAGCTGTATTCAATAATAATATGGGGCATGGTATTCACTCTTTATTTTGGATAACAGATTAATAATGAAAGAGTTTCATATATACTCAATACTAAGTAAGGTTCTAACACTGCCAAACCAACGCTTTTGTTAAGAGTATTTTGAATTTTTTAGATTGCTCACTAAATGTATTTTAATGTCGAGCAAATAGTAAAACATAATCCCAAATATATAGAAGATTATTCCACAATCATTCAAGGGGATATAATACGTAGTTCTTGCATGATATACTTATTTGTCCTGAATGATTTTAACCGAATGTTATTGAATTAACACAATTTAACACTTTAGTGAACCTATGAAAAGATACCTCAATCAAGAACAGACACTTCAGCGTTCATCGCACTTAATAAGTAGACTTTCATTGATAACCGCGGGGGTACTCGCTCTCCTGTTTATCGTATTTTTGGTGGCCTCATTTATGCAATTTAATGGTGCTTTGCATAAACACATAGACAAAAACCTACAAGGTATTACACAAAGTTACCAAAACCACCTACAAAGACAAATCTCTTATTTACAAGGCAGCTTACACCTTCTTCAAGAAAATGATGCAATTAAGCAGGCCTTTCTGCAAAAAAACCGCCAAAGCTTACTTGAATTAACTCAACCGATTTTTGAAAACGCTTTTAAACCCAATCACATCACACACTTTTACTTTACTGAAACCAATCGCACCAATTTTTTACGAGTTCACGAACCGCAACGCTATGGCGACAAAATTTTACGAATGACGCAACAAATCGCTCAAGAGAGTGGCAAAATCAGCACAGGCATCGAGGCAGGTCTTCTAGGAACATTAACATTACGAACCGTCATGCCATGGAAAAATCATCAAGGGCAGACAATTGGTTATATTGAACTGGGTGTTGATGTGCTTGAAGTCATAAATGAACTTTCTCGCATTGAAGGCCATCCAATGTTTATTGGGCTTAATAAAAACCTGTTTACTCAACAGAACTGGGAAGCGGGAGCAAAACCTTTCAATGAAAATCGCTTGCCTTGGCAATATAACTCAGACTTAGTGGTCTCTGCAAACCAGGACCTATCTTCTGCATCCTCCTTTGAATTACCCAATTTACAAAAAGTCATACAGTTAAGCGAAAAACAAAGCTATGAAAGTACATTTAATCCCGAAATTGAATGGCGCTCCATTCCGTTACACGATGTACTTGCTAACCCTGTAGGTTACCTATTTGTCTCTCTTGATTTAAATAGGTGGTCAAATAGCTTTCAACAGGAAGTGCTTGTCACCAGCCTCCTATTCATAATCATATCCATTATACTAACATTGGCAATGAACCACTTTGGTCGGCGTATTCGACATGCTGAATCGACCGCTCATGAGACCATTGAACAGCTTAACTTTATGGCATCCTACGATAAATTAACGGGGCTACCAAACCGTGAATTATTTTTACTTGAACTTGAACAGCACATTAAAGAAGCGCGTCGTTTTGACCATCATCTTGCCGTCTGCTTTTTAGATATCGATGATTTTAAAAAAGTGAACGACACGCTTGGCCACGCAATGGGGGATCAACTACTGATTGAGGTCGGTCACTTTATGTCTAAACAACTCAGAGAATACGACATCCTCTCTCGCTTTGGAGGTGATGAATTCGTTCTGTTGCTACCCCATACAAATGCAGAGGTTACAAGTCAGCTGCTACCACGCTTGCTCCTGACCGAAAAAACATTCGTAATTAAAGAGCAGACATTACATGTTTCTACGAGTATCGGTGTGAGCCATTATCCACAAGATGGTGAGTGTGCAGAAGAACTCCTCAAACACGCCGATACGGCTATGTACCATGCCAAACACGAAGGGAAAAGCCGCTTTCATTATTTTGAAGAAAAAATGAATCTTGAATTACATCACCAACATAAAACCGAAAGCGCACTTAGAGGGGCGATAGAAAATGAAGAATTTGAAGTCTATTACCAACCTCAATTTGACTTACATAACGGTCAACTCATCGGTTTTGAAGCATTGGTGCGCTGGATAACTCCAGAAGGACAACTGATCCCTCCTTACGATTTTCTTCCCATTGCAGAAAAAACCCGCTTAATTGGCCAAATTGACGATTATGTATTCGAAGAAGTTTGTCGCCAAACAAAACGCTGGCATAAACAAGGATATGAACTACATGTGGATATCAACATTTCAGGTAAACACATCCATGAACTTGATATAGCCGCTTATGTTAATGAAAAATTTGAACGTTATCAAATTGACGCCAGCCAAATTGGCATAGAAATTACAGAAAGCACACTCATTCAGGCCACTTCTAGTCTGGTTGAACAGTTTAGACAACTGCGACAACAAGGATTAACCCTATCACTGGATGACTTTGGTACGGGCTACTCTTCATTGAGTTATTTAAAAAACTTTCCTGTCTCAATTCTTAAAATCGATCAAGCATTTGTACGCGATGCCCCCTATGACAGCAATGACTACTCATTAATGAAAGCCATTGTCGCTATGGGACACAGTTTAGGAATTACCGTCATAGCCGAAGGTATTGAAACCATCGAACATGAAAACGTCGCCAAAGAATTGGGTTGCGATCGGGTACAAGGCTACCTTTATCAAAGGCCATTACCGGCTAATGAGATTAATATACAAGCTTTAATGAACCATGCTAGCCAATCGTCAGCACACCCACCCTACGGTTGTACCAAGAACCATAAACGGCTAAACAAGTGATTAATCGTCTTTAATCTTAATCAAGAATAAGGTGTTTTAGCTAACTAAAACACCTAAGTTAAACACACTATAAAGTGTGTATTTCAAACCCATTATCCGCCACAATATCTTTCATTCCACTGTGGGTTAACACTGCTGAAGAAGTATTTTCTGAGCTTAGATAACGTTCTGCAACTTCTCGTAATTCGTTAAGTGTGGTTGAAATAACCCCTTCACGATACGCCATACGAATATCGTGTGTACGACCATATAACTCTTGGTAAAAGGCTTTTTTCATTTCGCCTGCTGGTGAACCTGGTTTATCCATTGAACTAATCACGTTTAAAATGGCTTCATCGACTTTGGCTTGTGTGGCCTCTGAACTCATTAACCACTCTTTGGCACGCTTAAAGTCCGCATAAGTTTCTAATAAACGTGGGTCACGATATGAATAGAATACAAAAGCTGATGCTTCTGCGTTATAACTAGCACCGCCACCATAAGCACCGCCCTTTTCACGAATCACTGAGTGCAAGAAACCATTACGTAAACAAGCACCTAATACCGATAACTTAGCCGCATCTTCATGGTCTGACATAACCGCTGGGTAAGCCAGTGCACAAAAGTTCACCTGCGTACTGGTTATCCAGGCCTGGTTAATTGGCTGTTGATTAGCCGTAAACTCAAAACCTGGTATAGATGTACTGGTTTCCGTAGAACCCCGCCACGCAGATTGCATAGTACTTAGTGCTGAATCGATTCCCGTTTCATCACTAACGACTAAACCTTGTTTGCTGGACTGCTTGATTTTCGTTTGAATTGAACTTAATCCATCACTGAACGATTGCATGGCATCATCTGAATCTTGCAGTTCTTTATGTAATGTCTTAATGTACTGAATGCCCTTAAAACCAGAACGTTCAAACTTCCATTTAGCCGCTGGGGTAAAGTTTTGCACCGCCGCCATCATCGCTTGGCCATGCCCATTTCCCGTTACGCCATGATCAATCGAAGAGCGAATTTGTGAAACCAAATCTTTTAGGCGATTCGCTTCATTAAAACGCGCTTCATTCAATGTTTCATTGAGTAATTCAGCCATGGGTAACTGATTACAGTTCAGCGCTTTAGATGACAAAATAAAATGGCTATGACAACCGTTTGGTTCACCCAATTTAGAGTGAATACTTGAGCGAGCCGAAATGCCACCAGAAACTTCAGCTTGGTGAGATTGCATTTGAATGTAATCTCTTTGGCTTGTGCCCACTTCAGTTAAACAACTATTAAACAACGGCATTAACGCTTGCTCTTGTTCATTCAACTCTGGCAAATCAATAATTAACTGCTCATAGGTTAAACCATTGGTTCCACATTGATAGCTCTTCACCGACATATCCGCAATGCGTGAAATTTGTGCTGGGTATTGTTTGATATCTGCTGGAATATCCTCTTTGGTCACTTCTGGCAAAATACTTGGATCATCTTCTTGCGATTGACGCTCTTCTAAAGCCAAAGCCTGGTCAATAATCGCTTGTTTTTCAGCATCGGTTAGCTTGGCTTGAATGGCGGCTAATTTCGTTTTTTCAGCCTGTTCTTTTTTGGCCGAAAGCTCGGTATCTGGTTTCATAGTTAAACGAACACGGTGCGTATTATCTAACAATAATGTTTTTACCAGGCCTGGTATAAAGTCAGGAGACTTTACTTCATTTTCTAGTTGTTTTAAGGCTGAATCGGTATCTAACAATGCAATTGGGTCACCCTCATGCAGAGCGCCCGCTAATGAGTGCAAAATAAGCTGTAAACCGTAAGGATAACTGTCACCACCAACTTCACGTTGCGAAAGTTCTAATTGATGTAGCATCGCTTCAACTTGAGATTGCTCCACACCTTCATCGACAATACGTTGCAGCTCTGCTAAAATCATCTCTTCAATCGCTTGAGCGTGTTCTGGCTCAGAACCTTGCACACCCACCACAAAAGCCATCTCTTTATTTGACTCTTCAAACCCACAAAGTGGTGATGGCGCATTGGCTAAATTCGTTTCTTCAAGCACTTTACGTAATGGTGAAGCACTGTTGTCTAACAACACTGCTGCCAGTAAATGCCCGCGTAACACTTGCAATGGGTCTTGGTTTTGACCTAATAACCAACCTAAAACGATGTGTGTTTTCTTAGACACATCCTCTTCATCTAAGGCATAACTTGACTCAACCACTTTTGGTTCAGAATAACGAGGCTCCAATCCAACATGCACTTGAGGAACAGTATCTTTAAAACGCTCTAAAGCCAGGTTCTCAAACTGAGTTTGATGTTCAAATGCACTAATATCACCGTAAGTCATAAAGACCGAATTGGATGGATGATAATGCAGTTTATGGAAATCCAATAATTGCTGATGCGTTAAATTTGGAATGTCTTCTGGCTCACCACCGCTGTTATAGTGATAAGTGCTGGTTGGATACAGCTCTGCAGAAAACGCCTGCCAAAGTGTCGAAACAGGTGAACTCATCGCCCCTTTCATTTCATTGAATACCACGCCTTTATAGGTCAAAGGCGAATCTGGATTCGTCATCTCTTCAAACTCAAAACGGTGCCCTTCTTGGGCAAAATCTAACGCGTCCAAATTCGGAAAAAACACCGCATCCATATAGACCTGTAACAAATTCTGAAAATCTTTGCGGTTCTCTGTGGCAAATGGATAGGCTGTCCAGTCACTTGAGGTAAAGGCATTCATAAAGGTATTTAACGAACGGCGAATCATCATAAAGAAGGGGTCACGAACAGGGTATTTTTCACTGCCGCACAAGGTCGTATGTTCAAGAATATGTGCTACACCCGTTGAATCCATCGGCACGGTTCTTAAGCCAACCAAAAACACATTTTGAGGGTCATCTGCCGCTAAATGATAGTGTGCAGCTCCCGTTACTCTATGCTCAAAATGTTGAATTGTTAAATTTAAGGATTCAATCTCTTGCTCGCCTTTAAACTCAAATGCTGGATGGTTTATTTGTACCGATTGGGTTTTATTTTGCGTCATACAGTGTCCATTCATCTTTTTTATTTTATGTTTAATTTACAGGGATTATAAACAAAAAAAGGCTGCCAGATGGCAGCCCTTTAATGAGAAACTCTTGAGATTATTTCTCAACAGCCGTCATTGAAAGTTTAACGCGACCTTGTTTATCAATATCGGTTAATTTCACCTTAATTTCTTGGCCTTCAGAAAGGTATTTACTCACATCTTCCACACGCTCTTCAGCGATTTGAGAAACGTGTACTAAACCTTCACGACCTGGCATATAGGCAACAAAAGCCCCAAAATCAACAATTTTTTTAACAACTGCATCGTAAGTTTTACCAATTTCTGGTTCAGCAGTAATCTCAGCAATACGCGCTTTAGCCGCATTTGCAGATTCATCGTCGGTTGCGGCGATTTTAACGTTACCATCGTCATCAATTTCAATCGTACAGCCAGTCTCTTCTGTTAAAGCACGAATCGTTGCGCCACCTTTACCGATGATTTCACGTACTTTCTCTGGTTTAACTTTTACCATAAAGAAACGAGGTGCGGTTGCACCAACTGATTCATTTGATGTGCTAATCGCTTTAGACATCTCACCCAAAATATGCAAACGCCCAGCTTTCGCTTGTTCTAAGGCAATCTGCATAATCTCTTCAGTAATACCCGTGATTTTGATATCCATCTGTAGAGCCGTAATACCTTGATCTGTACCCGCTACTTTAAAGTCCATATCACCCAAGTGATCTTCATCCCCTAAAATATCGGAAAGAACCGCAAAACCAGACTCTTCTTTAATTAAGCCCATTGCAATCCCTGCAATTGGTGCCGCAATAGGCACACCAGCGTGCATCAATGACATTGAAGTACCGCAAACAGAAGCCATCGAACTTGAACCATTAGATTCCGTAATCTCAGACACCACACGAATCGTGTATGGGAACTCTTCAGCCGTAGGTAATAGAGCCGCAACACCACGACGAGCTAACATTCCATGACCAATCTCACGACGACCTGGACTACCAGTACGGCCACACTCACCTACTGAGAATGGAGGAAAATTGTAGTGCAACATAAAACGGTCATGGTAAGAACCTGTTAAATCATCAACAATTTTAGCGTCTCTTTCAGTACCCAAAGTTGTGACCACTAACGCCTGAGTTTCACCTCGCGTAAACAGAGCAGAACCGTGAACTTGTGGCAATACACCAACTTGACAGTTAATCGCACGAACCGTTTGAGTATCGCGCCCATCAATACGAGGTTCGCCCGCAATAACACGACCACGCACGATATCTTTCTGCAACTTACCAAACATGCCTTCGATTTCTTTGTCATCAAAACCTGTTTCATTGCTTTCAGATAAGGCTAGTTCATCCATTGCTTTGGCTTTTGCTGCATCTAATGCCGCATAACGATCCATTTTATCGGCAATAGAGTAGGCGGCTTCAACATCTGCACGAATCAAACCAAATACTGCATCTTTTAATTCTGTGTTAACCGCAGCTGCTTCCCATTCCCAACGAGGTTTACCTGCTTCTGCCGCAAATTCAGTAATTGCGTCAATCGCTACTTGCATCTGTTGGTGACCAAACATCACCGCACCTAACATCACATCTTCAGGTAGTTCTGCGGCTTCTGATTCAACCATTAATACGGCATCTTTTGTACCAGCAACACTTAACTCTAAGTCAGAAGTCACTAGTTCATCCATACTAGGATTTAGCATAAATTCATCATTGCTATAACCAACAATGGCCGCACCAATTGGGCCATCAAATGGAATTCCAGAAATGGCTAATGCCGCAGAAGTACCCAACATCGCAGGTACTTCTGTACCCACTTCTGGGTCTAAAGCAACAACCGTTGCAATGATTTGCACTTCATTTAAAAAACCTTTTGGAAATAACGGACGAATAGGACGATCAATAAGGCGAGACGTTAAGGTTTCTTTTTCAGAAGGACGACCTTCACGCTTTAAAAAACCACCAGGAATTTTACCCGCTGCATAAGCTTTTTCTTGATAGTTTACGGTTAAAGGAAAGAAGTCTTGCCCTGCTTTTGCAGACTTAGCGGCAACTGCGGTTACTAAAACGCGCGTGTCACCCATTCCAATCATTACTGCTCCGTCTGCTTGACGAGCAATCTCTCCAGTTTCAAGAGTTACCTGGTGCTGCCCATACTGAAAAGTTTTAGTAAACTTTGCCATATTTTGTCCTTTTAAATCGTTCATTAAGTTTCAATCTTAACTTTTACAATCGTCTTATTGTCTGAAACCTGAATCCCTAATGAAATGATTGAAATTCATACCATTAGGGATTCAGGCTATCGGGTTACAGGCAATCTATTTTTGCAAAAATTAAAGTTCATCCATTCTACTCTTAAACGATAAGAATTTAAAACGAAACAATCAGTTTTTTAAATCGCATCTAGCAAAATTAGAACGGTGGGCAAAATAAGAAATTTTAGACATAAAAAAACCCCGCATTGCGGGGTCTTTTTGAGCTTTTGAACTCCGTAAAGTAATTCTAAAATTACTTACGTAGACCAAGACGCTTGATAAGAGCTAGGTATCTTTCACCATCTTTCTTATGAACGTAATCTAAAAGCTTACGACGACGGCTAACAAGACGAAGAAGACCAGTACGAGAGTGGTTATCTTGCTTGTGAGTTTTAAAGTGCTCAGTAAGGTATTTGATACGTGCAGTTAAAAGTGCAACTTGAACTTCAGGTGAACCAGTATCACCTTCTTTTGTTGCGTATTCAGCAACGATTTTAGCTTTAACTTCTGCGTTAAACATAATGTTTACTCCATTGGATCGGTCTTAATAAAGATCCGCCTCCACAACCGATGATAGGGACGAATTCGCGTATTTTACTGATTTTTCACCAGAATACAATAATTTATCACTTATTTTTAATGAACCACGAAGTCACGAAGACACGAAGTATTTTTTAATAAAAAAGAAGCTTGCGAATAGCAAATGACTGACGACCAACAAAGAAAGTCAAATTATATAAAATCAATTTTCGAGTTAGTTCGGTTTTAAATAAGATCAGGTCAAGGCGTGAGTAAGGAGCCTACATACAGTAGGTGACGAACGAACAACACAGAGATGACTGTTAATCCACAATTTGCAGTTTTATTGCTTCTGTGGGTGGTTCAGTTCACGGCGGGAGAAATGAGCTTACGAGTAGTAAGTGACTGACGACCAGGAAAAAAAGTCAAATTATATAAAATCAATTTTCGAGTTAGTTCGGTTTTAAATAAGATCAGGTCAAGGCGTGAGTAAGGAGCCTACATACAGTAGGTGACGAACGAACAACACAGAGATGATCTTATTTAAAGCCGAAATAACCGATAAATTTTAGTGTTTGCCGAAACCGTGCATATAATGCCCTAGTGCTGAGATATCATCTCCCATATGACGCACTAAAATATCTAAACTGACAATCGCATTTTCTAAAATATTTACCACAATATAAGGCTCTTCTACTTTCAGGCGATCGTACATAGCTCGTGTAAGCTCAAGTACTGTAACCCCTTTTTTGCAGGCTTCCATACGCAGGTTACGTGGTTTTCTATCAAAGAATGACATTTCACCAATTAAAGTTCCTGTTCCTTGCTTACCCACGCTTGCAGAATCTTGGCCATCAAAGCTCAAAAACTGAACCTTACCTTTTATAATAAAGCCAAGCGAGTCACCCACTTCACCAGAATCTGAAATAATGTCACCGCCAGCGTACTCTTTTTCTTGTAAGAAATGCGTTAAGGTTTCTACGTCTTGTTTTGTCAAAGATTCACAAATCGAGTTCTCTTGAAAAAAGGTAAAAAGTTCTTTTGCTGACATTGAAATCATGGATTATTCTCCTACTACTCTGAAGTATGACTATTTTATGTTTTTGTTAGTGGCTTTTGTGCCAAAAATGATGCAACAGGTCGCCCATCATCTAAAGTATCTATTCTATCAATAATTATATTAAAGCCTGAAAAAACTTGAGCTAATTCAGTTGGCTTTAAAATAAAATTGGGATTTTTAGGCGAATCAAACTTTTCAACACCTTCGGTAAATGTTTGAAACAATACAAACCCACCAGGCCTGGTAACTTGTTCAATATATTCAAAAATATCTCTATTTAAAAAACGAACCATCGTGATTAAATCAAATTGCTGATTGGGTAAACAGCCCTCTTTCTTGATATCACAACACTTAAACTTTACGTTAGCACCTGATAATGCCGCTAGAGCTTTAGAACGTTTAAGTACCTTAGCCTCATGATCAATGGCGGTGACATTCATACGGTTTTTAGCTAAAAAGATGGCATCACGTCCACCACCACAGCCAATATCTAAAACGGCTGGACGAGCTTTTTCTTCGAGATTAAATTCAAGTTTAGTTGTTTTTAGTAAATCAACAAATTCAGCAACCAAGGCACAAGGCGACCAAAGCACCTTAGAGTTTGAACCCGATTCTACCAGGCCTGGTAACTTTTCTGACCACGCTTGCATGGTTTGATTAGAGTGAATGACCAAGGAGCCTGTGACGTCATAACCTTTACTGTCTAATAGAACACTGGCGGCTTCAATCTCGTCTTTACCACCAACCAAATAAAGTTTGGAGGGGGATGCGGGCAACGCATTAAGGCTTTCTGGTAAGATTTCCCAACTTAACCAAGTTGCGTTTTTGAGATGCCCTTGCTTGAAATCTTCAAACGAACGTAAATCGATAATGCCATCGGCTTTTGCAAAGACCATTAACCCGCTTCACTCTCTGGTAAATTAAAGACACGCTTGGGCTTTAATAACTGCTTTTCAGTTTGCCATTCACCCACGGCAATACAGACGTTATTTTCGTAAAAACGCACCAAATCGGTATCTGGTTTTGGCATTTCCAACTTACCACCGTGTCGAATCAAGTCTGCTTGTTCAGAAGTTAAATCGATACGTTGTAAATGTTTGATTGCAATGTCTAATGGTTGAACACAGGCATCAAGTTGTTGCTCAATCTCTTCAAGGGTTAACATATCATCACCCGACAAACTACCCGTTTGTGTACGGTGCAAGGCGATTAAATGCCCCACTGTTCCTAATGCCTTGGCGATATCCTCACCCAGAGTTCTAACGTAAGTGCCCTTAGAGCAGTGCACATCAAACACAATTTGGTTATCGGTAAAGGAGACCAAAAACAAACTGATGATTTTAATTGGTCGAGCAGGACGCTCTATCTCAATACCTTGACGTGCGTAGAAATAAAGCGGTTTACCCTGGTGTTTTAAAGCGGAATACATTGGCGGGATCTGTTCAATATCGCCCACAAATTTGGCAAGAACAGCTTCAATTAAATCGGTAGTTAGCTCTGGCACAGGCAAGGTTTGAATAATTTCACCTTCGGTATCACCCGTATCAGACTGTTCACCCAGTTTTAACGTCGCAGTGTAGCGTTTATCCGATTCTAAAAGTAACCCCGAAACTTTGGTTGCTTCACCTAAACAGATTGGCAAAAGCCCTGTGGCAAACGGATCTAAAGCCCCGGTATGCCCACCTTTTTTAGCATTAAAGGCACGAATCACTTTTTGTAAAATACCATTGGATGAATCACCCACAGGTTTGTTCAACAATACAATGCCATTTACGACACGCTTGGGAGGTCTTTTATACTGCTGAGTCATTTACGAATTGAGTGCCTTATTAATCAACTCTTCCATGTGCTGTGCATGCTCTGGAATATTGTCATAATAAAAACGGATATGCGGCACAATTCTTAAACGTAGACGTTTACCAATCTCTGAACGAAAAAAACCTTGGGCTTTTTCCAAGGCCGCTAAGGTATCCGCCACTTCTGGATCATTTTCATTAAAGCCCATTAAAGCAAAATGAACTTTAGCGACACTTAAATCTTTACTTATTTTACAATCAGTAATACTAATATTCTGAAAGCGCGGGTCTTTTACCTCTTGCACAATCAACTGTGCAATGGTTCTTCTAATTTCTTGAGCGACTCGTGTTGGTCTGCTCACAGTTTGATTACTCATAATCTCTTTACTCTTAAAATCAAAAAAGCCCCAATGGCAATCGAATTGATTGTTTCATTGAGGCAATTTGAATGACCAAATATGGGACTCAAAACCCAACTTACCAGGCCTGGTAAGTTGTAATTTGGTTAAACTGAAACCATAGTTGATAATTATACAAGCCTAACGTTTAGTCTAAAGTACGTTTCACTTCTACACGCTGGTAACACTCAATTTGGTCACCGGCTTTAACGTCATTGTAGTCTTTAACACCGATACCACATTCAATACCTTTTTGTACTTCAGGTACATCATCTTTAAATCGACGAAGTGACTCAAGAACACCTTCATAGATAACCACGTTATCACGAAGAACACGAATTGGGTTGTTACGTTTAACAGAACCTTCTGTAACCATACAACCAGCGATAAGACCAATTTTAGGTGCTTTAAAGACTTCACGAACATCGGCAATACCGACGATATCTTCTCGGAATTCTGGAGCCATTTTACCTTCAATAGCTCGCTTCACTTCATCAACGATTTCATAGATAACACTGTAGTATTTAAGACCAATCCCTTCGTTATCAATGATACGTTTAGCAGAAGCATCTGCACGAACATTGAAACCAAAAATCAATGCATCAGAAGCCATCGCTAAGTTAGCGTCTGTTTCAGAGATACCACCTACACCAGTTGAAACAATAACGACTTTAATTTCATCCGTTGAAAGTTTCGTTAAGGCATCAGAAATAGCCTGAATTGAACCTTGTACGTCCGCTTTAAGAATGATGTTTACGTTTTGAACGTCACCTTCCGCCATCTTATTAAACATATTGTCTAACTTAGATTTTTGTTGACGAGCAATCTTCAGTTCTTTGAACTTACCTTGACGGAACGTAGCCGCTTCACGTGCTTTACGTTCACTTTCAACGGTAATCATCTCATCACCCGCAACAGGAACACTTGAAAGACCTAAAATCTCAACAGGAATAGAAGGTCCTGCTTCCGTAATAGACTGACCTGAGTCACTGATTAAGGCACGAACACGTCCATATTCCATACCACAAAGTGCAATATCACCTTTCTTAAGTGTACCAGACTGAACAAGCACGGTCGCAACAGGACCACGACCTTTATCAAGGCGAGATTCAATAACAACACCTTTAGCATGACCTTCAGTAGGCGCTTCTAGCTCTAGCATTTCAGACTGTAAAGAGATGGCATCTAAAAGTTCATCAATCCCCATACCTGTTTTGGCGGAAACAGGCACAAACTGTGTGTCACCACCCCAAGACTCAGGAATCACTTCTTCCGCAGCCAACTCTTGCATAACGCGATCCATATTGGCCGCTTCTTTATCCATCTTGTTTACTGCAACAACAATCCCAACACCAGATGCTTTTGCGTGCTGAATGGCTTCTTTAGTCTGAGGCATTACACCATCATCAGCAGCCACTACGATAACAACAACATCCGTTACTTCCGCACCACGTGCTCGCATCGCTGTAAAGGCCGCGTGACCAGGAGTATCGATAAAGGTAACACCACCCATATCCGTATCTACGTGATAAGCACCAATGTGCTGAGTGATACCACCCGCTTCACCATGTGCTACTTTTGCTTTACGGATGTAATCAAGTAGTGAAGTTTTACCGTGGTCAACGTGACCCATGATGGTTACAACAGGCGAACGATGAACCGTTTCACCATGGTACTCTTGGTTAACAACTTCATCTTCAATTGTCACTTCATTGAAAGCAACAGGTTTATGCCCCATCTCTTCAACAATTAACATCGCTGTTTCTTGGTCAAGGATTTGGTTAATGGTCGCCATAGTACCGAGTTCCATCATCATAAATTTGATGACTTCACCTGTTTTAACAGACATTTGCTCTGCAAGAGCTGAAAGTGTAATACTTTCAGGCACTTTTACTTCACGAATAACAGGCTCTGTTGGTTTTTGGAAACCATGTTCATTATCCGCTTGAGCAACGTTACGCTTATCGGCATGACCTTTACGACCTTTACCGCGGCGAGCGTCAAAAGCACTATTAGCTCGTGTCGTTGTTTTCTTACCCTTACCTTTAGGCCCATCAACACCATCATTAGCCTTACGGCTCTCATGATGTTTTTGATCCTTGGCTTTTTTAGCGGCTTTAGAATGATCTTCCTTTGGAGGTACTGGAGCAATCTTAGCGATAGTCTCTTCATCCAAAGTCTCTTTTTTACCAGATACTTTTTTGACAGGTTCTTCTTCAACAACTGTTTCAACGACTGGGGTTTCTTCAACCTTTGTCTCAACAACTGGAGTCTCTTCAACAATCACTTCCTCAACGATAGGTTCTTCTACCACTGATTCTTCAACCGTTTCTGGTTTTTTAACATAAGTACGTTTTTTACGAACTTCAACATTCACAGTACGCTTTCCGCTTCCTGAACCTGCAGACAGATTCAATGTTTGCTTACGACGTAATGTCACTTTTTTAGGTGCATCTTCTGATGTTTCACCATGCAAACTTTTTAAATAAGTCAGTAAAGTACGCTTTTCTTCTTCTGATAAGGTGTCAGACTCTTTTTTACCTTTAACACCAGACTCGTTTAATTGTGAAATCAGTTTTTCTACAGAAAGGTTAAGTGTCTCTGAAAATTGTTTTATTGATACTTCGGCCATCGAAACTCTTCCTTTTTATTATTCAAACCATGGTGCGCGCGCTTTAAGAATTAATTCTCCTGCAGCAGCTTCATCCATTTCTACATACTCTAGTAGCTCATCTGTACCAAGCTCTGCTAAATCTTCTTGTGTAATCACACCGTTACTTGCTAATTGCTTAGCCATATCTTCTGTCATACCTTCAAGCGCTAACAGATCGTCGGCTGGCTCTGCCATAGCTGTTTTTTCTTCAGCTACAATCGCTTGAGTTAATAACGCATCTTTTGCACGTTGTTTTAACTCGCCAACCAACTCTTCATCAAAACCATCAATTTCGAGCATTTCAGCAGCAGGAACGTAGGCTACTTCTTCAACAGTTGTAAAACCTTCAGCAACCAATACTTCTGCAAAATCTTCGTCAATATCAAGTGCTGTAACAAACACATCAACTTGGTCTTTAGATTCGGTCTCATGCTTCTCAGCCATTGCTGTCTGAGTCATAACGTTCAGTTCCCAACCAGTTAGCTCACTAGCTAAACGAATATTTTGCCCGTTCTTACCAATGGCTTGAGAAAGTTGCTCATCTTCAACCGCTAAATCCATAGTGTGTCTATCTTCATCAACCATGATTGAGGTAACTTCTGCTGGAGCCATTGCGTTAATAACAAACTGAGCATCATTTGGATCCCATAGAATGATATCGATTCTTTCACCCGCTAGCTCATTAGTAACCGCTTGAACACGACCACCACGCATACCAACACATGCACCAATTGGATCTAAACGCGGATCATTTGCACGCACTGCAATCTTAGCGCGGAAACCAACATCACGAGCCGCACTCATAATATCAATCAAATCATCACTGATTTCAGGCACTTCAATTTTGAATAGCTCAATCAACATCTCTTTACAAGCACGAGACATAAATAATTGAGGACCACGCGGGCGGAAAGAAACTTCTTGCAGATAACCACGAACACGATCACCAATACGGAAAGTCTCACGACCAATTAATTGGTTGCGCATAATCACCGCATCAACGTTATCACCCATATCAAGAATGACATCACCACGATCAATACGTTTTACCTGGCCTGTTAAGATTTCTCCAACACGCTTTTCATAAACTTCAACCACTTTCTTACGTTCAGCTTCACGTACTTTTTGGATAATTACTTGTTTGGCAGTTTGTGCTCCGATACGACCAAAATCAATAGACTCAATTGGCTCTTCAATGTATTCACCAATTTCAATATTAGGATCTTCATCAACCGCATCCATTTCACGAATGTACCATCCAACGTTATCTTCAATGGCTGTTGCATCGTCAATTACTTCCCAACGCTGAAAAGTTTCGTAATCACCTGTATGGCGATCAATGCTCACGCGAACATCAATTTCATCGTCATGGCTTCTGCGTGTTGCCGTCGCTAATGCCGTTTCAATAGCGTCAAAGATGATCTCTTTATCAACACCTTTCTCGTTGGCCATAATCTCAACAACAGCTAATACTTCTTTACTCATTTCTGTCTCGCTCTAATTCTGTGTATTACTATCTAAAACTTCAAAATTTGGTTTAAAACTTAGGTACCACATTGGCTTTTTCAATAAATTCAAATGGCACTTCAAATAATTCGCCATCAATTTCAAGCTCGATGCCTGATTCCGTAACCTTGGTCATAGGGCCTTTAAAGCGTTTTCTACCTAAAACAGACACTCCGCTACGGACTTGAACCTCCTGCCCTTCATAACGTTTGTATTGTTCAGGGGTAAATAACAGACGATCCATTCCAGGTGAAGAGACTTCTAAGCGAAATTCGCTACTGATCACATCTTCAACATCTAAAATGGCACTAATCTGTTTACACACGGCATAGGTTTCGTCAGAATTGACTGTACCGTCTGTTTTTTCTATAAATATACGTAATAGCGTATGTCTCCCAGCAGGCATGTATTCCATACCCCACCAGTCAAACCCCATGGATTCAACGGTTGGTTTTAACGCATTTTCTATCTTTTCTTCAATCGTCACTTATTACTCATTCCAAGTATTCTGAAGTTTAAATAACAAAAAACCCCGTAAAAACGGGGTTTTTTAAAATTCGAACCGCCGTTACATCTCAGTAAACGACCCTCGATAAAACTTTTTAAAAAATCTGCGGGTAATTATATTCATTTTTGTTTAATTGTCAAATACTTATGCATGAATTTTTAGTTAACTTTGCACGAAAAACTGAATACTTCTTTCTATTAAAAGTTAACTATCTCTTTGTAATTTAACAAAAATTAAAGCGGTCATTAAGGCATCACTAAAAGCATCATGTTGACCGATATTGGGAATATCGAGTTTTTTAAGTATGGTTTCAAAGCGTAAATCAATATGCCCAAGAGGTTTAGCATAGCCTTGTGACCTAACCACTTTTTGATAATAACGTTCTGAAACTTCTATTTTAGGATTAGGCAATGTAATACCCAACCAAGGTTTAATGACTTGATTGACCATCGCCACATCAAACTCTAAAAAGTACCCAACTAAAGTCCCTCCTGCAATAAAATGCAGAAACTGAGTAATCGCCTCTTTTTCATCAAGAAGTTTATTACCCCCTTCACTTACATCTTGATTTCGTATTTGGTGCACAACAATACTTTCTGCTGTTATCTTTTTATCCTGACGAATCAATAAATTTAAGCTTTGACTGGTTAGCACCTGATTACCTTTAATCTTAATGGCGCTCAATGAGATAATTTTATCTTGCTTTGGGTTTAACCCAGTTGTTTCGCAATCAAAACAAATATATTCATCTTCAATAGCTGGTTCAAATAAAAACAAATAGGCCTGGTCTTTGAGTTTTTTTCGCAAACGGTTTGTTTTATAGCCTTGATAAACATTATTTAACCAGGCCTGCATTACATAACCTCTCTTAATTTAAAATGGTATGTAAGCCGTTTTTTAAACTCATCCACCACCTGGAAAGACTGCTTGAGTAAATCTTGCTGAAGATGCGATAAGTCATGCACTTTAATGTAGTTATCTGGATTCTCTACTAACTTAGACTCTTTTTGCTGCAACATAGATTCTAAACGTAAGGTATTTAAGTAATTTAGGGTTTCGCCAAGCTCTATTCCAAAACTTTCCTCAAACACCCCTTTATCCATTAAGGCTTTAATACGCCAATGGGTATTGGTTTCAGTCATTCCTTGTTCCAGGGCATAACAGCGAACACCATGCACAATTGGGAAGATACCGCCTTTTTTCAAGTCAATCTTTTTAACCCCTTTATCTTGCTCTGTGAGTAAATTTCCAAAAAAACTCACTGGTGTAGCAAATTGAATCGCAGGTAGGGCAAAGTGCCTTAAAAAAACAGGATTCTCTCGTATTTTTGCAGCGAGGCGTGCTTTTACCGATAACATCATTTTTTCATCGCCACTGACCGATTCAGCATCATAAAAAATCGCAATCGACATAAAATTTTCTAAATTTGGCTGGTTAAACCAATCGCTGAGTTGGCTTTTAAAGCCAGACTCTGATTGTCGCCAAATAGGGTTTGATAGCATGACATCTCCTGGACAACGAGGAAAACCAATTTCAATCATCGCATCAGTAAATCTAACAGAAAACTCAGCAAGCTCTCGCTCCTCTGTTTCATTTAACTCATTGCTATAAATGAGCGCATTGTCTTGATCTGTTCTCAACACCTGTTCGGCACGTCCTTCACTCCCCATAACCAATACATTCACGCTGTCTTTTAAATTCTCTGGCAATAAAAACATGACTAGTTTTTGTATCATCTTACGGTGCAGTTCATTCACTAATTTGGCTATATAGTGGGTTTTAATCCCTTTACGATTCAAACTACCTATCAGTGAATCTACTTGATTACCGAGTGTATTTAAATCTTGAACGTTTTGTGCTTGTTCTACCTTTAACAAAACCAATCCTGACTGATTGGCAAACAGACTCATTAAATCTTTTAAATGCAAAAAACCCACAAATCCCTCATCAGCTCTCACTACTAAGCGATCTATTTGAAAGCGGGTCATTTTTAGTAAAGCATTAAACAAAAAATCAAATTGATGAACTGTCTGTAAAGGTGAATTTGCAAGCTCAGTTAATACACCAGGCCTGGTAAGTTCAGTTGAATCCTGCTTGGCAATAAACTTCATCACATCAGTAGAGGTAACAATACCTAAAGGAGACTGGCTCTTCTGATTTAAAACAATACAGGCATCAGACTTGTTTTCCACCATTTTAGCAACGGCTTGTTGCAATGTTTGTTGCTCTTCAACTTCAACTAAAGCTTGTATGGGAGCAGAACATACGCTATCCATCATAATTTCCGTTGACGACGTGGCTTGAACCGTTTGATGAAGATGGTTTAATTTATCAACAATTGAGGCATTGAAGTAATTTTGAATGGCTGGATTATTATCAAATTCTTCTAAAAATAGCTCTCCAGGTAATCGATACAAAATCGCTTCTTCTAAAACGCTAAACTTAGTTTTTCCAACCTCTTTATTTTTTTGTAACAGCTCCCGCTCACCAAAGAAGCCTCTGGCACTGTAGTGCCCCAATAATGTCTCATCTAAATGCTCTGTCACTAACCCTTTAATCACAAAGTACAGGTAGTTCTGAGTGTTTGACTGAGAAGCCGAAACAGGAATAAAACTATCAACAGGAAAGTAGACTACATCCATACTTAAAGCCATGTGCTGAAGCGCTTTATCTTGAAGTAAATCAAAAGGAGGGATTTTTGCTAAAAATTCAGCTTGTTGCTCTAAAGCCATGCCGTACACTCTCAGACAGTCAATAATGACTTTATTTTACACATAAAAAAAGGGTGATTACCAAAGTAACCACCCTTTTTAAACAATATATCTAAACAATAATTTAAAAACATATTTAGACTTAAGTTCGTTAAAACTTAAGCTAAATAGTTTCTAATATTAATGCTCAGAGGCACCTTCTGCACCAATCCCCGTTTGTGAACGGATGAACTGAGCTTCAAAGCCATCTTTATCTTCTTGCGCACGCGCTGATTTGTCCGTGATAGAGAAGAACCAAATACCCACAAATGCAATCACAACAGTGAATAGCGCAGGGAACTTGTAAGGAACAATTGCATCACCCATTGCAAGGATTTGAGTCCATACAACTGGCCCTAAAACAACCATAACTACGGCGGAAATTAGACCTAACCAACCACCAATAACCGCACCGCGTGTAGTCATATTTTTCCAGAACATTGACATAATCAATACAGGGAAGTTAGCCGAAGCAGCAATTGTAAAGGCTAATGCTACAACGAATGCGATGTTTTGATCCTTGAATCCAATACCAAATAAGATCGCTAAAGCACCAATAACAATCGTTGCTGTTTTAGCAACACGCGTTTCTTGTTGTTCAGTTGCATTAGGGTTAATCACGTTTGCATAAATATCATGCGAAAGGGCTGAAGCACCCGCTAACGTTAGACCCGAAACAACTGCTAAGATGGTTGCAAAGGCTACTGCAGAGATAAATCCTAGGAAGAAATCACCACCTAATACATGAGACAAGTGAATTGCCGCCATGTTGTTACCACCAACTAACTTCTCACCAGCCATATACATATCAGCCGTTACCAGTGCAATCGCACCGAAACCAATAATGAATGCAAGGATATAGAAGTAACCGATGAAACCTGTTGCATAGAATACAGATTTACGCGCTTCTTTAGCATCAGGAACAGTGAAGAATCGCATTAGGATATGCGGAAGACCTGCAGTACCAAACATTAAAGCAATACCTAACGAGATAGCATTAATTGGATCTGATACGAAACCACCAGAGTACAAGATATCCATTGCACCTTCACGGTTTTCTACTGCTGTTTTGAATAGAGTCTCAAAACTAAAGCCCATATTGTACATAACCATGATAGCGATAAACGTTGAACCACCTAATAACAATACCGCTTTAATGATCTGTACCCAAGTTGTCGCTAACATACCACCAAAGGATACATAAGCAATAATTAAGACACCAACCATAACAACCGCATAGTTGAAGTCTAAACCGAATAGTAATTCAATCAGTTTACCTGCACCAACCATTTGTGCGATAAGGTATAAGATAACAACCGCAATACCACCAAATGCCGATAAAACACGGATAGGCGTTTGTTTAAAACGGTAAGCAGCAACGTCAGCAAAAGTATATTTACCTAAGTTACGTAGACGTTCAGACATTAAGAACAGGATAATTGGCCAACCAACAAGGAAACCGATAGCGAAGATCAAACCATCATAACCTTTTAGGTAAACCATACCTGTAATACCTAGGAAAGACGCCGCAGACATGTAGTCACCTGCAATCGCTAGACCGTTTTGCAAACCTGTGATACCTCCACCAGCTGCATAGAAGTCTTTAGCCGACTTAGTACGCTGAGCAGCCCAGAATGTAATGTACAGAGTTGCACCAACGAAAATAACGAACATTGAGATTGCTGACCAGTTCGTTGCCGCTTTTTCACCACCTTCGATATCACCCGCTGCCATTGCTAGCATAGGTACTGCTGCAATTAAGAACGTAAATAATGTTTTCACTATTGTATTCATTATTCAACCTCTTTCTTAATTTGAGCGGTTAACTCATCAAAATCTGAGTTCGCTTTTTTAACGTAATATCCCGTTAATAGGAATGCAAACACAATAATGCCGACACCTACAGGAAAACCAATACTGACATACTCTCCACTCACAATTGTAGTAAAGAACGCAGGGTCAAATGCTAAAAGCAGAATGTACCCGTAATATACCACTAGCATAGCGATCGAAAGCTTCCAGGCTAACCCTGTGCGTTCTTTAACCAGCTGTTGATATTGTGGAAGACTTTTAATCTTCTCAATCTTTGCCTGATCCAATGTATCTCTCCTCATTGAGACTCTAAAACACAACATTCATAACGGATGAATGTTACTAATACTCCTAAAAACAACCAGTTACTTTTTATTTAATACCAGTCTCCAGTGAAAACTAATATCGCTTTTATGTTATTTGCTAAAAAAGACTATTGAATTTAAGAGGTATTAAAATCAACCCAGTAATAAATAGGATTGATTTTAATTTGGTACATAACAGTTATCTTTACTTCCTGGAATAACTGTTATTTTTTCTTCTGGAATTGTTCCAGAATACTTGGATCTTCAAGAGTTGAAGTATCCTGTGTAATTTCTTCGCCCTTCGCAATCGTTCTTAATAAACGACGCATGATTTTACCTGAGCGAGTTTTTGGCAAGTTCGTGCCAAAACGAATATCATCTGGTTTTGCGATAGGACCAATTTCTTTTGCAACGTGTTCACGTAATTCTGCTATTAATACGGTACGAGCTTCACCTTTGGGAATATCAACATTCAATACCACAAATGCAGCTACAGCCTCACCTTTAATATCATGAGGGCGACCAACAATCGCCGCCTCTGCAACCAAAGGGTGAGAAACAAGCGCAGATTCAATTTCCATCGTTCCTAAACGGTGACCAGATACATTTAATACATCATCTACACGTCCAAGAATCCAGAAATAACCATCATCATCTTGATAAGCACTGTCACCCACCACATAATAAGGCACGCCTTCTAATGGGAAGTAGGTACTCTTATAACGCGCTTCATCACCCCAAACATTACGAATCATTGATGGCCACGGTTTTTTAATAACTAAAAGACCACCCTGACCTTTACCAAGTTCATTGCCTTCTTCATCCAAAATCGCCGCATCAATTCCAGGTAAAGGTTGAGTACATGAACCTGGCTTCAAAGGCGTTATTGGAAATGGAGCAATCATATGCGCGCCCGTTTCCGTCTGCCACCAAGTATCAATAATTGGACATTCGCCACGGCCAATTACATCGTGATACCACATCCAAGCTTCAGGGTTAATTGGCTCACCAACCGTGCCCAATAAACGTAACTTAGTTAAGTCGTATTGGTTTGGTAAGTCCGCACCAAATTTCATTAGGGCGCGAATAGCTGTTGGCGCTGTATAGAAAACGGTTACGCCATGATTTTGGCAAACTTGCCAGAAACGTCCTGCATCAGGATAGGTAGGTACACCTTCAAACATAACAATCGTTGCGCCTACAGATAATGGACCATAAGCAACATAAGAGTGACCTGTAATCCAGCCTACATCTGCAGTACACCAAAATACATCATCATCATTTAAGTCAAACATCCACTCATTCGTTAAGTGGGCATTTAATAGATAACCGCCAGAGCTATGCTGTACACCTTTAGGTGTCCCTGTTGAGCCAGAAGTATAGAGTAAGAAAAGAGGATGTTCAGCATTCACGGGAACTGGGTCATGGTAGTTACTCATACCCGCTTCCGCTTCTAGCCAATCAATATCTCGCCCTTCTTTCATTGTGACTTCATCATCGGTACGACGATAAACAATCACTTTTTTAACTTGATCACAACCTTTTGATAAGGCTTCATCCACAGCACCTTTAAGAGGAATCGTTTTACCACCACGACGACTTCCATTAGTCGTAATAACCAGTTTTGCTTCGGCATTTTCTATACGGTCACGTAAAGCTTCTGCTGAAAAACCACCAAAAACAACCGAATGGATTGCTCCAACACGAGCACATGCTTGCATAGCAATAACCGCTTGTGGAATCATTGGCATATAGATAATCACGCGATCACCTTTCTCAACACCTTGAGCGGTTAGCGTATTAGCAAAACGACAAACTTGGTCGTGAAGTTCTTTATAGGTATAACGCTCTACATCACCTTGATCACCTTCAAAAATAATCGCAGTTTTATCACTTTTAGTTTCTAAGTGACGATCAATACAGTTATAGGAAACGTTCAATTCACCATCGGCGAACCATTTATAATGAGGTGCGTTAGATTCATCTAATCCAACGGTAAAAGGTTTTGTCCAAACTAGCTTTTCTTTTGCCAAATCAGACCAAAAGCCAACATGATCTTCACTTGCCTTAGCGCGCATTTCTGCCAACGTTTTTTCATTGATTGCAACGCTCTTTTTAATTGCGTCTGAAGGTTGGAAAAGGCGTGTTTCGGTTAGTATAGATTCAATATTAGACATGGCGTCTCCTACAATAATTATTCTCAATTGAGACAATTGCATGAAACGTATACGGTACAAAGGTGATGTAAGCTTCTCGGGATTGCCAAGAGTTATACAAGCCCGACTTTAGCATTCAGCGTCGAAACCTTCGTGTCCTTCAACGTCTTCGTGCTAAAGCCTCCTAATTATATTAGGATACTCGGACCAGCTACTTAGGACTTGGAGAATCACTTCAATTTTTTTTATGCGCTTTTTCGACTGCGCAGAAGTTAATGTGCAAAGTGTACCACCGTATTTTTAAATTTAAAGAGGAATTGACACTTTTATTAGATAGAAATAAAACGATACTAAACAAAATTTTCTTATACCTCAGAGGTTAGACCTCCTTATTTTTATCAATTCCTTTAATCCTCTAAACTAAAGCTTTAAACTAAAGTTTTACAAATTTAATTTCATAAAAAAGAAATAACATGAGAGCTTTCATTGCCTTACCTATTGATTCAGTCACAACAACAAAACTGAATACTGCTGTTAGCTTGTTAAAAAAGCAGGCCTGGTCAAATCATATTAGATGGTTTCCTGCATCCAACTATCATGTCACCATACAATTTTTAGGAAGTCGGTTAGAAACCAACAAGGTCAATGAAATTGTAAATTCAATAGATAACTGGTCTATTTCTGAATCCATTCCTTCATCACGTATCAAGATATCAGGGATTACACTTTTTCCAAGCGAACAATCTGCCCATACTATTGTGGCCTCGATACAACTAGACGATTTTCTCGTACACATAGCCTCACTAATTGAAAACCAACTGAAATCTATTGGTTTAATGAAATCACAACAGGATTTTAGGCCACACATTAGCCTTGGTAGAATCGAGGGACAAACTGATTTAACAAGCCTAACCATTCCTGCAGAGCTTGCCTATTTTAAAAATACTTGGCTTAATATCGACTCAGTCATCTTATATCAAAGTGAATTAACTCAAACCTCTCCAATTTACACGCCCCTTAAAACCATTTATTTACATCCTAAAAGTTAAAAAGAAAAAATTATGAACGTTAGCCAAGCCATTAAACAACGACAGTCAATTAGAGCCTATACCAGCAAATCCGTTGATGAGGATATTATTACTTCTATCCTAGAAACGTCTAAATATGCGCCTTCAGGTGTGAATACTCAGCCTTGGCAAGTCTGTATCGTAAAAGGAAAAACTAAGCATCGACTAGCAGAAAAGATGATTGAAGCATTTAGAACAAAAAAGACCGAATCCATGGATTATCAATACTATCCAACTGAATGGGTTTCTCCCTATAAAGATCGGAGAGTAGAAACAGGTTCTAAGCTTTACCAAGCCCTAGAGATCAAACGTGAAGATAAAGAAAAACGCCTTTTGCAATGGGAAGCCAACTATAAGGCCTTTGATGCACCTGTTATGCTTTTGTTTTTTATTGATGAAGTCTTAGATACTGGCTCATTTTTAGATTATGGTATGTTTCTACAAAACATAATGTTACTGGCTGAGGAGCATGGACTGGCAACCTGTCCTCAGGGTGCTTTGGGGGAGTTTCCTTCAATTGTAAAAAAAGAGCTTAATATAGACTCTTCGAAAAAACTCATTGGCGGAATGGCATTAGGTTATAAAGATGAAACCCACCCTGTTAACCAATACAGAACAAGCCGAATTGAGCTTGATGAATTTTGTACTTTTTACGAGTAAAAAATTAAATTGAAAACGATGCAATTTAATTGTATTAGCGAGCTTTTAATTAGTTTTAATTAGTTTTAATTAGTTTTAATTAGTTTTAATTAGTTTTAATTAGTTTTAATTAGTTTTAATTAGTTTTAATTAATTTTTTATACCACAAAGCAAAGGTTGTAGCATTTTCTTCTAAAAAAATGAGTACTTCATCTATCGTTGCATCTTGCATATCCAACGTAAATTTGACCATATAATTAAGTTGAGCTAGGTGCTCCGCTGTTAAATGACTACCTAAATGTATTTTAGAAAATTTAGTCAAAATGACCGCATTCAAAACCCTCTTCCACTGTTCATCACTCAATGAATAAGCTTTTTCATAAACTTCAGAAATACTTTTCAAACGACTTTCAACCAACTCATCTATATTCTCTTTCAAATACAGTTCACTGGCTGCAGGCCTGAGTGAAGGAGGTAAAGCATTCATAAAATTTGTTTCAACTTGATGAGCCATTCAATTTTCCATATAAATTTAAAGAGAGACCTTTGCACGATTGAGTTCTCAAAGAAAAAGCAATTACCAACCTTATTTCACTAAAAACTTGCTAAAAACTGATGATTTAAACAGTGCGCATTCATTTTATCGAGCTGGTATTTCTCTATCTCCATTTCCAAAAAAGCCTGGTCTTGAGAGTGTGGAAACTGAAAATAAAAAGCATTCAACTCTGCAGCTTTACTCTGAACTGTCTCATAGCGTGCAAAAGTCGTTTTAACCTCCATCACTCGATCATGCCCATCAAAATAAACCCTCGACTTTAGTGGCTTACCAGGTAAAAAGCGTTTTGGATATAAGGCGGCAATCCCTCCTGCACTGATATTGACCTGTCTTTTTTCCCAAGCTTTAGGGTTTTCAAGTGAAAAATAATCTAAGTTAATTTCTTGAAAAGCGTAACAGTAATCACTCACTAATTCATTCATAAAATAGATGGATTGTACCAACGGAATTTTTTGAAAAGAAGGTTGGCTGAATTTCTTAGTCATCTCATCAATTTTAAATTTATGACCTTCTGGATTGAAACTATGGTATTTCTGAGATGTCGATTTATGTAATGAAACAAACAGCAATCTAAAAAAGTGAGTCAATTTCTTTTCCATTTCAAAAAGGAAATTGTGTGTTTTGGGTGCAGGTTCTTCTAAACTGGAGATAAGACCAATGGTTTTTAAGTTTGTTGTGATTTTTTCTAGCATTTTTTCATCATTTAATGGGTTTCTACCACGCGAAACCATCTCCACTGAGGCTCCTAAAACCTCTGCAGCATCCGCCATCTGAAGAAACACAGGCTCTAAAATATCCTTTTGCTCCTGAATATGATTAACCCAATAAATCAACTGCTTATGATCACGCTTTATTTTATTTTTAACACTACTTGGAAAATAATCTATTCCTAAAGCAAAAATCTCTAAATCAGTTATCGGTTTTTCAGGCGTAATGAAGAGCCTCACTGGCATTTCTACACGTGGAAATCTTCTTAATTCTTTTTTTTCAAACCAAGCTGCCACTCTATCTCCTTACCCATCCATGTATATTGACGTCGATAACAAAATGTCGATAACAAAAATTACAACCATTGAACAAATTTACCACAAAGCGTTCAAAAAAATTAATCGACTTACACCACAACCTGTGGGCTCCAACCTTGAGCATTCAAAGCCTCAATCAAATCATCATCTGGAAAGAACTGTTTTTCTGAACTTGTTTTCATCTGAACCGTAGCGAACTCATTCGTATAATCAACAACTAATGGCAAGCCATTTTCAGTTTGGTATGCACCAAGCAGAAGCTGTAATTCAGAGACTTTATTTAAAGAAAGCTCTCTTCCGTTCGTATTCACCGTTAACTTTATCGCACGAGCTTTTTCTACACGAGCCTCAGCCAAACTAACAACTTGCTCAGCATCCAACTTAATTCCACCATTAAAGGTGTCCTCGCTGACTTCGCCATGAACCATAACGACCATATCGGTTTTAATATTATCTTTAATCGCTTCATACACCGCTGGACGCATCACAACTTCAAGCCTAGCAGTCTTGTCATCCAAAGCCATAAAGCCCATTCTCGAACCGCTTTTAGTCGTTTTATTACGCAACTCAACAACCAGGCCTGCTGCTGAAACCTTTTTCCATTTTTCTGGGCGTAAACTGGCTAATTTATTCGGCACTAATGTGGCTAATTCTTGTTGATACAAGTCAATTGGGTGGCCAGTGATATACAGACCCAAAGTCTCTTTTTCACCCGCTAAACGCAGTTTTTCTGGCATTTCTGCCACATCCAATAACTTTGATTCGCCAGACTCTTCAACAGAGAGCATATCGCCAAACAGGTCGTTTTGACCCACTTCATCGTTTTTATGCTGTTGTTCCGCTTGTTTAAGCGCCATAGGAATACTTTCAAGCATCGCATTTCGGTTATCGTGTAGCTCGTCAAACGCCCCCGAGCGAACCAAAGCCTCAATCACACGCTTATTGGCTTTTTTACCTGCTCGCAAACAAAAATCAAACAGGTCGGTATAAGCACCGTTGGTTTCACGTTCTTCAATCACGCCTTCAAGTGCGGCTTCACCCACCCCTTTTATTCCGCCCAGACCATAATTTACCGTACGCTCACCGTACGGTTTAAAATGAATTTGACCCGTATTAATGTTCGGCTGTAAAACACTTAATCCCATTGCATAACACTCATTTACCATATGCACCACTTTTTCAGTGTTATCCATATCAGATGAAATCTGTGCCGCCATAAACTCTGCAGGGTAATGCGTTTTTAGCCAAGCCGATTGGTACGAAACTAAGGCATATGCCGCCGAGTGAGATTTATTGAAACCGTAACCTGCGAATTTCTCAACCAAGTCAAAGATTTTCATGGCGAGTTCGCCATCTACACCATTTTTAATCGCCCCCTCTTGAAAGACAGAACGTTGTTTAGCCATCTCTTCGGGTTTTTTCTTACCCATAGCACGACGAAGCATATCAGCGCCACCTAGCGTATAGCCCGCTAGAATCTGTGCAATTTGCATGACCTGCTCTTGGTATAAAATAACCCCATAGGTTGGTGACAGCGTCTCTTTTAAAGATTCATGCTGCCACTGAGCATCAGGGTAAGAGACCTTTTCTCTTCCGTGCTTACGGGCGATAAAGTTATCCACCATCCCCGACTCAAGCGGCCCTGGTCTAAACAAGGCTACCAAGGCGATAATATCTTCAAAACAGTCTGGTCGTAACTTAACAATCAGGCTCTGCATCCCACTTGATTCGAGCTGGAACACCCCTGTTGTTTTACCTGTTTGAATCAAATCAAAGGTTGGCTGATCATCTAATGGGATTCGGGCGATATCAACAAACCCTTCTTCACCTGGTTTTTTATGGCCGTTAATCGACTGTAACGCCCAGTCAATAATCGTTAAGGTACGTAAACCCAAGAAATCGAATTTAACCAGGCCTGCATATTCAACATCGTTTTTATCGAGCTGGGTGACCACACTTGAACCATCTGGTTCACATAAAACAGGGCAAAAATGGTCTAGCGGTTTAGGGCCAATAACCACACCACCCGCATGTTTACCTGTATTACGAACTGTCCCCTCTAGCTTTAAAGCAAGCTCAAGCAGTTGGCGAGCGTCATCGTCATTATCGTATTTATTTTGTAACTCTTCTTCTTTCTCAAGTGCTTCTGCAAGCTTGATACCTAGCTCATTAGGAATCAGTTTGGCAATCCCATCAACCACGCCATAACCAAGTCCTAATACTCGCCCTACATCTCGCACTACTGCTTTTGCCGCCATGGTTCCATAAGTCACAATCTGTGATACATGGTCACGCCCATAATGACGAGAAACGTAATCAATCACCTCATCACGGCGATCCATACAGAAATCGACATCGAAATCGGGCATAGAGACACGTTCTGGGTTTAAGAAACGCTCGAAAAGCAAATCGTACTGAATAGGATCAAGGTCGGTGATTTTTAGGGCATAGGCCACCAATGAACCTGCACCAGAACCACGACCTGGACCCACTGGAATAAGTTGGTTTTTACCCCATTGAATAAAGTCGGCAACGATTAGGAAGTAACCAGGAAACCCCATTTGCAGAATAATATCTAACTCAAATTTGATTCTGGCGTAATACTCTTCATGTTTTTTTGCAAACTCTTCTTTAGAAAGGTGACCAAATAAAAACGCTAAACGCTCATCCAACCCTTTATGACTCTCCTCTACAAAGAACTCATCCATCGTCATGCCTTCTGGCACTGGAAAATCGGGTAAGAAGTAGGTTCCTAACGTTAAATCAAGACTACAGCGTTTTGCCACTTCTACGGTGTTACTAATCGCTTCTGGTATATCCGAAAACAGCTCAACCATTTCTTCGGTCGTTTTAAAATATTGCTCTTCAGAGTAACGTTTAGGGCGGTTTTGGTCTTCTAGAACATAACCATCGTGAATACAGGTTCTGACTTCATGTGCCTCAAAATCTTCAGGTTTGGCAAAACGCACATCATTCGTTGCTACTACAGGCACCTCATAGCGAATAGCGACGTCTACCGCTTGTGCAATATAAGCCTCTTCATTCTCTCTTTTGGTACGCACCAGCTCGATATAAAAACGGTCTTCAAAGTGAGTAAGCCACCACTTCATTCGGCTGGCGACAAGGTTCGGTTTTTCGGCCAATAAAGCTTGGCCGATATCACCTTCGCGTCCACCTGACAATACAATCAAGCCATCATTAAATTCAGCTAACCATTCACGTTTAATCAAAGCCTGCATATTGTTTTTATAGAGCTTTTGGTTATGCAAATAACTTTGAGAAATAATGTGTGATAAGTTCAGATAACCTTGCGGGTTTTGGCATAAAAGAACAACTTTAGACACCTCTGCACTTTCATCTTCAATCAGCACATCAGCCCCAATAATGGGTTTAATCCCTGCCCCCATCGCCGCACCGTAATACTTAACTAATGCAAATAGGTTATTTTGGTCGGTTAAAGCCATTGCTGGCTGCTCACAGCCTTTAATCAATGAGATGAGTGGTTTAATTCCTAAGGTACTATCAACAACAGAGTACTCAGAGTGAACATGAAGATGAACAAATTGGGTCATAGAACAGGGTCAACTTTGCTTTTATTCTTTATTTGAACCGTCTTACCAGGCCTGGTAAGTCAAATTAGGTTACTACCGAGAAAAAGACAACTTCTATTTCGGATTATTAACACAGTTCAAAAAGGGTTATGTTTTGAATTGTGATATTCTATCGCATATTACAAAATCTCGGCGACAAGTTGCCTTAAATAACAACCAATAATCACTAAATATTTTAATACGCCCTATGACAGACCAGCCTAATCATGTGCCATTTTGGCTCGATGAACAACCTGTAACTTTTCCTCCTAGCCACCTTGCCATGAAAGAGCCTGATGGTTTATTGGCAGTTGGAGGGGATTTAACACCAGAATGGCTTTTAATGGCGTACAGCAGAGGGATATTTCCTTGGTTTAACCCTGGCGAACCCATTCTTTGGTGGACACCCAATCCAAGAAGTGTGTTATTGATTGAGCAGGTAAAAATCAGCAAAAGTTTACGCAAGACAATCAATAAACATCACCAAGCTGAGACTTTGAAGGTAACATTTGACCAAGACTTCAAATCCGTTATGAAAGCCTGCTCCGAAGTCCCTAGAGAAGGTCAAGATGGCACTTGGATAACAGAGCAAATGCTTTCTGCCTACACCCATCTACATAATTCTGGTCATGCGCATTCCGTAGAGGTTTGGCATCAAAACCAGTTAGTGGGTGGTCTTTATGGTGTAGCGATTGGTAAAATGTTTTATGGCGAATCCATGTTTGCCAAAATGACCGACACCTCAAAAATTGCGCTGATTGCCCTTGCTCTTCAATTAAAGGAGTGGGGATTTGAGTTGATTGATACTCAAATTGAAACACCTCATTTAAACAGTTTAGGTGCACAAACCATTTCCAGAACTCACTTTGAGAAACGAATTTCTGAATTGACGAATCAAAGCTTTCCTCCTTCCACATGGAGTTTAAACCCAAATTGGCCTGAGTGGATTCAAGCGCACGAACAGGCTCACCCCTCAAAAAAGTCCATTTCTAATCAGACCAATCAAACCATTAAATAAATAACCAGGCCTATCAACAATTCTGTTTTTCTTGTTTTACTTGTGAGCTGTAGAATAAGACCTAAGATTTCTTTTACCTGATTTAAAAAGAGAGCTAATAAGAGGTATTTTGATGTATAGCCATCCTGGTAATCGGCCACGTTTTTTAAGTTTGATCGCTTTTCGTTTTCCGCTAAACGCTAAACTATCTGCCCTTCATCGTATTACAGGTTTGCTACTTATCATTTGTCTTTTGGGTTATTTGGCTCTCTTGCATTTAATCCTATTTCATCCCCAAGTGACTCTAGAAGACTCTGCCAACCACTGGGTTCATAATTTACTCTATAGTGGTTTTTGGTCAACATTGAGCTTTCATTGGCTAACGGGCTTACGACATCTGTTAGCCGAACATTTTATTGAAGAAAAGCATTATCGATTATTGAATAGTAAAGCCGTGAGTTATGCCCTTATTTTGTTATGGCTATTAATCACAGTTTTCATACTTTACCAGGCCTGGTGGAATTAACTTTATGAAGAATTTACGTGTACTTCGCCAGCCAATTACAGGCATTAAAGCGCATAAATGGCAACGAATCAGCGCCATATACCTAATGTTATTTACCCCCTACCTGGCCTGGCAAGTTCATAATGTGGCAATAGAGCAAAACCTCAACTTAACCCTTTTTATTCAACAACTTTTTACCCCTCTCTTTTTATTCTTGAGTCTGATTAGTATCGCACTCTTATTAGTACATGCCTGGGTTGGTATTCGAGATATTATGATTGACTACCTACCTCAAAAACGTGTCTCTATTTGGCTTAACCTATATGCACTTTTCTTACTCTTAATTATTGTAGATTTAACCTTTTTAGCCATTAAACTAAGTTAAAAACCCCTACGGTGAAATGTAAACATTTATGACAAACCAATCAATCGAATACAATAAACTTCCCCATCAGGCTTTTGACGCTTTGATTATTGGTGCTGGTGGCGCAGGATTAAGAGCCGCTTTGCAACTGGTTGAATCAGGGCATAAAGTCGCCGTTGTTTCCAAAGTTTTTCCTACCCGCTCTCATACTGTGGCCGCTCAAGGTGGAATAAACGCCGCCCTAGGCAATGTCACTCCTGATAATTGGCAATGGCACATGTATGACACCATTAAAGGCAGTGACTACTTAGGTGACCAAGACGCCATTGAATTTATGTGTCAAGAAGCGGCTGAAATAGTTCGAGAGCTCGAACATTTTGGCGTGCCCTTTTCTCGGCTCGACAATGGCAAAATCTACCAGCGAGCGTTTGGTGGTCAAAGTCAAAATTTCGGTCAAGAACAAGCCTACCGAACCTGCGCCGCAGCGGATAGAACTGGACACGCAATCCTGCACTCACTCTATCAACAAAACATTCGCCAAGGCACCACCGTCTTTGATGAATATTATGCGATTGATTTACTTAAAGACACTGAAGGGGCTGTGTGTGGCGTCGTCGTCATGAACATCCATAATGGCGAATACCAATTACTGCAAAGCTCTCATACTCTGCTTGCAACAGGGGGTGCAGGCCAAGTGTTTAGAACCAATACCAATGCCAGCATTAATACGGGAGATGGTTTGGGGATGGTTTTACGTGCAGGCTATCCACTTCAAGACATGGAGTTTTGGCAATTTCATCCAACTGGCGTCGCTGGCAAAGGCATGTTGATTTCTGAAGCGGCCCGAGGTGAAGGCGGTGTACTTAGAAATTCATTGGGTGAAGCCTTTATGGAAAAATATGCACCTCATGTTAAAGACTTAGCCTCTCGTGACGTAGTCTCTAGAGCCATTGCCATGGAAGTCAATGAAGGCCGTGGTTGTGGCCCAAATAAAGACTACATTCTATTAGATTTAACCCATTTGGATGACGTCATTATCAAAGAACGACTGCCTGGCATTCGGGATATTAGCATGACTTTTATGGGAATCGACCCTGTAGAACAGGCGGTGCCGATATTCCCCACGTGTCACTATATGATGGGCGGAATTCCCACCAATTTAAACGGCCAAGTCATTACGCAAAAAATTGATAAAAGCTCACAAGTGGTAACAGGTCTGTACGCCGTAGGTGAATGTGCTTGTGTATCGGTTCATGGTGCTAACAGATTAGGTGGTAATTCATTATTAGATATTGTAGTTTTTGGACGAAAAGCCGCACAAACCATTTCAGAGCACATTCATCACACACAAAATAGTCCCTCCTCGCATGAACCACATCAACTGGATACAACATTTATTAACGCGATTTTCAAACGAATTAACCGTTGGACACAGATTGAAAAACCGAATACCTCTGACAGTATCAATCAGATAAAACAAGACTTGCAAAAAATCATGGAACAAGGCTGTGGTGTCTTTCGAAAACAAAAAACCATGCAACAAGCTTTAGACAAACTCCCTGCCATAGAAGCTCGATTAAAAAACGTTGCCCTAACTGACAACAGTAATGTCTTCAATTTAGAACGTTTGGCCGCATTTGAACTTGAGAACCTAGTCGGCATTGCCTATGCCACGGTAGTATCGGCTTTAGCTCGTGAAGAAAGCCGTGGCGCACACTCTCGCGTTGACTATCAAGAACGAGATGACCAGGCCTGGTTAAAACACAGTTTATATTTTCATCAAACACACAGCCTAAGTTATAAACCAGTCAATCTATCGCCAAAAACGCACACTACCTTTACACCTAAAGCCCGTGTTTACTAAGTTTTAAGGAAAGCTCATGCAACTGATTATTAGCCGTTTTAATCCAGAAACTGACAAAAGGCCTTATGATAAAACTTATAACATTGACGACAGTTTAGTTCCTGATGACCTAATGCTACTCGGTTTATTGCACTTGGTACGCCAACAAGACCCTACACTTGGATTTCGTTCTTCTTGTCAAGAAGGCGTGTGCGGTTCGGATGGCATGAACGTCAATGGAAAAAACCACCTAAGCTGTATTACACGGGTGTCATCACTTGCACAACCCATTGTGATTAAACCGCTACCAGGCCTGCCGATTATTAAGGATTTAATTATCGACATGAATTTGTTCTATAGCCAATATCAAAGCGTAAAGCCTTTTTTACAAACAACAGAACTTAACCTTGAACATGAGCATCTACAATCGCCAGAAGATAGAGCCAAACTTGATGGAAGTTATGAATGCATTTTATGCGGATGCTGCTCGACAGCCTGTCCCTCCTTTTGGTGGAACCCTAATCAGTTTGCAGGCCCAGCCGCTTTATTAGCTGCACAACGTTTTGTGATTGATTCTAGAGATATAAAACATATTGACCGCATCAAACAATTAGACAGCCCAACCAATGTGTTTCGTTGCCGTCATATTCAGAATTGTACCGACGCTTGCCCTAAAGGCTTAAACCCGAGTCGAGCCATTCAAGAGCTTAAATCGATTATGGTTAAAAAGCTTTATTAATGCGGTATCAGTTTTATTAACTCTAAAATTTAAGGGAAACAAAAAGAGACCATGGATAAAGAAAACCCATCCACAAATAGTCAAACATGGTCATTTAAAGACTGGCAAAAGCGTGCATTATTTCTTTGCAAAAGAGGTAATCTAGAAACTGAATTACTTTTAAAAAGCTACATTCATTCTTTAAACGGTACGCTACCTGTTGATATTAAGGGTAATTTAATTTTTTCAGAAAAAGATCTTATACAAAAAACTGAACTGATTAACGCTCTTTTTCTTGAGTCTGAACAGAACTTATTTCATTGGTTATTAGAGTCTCAATCGAGCCTTACCAAGCCCGTCTCCCCTGTTCCACAACGCTATTTGAAACTAATTCAGGAAATAAGGGATAATTATTTGAATTCAAACAACTAAATTTGTTATAATCCGCGCACAATTTTTTATAGAAAGGATTTAAACAAGCTTATGGCAAAACAAGACGTTATTGAATTCGACGGTGTCGTTCTAGAAACTTTACCGAACACGATGTTTAAAGTAGAGTTAGAAAATGGTCACCAAATTTTGGCACACATCTCAGGACGTATGCGTAAAAACTATATCCGAATTCTTGCGGGCGATGCTGTAAAAGTAGAACTTACTCCATACGACCTCACTAAAGGACGTATTACTTACCGCGGTAAATAAGCTGGTAAGTTGAGAGAAATTCAAAACCTTTCTAAATAAAAAACCCCTTACTATCATTTGATACTAAGGGGTTTTTTATTACTTGAAATCAGGGGCGTATCCATATATGACCCCAATTATTTGGTTTTTATTAAAAAATCCAGCATTACCAAAATCACAAAACCCGCTTAACAAAACTTGCTAAGTGGGTTCTTTTTTATAAATTACCAGGCCTGGTAACTTCAAAATAAAAGGGTAGCGTCCCCTTTTTCACATATTTTAAAAACAATTCTACCAGGCCTGCTATCACTGAAACCAACGAAAACTTAATAACTACAAAATTAAAAAGATAACTTATCCACAAAAAACGGCTTTGACCTCTTTTTAGCTTTGACCCCTTTTTATTCACATATTATTGCCAGTGCCGTCAAAAAATACGCCTAATCTAATTACATCTGCCATATTGCTACCCTCTTTAATCTCTAAATTCTGACTCTATCCCAACAAACTATCAGCTACTTATTCAAACCAACCAGTAAACCAAATTGTTACTTTCTCTTTAAGCTCTTCCCAAGAAAGTGGTTTTTGTTTTGGCTCTGTCGGCTTGGGTAGGGTTCTAAAATAATCCTGTAATGTCCCTTTGCCCGTATAAGCTTTACTACCCTCATCATCGGCAAAAATATTGATCTGAAAAATTTCACTTCTCATTTCATTCACACCAAAATCTGGGTGGGTAACGCGGTTATTTTCGGTGGGTTTAATAAACTGGTTTTTACCTTGCCCATCTCTGATTTTCATAAAACAATAAAATCCATCGCCACTTAACCTTGTATAAAATTTCGTCCTACAAAAATAATTGCTCTCAGTGGCAATACGAAAATACTGTTTATCGGTGAATAATGTGCCTGGCATTAAAGGGTGCCCCCCACTTTTTATGCCCGTCTTATAACCGTAATAAATAGGCGAAACTTCCTGCTCGGTATCCAAAAGAATATGGGCAGAATAGAGTTCCTTGTCATACTGGCGTCTTAATACCAGCTCAATACGCCTAAATTGATAACCGCATTGCCCGTCGGTTTCCTGTTGATAAACCGGGATTTCAATATGATAGTTTTCTTCAGTAATACGATAGCTTTTGCCTGCAAGCATGGGTTTTCGGGTGGCGGTGCTTGGGTTTTGTTGAGTGCACTCTTTGGCATTGCTGGTACCTTTATAAATCACCGAAAAAGTCGCCTCTAACCGTGGATCTTTTTTACCTTCAAAAGTGTAAATAACAGGCTCACTGGCAAATAAAGCAATCGGCAACAACACCATCGCGCTCATTAAAAAACCCTTTTTAAAAAACACTGAGCTATCTAATTTGCCAATTCTAATTTCATTTGCCATTTTGCTATCCTCTCTAATCTCTAAATTCTGACTTTATCCCAACAAACTATCTGCTACTTATTCAAACCAACTGGTTACTTTCTCTTTAAGTTCACTCCAAGAAAGTGGTTTTTGTTTCGGTTCTGGGGGTTTGGGTAAAATTTTAAACTCACCGTAAACTATCCCTTTTTCTCTTTCAGGAGGGTAATAGGCACTACCTTCATCATCTGCCATTATGTTTATTTGAAAAGTTTCGCTTTTCATTTCATTAACCCCAAATTCAGGATGAGTAACCCGATTATATTTAGTAGGCTTAATAAACTGGTTTTCACCTTCACCATCTCGAATTTTCATATAACAATAAAAGTCAGTACCAAGCCTCTCAAAAAATTTCGTCCTACAAAAATAATTGCTCTCAGTCGCAATGCGAAAATATTTTTTATCGGTGAATAATGTGCCTGGCATTAAAGGGTGCCCCCCCCCACTTTTTATGCCCGTCTTATAACCGTAATAAATAGGCGAAACTTCCTGCTCGGTATCCAAAAGAATATGGGCCGAATAGAGTTCCTTGTCATACTGGCGTCTTAATACCAGCTCAATACGCCTAAATTGATAACCGCATTGCCCGTCGGTTTCCTGTTGATAAACCGGGATTTCAATATGATAGTTTTCTTCAGTAATACGGTAGCTTTTGCCTGCAAGCATGGGTTTTCGGGTGGCGGTGCTTGGGTTTTGTTGTGTGCACTCTCTTGTGTTACTGGTGCCTTTATAAATCACCGAAAAAATCGCTTGTAGGCGTGGGTCTTTTTTACCTTCAAAGGTATAAATTACCGGTGCACTGGCAACCGATTCACTGGAAAAAACTGAAAACGGTACATAACAAAATACAAAAACCAGCAAACTTTGATTTAGCGGTTTATTCTTAAACATAATGCATATAACTCCCAACAATGTATTTTGGATTTTTGCCTTTTACGGCATGGGCTTGGTGCAACCAGTTCCACATGGGTGGAAATAAAATAAGGCTTCCCTGTTTGGGTTTAACTTTAATATTGAACTGTTTAAAGCTGGTTTCTCCACCTTCAAAATCATCGTTCAAATAAATATAAAACACTAAAAATCGCCTTGCCGATGCATAATCCGATACATCGACATGTTCGCCAAAGCTATCATTTGCATTGGGTAGGTAGCGTTTCATACGAATCGGTTCTAACTTAAATTGTTCTGGCCATTGGTGCGGTTGAATATGATGTTCTTTTTTGTAGGCATTAATGGCTTGTAAAAATAGCGGTTGAAGTTGTTTTGCTTCTTGCTCAAACGCGTCACTTTCTAAAAAGTTAATTTGGGTGAATTGCATTTTCCAGTCACTGGTTTTATCTTGTTGGTGTTCATCTTTTTGGCACTGAGGATTAGCTTCAAACTTTTCTATCAAGGCTTTGCAATTCTGTGGCGAGAGCACATTTTCATAAACGGTAATAAAGTTTTGGGCAGAGTCATTTTTTGTCATGTTGTGCTCTACCTTTCTCCAATACTTTCATTTTGATAACGCAGTAAAGGTGTTAATAAGTATTCAATAATACGTCTTTGCCCCGTTTTAATCTCCGCGGTCACTTGCATGCCGGGTGAAAGATCAACGAGTTTGTTATCGACATAGACATTGTTTTTCTCTATTTTTAAACGCATGGCGTAGACCAGCCCTAAGTCTTTATTTTCAACAGCATCACGCGAGATATTGCTGATTTTTGCATCAATCACTCCGTATTTAGTGAAGTTAAAGGTGTCGATTTTGACTTCGGCGTTTAATGCTGACTCTCGGCCTTCATGCACAAAACCAATGTCTTTGTTTAAGAGCATGGCTTCTACTTCTAACTTTTGGTTTTTAGGCACTATGACCATAAGCTCTTGGGCGGAGGTGACTACTCCACCGACGGTATTCATGGCGAGTTGTTGTACCGTGCCGTTAATGGGTGATTGAATAACATATTGTTTTAGGCGTTGTTGGGCTTTAATGTAATCTTGCTCGGCAAGGTCTTTTTGGCGTTGGGTATCTAACAATCGTTGCATTAAGGTTTGCTTGGTGTGGCTACGTAAGCTGGCTTGTTGCGATTGCATTTGTTTGAGCTGTGCATGAATACTTTGAATTCTTAGAGATTCAATTTTTAGATCTTGGGTTTGTTCTATAAAGTTTTGTTTGATTTGTAGAAACTGATCTTCTGAGATAAGGCTTCTATCAAGCAGTTTATGACTGGATTGCAACCGCTTTTGGGTAATGGGTAACACTTTTGATAGTTTGGTTTCTGAGGCTTTGGCGGATTGAAGAGTTTTGCTTTTGCCCGTTGGCACAAGTTGACCTGTGGCGGTGGCCACAATATTTGCTGGAATAAAACGCTGAAAAAAAAGCGGAAGTGAAATAATAAGAAACATTAACCCATATTAATGCAAAACACATTAATAGGTAAATACTTTTACGTATTTTAATCGTTTTTTAGCATTTCACTTTGAATGATTTGAATATCTAAATGAGACCTTTGCTCGAGTCATGGACAAAGGTCTTTAAATTAAGTTCAATCGGTTTTACCAGGCCTGGTAAAACCTGTGAGCCATTAATACTTTGTAGGCACAGGGCATGTCCAGTGGCCATTAATACTTTGTAGGCACAGGGCACGTCCTGTGGCCACCAATACTTTGTAAGCACAGGGCATGTCCTAAAAATGAATTATCAATTTAATCAAAGAGATAAATTCAAATTAATGGCAGGTTATTTTTCAACCTTTTCAAAGGTAAGCGCATCGTCTTTACAATCAATAAAGACTTCGCCACCGTGTTGTAAATCACCAAACAGTAATTTCTCGGCCAGTGGTTGTTTGACCTTCTCTTGAATCAATCGTTCCATTGGACGTGCGCCCATTAGTGGATCATAGCCTTTGGTGGCTAACCAATGACGTGCGGCATCACTTAATTTAACGGTCACTTTTTTATCGGCTAATGCGTTTTCTAACGCATAAATAAACTTGTTCACGACCGATTCCATAGACTCTTCAGATAAGCGGTTAAACTGAATAACGGCATCTAAACGGTTACGGAATTCTGGGGTAAAGACTTTTTTAAGCTCGGCGTCAAAGTCCATTGTATGGTCTTGTAAGGTAAAGCCCATGCTAGAGCGTGCCATTTGCTCAGCACCCACGTTAGAAGTCATAATTAAGATAATGTTTCTAAAATCGGCTTTACGGCCGTTATTATCAGTCAAGGTTCCGTGATCCATCACTTGTAATAACAAGTTAAAGACATCAGGATGCGCCTTTTCAATTTCATCTAATAACACAACCGCATGCGGGTTTTTAGCGACCGCTTCGGTTAATAAACCACCTTGGTCATAACCTACATAACCAGGAGGCGCGCCAATTAAACGTGACACCGTATGGCGTTCCATATATTCAGACATGTCAAAACGCAGCATTTCAACGCCCATGTGGTTGGCTAACTGCTGGCTTAATTCCGTTTTACCCACACCGGTTGGCCCTGCAAATAAAAATGAAGCGGTGGGTTTATTAGGATTATTTAAGCCAGAACGCGCCAAATGAATGGCTGATGTGACTTTTTCTACTGCGGCGTTTTGACCAAAAATCACGCGTTTTAAATTGGCTTCTAAGTCAAATAACTTGTCTTTCTCTTTTTGGGTGATTTGCGAAACGGGAATACGTGCGATACTAGCAACTACGTGCTGTACTTCTGCCACACCAATTTGTTTTTTACGTTTACTGGCAACAGCTAAGCGCTGTTTAGCTCCCGCTTCATCAATCACATCAATCGCTTTATCAGGTAATTGTCTATCCGTTAAATAACGTGCTGACAGAGCAACCGCTTCTTTTAAAGCTGGTAATGTGTATTTCACATCATGATGTTCTTCATATTTAGACTTTAAGCCTTTTAGAATCTCAAAACTCTCTTGCTGAGTCGGCTCTTTCACATCTACCTTTTGAAAACGGCGCGCCAAAGCACGATCTTTTTCAAACACACCACGGTACTCTTCATAAGTGGTTGCGCCAACGCAACGTAATTTGCCAGAAGATAAAGAAGGTTTCATTAAATTAGAAGCGTCCATTGCACCGCCTTGAACGGCTCCCGCACCAATGACGGTATGAATTTCATCAATAAACAAAATCGCATGCTGTTCTTGCTCTAACGCTTTTAATAACGCTTTAAAACGCTTTTCAAAATCACCACGATAACGTGTACCCGCTAATAAGGCACCCATATCCAAACTATAAACCACGGCATCAGCTAAACTTTCAGGTACTTTTTCATGCACGATTTGATACGCCAAACCTTCTGCCACGGCCGTTTTACCCACTCCTGGCTCACCAACCAATAACGGGTTATTTTTACGTCGACGGCTTAATACCTCCAGCGTACGATTTAACTCCCACTCACGACCAATGATTGGATCGATTTTGCCAGAGACAACCTCTTCATTAAGGTTGGTGGTAAAACTCTCTAAAGGTGATTTCTTCTGCTCACCACCAGGCTGCATTTGCTCGTCATCCGTCTCACCAGTAGCGGGCAAATAATCTTCACTCTCCGCAGCAGTTACCCCATGAGAGAGAAAACTTAAGACATCAACACGCTCAACACCGTTGCTTTCAAGCAAATACACCGCCTGAGAGTCTTGCTCAGCATATAAAGAAGCTAAAACATGTACCGCAGTGACTTCTGGGTATCCATTTGATTGAACCAAATAGATAGCTCGTTCAATCACTCGCTGAAAACTCATGGTTGGCTGTAACTCATCAGGCTTACGACTGACCATTTCAGACTCTAAAAAGCGTTCTAACCCCTCCTCAATCGCAACCACATCGGCACCACAGGCATTAACCACCTCTTGGACTGCTGGCACGCCTAATAACTCTAATAGTAGATGCTCTAGAGTAACAAACTCGTGCTCATACTCATGCGCTACACTAAACGCGTTACTTAAGGTCATTTGTAATTCTTTACTTAACATCTTAGGCGACCTCTAACTGACACATTAATGGGTGTTTATTTTGACGAGAATAACTGTTTACTTGTTGTACTTTCATTTCTGCAATCTCACGACTAAACACACCACACACACCCTTTCCTTCTTGATGCACTGCCAACATAACGGCATTTGCTTTTAGCTCATCCATACCAAAAAAACGTTGCAATACATCAACAACAAACTCCATTGGTGTGTAATCATCATTTAATAGAACCACTTGATATTTTTTTGGTGGTTTAACTTTAGGTTTAGCTGTTTCTAGTAATAAATTACCATCATCATATTCTGAAGAATAAGGCATGTGCTCTCTTTCGTTTTATGCTCTCTGAAAATACTCGGTTCTCAGCTTAGTTAATCTTTTAGAACTTTTTGTATACACTCGTTAAAGACCTTTATACGTAACATTGCAAAGGTCTTCCTAACAAAGCTCTCTTTTATATTTTACCCTAAAGCAATTAAAGCAATATCGGTTCCTTAAAAGCGCATAACAGAATCCTTTTTTACTCATTCTTTTTAGCTCAAATTTACTCAATAGAGAGTTCATATGGGAAATCGAAACAAATTCAAGGGTAATTGGGAGCTTTATACGAGTAGGTCCACATTATTAAATCTCGTAAATAAATTGCGTTAATTAGCAATCACTCTTAAATACAAATCCCCCGCTTTTGTTTCTCTATCCGCAGGCAAGCCTTTTCCAATAATTTTAATCACGTTTTCAGAAGAGTAGTTTTCTGGCAAATAAAACTCTACTTTACCACTCACAACATCTAAACGGACTTGCTCGCCTAACTTCATTAAACTTTTATTTATCAAAACCGTGCTGTAAATATCCGCACCTTTTAATTTGTAACGACTGCTATCGACCTTAATATCAAACTTCACTAAAAAATCACCCGCAACACCACCAAATAAACCCGTATAGCCTTTTCCTTTAATCCTAAAGGTTTTATTTTCAAAGGCCTTACGGGTAAATTTTATTTTTTGCCTAAGAGCGGGAATATAAAAGCTTCCCAAGTGAAGTAAACGAATGGCATAACGTAGCGTAAGAGGATAGGTAATGACTCGATCTTTGCCATTGATTGGTTTTTGTTGACGATAAGCCGTTCGTGTATTTTCAGAACTTCTGTTCTCATTTTGAGAGGTTTTATCATTATGTTCAGCATCGTTATTTTGCTTATAATCATTGCTGTTTGCTCCTCTTTGCGAAGGGCCTGAAGATGTTTTTGCATAATTCCGCAACTTGAATAAATCATATTCATAACAATAATCTTCACGGTATTTACTCAAAACCTCATAAGCCAAAGCCACTTCTTGAAAAAGTACTTTTGCATTATGTATCTTTGAAACATCTGGATGATATCGCCTCGCCATTTTTCGATAAGCTAATTTTACCGTTTGGGAACATGCGCCATAATGCACACCCAAAACGGCAAAATAATCCTTATTAAAATCGTAATTTGCTCTCAACGTCTTCTCTTTACCTTGCTAAAACCATTTCCAAAACAATTTAACTCTATTTAACACGCTTTTTAAATTAAAAAAGTAAAAAAGAAGTCACCCATTATCCATAAAATAACCAGGCCTGGTGACTTATCTTTTTGGATTAACCTTGGGTTGTATCCCTTATAACTGAAGGGATTAATGACTTTTAAGCCTATTTATTGCATAATACGCCCACCCAATTTTACAGACTTTAAAAGGATTATTCATATGAGCGTTGAGCAAGCTTTAATTGCCCGCAGTGGTAACAAATGTGAACTATGTGGTTCAGAACACGATTTATCGGTATTTGAAGTTGCACCAAGTGACGGCTCAGAAGAGCAAACCGTATTGGTTTGCGAGACATGTAAATCACAAATGGAAAACCCTGACACAATCGATGCCAATCACTGGCGTTGTTTGAATGACAGCATGTGGTCACCGACTCCAGCCGTACAAGTACTTTCTTACAGAATGTTACACGCTTTACGTGCAGAAGGTTGGCCACAAGATCTTTTAGATATGATGTACCTTGACGATGATATGAAAGCGTGGGCTGATGCGGGTCTTGCCAATGAAGATGATGACACTACCCCAACGAAAGACAGCAACGGAACCGTTCTAAATGAAGGTGATGATGTTACCTTAATTAAAGATTTGGATGTTAAAGGCGCAAACTTCACGGCAAAACGTGGAACTTTAGTTAAGAATATTCACCTAACAGACAACCCTTTACACATTGAAGGCAAAGTCAACGGTACACAAATTGTATTAGTTGCGGCTTTCTTGAAAAAGGCTTAAACCACGCTCTATTTCAGAACTTATTCTACTGAGCTTTGCAAAAAGACAAAAGCCACTTTAATTTAGTACGCCTGAATTAAAGTGGCTTTTTTGTCATTTAAACGTCCTTCTCTTCCTGGCTATTATCAGATTCAATAACCACCTCTGCGACTTCTTCACGATCTGCTTTCGCAATATAAGGCTCTTTATTTTTTGGGAATCTTTTTGCCTTAGCTTGTTTTAACTTTTTCTCAAATTTTTGTCTGATTTTCTTCTGTCGATTCATTTTTCCGTCCTAACTCATCACATGTATTATGTTTTTCATTACAATTAAGAGCGATTTTAGAGCAAAACCTCCTCAATAATGGTGGAATTGTGTAAAATTTACCGCACAAATTTTTAAATGCATTTTTAATGGAGCATAAACAATGGGAAGAGCCTTTCAAAACCGCAAAGAATCCATGGCAAAAACCTCGGATCAAAAAGCCAAGGTATATAGTAAATACAGCCGTGAGATTTATGTTTGTGCCAAGTCTGGAGGCGTCGAAACTGAAGGTAACCTAGCTTTACAAGGCTTAATTGATAGAGCAAAGAAAGACCAAGTTCCTGCACATGTTATTGAAAAAGCGATTGAAAAAGCCAAAGGTGGTGGCGGTGAAGATTTTGCCGCAGCACGCTATGAAGGTTATGGCCCAGGTAACACCATGGTGATTGTTGAGTGTTTAACCGATAACCCAAACCGTACCTTTGGTGATGTGCGTCACTGCTTTACCAAAACCAACTGCAAAATAGGAACTCAAGGCAGCGTATCTCATATGTTCGACCACTCAGCTATTTTAGTCTTTGCAGGTGAGGATGAAGAAGCCGCATTAGAAGCATTAATGATGGCGGATGTCGATGTCACCGATATTGAAGCAGAAGACGGTAAAATTACGGTATTTGCACCACATACCGAATACTTTAAAGCTAAAAATGCCCTAAAAGAAGCTTTTGAAGGTATTGAATTTGAAGTGGATGAAATTCAATTTGTGCCACAGATGACTAAAACCATTGAAGGTGAAGATTTAGAGATGTTTGAAAAATTCATTAACCTGCTTGAAGATTTAGATGACGTGCAAAAAGTCTATTACGACGCAGAGTTTTAGTTTCCATTAAACTTAATCACCTAGTCAAAACCCTAGTCTTTATTGGTTAACCCTCTGAATTAACCACTAGGGTTTTGCTTTGATAGCAACGGCCTATCTTACAAGACTCATCCACTAAACAGCCCAAAATAATCATGTATAAACTTAGTCATATTAATGGTAAAAACCTTATTCGAGAACTCGAATTAATGCTTAATGATATTCACCGTTATTCTGACATGGTCAACCAACACGTTATTACTTCATCTACTGATCTTGATGGCAAAATAACCAGTGTAAGCCAAGCTTTTTGTCGTATTTCAGGCTACTCAGAAGATGAGTTAATAGGACAAAATCACAGTTTATTTAGACACCCAGACATGCCCGACTCGTTTTTTAAAGAGATGTGGGAAACCATTCAAGCAGATAAACCATGGACAGGAGAAGTCAAAAATAGCAACAAAAATGACGAGGCCTATTGGGTAACCATGAACATTGACCCAATTAAAGATGCCAGTGGTGAAACAACAGGCTATTTAGCCATTCGCCATGACATCACTGACCACAAACGAATAGAAAGTTTAACCATAACCGATGATCTTACTGGGGCTTGGAACCGTCGCCAATATAATCGAATTTTGCCATTAGAAATTAGCCGCGCTAGACGTGACAATAGTTACTTGTGTTTTTTGATGATGGATGCCGATAATTTCAAAAAATATAACGACACCTATGGCCACCAAGCGGGTGATGAAGTGCTAAAAACCATCGTTAGTACAACCAAGTCTTGTTTTCAACGTTCTAGTGATTCTGTCTTTAGATTAGGTGGTGAAGAATTTGCCGTGCTTTACAGCGTTGATGATCCAGAACAGGCGATTTTAGTAGCAGAACGTTGTAAAACGATGTTGTATGACCAAAACATCGAACACTCAGGCAATCCACCCTACCAAAGAGTGACACTTTCTATGGGGCTAATGATTCTACACCCAGATAAATCCTACATTAAAGAAGAAATTTATAAATATGCCGATGAAGCGCTTTATACCGCTAAACGCAATGGACGCAACACCCTAGTCGTACACGATACTGAAAACGACATTGAACTTTTCTAGGTTTTAAGTAATGGATTAGTTAATCTAAAAAACGGTCATTGCTCTTAAAGCCTAATTTAAATGCTGGCAAACCACCTCACAATCCCCTTTATCGGTTGTTACATAAGCTGAATCGCCCGAAATGGTTACCGACATATCGGTGGTTCTATCGACCAGGCCTGCTAACTTTTGAATTTGTTTATTATCAAAACAATAAAAGTTCGCTTTTAACTGGCTAAATTTAGCCTCACCTTGCTTCCACCAAACCTCAGCTTTGCTGTTGAAACTGTACACTTTTACTTCACGAGCTAAAGTAGTTGCTTTCTTGACTCTATCAAAAGCTGGCTCACCAATATCAATCCATAACATTAATTGATCATCTAAAGTTCGCACCCAAATATCGGGATCCTCGATTGAGCTTAACCCTTTTGTGAAATCTAAAAATTCTTGATAGTTCCAACAATAGGCCATCACTCGAGCCATCATCCGCTCTACATTTTCAGAGGGGTGCATCGCCACTGTTAATGCCATTGAATCATATACATCACGATTCATATCTGAAAGTGAGATTCTAAATTTATAGATAGTCGGTTTTAGTGCCACAAGGTTTTGCCTTTAAATAAGCTAAGTGAATTTAAGTCGGCTGCGTAGTTTAGCAGAGAAATAACGCAATACGATTTTTAGGTTGCATAAACGACTACCAATATAGAGAATAGAGACTACTTGAAACCACATATTGGCTTCATTAATCTTTACCCTGTTCAAAGACGAACGTATTTCTTAATTATCATCAGCCATTCTAAGAGAGAAGACAATGTCATTAAATGTTATGTCATTCATTGATCAACTTGCTATCGCCCTTCATAGCTTGACAGCAGTACTTTGGGTAGGCGGAATATTTTTAGCCTATCGCATTTTAAGACCCGCCGCGATGACTCTTGAACCACCGATTCGTTTACGATTATGGGTGAATGTATTTAGTCGGTTTTTTCCATGGGTATGGCTGTTTATTATTGTCTTAGTCGTAACAGGCTATTGGGACTGGAGTGTAAGTTTTGGTGCTTTAGAAACCACTCCTTTTTATATTCACGCCATGCAGATTATTGGCTGGGTAATGATTATTTTATTTGCCTGGTTATATTTTGTGCCATTTGCAAAATTTAAACAGTTGGTTGCAGATGAAAACTTTCCATTGGCGGGTGCCATAATGAATAATCAAATGCGCCCTATTATTGCAATTAATCTCTCTTTAGGTGTCATTGAGGTCATCATTGGAGCAGCTGGTCCATTTTGGGGAATATAGTCCTAAAACGAATTCAGTTCTGAGTAGCTAACATTAAAAGATTCATTTATTTTAGATACTCAACCACTTCTTGAATAGAGCCTTTAAAAGTAACCGAATGGTTATTCTTTTGCATTTGATAGTCGTACATTGGGTCGTAATATTCCGCCAATAGTGTTTCTATCCAGGCCTGGTGTTCTTCTATTGAGTTTTGGTTTAACTGGGCTTGCATAGCAAAGTCAAATTGACTTAGAACCCTTTGATAGCGCTCACCGCCCAAGCGCTTTTGAATACGTTGCATAGCGGCACGCATAAAAGCTTCCCAGTCGTTGATATTGGCGTATTCTTTTTGAGCCTGCACCACGTATTCATCAAGTGTAATCGCTATACGCTCTTTCATTGGCGTTTCAACAACTACCCTTGAGCCACTTTTTAAGCATGCAAATAACTCTTTAGAAAAATTAACCGAACCAATATTTCGTCCTTCATCTTCAATAACCAAACGTGATGAGTCGTTTTCCATAAAACGGATTAAAGCCATTGCCAAATTGTTTTCAAAATTGATTTGGGTCGGTTGGGGGGTGGCGTGACGACCAAAAGCTGAGCCACGGTGATGCGCTAATCCTTCTAAATCAATGGTGTTATTGAGTTGATGAATGGCAATGGTTTTACCTGAACCAGTTCGTCCTGCCAAAACAATCGGTTGAATCTTTTTTTGTTCTAGCAGGCCTGGTAAGTGATCTAAATAATCAATTAAATAGCGTCTAAACGCTTTATACCCACCTTTTAAACGCACAATTTCTCGGCCAGCATCTTGCAACCATTGTTGCGAAATTTTAGAGCGCATTCCTCCTCTAAAACAATACAACATCGCCTCTGGGTAGGCCTCCATAAACTGAATCCACGATTTTACCCTAGGTGCTCTTGCGCTCTCATTGACTAACTGATGACCCAGCTTTACCGCCGCTGCATTGCCATGCTGTTTGTAGCACACTCCCACTTTATGGCGCTCTTCATCATTCATTAAAGGCAAGTTAACCGATGAAGCAAACGCACCCTGATTAAACTCCACAGGCGCACGAACATCGATTAATGGTGTTTGGTTAAGCACAATCGATTTAAAATCATCGGTTTGTGGTAATTCGCCTGTAAATTCGGTAATTGCCGCCGCCATTAAATGACCTCTACGCAGTGCGATTGTGAATCCGCTGAAACGGTTTGACCAATTGATTGCAGTTTTAAACCATGCTCAGCCGCAACCGCCTTAAATTCAGCCACCGCCTCTTGGCGAACCACCGCCAGTAAGCCACCAGAGGTTTGTGGGTCACACAAAATCATTTTTTGGGTTTCAGTTAAGACACCTTCTGCGGGCGATACCTTATGTCCATAACTGGCGTAGTTACGCCCTGTTCCACCTGGCGTACAGCCTTGTTGTAAATAATTTAATACATTGGGCAAAATCGGGACCTGATCAAATTTAATTTGCGCGGCTATGCCACTGCCTTCACAAATTTCAATTAAGTGACCCAAAATACCAAACCCAGTTACATCGGTCAGTGCAGTTACCCCATCAATTTGGGCAAAATCAGTGCCTGGTTTATTTAAGGTAGTCATCGCTTTAATCGCCATATCTAAATGTTCTGGCTGAATCTTTTTCTGTTTTTGTGCGGTGGTTAAAATACCAATCCCCACAGGTTTGGTTAAAAACAGCTCACAACCTGCTTCGGCAGAGGCGTTCTTTTTAAGGTGTTTATTATCTACAATCCCGGTTACCGCCAAACCAAAAATCGGTTCGGGTGCATCAATGGAGTGTCCTCCTGCTAAAGGAATTCCCGCGGCTTCACAAGTAGCTCGGCCACCATCTATGACTTGCTGCCCAATCTCAGGAGGTAAAATATCAATCGGCCAACCAAAAATGGCAATCGCCATCAAAGGCTTACCGCCCATGGCGTAAATATCACTAATCGCATTGGTAGCGGCAATTTGCCCAAAGGTAAAAGGGTCATCCACAATAGGCATAAAAAAGTCAGTGGTACTTAATACTGAAGTGCCATTACCCAAATCATAGGCCGCAGCATCATCTTTGGTGCTGTTGCCCACTAATAAGTTTGGATTTGGCACAATTTTCATAGAGGTTTTTAAAATACTGTCTAACACCATGGGCGAAATTTTACAGCCACAACCCGCTCCATGACTGTACTCAGTCAATTTAATCGGCTCTGCTATGCTATTGCTATTATTCATGGAAATATTCCTTTGGTGTTTTGTGATGCCTAATCAACTTATTGATCAATAATTAACTTACCAGGCCTGTAAAGCCTTGCGTGAAACCTGCTGTTTTTTTTGTAAATCTAATCTGGATAATAAAACCGTTAATCGTAACCTAACCCGCCTGCATCTTTAATATTTCAGCGACCTCAATAGGTTCTGGATAACGTGCAAAAGCGGTCTCTTTTTCGGCAATCGCCACCATAGACATTCTGTCGGCCAATTCATTACCTTCAACGCCAACATGCCCATTAACATGTAGCACTTGAATTTTACCTTTTAAGGTTTGATGTAATTTAAACATCGCTTGAATGAGTTCAAGATTTTTAATTTCTCCGCCTGACTTTTTCCAGCCCTTTTTCTCCCAACCAATCGCCCACTGAGTAACACATTGAATAGAGTATTTAGAATCACAAAAAATGACCACAGAGCGACCCTTTTCGGTTTCTGTTTTGGCCATCATTAACGCTTGGTGTAAGGCATTTAATTCGGCGGTATTGTTTGTGCCCATGGGGTTATATAAACCATACCAAAGTTCTGCAATTTGATTATTACGGTAAACCGCCATACCTGAACCTGCCTGGCCTGGATTAGGATCGCAACCGCCATCGGTAAAAATCTTAACCTCTAAATCCATCGTATCAATTTCAGCGGCCGTGTAGGTTTTAATCCCATTAACAGCGGGTTTCTTTTTTACTGAAGATTGAGTTTTAGAGGTGGGTTGAGTGGTTTTACCACCAAAGGCTTGTTCGGCTTCCGCTTGGGTTGGAAACGATTTATATTTGGCACCCGCAAACTTATCTACTTGAGCTTTACAACTGTTCCAATCGGTATAAATTCCAGGTTTTCTACCTGCCCAAACTACATAATATTTTTTTGCCATGGTTCTTCTATTTCTTATTTTGATATTGTTTTAAATCACCACTAAGACACGAAGTCACGAAGATTTAATGAGAGGTAAAGCACATTCGATTACTTAAAAAAATCTATTCAATACACCGTTTACAAATGCTTTAAAGCTATTCACCAACTATTTTTTTTAAAAAAACTTCGTGTCTTCGTGACATCGTGGTTAAAAATTTTAATCTTCTAAAGCGGCTTTTAAACGTTCTTGGCGAGCTTGCTCTTCTTCTAAAGCGGCCTTAATTTCAAGCATTACCGAATCCACATCAGCGTCTTTTTCTTGTTCATCAAACACGCCTGTTAATTGGGTTTCTTGGCTTAACTCTCCCGCTTCAAACAAGGCCCAAATCTCTTTTGCGTATTGGGTATTTTTAAGCTCAGGCGCAAACTGTGCGTAATAGTTGGTCATATTATCAATATCACGCGTCAGCATACGTTTAGCATTGTTATTGGCTGCCGCATTGACCGCTTGTGGTAAATCAATAATCACAGGGCCATATTCATCCACTAGCACATTAAATTCAGATAAATCGCCGTGAATCAGACCTACCGATAACATCAGCATCACATAGTGCATTACTTCGGCATGGTCTTCTATGGCTTGTTCTGCGGTCATAGAAACATCATTTAAACGCGGTGCGACATCTCCGTCTTCATCGGTAATCAGTTCCATTAACAAAACACCGTCAAAACAGCCATAAGGCTCAGGTACTCTTACGCCAACTTGTGCCAACTTATAAAGTGCATCTACCTCTGCGTTTTGCCAAATATCCTCTTGTTGTTGGCGACCAAACTTAGAACCTTTTTGCATGGCTCGGGCACGTCGGCTATTTTTAACCTTACGCCCCTCTTGGTATTCAACTGCTTTTTTAAAGCTACGTTTACTGGCTTCTTTATACACTTTGGCACAGCGAATCTCATCACCACAACGTACCATATATACATCAGCTTCTTTACCGCTCATTAAACGGCGAATAACTTCGTCAACAAGTCCATCTTCAACTAAAGGGAGTATTCTTTCAGGGGTTTTCATAATCGTGTTATCTGCATCGAAGGGTGAAAGGTAATCTTGAGTATTTCATAGGCAACTATGATACACGGGGAGGTTGCCAGTTTGCAGAATGTTATTACTGATAGCATGGTTTTTGACGTAAAATTCTAAACTCAACTTTAAAACTGACTAAATTTATCGTTAAATTTTTACGTTTAATTAACGATTTTCTTTAGCTTTATGCTTGGCTTTATTGATTGTTTTGGCATGGTACATCTCTTTATCGGCGTACTGAATTAAGCCCTCTATATCGTCACTATCTTGAGGGTAAATACTGGAGCCAATACTAATCCTAACTTGTAGACTCACCTCATTTAAATGAATAAGCGGTATAAATTCATTCATAATTTTTTTAACCAACGCATCTACTTCAATATCTGTTTCAATACCACGTAGTAAAATAACAAATTCATCGCCTGCATAACGTCCAACAATATCACTTTCTCGAATACTATTTCTAAGGCGCTGGGCAACGACTTTTAATACTTCATCACCAACTAGGTGACCATAGAGATCATTCACTTGCTTATAGTCATCAATATCTATAAACAGTAGAGCAAAGTGACTTTTATCACGTTTACTTTCAACTAATTGCTGTTTCATTAGTTGCGACAACATATTACTGTTGGCTATCCCTGTTAGCCAGTCAAACTGCGCAGCTTCATAGAGTTTAGCCTCAAGCGCCTTACGTTTAGTAATGTCTCGAGCCATACAAATGATATCGGTTTCATTAGACAGTGCATTTTGATAAGGCGCATTTACCCACTCACACATAATCTCACTGCCATCTTTGCGTACATTCCTATTTTCTGAAACCACCGATGCCCTACTTTCTTTTGTATTGGCCAAAACCTCAGCAACCTTTGTTTGATCTTTTTCTGGCACCAAAAGCTCTACCAAGCTTTTGCCTATAACGTCTTTCTCTTTCCAAAGAAACGTTTTCTCCGCTTGTCGGTTCCACTTTTGCACATTGCCTGCTTTATCCATAACAATCAAACTTAGTGGCGACTCCATAAAGATGGTGTCCAACTGCTCTTTTCGAGCATGTGTTGTACGATAAAGTCGGGTTAAACCGATAATTAAAACGAGTAAAACTATAAAAACTAAAGCAATATATTTTAATTGTTCTTGTAACTGAGCATATTCAAAATCATAGTTGGGTTGATACAACAAACCTTGTAAGTTGATTTTTTCGGGCAGGATACCAAGGCTGTGATAAGTATCCGCAATATGACGCCAACGTCCTTCTGTCATATAACCTGGTTCAATTAACTTTGGCATCATCAACTCGTCCATTGACTTGGCTTCAAATCTTAGGTGCTCTAAACTCTTTTGTTGCGAATACTTTTGGTAAATTAGCTGCACTATCTCTTCTTGATGCGACATCGCATACTTCCAACCTTTGATGGTCGCTTGGTAGAAGTTGCGAACCAACTGTGGGTCTTTTTCAACTAAACTTTGCAATGTAAAGAAATTATCACCATAAAAATCGATACCACTCATTCGTGGAGAGAATAGCTGAAATCTAATTCCTTGTTCAGCTAATATATAAGGCTCATCAGTACTGTAAACAGACATAACATCTGCTTTACTGTTAATCAAATCGTTAACATTATGCGAGTGGGTTTCTAGGGTAAGTGCAGATTGATGAATACCTTCAGACTGCATATAAGCAAATAACTCGGCGGAGTTAGGTTCTATCATTAACCGTTTGCCAATAAATTTGTGAACATGATTAATATTTGATTCAGACAGGGTCATTAGATTTAATGGCGAATGCTGCATAATCACGCCTAAAATGGTAATTGGATCACCTTTATGAAAGGCTAAAACCAAATCACTGGTTCCTACGCCAAAATCCGCCTGCTTATTGAGTACAACACTGATTGGATCAATACCAGGCTTTGCCTCAAGCAAAGAAACTTCTAAACCAACCTCTTTATAAAAACCTTTTTCAATGGCGGCGTAATAACCTGCAAACTGAAATTGGTGGTGCCATTTAAGTTGCAGCGTAATCGGTTTTAAAGTGCTATCTTCTGCCTGTAAAGCGCACACAAATAAAAGTGAAATGAGCCCTGAAATCCGTTTAATCATGCGTGCAGTCACACTCCCCAATATCTTCATTCCATATTTCAGGATTTGCTTCTATAAACTGTTTCATCAAATTTATACAGGCCTGGTCATTTAACTCAACTACCTTAACGCCTGCATCACGCAGCCATTCTAAATGGCCTGAAAAATTATGCGACTCACCCACTACTACTGTGCCTATATTAAACTGGCGAATTAATCCCGAACAGTACCAACAAGGGGCAAGCGTAGTAACCAATATTTTGTCTTGATAAGTTTTTTGACGCCCCGCTTTTCTAAAAGCATCGGTTTCGCCATGAATAGACGGGTCATTATCTTGAACACGTCGATTGCGACCTAAGCTTATAAGATTACCCCTTGAATCAAACATCGCAGCACCAACAGGTACACCGCCTTCTTTAAAGCCCTGCTCGGCCTGTTCAAGCGCAGGTTGTAAAAGTGCTAAATAATCCACTGTTCTAATCTCACCCTAAATTCAAGAATACCCATTATTATGAAACATAATCAAGCAGGATGAAAATATTTTACCTCTAAAACAATCGGGGCACTTTCATGCTAAAGTATTCAAATTCATCATTTTAATGGAAAACACAATCAAAATGCTTAGCAACAAGATGACGTCATTAAAGCAATATTGCACGCATATCGTTTTTGCAGACCGAGAAATGACACCCAATCTTGCACCCATACTCGATGAAAGACTCACCGTTAAACGTGTATTAATTATCTATTCAGAAAACCTATTGGAAAATGCACAACGACTCAAAAAAATTTACAATGCACACAGAATTAAAGCCGATATTTACCTAATAGAACCTGCTTTTGAAATCCCCTCTATCGTCAATGACCTGCAATTATTGGTTCAAGAAATACCTTATGAAACACTCTCAATTAATCTAAGTTGCGCAAATAAACTTTATACATTAGGTGCTTTTAAGGCTTTTGAAAACACACCCGTTGGCCTTTACTACCTATTACCCAATGACCAGTTTAAATGGATTCAACCCAGCGGGTTACCAGAATTTAATATTGCAGAAAACATGCAACTTGAAGAGTTTTTACATGCACATGGCATTGAGTACTCTTACCCAGTTAAATTAACACCCAGCCAAGCAAGTTTTGCCAATAGTCTGGTTAATGCGATACAAAAAATCATATTACAACAACATGCACTTAAAACTTACCAACACTTCTCTACCCGTTTTGCACGTGGTAAGTCGGTAAAGTTAATCAAAAATAATGAACACTATTATCTAAATGACATCCACAACACCCACTCGCGTTTAAAAGCCGATCTTCTACTTGGTTTTTTAAGAAAATTACACAACCAAAATGTGCTACATCTCAAGTTTGAAAACCATGAAATCTACCCACTTCCTGAACAAGACAGTTGGAAACGAACCTTTTTTGAAGGGGGCTGGTTAGAGTATTACGCCTACCGAACACTTTTAGAGCTTAAAACAGAAGTTGAAAAAATTAAAGAAGTGGCGTTTGGCGTTAAGCTGCAACGTCAAAATGCCTACGATGAAGCCGATGTGCTGTTTTTAGCAAACAACCAACTGTTTGTGGTGGAGTGCAAAACAGGCAATAACGTCAACATTAACTTACATCTACAACGGTTAGATAGCCTAAGAAATCGCCTGGGTGGCACCACAGCACACTCCTTATTAATTACCACTGAGGTCATTGGCGCAAACCTACCCAAAGCCAACTTATTAAATGTGGGGGTGATTGATGGTCATAAACTTTCACACCTTAAACACCATTTGCACGAATGGATTTTAAGTGAGATTACTTAATAAAAGCACTTAACTTTTAAACTACACCCTTTTACCAGGCCTTTATACCCCCTTGCGGGGTGTGGTGACTTGAGTTTTAACCTAATTTTGCTCACCATGCCAACTAAGCGTACAATTTATTATGTGTGTTGTTTTGTACGTTGTTATATACATTAATATGCACATTGATATGCACTCACAAAATATAAAGGAGTTAATGATGGAAGCACCAACACATGACTTAGCCGCTTTATTTGCTCAGTTAGGCCTAGAAAATAGTCAGCAATCCATAGATGGTTTTATAAACAAACATGCACCACTGAACGCAAAATTAATGTTACATCAGGCCAGCTTTTGGTCAGAATCTCAATCGCAATTCTTAAAGGAATCAATAGATAATGATGCCGACTGGGCAGATGTGGTCAATCACTTAGACACCTTGCTAAGAAACTAAAAAAACCTTAAATGAGCATGAATAAGAATGGCTGCGAATGAATGAACCTAACTATCTCAAGCGTCTTTCTAATGCTGAAGTTTGTTGAAGAGGTTGTTGTTTATAAAACAAGGCAAGTTGCTGATACACCGCTGGGTAAACTTTGTTTAAAACATAAGGCGCTTCAAAAAAATACTCTGTTGCCACTGCAAAAAATTCAGCTGGATTGGTGGCCGCATAAGGGTTTATATCAGGTCGCGCTCCATTTTCAATCTGCTGATTAAGATGCCTAAAAGCCTGTTCAAAAGCATTAAACCAGGTCTGCTCACTCATCTCTTTATGCAATGGTGGGTGACCGTTTGTATAACCATCAAGCATATCCAATTTATGCGCCATCTCATGCATTAAAACTTGGTTAGCCTCTGTTCGCAATGGGTGTGGGGCATTATCTTGCCAATCAATAATAATACCGCCCTGGTACTGAGTTTCACCCGACTCAACGCCTGCCCAACTCACTAAAAAGCCATCGGTACTCAGCAAGTTTTCTCGCCCATTACGAAACGGTGTTGGATAAACCGTAATTTGATTCCAATTACGTAACCATGAAAGTGAGTCAATTCGGTTATTAGATTCCAACCCCAAAACCATCATCGCCACTTGAGTGGCAATCATAATACGAATCTCATCTGTCAAAGTCATACCCTGAACAGGAATAATCGCTTTTAATCGAAGAACTTCACCCGCTAACAAACGTAACTGCCATTTTTCTTGAGCAGAATAGCGTTGCATCATTGGCATTTTAGCAATCGTCTGATGCCATAACCTCAACGGAATTTTGCTCTGTTTTAAACGATGCAATAAAACCGCATTTTTGATTTTTTTAACCAAGTTAAAATTCATAATAGATTACCGCTAGAACTGAAGAGTTCCTCTACAAGAGGGATAACGACTACAACCTAAAAATTCATTGCCAGCATTCACGCCCTTTTTAGCTTTGCGTAAAACCATTTTACTTCCACATTTAGGGCAGATAGGCAAAGCCTGTTTTTTCACAACAATATTATTAACATGTCGAACATGTTCCCTATTCGTTTTTGTAGATCGCACTAATCGGCCTGACTCAATTTTTTCAATAATCAAATCAAACTCATTCCAGCTTAACACCTGTTCTGTTTTACTTTTAATAAAACGAATATAACCTAAACCATGAGTTACATTTTTTGGCATATCGGTTTTAAACTCGCTGGTACCAATAAACACCACAATAGAATGAACTTGATTATCCGTTAGATTAAGTAAGCTTTGAAGGGTTTTAACGTGCTTATGATTTTGATAAAGCGGGTTTTGAAAGCTATATCGGGATTTTTTATTCAGTTGTTGTATCCACTTTTTTTGAAATTCACCACCAAAAATCCATCCCTGCATATTTTTGGTTTCCACCACAAACACGCCATAGGGTGAAACAATAATGTGATCAATTTGCGTTGTTCCACCGTTTTCAGTAGGTAAGGTCACATCCTTTATTAAGTGATATTGATGTTTATTCAGAGAAAGTTTGCTAATCACATTAACCCAAAATTCACCCGCCTTACCCTTAAACCAAGGAGACTGAACCAGGCCAATAATAATCGCCGCAGGAATAACATATAAAAACACACTAAATAAAGGCGAAACGATTGACGATAAATCCATAAATAGAATTCCAATAAAAAATATTCAATAACTAACAGGCCTGGTAATTATTCTATAACCAACCCCGTAAATTTAAGACATAAAAAAACCCACAATAAGTTACCAGGCCTTTATACCTCCTTGCGGGGTGTGGTAACTTCTTGCGGGTTTGTTTTGACCAGATTGAATCCGTCTTTCAATAATATAAACGAATTAAATTGCGTTAATAATATCGTTTAAGGTATCACTTGGTCGCATGGCTATTGCGGTTTCTACCTTATTTGGTTGGTAGTAACCACCGATATCGACTGCTTTACCTTGTACTTCACTTAACTCGTTAACAATTTTGGCTTCATTTGCGGTTAATGCATCGGCCACTGGGGCAAAACGGGCTTTTAAATCGGCATCGTCATTTTGTGCTGCCAATTCTTGCGCCCAATACATCGCTAAATAGAAGTGGCTGCCACGGTTATCAATTTCACCCACTTTACGCGATGGCGATTTATTGGTGTCTAGGAATTTACCAGTCGCTTTATCTAACGCATCAGCCAAAACTTGTGCTTTTGGGTTATTGAAGGTTTGAGATAAGTGTTCTAGCGAAACCGCTAGGGCTAAGAATTCACCTAAAGAATCCCAACGTAAATGGTTTTCTTTGACTAACTGTTGAACGTGTTTTGGTGCTGAACCACCCGCACCTGTTTCAAACAAACCTCCGCCATTCATTAACGGCACAATAGACAACATTTTAGCTGACGTACCCAACTCTAAAATTGGGAATAAATCGGTTAGGTAGTCACGTAATACGTTACCCGTTACCGAAATCACATCTTGGCCTTCTTTAATATGGCGCAATGTAAAACGAGTCGCTTCTGCGGGTTCCATAATATGAATTTCTAAACCAGCAGTATCGTGAATCGCTAGATATTGATTTACTTTTTCGATGATTTGGTGATCATGTGCACGATGAGTGTCTAACCAAAAAACGGTTGGATTACCCGTTGCACGTGCACGGTTAACCGCTAATTTTACCCAGTCTTGAATCGGTGCATCTTTAGTTTGACACATACGGAAGATATCGCCTTCTTCTACTGGCTGTTCTAACAAAGTATTGCCATTAGCATCTACTGCACGAATAGTGCCTGTATCTGTTGCTTGAAAGGTTTTATCGTGTGAACCGTATTCTTCTGCTTTTTGAGCCATTAAACCGACATTGGGTACTGAACCCATTGTGGTTGGATCAAACGCGCCATGATGTTTACAAAAACGGATGGTCTCTTCATACACACTGGCGTAACAACGGTCAGGAATCACCGCCATGGTGTCTTGCTGTTTACCGTCTTTATTCCACATTTGACCTGATGTACGAATCATGGCTGGCATAGAGGCATCGACAATCACATCTGACGGAATGTGTAGGTTGGTAATGCCTTTATCCGAATCGACCATGGCAATATCTGGCCCTGCTTCAATCGCAGCGGCTAAATCGGCTTCAATCTCAGCTTGTTTGTCAGCAGGTAGAGCAGCAATTTTGCTGTAAACATCGCCTAAACCGTTGTTTAGATTAACGCCAATTTCTGCAAACGTATCAGCATGTTTGGCAAATACGTCTTCAAAATACACCGCAACCGCATTACCAAAAATGATTGGGTCAGAGACTTTCATCATGGTGGCTTTTAGGTGTAAAGAGAATAAAACCCCCTCTTCTTTAGCTTGGGCTTTGGCTTCTTTTAAGAAGGCTCTTAAGGCAGACTGACTCATCACAGAAGCATCTAACACTTCACCCCTTTTTAGCGGTGCGGCCGATTTAAGCTCCGAAACTGAACCGTCTGCAGCAACAAATTCGATTTTAAAGGTAGTTTCTTCAGACAAGGTAATCGATTTTTCTGAACCGTAAAAATCGCCGCCTGTCATATGAGCAACGTATGATTTTGAGTCGGATGACCAAGCGCCCATTGAGTGTGGGTTTTTCTTAGCGTAGTTTTTGACCGATAACGGCGCACGACGGTCTGAGTTACCTTCACGTAAAACAGGGTTGACTGCCGAACCTAATACTTTAGCATAGGTCGCTTTAATCGCTTTTTCTTCGTCATTTTGAGGTTCAGCTGGATAGTTTGGAACGGCATAACCATGGGATTGCAGTTCAGCAATCGCCGCCACTAACTGTGGAACAGAGGCAGAAATATTAGGAAGTTTAATGATATTGGCTTCTGGCGTGGTGGCCATGTCACCTAATTCGGCTAAGGCATCACCAATTCGCTGCTCTTCTTTTAAATAGCTAGGAAAATTAGCAATGATTCGACCTGCTAATGAAATATCTCGCGTCTCAACGGCTACGTTTGCCGCACCAGTGAAGGCTTGAACCATTGGTAAAAATGAGTAAGTCGCTAAGGCTGGTGCTTCATCGGTTAAGGTATAAATAATCTTGGATTTTTCTGACATACAATTTCCCGTAGTTTACTTTGACTCGTCGTTGAGTGCGCTAATGAGACCTATGCACGAGTGGCTCTACGATTAAAAATGGTTAAAATCTTACATCTTTCAGCCAAAAAATTCGCCCAATAGCTAGCTATTATGCGTATTTTTTAACTAAAATCTGCAAAATTTTTCCGCATTTTTATTTCACACCCCACTCGTGCATAGGTCTCTAATATAAAAAATGTTAAAATTTAGCCTATTTTATCACCTGATACGCTCAAGAAAAGCAATTAACGAGCGATTAACAGAGTAAGCACTGAATTTATGTCCAATCTCCTGCTATTTAACAAACCATTTAATGTACTTTGCCAGTTTACCGATGAGCCTGAATTTAAAGAGCAACGTGAAACTCTTGCCGATTATATAAACCAACCTGGTTTTTATGCGGCGGGAAGATTAGACCGTGACTCTGAAGGTTTATTACTGCTTACTGATGACGGCAAGTTACAACAACAGATTGCTAACCCTAAAACCAAACAACCTAAAACCTATTTGGTGCAAGTAGAAGGTGAAATCACCCAAGAAGCCATTAAAAAATTACAACAAGGCGTTAAGCTAAAAGACGGTTTAACCAGGCCTGGTAAAGCAAGAAAAGTGAGTCAACCAAAATGGCTTTGGGAACGTAATCCACCTGTTAGAGAACGCAAAAATATCCCGACCAGTTGGTTGGAATTGACCATTACCGAAGGTAAAAATCGCCAAGTTAGAAGAATGACAGCGGCGGTAGGTTTTCCCACCTTACGTTTAGTACGCACGCAAATTGGGCAATGGAAACTAGGCGATTTGGCTTTAGGTGAATCTACCTTACTCACAAACCAGTCAATATAGATTGGTGTGGTTTATCGCAGTTAGGCGCGCGCTCTGTTAAAATACCGCCATTAAAAAGTACTCATAGAACATTTATAAAACATTTATTCAATCTCATAGAAAATTAGGTAATAAACTCGCCATGAATTCAACGCAAGACAACTCCAAAACTAAAGTAATTGTAGGCCTTTCTGGAGGGGTCGACTCTTCTGTTGCGGCTTTATTACTGAAACAACAAGGCTATGACGTTGAAGGCCTGTTTATGAAAAATTGGGAGGGTGATGATACAGAAGATTACTGCCCTGCCGCTGAAGATTTAAAAGATGTCATGGCGGTGGCTGAAAAACTGGATATTCCCGTGCATATCGAAAACTTCTCTGGTGAATACTGGGATAATGTTTTTGAACACTTTTTAGCCGAATACAAATCAGGACGCACACCCAACCCAGATATTTTGTGTAACAAAGAGGTTAAATTTAAAGCCTTTTTACAGCACGCGCTCTCTTTAGGTGCCGACTTTATTGCAACAGGCCACTACACCCGTGTAATGCGTGATGAAAACAATCAGTGTCACCTTTTAAAAGGATTGGATGACAATAAAGACCAGAGTTATTTTTTGTATACACTTCAGCAACACCAGTTACAGAAATCTTTATTCCCAGTTGGTGAATTAGAAAAACCTGTTGTTCGACAGTTGGCTGAAGAAGCGGGCTTTATTACCCATGATAAAAAAGACAGCACAGGCATTTGTTTTATTGGTGAGCGTAAATTCAAAGACTTTTTACAGCAGTTTTTACCTGCTCAACCTGGCGATATAGTCGATGATCAAGGTAATGTCATTGGTAAACATGATGGCTTGATGTACCACACGCTTGGGCAACGTAAAGGTTTAGGTATTGGTGGTGGCCACGGTAAAGGAAATGATCCTTGGTATGCCGCTGACAAAGATTTAACAAATAATGTGCTTGTGGCCGTACAAGGCAAACAACACCCATTGTTGCAACATCAATATTTAGTGGCCGATACTTTAGACTGGGTTTCTGGTGAATGCCCAGCGTTAAACTTCCCTTTAAAAGCTAAGATTCGTTACCGCCAAGCAGAACAACCGTGCCGAATCATTGAACATCAAGATGGCAAAATTGTGGTGAAATTTGACGAACCACAAACCGCTATCGCACCAGGTCAGTCAGTGGTATTTTACATTGATGACGACTGTTTAGGAGGCGGTATTATTGAACAACGCCTACACAACTTAGATGAACGAGTATAAAAAGAACAGATTATGAGTGAATACACACAGCAAGACAAAACCATTGCCTTAATTGGCTTATACCAATGTTCTCAACTGGTCTATGAATTAGCGACCACAGGTAAAGCCGACGAACTCGCTTATAAAACCTGTATTGAATCACTGTTTGTTGAAAATCCACAAGCCACCTTAGATGTTTATGGTGGTGATGTTCAAAACATTCAAAAAGGAGTTAATACGCTGTTAGCGCAAATGAGTTCAGATCAAGCGATACAAAACCGCAATATTGAAATTACCCGCTATGTATTAAACCTGATGATTTTAGCTAAAAAACTTCAAGAACAAGGTACGCCACTCGACAACATTTTTGGCCTCTTGGAAACCGCTAAAATGCAAACTGAACAGTTTGGCGACTTACACGAAAATGTCATTGCAAGTCTAGCCAAAGCTTACTCGGAAAACGTTAGTGTGGTTTCACCAAGAATCATGGTTAATGGCCAACACGGCCACTTACAAAATGCTCGTGTAGCCAATAAAATTCGCGCCTTACTTTTGGCGGGTATTCGTTCAGCGCTACTTTGGTATCAAGTGGGTGGTTCACGCTGGGGATTAATTTGGTCACGTAAAAAATATTTACAAACCACACAAGCACTACATCGCCCATCTAATGACGATACATCTGATGACTTTAATAAGCCAAGTGACTACTTTAATCCAAAAGATTAGGTAAGCTTTATTACATAGAGAACAGTTATGAAAATTGAAGTGATAAACAATCCAACACAGGAACAACTGCAACAACTCGGGGTACTGAGTTGGCCAATATGGGAAAAGGAAGCCTCTTCCTTTCCTTGGACTTATGATATGAAAGAAGTCTGTTACATTCTTGAAGGAGAAGTGGTTGTTACCCCACAAAATGGTGAAGCCGTTTCTATTAAGGCGGGCGACTTAGTCACCTTTCCTAATGGTATGAGTTGTCATTGGGATATCTCTAAAGACATTCGAAAACACTATCAATTTATCTGATTAACAACCCAAAAACATAAACTCCAGACAATAAAAAACCGAACTTACCAGGCCTGGTAAGTTCGGTTTTTTTATGAGATAAATAGCCGTATAAACGACTATTTACTATGGTTTACAAACTATTTAATGGTTTTATAAACTTCCTTTTTTACCACTTCAGACTCTTTTTTCATTTCTGCTAAACGAGTCGCCAATTCTGCATTAGCAAACAGTTCTGCAAAAGCATTTTTAAGGGGTGCTTTTTGCTCAGCCGTTAGGGCTTCAGACTTTACTTCAGAAACCTGTAACAAAATGGTGTCACCTGTTGCTAAAGCAAATTTTGTCCAACTACCTTTACCATTAGGCTTTGGTGTTTTAAAGGCTTCAGAAACCATTTGAGGCAGTAAGTTTTGAGCATCACGGCCTATCCAGCCAATGTTATTCCACTCAACACCGTCTTTCATTAAAGATTCCGGCGCTTCACCCGCATTGATTTTAGCCAAGAGTGCCTCACCTAATTTAGCCGACTCAGCAATGGCCGCCTGACGAGTCAACTCTTCTTTAATCATTGCAGAGACTTCCTTCAACTCTTTTTGACGTGCATCCTGATGTTTATTAACACGAATAAATACAGCATGATTTGCGGCAATATCAATAGAGGTACTATTAAGGTGCGACTTCAAAACATCTTCAGAGAACGCTGAATTAATGACTTTGGCATTTGAAAGAATAGCACCTTCACCCCCCGCTTTACTAAACAATGGTGATGTTTCTACCGTTAACCCTGTTGCGGTGGCTGCAGGCTCTAAACTGTCAGACTGTTCGTAGACAATCGTATTGAGCTTTTCTAACAGCTCAAAGTATTGAATATCGGCCTGTTGAAGCTGATATTGTTTAGTGACTTCCGCCTTAACGGCATCGAGCGCTTGGGGTTTTTTAGCTTCAATCTTAACCAGTTTAATTAGGTGATAACCAAAATCCGTTTTAACAGGTTGGCTCACCTCACCCTCTTTCATAGAAAAAACTGCTTCATCAAACTCTGGAACCATCATTCCTTGTTCAAAAGTACCTAAGTCCCCACCTGTTTGCGCTGAACCAGGGTCTTTTGAGTAAACTTTAGCTAACGCTTCAAAAGACTCACCCGCTGCTAACTTTTCCTGAACCTCAGCAACGGTTTTCATCGCCGCTTCATCAGCTTCTGTGGTATCGGCTTCAACAGAAATCAGGATATGTTTTGCGTGACGCTTTTCTGGTAGGGTAAATTGACCTTTATTCTCTTCATAGAAGCCTTGAATGATTTCATCGCTAACAGCCACTTTTTCAGCTAACTTTTCTTTAGAAAGTTCAATGTAATCAATCGATACTTTTTCAGGCTCTACATAATCTTTAAGGTCTTTATTATACGATTCAGCAACTTGCTCATCGCTGATAGAAACCGTCTTTAAGAAAGGTCTTTGATCGACACGTAAATAACTTACATTACGTTGCTGACCCTGTAAGCTTGCCAACTGTTCAACTTCACCCTCAGTTGCAAACGCAGAGCTTAGGGTAATATTTTTATATTGGTTTTCAGATAAAAATTGGCGCTGTTCATATTCAAAACGCGCTACATTTAAACCGTTTCGCAATAAAACATCTTCATAAACCTTTTGTGAAAACTTGCCGTCTTGTTGAAAAACATCAGCAGAATGGATTGCTGTAGCCAGTTGCTGATCACTAATAACCATATTGTTGCTAGCAGCAAACTGTCTAATTTCTTCGGACTCAACTAAAGCATCCAGAACCTGTTCTCTAAGATCTTCATCTTTAACCACTTGATCATAAAGGTCACCAAATTGCTGTTGAAGTCGTTGTTTCTGACGACTATATAAGGTCAGAAACTGATTAGCCGTAATATCTTGACCATTCACTTCTGCAACAACAACGACTTTATCTCCACGTGCATATTGGTCAATACCAAACAGTGCAAACGTTAAAATAATTAATCCGACAATCACCCAAGCAATCCACCCTTGAGCGTGATCACGAATAGCTTGTAACATGCTTAATCCTTTAGTTCAGTTTTCGTAAAAAAGAGCTGTTTATAATACCAACCTATTGTAATTCTTTCAGAGTTTTTGCTCGATATTTCACGATTTAAGCACGCATTGATTACCAGGCCTGGTAATATGTTAATGACAACAAGTATTTAATATACAAAATCGCCTTTTACAAAACCTCAAAAACCCAGTGTGAAATTTTAGTAAAATGCGGAGCATTGTATTGACCCATATAAAGAGATAAAAATGAAAAAAGTACTTTATGTTGATGATGCAAGTTCAATGAGAAAACTGGTTAATTTAGTATTAAGTCAAAAATTTGATATTACAATGGCTGAAAATGGCCTTGAAGCTTATGAAGCGATTCAACAACAATCATTTGATGCCATTATTTCAGATATCAATATGCCAGTAATGACGGGCTTAGAATTTTTAGAAAAGTTAAGACAACATCCAAATAGCAAGTTTACCCCAGTGCTCATGCTTACAACTGAAGCAAGCGCTGAGTTAAAAGCCGAAGGTAAACGTTTGGGTGCAACGGGCTGGATTGTTAAGCCTTTTGACCCAGAAAAATTAGCCGCAACAATCAATCGTGTTATTGGTTAAAGTGAATGAATAAAGCTATTTAACTCCCTTACAACCGACTCGTTAAATCTGTTTAGGCCGTATATAAAACAGCAAAGCCCTCATTTGAGGGCTTTTTTATCTAAACAGTTTAGCTTTGACTATGCAAATGGGTCATTAATAACCAAGGTCTCTGAACGGTCAGGACCTGTAGATAAAATAGAAACTGGAATACCCACCTCTTTTTCTAAAAACTGGATGTAATTTTTAGCCTCTATGGGTAAAGCATCCCACGACTCAATACCCACTGTTGAAGTTTGCCAACCTGGCATCGTTACATAATTTGGTGCACAAGTTTCATATTCATCAGCACTCGATGGTGGTAATAAAAGTGTTTTTCCATCCTGATCATAAGAAACACAGATTTTGATTTCAGCTAACTGATCCATAACGTCCAGCTTAGTTAAACACATTCCAGTTAATCCGTTAATCTGTGCTGAACGACGTAAAGCAACAGCATCAAACCAACCACAACGACGCTGACGCCCAGTGGTTGCACCAAACTCATGTCCACGAGTACCTAACTCTTTACCAATTGGGTCACCCACATCGGTATCGCAGTTATAGCCTAACTCAGTCGGAAATGGACCACTCCCCACACGCGTAGCGTAAGCTTTGGTAATACCAAGAATGTAATCTAACGCTGTTGGCCCAATGCCTGCACCAGGCCCTGCACCACCTGCAGTGGTGTTAGACGAGGTTACATAAGGATAAGTACCATGATCAATGTCTAACAAAGTGCCTTGCGCCCCTTCAAACATTAAGTTTTTGCCTGCCGCATTGTACTCGCTGATTAAATTAGGTACATCTGCAAGCATAGGTAAAATCATTTTACTGTAACGCTCACATTTAGCCCAAAGTTCATCAAATGAAACAGGAGTCGCTTTGTAATAGTTTGCAATCATATAGTTGTGGTATTCCAAAGTTTCTTTTAACTTTGCTTTAAATGCTGGCATATTTTTAAAATCGCCAGCACGTAAACCACGTCGCGCTACCTTATCTTCATACGCAGGTCCAATACCACGCCCCGTAGTACCAATCGCTTTATTACCACGCGCTAACTCACGAGCTTGGTCTAGAGCCACGTGATAATCTAATATAAGTGGGCAGGCATCACTGATTTTTAAACGACTTTGAACCTGTAAACCTGTCGCCTCAAGTTGAGTTACTTCTTTCTCTAAAGCATCTGGAGCCAATACCACACCATTACCAATCAGACATTCCACTTCTTCACGCAAAATTCCAGACGGAATCAGGTGTAAAACCGTTTTTTTGCCATCAATCACCAGGGTATGACCTGCATTATGACCGCCTTGAAAACGTACAACCGCAGCCACTCTATCTGTTAGAAGATCAACAATCTTACCTTTACCTTCATCGCCCCACTGGGTACCAACAACAACAATATTTCGTTTTGACATAAAATACTTCTTAATTACTTTTAATAAATTTTGTAATAATTTTTGTAATATCTTCTAAAAAATTATTTCATTTTGACAATAATCAAACGGCCGTTTTAACAGCCCAGCTTCCAGACTCTTCAACCAATTTTTTAGCACCGACGGTAACATCATTCATATCGTAAGACTTAATGACTCGGTAACCGTTTGATTTAAGTTCAGCAATCGCTGTTTTTAATTCAGCATTAGCGATCTGAGGAACATAAACAGTCTCTTTAACATTAAGTTCAACATTAGCAAGTAGATCTAGAGCGGAACGTAAATCTAAACTAAATCCTGTTGCTGGCAAAGCAAGTCCAAACACCGAACCGATATTGTCATAACGACCACCTTTGGCAATCGGCTGCAAAGTATCTCCACTGTATGAGGCAAAAACAATACCAGTATGATATTGATAGCCGCGCATTTCAGTGATGTCTAAATGTACTGGGATTGAGAAAGAACTTTCGATAGATTCAATAACCGTCGCAATATGATTTAATGCAGCGTCCATAACATCGGATAGCCCTGATAACTCTTTCTTGGCTAAAACAATCACATCAGAAGCCGCACCACATAATGTTGGTAAAACCTCAAACTTAGCTTGCATATCCGCAGACAACTCTAACCCAGAAATAAAGCTCTCATACTCTGGAATCGCTTTACGTTGCAGAATATTAATAAACTCTTTTGTTTGCTTAGCATTAAAACCAGCTAATTCCATCAACTCAGTCACTATAGCAACATGACCTAAGCTCATTTTAATGTCAGGCAATTGAATACGCTGCATACTCTCAAGCATCAGTTCAATAATCTCGATATCGCTTTCAACACCTTGATGACCAAATAGCTCCGCTCCGACTTGAATTGGACTACGAGAACCTTTTGCTTTGTTGTTACGGGTTTTTAAAACCTCACCAACATAGCACAGTCTAGAAATCGTAGATTTAGCTTTCAAACGGTTACTAACAATACGAGCGACCTGTGGAGTCATATCTGCTCTAACACCCATCATTCGACCACTCTCTTGGTCTGTAAAGCGACAGGTATCTACCGCCATATGACCAGCAGTTCCTGTTAATAATGAGTCAGTAAATTCTGCGATTGGAGGAAGAACAAGCTCAAAACCAGAAAGTTCAAAACCATCCACTAATTTGCGGCGGTAAAATTCTAATTTTTGTGCTTGAGGTGGCAGGAGGTCTTCTAAACCTTCGGGCGTAAACCACGTAGATTGTTGCATTTCGAAACTTCTTTTATTTAATAAAATTCTGTTGGACGAGATATTATAAATCAACTCGATGTTATTCACTAAAAAATAGCAACAACACCAACCCCATTAAAATAGATACAAATCCCATTACCCGTAAATCACGCTCACCAAGCTTAACGGCTTCTGACATCATTTTTTGCCAAAACGATGGAAACACAAATGGCAACAGCCCTTCTAATATAAAGACTAATGCAATTGCGGTTAATAAGGTATTTTCTATCATACGTCCATAAAAAAGGTGGGTTACCCCACCTTATCTTTGTTTAGATTAAATCTTGCTATTTAGTTGACTGGTTAAAGTACTTGAAAAAATCAGACTTTGGATCAACCAACATCACATCAGACTTATCTTTAAATGAAGACTTATAAGCATTGATACTGTGATAAAACGCATAGAATTCAGCATCTTGATTATAGGCCTTAGCATAGATATCAGCGGCCGTTGCATCACCTTTACCACGTAAAACCTCAGCTTCACTGTATGCTTCAGCTAAAATAACAACACGTTGACGATCCGCATCGGCACGAATTTTTTCTGCCGCTTCCGCACCTTTTGAACGTAAATCTTTAGCAACTCTGTTACGTTCAGCTTCCATTCTACGATAAACAGAAGTACTGATATCTTGAGCTAAATCAATACGTTTAATACGAACATCTTCAATTTCAATACCAAATGATTTTGCTGCAGAAGCCGTTGTTTTTTCGATCTTTTCAGCGATCTCAACACGCTCACCAGAAATAACTTCTTTTACTGTTCGGTTACCAAACTCTGCACGTAAGCCATCTTTAACAATTTGACCTAAACGCATACCTGCTAAACGGTTATCACCATTCATAGTGGTATAGAATTTTTCAACATCCTTAATACGCCACTTAACAAAAGAGTCCACTTCTAAGTTTTTCTTTTCACTCGTTAAATAACGCTCTGGTGCAGAATCCAATGTCTGTAAACGTGAATCAAATTTGCGTACATTGTTAATAAAAGGCGTCTTAAAGTGTAAACCAGGCTCTACATCAGCCTTAACAATTTCACCTAAACGAAGAACAACCCCCGTTTCCCACTGATTAACAACGTAAACAGAACTACTAGCAACAAATAAAACTGCTGCCACAAAAATGGAAAGTAATGATTTCATTAACGTAGCTCCCTATTTCTTAAATACTCTCGAATACCCGTTCTTTGAGAAGTGTTATTATTCGCTGCTGGAGCTGCTGTTGTTGTGTTTTGTACTGGAACAGAGGCATTAGCTTCCATTTTAAATGGAACGGTATTTTGTCCACTCACCATTTTATCCAAAGGTAAGTACAACAAATTATTACCACTTTCAGTACCCACAAATACTTTACTTGTTGAACTTAACACCGTAGAAACAGCATCAATATATAAACGTTTACGGGTTACTTCTGGTGCTTTTTGATACTCATTCACAATACTGGTGAAACGAGCGGATTCACCTTTTGCTTGTGCAATAACTTGGTCATGATATGCACTTGCTTCTTCAAGTTCACGAGCCGCCTTACCACGTGCCTTTGGTAAGATATCGTTTGAGTAAGCTTCCGCTTCGTTAATCACACGCTCTCTATCTTCTCGCGCTTTCACAACATCAGCAAAGGCTGACTGAACCTGCTCAGGTGGTTGCGCATCTTGTAAGTTAACACTGGTAATAATCAAACCAGTTTTGTATGCATTTAAACGCTCTTGAGCCAACTCTTGAACACGGGCAACCACTTCGTTACGACCTTCAGTTAAAACAAAGTCCATAGTGCTTTGACCAACTACTTCACGTAATGCACTTTCTGTAACAGAACGTAATGTAAGGTCTGGATCTGTGACATCAAATAGGTAGTTATTGGCACTGACAACTTGATATTGAACGGCGATTTTTAAATCGACGATATTTTCATCTTTCGTCAACATCAGTGATTCATTCGGTACATCACCAGAACGATTTCTATTTTCTTGTGAAGCGCCTGAACGGTAACCTATTTCAGCTGTACGAATCTGATCAACGTTCACAATACGTACATTCTCAATTGGGTATGGGATGTGCCAATGCGGACCCGCTTTAGTTTCTTCAACAAAAGCACCAAATCGTGTTACAACACCACGTTCAGCTGGGTCAACGATATAAATACCTGACAATAACCAGACAACAACAATGACAGCAAAAATAACCGTACCGCCTATGCCGCCGATACCCCCACCATTATTGCCTAACTTGTTACCAGCACCACCTAAGATACTTTGGGCTTTTTTTAATAACTCGTCTAAGTCATCGTTATTTGGTTTTTTAGGTGGTTTTTTATCACCACCACCATTATTGCCAGAATTACCTGAGTTACCCCAAGGATCTTGTCCTGACTTACCTGGTTCGTTCCAAGCCATTTAACTCTTCTCCATGCTTTCACATTGGTTATGCAATATTTCAATTTATAAAATTAAGGCTCGTTACCAAAACGGGCTTTAATAAAAACCAAAAATTGCGATTTGTAATCCCGATATTTTAGAGAGTAACGCATCAAAAGTCACCTATTAAAATTTTTTATAGATGAGAAATTTTGATTATCACACTAAGATTCGGTTTTTCTAAGCTCTGCCTTTAGAAACTCAGGCCATTTTTTTATCGATTGCCACTCGGTTTCGGTTAATAGCATAGTAAATAAACTATTCCCCTCTTCATCAAAACCTTCTTCAAGAATCGTACCCAATTCATATAACTGTGCACGTTTTTTTCCTGCATGAACATCCAAAACCAAGTCAACCTTATGAAAGGCTCCTTTAAAGAAAGAGCCTACCGCCTCCATTAACAGCTCAACACCAAGTCCTTTTTGGGCAGAAATCCAAACACGACTGGCGACACCTTCTTCATCATAATCGATATGAGGCTCAACTTTTGGCTCCAACAAGTCAATTTTATTAAAAACGACCAATTGGGGAACTTCATCAGCGCCAACTTCACGGATAACGTCATACACATCATTCATTTTTTCTTCACGATGTATATCTGCCGCATCGACTAAATGGATTAATAAGCTGGCTTCACGCGTTTCTTCAAGTGTGGAACGAAATGCTGTGACTAGGTCATGAGGAATATGGCGAATAAACCCAACCGTATCCGCAAAAATCACTGGACCCGCACCTGGTAAATGCACTCTTCTCAAGGTTGAATCTAAAGTCGCAAACAAACGATCTTCAGCATAAACATTTGCCGTAGTCATATAGTTGAACAGAGTGGATTTGCCCGCATTGGTGTAACCCACAATTGTAATCGTTGGTAATTCAGAACGTTTACGTGAACGACGCCCTAAATCACGTTGTTTACGAACTTTTTCAATCTTAGATTCCAATTGTTTAATACGGCCTTGAACAAGACGTCTGTCCGACTCTAGCTGTGTTTCACCAGGCCCTCTTGCGCCAATCCCACCTTGTCTATCAAGGTGAGTCCAGCCTTTAACAAGACGAGTTGCCATACGCTTCAACTGAGCAAGCTCTACTTGCAATTTACCTTCATGCGAGCGTGCTCTTTGAGCAAAGATATCTAAAATTAAGCCAATACGGTCTAATACTTGGCAACCCACTAATTCGGATAAATTTCTCTCTTGCGCTGGCGTTAAGGCATGGTTAACAATAACCACATCCGCCTCATATAGTTCAACGGCTTGTTGAATCTCTTCGGCCTTGCCTTTACCAACAAAATATTTAGAATCGGGATGTTGACGTTTCGTCGTAAGAAGCGTGCCTATTTCAGCACCAGCAGAATCCACTAACTCGTAAAACTCATCAAGTTCTTCTCTGTCAGCTTCATTGTGAAAATCAACATGAACTAAAACAGCGCGTTCTAGTTCACGTCGTTCAAGTCGATCAAATAATTCCATTAACGCTCTCTAGAAGACCAGGTCATTTATCAAAGATGGGGACTTTATCAAATTTAAAGTCCATTAGAAAAGAGTTAATGGGATTAATAATAGAAATTTCAAGGTTAAGACTGACTCTCCACACTTTCTTTATCTTCAGAAGCCGTTTCATAAGGCTTTGGATCACGCATTGGAACAATCGTTGAAATGGCGTGTTTATAGACCATTTGAGTGACATTACTTCTTAATAAAACAACAAACTGGTCAAATGAATCAACCTTTCCTTGAAGCTTTACGCCATTAACCAAGTAGATAGAGACGCCAATACGCTCTTTTCTTAATGCGTTTAAATATGGGTCCTGAATTGGCAAAGCTTTAGCCACTTTCTTATTCTCCATGATGATTCCTATTTTTATTATTTTTTATAATTTTTATTTATTTGTTAACTTTACGAGTCCTTTTTCACAATATTTGGGCAATTTTAACCATTTCATTGCAAAAAAATCACTGACAAAAAGTCTAGCGAAAAGCATACCACAGCAACTGCTTTTCTTTTTATCAATTCGTTTTATTTATTGATAAAGCCCCTTAGTGAAAACTACGTATCTTATTGATCAAACATCAAGAAAAAACTTATTGAGTTTTTGATTCTAGGAGTTGTAAAACAGAATCAACCCTATCCGCAGAAGAGGTTTTATAGGGGTCAATTATTAATACATCTTCTTCTTTTCTTAGCCAGGTTAACTGTCTTTTAGCTAATTGCCGAGTCGCCACCAGACCTTTATAAATAAATTCCTCAAAGTCGTAATCGCCCTGCATAAACAACCAGGCCTGCCGATAACCAACACTTCGAATTGACGTCATATCTTCATTAAGATCTCCCCGCTCAAACAATGCTTTCACCTCTTGTAAAAAACCCTGCTCAACCATCTGCATAAAACGTTTTTCAATCTGTTTATGTAGCCTACTTCTATCTTCTGGAATAAGGGCAATTTTGATTAACTCAAATTCTGGCAAACCTTTCTTCGGCTCACCTCTAAACTCAGTCAAGGTTTTACCCGTAATCTCATACACCTCTATAGCACGAATCAGGCGCTGAGGATCATTTTTATGAATACGCTCAGCCGACTCAGGATCAATATCTAATAGTTTTTCATGCAGAAGCTCTGGCTTTTCGTACCACACCTTGAGCCATTTTTCTCTAATCGCTTCATTTGCCGATGGCAAATCTGACATCCCTTGCTGCAAGGCATTGAAGTACATCATCGTACCGCCAACCAAAACAGGTAAACGTTTACGAGCAAAAATCTCAAACACCAGTCGATTTACATCATCCACAAAATCAGAGGCCGAATAGGTTTCACTCGCATCGTGCGTATTAATCAAATGGTGTGGCACAGCATCCAACTCTTCTTGTGTTGGTTTAGCCGTACCAATATCCATATCTTTGTAAATCAATGCCGAATCCACACTGATAATTTCTATCGGTAGCTTTTCTGATAACAGCATAGATAACTGACTTTTACCTGAAGCGGTAGGCCCCATAATCGCAAGACACTGTTTATTTTTGATTAATTTTTCTACTAAATCCATCTAACCATTCTTTTATCTATTTCTTATGTAATACTCACAAGCCCAAATAAATCCGTTTATTGCCCACGCATAAATAGACTATCAAGCTGATCCATTGAGAGCTGTACCCATGTTGGACGACCATGATTGCATTGGTCAGACCTTTCAGTTACTTCCATCTCTCTTAAAAGCGCATTCATTTCTGCAATCGTTAATTGACGATTCGCTCGCACCGAGCCATGACAAGCCATAGTCGATAAAATATGATTGATACGCTCTTCCACTTGTTGCGTTTGACCTGCAACGGCTAAATCAGCAATCATGTCATTGACCAGGCCTGGTATATCACTTTTCATAAGCAAAACTGGCACAGCGGTCACCTTTAACTGTTCTGGCCCTAACACCTCCAAAACAAAACCGAGTTTTTCAAACAGCGACTCATACTCCTGCCAAACTGCTATTTGCGACTGCTCAAAGGTTAAAGCCATTGGCACTAATAAAGGTTGGCTAATTAAACGATCATTTTGCCATTGTTTCTTAAAACGCTCATATACAACACGCTCGTGAGCGGCGTGCATATCCACTAAAACCAAGCCATGTTGATTTTCAGATAAAATAAACACACCATGTAACTGAGCCTTAGCAAACCCCAGCATAGGCATATCTGTATCGCCTTCTGCAACATAACCACCTATCGGTTCTGCAACACCTAAATCTGCAATACCATTTCCTTGTCTACGCTGCTGAATCACATCGGCTAAATTGGCGTTATAGCTTCCGCCTTGAGTATTTTGAAAAGCGTGTGCTACAAACTCTTTTGAACTAGCGTTTTCACTAGGCGCTTGAAAAGACATGGACTCTTGAATAGCCGAATCTTGAGTCGCAAACCTAGAACGATTTAAATTATATGGCGTGAATGCAGAACCATTAGAACTGTTATACCCCAAACCAACCGAATTTAATGAAGCACCGCTGCCCGTTTCAGAGACCACAGGCTTAGCCACCGCCTCTCTAACACTTCTTCTTAAAAAGTCATAAACCCAACGACCATTGGCAAAACGCACTTCGTATTTTGCAGGATGAACATTCACATCGACCAAGTCATGCGGCATCTCAATAAAAATCAAATACGCAGGATGACGGCCATGATAAAGCACATCTGCATAAGCCTGTTTAACCGCATATGAAAGCAATCTATCTCTGACAATACGACCATTAACAAAAATATACTGCATATCGGTTTGACTACGATTAAAAGTAGGCAAACCCACCCAGCCCGACAATTTGATATCTTGGGTTTCAAATGCAATCGATAAGGACTGCTCAACAAAAGAAGAACCCATTAATTGAGTTAAGCGTTTTTGCAGAGTTGTTTCATCAGTAACTGCAAAAACTTGTCTAACCACTTTTTGATTATGCACAAGCTTAAAGCCAACATTAGGACGACTCAACATGACTCTTTTAACGAGCTGGTCAATTTGGGAAAATTCCGTTTTAGCCGCCCTTAAAAACTTCTTCCGTGCTGGCGTATTGAAAAACAAATCACTGACTGACACGCGTGTTCCAATCGTACCTGCTGAAGGTTGCGCATCACTCCAATTGCCCTCGCCTTCAGAATAGAGCTTCCAAGCTGCGGACTCATCTTGATGACGACTGACTATCTCAAACCGTGAAACCGAACTAATACTCGCTAAAGCTTCACCGCGAAAACCCAAAGTCGCCACACAAGCTAAATCAGTACCGTTTTTTATCTTACTAGTGGCATGTCTGCTCACCGCTAACAAAAGCTCTTCTTTAGGAATCCCAGAGCCATTATCAACAATAACAATCGATTTTTCACCACCTTCCTCAATCATAATATCAATGTGTGTTGCACCAGAATCCAACGCATTTTCGAGCAATTCCTTAACAACAGAAGCAGGCCGTTCAACCACCTCTCCAGCGGCTATTTGGTCGGCAAGATAACTAGGAAGTTGTTCAATAGATTGTCGCATTAAGATAAAAACCTTATGATTGACTCACCACACAGCGAATTAGATACTCGTTAAAGACATCTCTAAACGTATGTAGCCATTTTAAAAATTCGAAAAATTATAACACTAAATATAGTGACGATTCTTGACTAAACCCTTTTAAAGTAAGCCTATACCACGAACAAAACAAAGACGTAAATCGACCATTCTTTAAACCCAAGTCAATATAGCTTGGTTTAATTGCAAAACACTTTACCAGGCCTGGTAACTTAACATCCCAGCCACTTAAAACAAGTTAAGCCATAGAACCCTTATAGTTAGTCGTTTTTTTATCATGCGAAGAACTGTTAAAATAACACACACTTTCAATCATCCACTCCATTTATGGCAAAAGGTTCAACACATGGGCATACTTAACTCCCTTTTCGGCAACGGCATATCAGAAACGTTACAAGAGCAGATTACGCAAAAACTTAAAGCTTGCACCGACCCAATTTCTAAACAAAGCCTGGAGGCATTAAAAGCCATTAGTGAACTGCAACTTAAAAAAGGCACTTTAACCCTGAAGATTTCAATGCCTTATCCTTGCAAAAGTCTCTGGCCAAGCATTGAACAAAGTGTGCAACATGAAATTTTACAGATTGAAGAAATTGAAAAAGTTAACATAAGCTTTGAAACCAAAGTGGTTTCCCATGACGCCCAAAAAGGTGTTTCTCCACTTCCAAACATCAAGAACATTATTGCAATCGCGTCGGGTAAAGGCGGTGTGGGTAAATCAACCACCTCTGTCAATCTTGCTCTCGCCCTTCAGCAAGAAGGGGCAAATGTTGGACTATTAGATGCCGACATCTATGGCCCTAGTATTCCGACCATGTTAAACATCAAAGAAAAACCACAATCTATTGATGGTAAAAGCATGCAGCCACTACCTGCTTATGGCCTGCAAGTTATGTCTATTGGTGCACTGATTGAAGAAGACTCACCTATGATTTGGCGTGGTCCAATCGTCACACAAACCCTAACGCAACTATTAAAAGAGACCAACTGGGATGATCTTGACTATTTAGTCATTGACCTACCACCAGGCACGGGCGATGTGCAATTGACTCTTTCACAGCAAATACCCGTTACAGGTGCGGTAATTGTTACCACCCCTCAACAAGTGTCACTTATTGATGCTAAAAAAGGGCTAAAAATGTTTGAAAAGGTAGAAATTCCCGTATTAGGCATTATTGAAAACATGAGTACACATATTTGCAGCAACTGCGGACATGAAGAAGCGATTTTTGGCGCTCATGGTGGTGAAAATATGGCTAAAGAGTATAAAGTCGATTTTCTAGGCGCTTTACCATTAGATAAACGAATCAGAGAAGAAGCGGATAACGGTAAACCTACTGTAACGGCAGAACCTTTAAGCGAAATCGCACAGAAATACCGACACATGGCTCACAAAATTAGCGCACAAATCGGCATTCAAAAGCGTAACTACGCCAATGTATTTCCAAACATTGTCATTCAAAACACATAAAGCACAAATTTTGCGATTTAAATAAAAAAATAAAACTTAAAAGGCGTTAGCTAAAATCAAATAACTGGTTAAATTGGGCTATTTCTAATATTTTCAAAGCTGTTCCGCTAACATTGGTTAGCAGAACGCGCTTTTTATCCCCTTGAACCTGCTCCCTCAACAATAACAACATCCCTAATGCCGAGCTGTCCATATACTGTGTTTCGGAAAAATCAATTTCATAACGATTATCATCCGACTTAAACTTTTCGCAAATCGACTTAAACTCTTCATACTGACTGACATCAAAACTACAAGGCAACACCATAATAATCAAGTTATCTTTTTGTTTAGTAACAATATTTTTCATTTCATATCTTCTTGCACATTAATCAAACTATTTTTGCGATGAAACCAAGCATAACCGAGACCACGATTTAAAAATAGTAGCCAAATTACTAAGTCGATTTTATTTCCTGGTAACACAATAAATCACCAGCCATTTAATAAAAAGTATCCATACAAAATCAACAAAAAACTCTATAATATCGAGCTAATTTTATAATTTACTTATTTTGATTCTAACGCACTGTACGTTTTTTTGATAAAGCCATGCAAAACGCATGTTTGTGCTTTTCTAAAATCAGCGATATAACAAACAAATGAACTGGAAAAAAACACCGATGTCAGATTCTTTAACGACCCCAAGAAAAATATTAATCACAAGTGCACTACCTTACGCAAATGGTCCAATCCATTTAGGGCATCTTGTTGAATATATTCAAACGGACATCTGGTCACGTTTCCAAAAAATGCGTGGAAATGAGTGTACTTATGTATGTGCCGACGATGCACACGGCACACCGATTATGCTTAGAGCACAAGCAGAAGGCATTACCCCTGAAGAGCTCATTGCCAAATCTTCTGAAGAACACCAAGCGGATTTTGCTGGGTTTAATATCGCCTTTGACCATTATCACAGTACTAACTCACCTGAAAACAAAGAGTTTGCCGAATACATTTATAACCAATTAAATGCCAAAGGTTATATCTCTCGCAAAACCATCACACAGTCTTACGACCCTGAAAAAGAGATGTTTTTGCCAGACCGTTTTGTAAAAGGCACCTGCCCAAAGTGTAAAGCCGAAGACCAATACGGTGATAACTGTGAAGTGTGTGGTGCGACTTACAGCCCAACCGATTTAATTAATCCAAAATCAGCCGTTTCGGGTGCCACACCAATAGAAAAAGAGACCGACCACCTCTTTTTTGAACTGGGGCAGTTTGAAGAAATGCTTAAAGAGTGGACGCATGCTGGGCATCTGCAAACTCAAATTGCCAATAAACTAGACGAGTGGTTAGAAACAGGTTTACGCGGTTGGGATATCTCACGTGATGCACCCTACTTTGGTTTTGAAATCCCAGGTGAAACCAATAAATTTTTCTATGTTTGGCTAGATGCGCCTATTGGCTATATGTCGAGCTTTAAGGCCTATTGTGATAAATCTGGCTTAAATTTTGATGAGTACTGGAAACAAGATTCAAAAGCAGAGCTTTACCACTTTATTGGTAAAGACATCATTAACTTCCACGCCCTATTTTGGCCTGCGATGTTATCGGGTGCTGGCTTTAGAACCCCAAATGCCGTTTTTGCTCATGGCTTCTTAACGGTTGATGGCCAAAAGATGTCTAAATCTCGTGGCACGTTCATTATGGCTAAAACGTATTTAGAGCATTTAAATCCAGAATATCTTCGTTATTACTATGCCGCTAAACTCAGTGGTCGTATTGATGATATTGATCTTAACCTAGAAGACTTTGCCCAACGAGTAAACTCTGACTTAGTGGGTAAAGTGGTTAATATTGCCAGCCGTTGTGCAGGCTTTGTGGTCAAGAAATTTGACGGCAAATTAGCCACGGCATGGTCCACAGAAGCAAATGTTTTATATCAATCTTTTGCAGAAAAATCTGAAGAGATTGCCGATTTGTATGAGCAACGTGAATACGGTCATGCTATGCGTGAAATCATGGCGTTAGCCGATAAAGCGAATGAATACATCGCTGAAACCGCACCTTGGGTATTAGCCAAAGAGGAAGGTAAAGAAGCTGAACTACATGAATCAGTAAGTGTTGGCATTAACCTTTTCCGTGTGTTAATGAGTTATTTAGCGCCTGTTATTCCTGAAACGGCTGACAAAGCTAAAGCCTTTTTAAACCTTGAAACGTGGAACTGGAACGATGTTAAAACACCTTTAATGGGGCATGAGATTACCAAGTTTAAGGCCTTATTAACGCGTTTAGAAATGCCCGCTATTGAAAAAATGATTGAAGCGTCTGCTGAGTCTTTAACCAACAGCTCTTCTGTTCCCGATGGTAAAAAAGGGGATAAAAAAGGCGATAATAAAGCCAAACAGCCTGCTGAATCTAAGGCAGAAGCGGTGATTGAACCGATTGCAGAACAAATCACCATTGACGACTTTGCTAAAATTGATTTACGCATTGCCAAAATCGTCAATGCAGAAGCCGTGCCAGAGGCAAAAAAACTCTTAAAGCTGACGTTAGATATTGGCTCTGAACAGCGTCAAGTCTTTGCGGGTATTAAGTCGGCTTACGAACCAGAAGATTTAATTGGCAAGTTAACTGTTATGGTGGCCAACCTTGCACCACGTCAAATGCGTTTTGGTCTTTCGGAAGGCATGGTATTAGCCGCTGGGCCAGGTGGCAGTGATCTGTTTGTACTTTCTCCAGATGAAGGCGCACAACCAGGCATGAGAGTTAAATAAAGACGGTTTTACCAGGCCTGGTAAATTACTAGAGAGCTTTGCAAAGCTCTAGACAAGGAAAACGAATGCAAGAATATGTCCTCATTCTAATTAGCACGGTTTTAGTCAACAACTTTGTTTTAGTGAAGTTTTTAGGCTTATGCCCGTTTATGGGTGTCTCTAAAAAGACCGATGCGGCGTTAGGAATGGGATTAGCCACCACATTTGTATTAACCCTTAGCTCCGTTTTGAGTTACATTATTTTTACCTATTTACTTCAACCTTTTGGTTTGGAGTATTTACAGACTATCGCTTTTATTCTCGCCATTGCCGCTGTGGTTGGTTTTACCGAGATGGCGATTCACAAAACCAGCCCCGCACTTTATCAAGTGTTAGGTATCTATCTACCATTGATTACCACCAACTGTGCGGTATTAGGTGTTGCTCTATTAAATGTGGGCGAAAATAATGACTTTATCGCCTCTGCCGTTTACGGCTTTGGTGCCGCCGTTGGTTTCACGTTAGTAATGGTGCTATTTGCCTCCATTCGTGAGCGTGTTGATGTTGCCGATGTACCAGGCCCTTTTAAAGGTGCGCCCATTGCCTTAATTACCGCTGGCTTAATGTCGATGGCCTTTATGGGCTTTGGCGGATTGGTATAAAGGACATTTAATGTTAGAAGCCATTTTCATCTTTTTAGGTCTAGCCATTCTATTTGGCTTATTGCTCGGCTATGCGTCCGTTAAATTTAAAGTTGAAGGCAACCCCGTTGCTGAACAGGTTGATAAAATCCTTCCACAAACCCAATGCGGTCAATGTGGTTTTCCAGGTTGCAAACCCTATGCTGAGGCCTTAGCTAAAGGTGAAACCGAGGTAAATCTCTGTATTCCTGGTGGCCATGAGGTAATGATTCAAATCTCTGAAATCACAGGGTTAGAACCCAAAGAGATGGAGGCCGAAGAAGAGGCAGACAAACCTAAAGAAGTGGCAAAAATCAATGAAGACCTTTGCATAGGTTGTGTTTTATGCATTAAAGAGTGCCCTGTTGATGCAATATTAGGTGCGACCAAACTAATGCACACTGTGATTGAAAAAGAGTGTACGGGCTGCGAGAAATGTGTACCAGTTTGCCCCGTTGACTGTATTGATATGGTTCCAGAACCGATTTCTACCCGTAACTGGAAATGGCCTGAACCTCAACCCAACACAAATCAATCTGAGGGTGAAAAGTAATGTCTATTTTTGCTCAAATTATTCAGGTTATTGCCCCGATTTATCCGCAAGCGAAACGTTGGTTACACTCTTTTAATGGTGGCGTTTTTCCAGCATACAATAAAGAACTCTCCTCCCGCCAACCTATTAGAGAAATGATTATTCCAGATCGTTTAATCATGCCTCTGCAACAACAGGTTGGGCTTCCTGCTGAACTGCTCGTCAAAGTTGGCGATAAAGTCAAAAAGAATCAACTCATCGCTCGCTCGTCTAAGGATGCAACTAAGGCATTGGTTGTGCCGATTCACGCCCCAACTTCAGGCGTTATTACCGCAATCGAAAACGTCACACTTCCACATCCTTCAGGACTGGAAGATATTGCAATTGTTATTCAACCCGACCAACTTGATACCACCATCGAGAATGCTCTTAAAGTCTCTGGAAAACATCCTGATTCACCACAACAACTTAAAGATATTCTATTAAATGCTGGGATTATTGGTATGGGCGGTGCTGGCTTTCCAACCTATGCCAAAGTCCCAGCCGAAAAGGGTAAAATTCATACTCTAATGATAAATGGGGCAGAGTGTGAACCCTTTATCACCTGTGATGATCTGCTTATGCAAACCGAGGCTGAATCGATTATTCAAGGGGCGTTAATTACCGCCAACGCACTAGGTTCTACTAAAATACTTTGCGGTATTGAAAGCAATAAACCGAGTGCCATCAAAGCGATGCAAGCCGCTGCAAAAAATACCCTTGTAGAAATTATTGAAGTGCAAAGTGTTTACCCAATGGGTGGACAAAAACAGCTTACCCAAGAGCTTACAGGGATAGAGATGCCTCACAAAGCACATGCTGTCGATATTGGCATGTTGATGATGAATGTAGCCACCTTCTCGGCTATATACAAAGCGGTAACATTTGGAGAGCCTTTAACCTCCCGTTTAGTGAGTGTAACAGGTTTAGGTTTAAACCAACCTTTCAATATCCGAGCTTTAATTGGCACCCCTTTTGAAGAGTTAGCTAAGGCCGCCGAACCCAAGTCTGCACTTAATTACCCCTTAGTGATGGGTGGGCCAATGATGGGCTTTGCAGTTAAATCCAATAATGTTCCTGTACTGAAAACCACCAACTGTATTTTGGCCAATCCACCAGAACCCACTGAAATGCAAATGCCTTGTATTCGTTGCGGTGAATGTATGGATGCCTGCCCTATCAATCTTCTGCCACAGCAGATGTATTGGCACAGTCAAGCGCATGAATTTGATAAGGTTGAGAAACTCAATGTATTTGATTGCATTGAGTGTGGCTGTTGCAGCTATGTTTGCCCAAGTCATATTCCGTTGGTTCAGTATTATAGAAATGCCAAATCAGAAATTAAAGAGATTCATGCTGAAGAAAAAGCGGTTGAACTCGCCAAACAGCGTCACGAATTTAAACTCGCCCGTATTGAGCGTGAAAAGCAAGAACGTGAAGCACGCTTAAAAGCCAAAAAAGAAGCGGTTAAAAACCAAGCTCAAACAGACGCTAAACCGACGGATGATAAACCAGTCAGCAAACCTAAAGCTTCTGCCGCTGCCGCTGCAGCAGCGGCTAAAGCAGCGGCTGCCAAACGTGCCACAGCCAAAAACAATTCTGCACAATCATCGAGAGATGAAGAGAATATTCCACCCGCACGCAGAAAAGCGATTGAAGCGGCCAAACTCGCAGCCGAAAAAGCGGATGGCGCTAAAAACCCTAAAGATGCCGCCAAAAATTCCGCTATGGCCGCCGCTAAAAAACGCGCCCAAGACAAAGCCAGTGCAAAAGCTGCAACTAAAGCGACTGCTACTGAAAACACCTCAGAAACAGTAGAATCGAGCAGTAACACCTCTGATAACAGCGCAAACCATAATGAAGCTAAAAAAGCCGCAAAGGCTGCCGCAATGGCGGCTGCTAAAAAACGTGCTCTAGCCAAAAAAGAGCAAGCTACCGCACACCCCGAAACCACCTCAATCGAAAAGCCAAATACACTCGAAAGCGATGAGCAGGCCATCGATTTAACAGAAGCCACACAAGAAACCGCTGCTTCCAAAAAAGAATTGGCTCGTAAAGCGGCTATGCAAGCCGCACGTGCAGCGGCTAAAAAACGTGCTCGTTCAACAAAAGAGAAGAGCTCAGACGCGGTTCAAACTGCAACCGAAGAAGGCGCAACCAAAGAAGCCACCGCAGAAGATAAAAAACGTCAAGCGATGGCTCTTGCTAAAAAGAGAGCCGCTGAACGTGCCGCAAAAAAACAGGCTGAAAAACTCAACCAAAAAAACTCTGAGGAGCATAAATAAGTGAATTCTAACCACCTCAGTTCATCGCCTTTTACGCATAACAATCAAAATGTGCGTAAGGTCATGTTACAAGTTCAGATAGCGGCATTTCCAGCCCTATTAACCCATATCTACCTGTTTGGCTTTGGAATCGTTGTGCAGTGGATGTTAGCCGTAGCCACGATGCTGGTGGTTGAGTATGTTATGTTGCGTTTACGTGGCAGACCTATTATGCCTTTTATGACCGATATGAGTGCCTTGATTACCATAACGGGTTTGGTATTCTGCATTCCTCCCGAAGCACCTTGGTGGATTATTGTCTCAGGGAGTGCCTTTGCGTTAATCTTTGGTAAACACCTCTATGGTGGTCTAGGCTATAACCCATTTAACCCTGCCATGCTCGGTTATGCCTTCTTATTGATTTCTTTCCCGATTCAAATGACTCAATGGACACTCCCTGTGAGTTTGAGTGGCCATGTTCTGACCTTTTGGGAATCGGTTCATTATATTTTTACAGGTCAGATACCAGGCCTGTCAATTGACGCCTTAACAGGGGCAACCCCTTTAAATGAAGTCAGAACGGGATTATCACAAGGCAAAACACTGATTGATTCTTTAAGCTCAGAAGCCACCAATAACTTATTTGGGCTAACCAGTTGGGGTTGGGTCAACGTTGCCTTTATGGTAGGTGGTGTTTGGATGATGATTACTCGGACCATTAGCTGGCAATTTCCAGTTGGTTTTTTAGGCACTTTGGCATTAATGAGTTTTGTTTTTAACCAAATTGATCCAACAATCTATCCACCCGTAAGTTTTACCCTGTTAAGTGGTGGAACCATGCTAGCAGCCTTCTTTATTATTACCGACCCAGTGACCGCAAGCACAACCCCACGTGGTAAATTAATTTACGCTTGCGGTATTGGTGTATTGGTCTATGTCATCCGTAATTGGGGTGCGTTTCCAGATGGAATTGCCTTTGCCATTTTATTAATGAATATTGCCGTGCCACTGATTGACCAATACACCCAGCCTCGTGTCTTTGGTCACAAGCGTTAGGAGTGATGATGAATAATACTCAAAACCTAATTAGGACCATGTTTAGCTCAGCGGGTAAATTGACCTTATTTGTTTTTATTAGCATTATATTATTGTTGGCAGTTCGCTATATTACCGCACCTGAAATTGCCAAAGCAGAAAGAGAAAACCTGCTAAACACTTTTAGTGAAGTACTACCAAAGTTGTATTACGACAATGATCCACTAAAAAATACCAAACAAATTACCGACCCTGCTTACCTTAAACTATTAGGTTCGTCTCAGCCTGTAACGTTTTATAGAGCCACTAAAAACCAAAAACCAAGCGGTGCGATTTTTACCACTATTGCACCCAATGGATACAGTGGCAATATCTATATACTCATTGGCGTTTTTCCAGATGGCCGCTTATCGGGTGTGCGTATTATTAAACACGCCGAAACACCAGGCCTGGGTGATAAAGTTGAAATAAACAAAAGCAATTGGGTCTTAGAGTTTGATGGCCGCAACTTACGTGATGATAACGACCCACGATGGGCCGTGAAAAAAGACGGTGGTGACTTTGACCAATTTACGGGTGCAACCATTACACCGCGTGCCGTCGTTGGTGCAATTCGTAATGCGTTGATTGTTGTAAATGATTTAGGAGAGCGCCTCTATGAGTGAAGTAAAAACCGAGCAAAAATCACTTTGGAGTGATTACAAACTCATATTAGAAAACGGTCTTTGGAAAAACAACCAAGCTCTGGTGGCGCTTTTAGGGTTATGCCCCCTTCTAGCGGTTTCTAACAACACGATTAACGGTCTTGGCTTAGGTTTAGCTACGCTATTGGTTTTGGTTTTATCAAACACACTGGTCTCAGCGATTCGTAACCATGTATCAGATGAAATCCGTATTCCCGTGTTTATCGCTATTATTGCCACAATGGTGACCATTATTGACCTGTTAATGAACGCCTACTTTCACACCTTACACGGCATTCTAGGCATTTTTATTCCGCTGATTGTAACCAACTGCGCTATTTTAGGACGTGCTGAGGCTTACGCCTCTAAAAACACCTTGGATAAAGCCATTGTCGATGGATTTTTTATGGGGCTAGGCTTTTTAGCCGTTTTGGTGTTATTAGGCGCTCTACGCGAAATCCTCGGTAATGGCACCCTATTTGACCAGGCCTGGTTAATGTTTGGTGAACAGGCTCGCAGCTGGACCATTCATTTGGGTGACGATTATCAAGGCGTTCTGTTAGCGATATTACCACCAGGTGCATTTATTGGCTTAGGTTTACTCATTGCGCTTAAAAACTGGGCTGACGCCAAAAAAGTCGCTAAACAACAAAACCAATTGGGTATTCAAGTTGCCGTTACTCCAATGCAAGCTAAATAAAAGCTGAAACCTCTATGAATAAAGCCAAACGTTTAGAAATTTTTGAACGACTCAGTGAAGCGATTCCTGAGCCTGAAACGGAGTTAAATTACAGTAATCCATTTGAGTTATTGATTGCGGTTATTCTCTCTGCACAAGCGACCGATAAAGGGGTCAACATTGCAACCGATAAACTCTTCCCTGTTGCCAACACGCCAGAAGCCATTTACGCTTTAGGAGAAGAAGGTTTAAAAGAGTACATTAAAACCATTGGGCTTTTTAATACCAAAGGTGCAAATATCATTAAAACCTGCAAAATGTTAATGGATTTGCATGGTTCGCAAGTACCCGATAATCGCAAAGATTTAGAAGCTCTGCCTGGCGTTGGCCGAAAAACCGCCAATGTAGTGCTTAATACCGCCTATGGTCAACCGACCATGGCAGTAGATACCCATATTTTTAGAGTATCTAACCGTACCAAAATTGCACCTGGTAAAAACGTATTAGAAGTAGAGATGAAGTTGCTTAAAAACATACCTAAACAGTACATTATCCCAGCGCATCACCTGCTTATTTTGCATGGTCGTTATACCTGTACCGCCCGTAAACCCCGTTGTGGCGCTTGTTGTATTTATGATTTATGCGAATTTAAAGAAAAAACTGAGTGATTTTTTTGTGTCTCTTTTTTAACCACGAAGACACGAAGAAAAGAAGAGTTTAAATAAGGTTTAAAAAACGGTTAATTGGAATTAATTTTCAAACTTACCAGGCCTGGTATATCCTGTGGCCATCTTTGTTATGTGAGCACAGGACATGTCCTGTGGCCTATTTTATTATGTGAGCACAGGAAAAAATCATTCATAAAAAACTTCGTGTCTTCGTGACTTCGTGGTGAATTAAAAAGCTTTTGAACCACGAAGGCACGAAGAAAAGAAGAGTTTAAATAAGGTTTAAAAAACGGTTAATTGGAATTAATTTTCAAACTTACCAGGCCTGGTATACCCTGTGGCCATCTTTGTTATGTGAGCACAGAATAAAAATCATTCATAAAAAACTTCGTGTCTTCGTGACTTCGTGGTAAATCAAAATCTTCTGGTGAATTTATAAAGGTTAATATGTTTTACACATCTGAAAGAGACAAACTTAGACAGTTTTATGTCGATACCTGGCAAAAAGCGCGCCATGGTTTACCTATGGATGCCATGGAAACCATGGTTGCCAGAGTGATAGAACTGCACCCTGAATACCATGCCATGCTGAGAAATGAAAAACACCTAGGTAATGAATATAAACCTGAAGATGGTGAGACCAATCCATTCCTTCACATGGGAATGCACTTAGGTCTACAAGAGCAAGTTTCTATGGATCGCCCTGCTGGCATTCAAGCCGTTTACCAACAGCTAGGTGAACGCTTGGGTGATGTGCATAAAACCGAACACGCCATGATGGATTGTTTAGCGGAATCCTTATGGATAGCGCAAAGAGACCAAACAGAACCAAATGAACAAGCGTACCTACGTTGTTTACAAAACCTGCTCTTTAAGTAACAACACAGCAAACAAAAAACGCTCAGTAAGAAGGAATTCCCGATGTTTTTAGTAAAAAATTCTAGCTTTACAGAAAAAACCACCCTCCTGTTACCGGGATTTTTAATCGCGCTTATGACTTTATTCTCTTGCCAAAGTTATGCTCAAGCGTCTGACATTTTTGTGAGTTCAAAATGGTTAAAGTCAAATCAATCTAAAGTCAAAATAATTGATATGAGTGATAAAAGTCAATTTCAAAAGTTTCATATTGAAAACGCTTTATGGGTCAACTATGCGTGGCTCATCAAACCGCAAAATGGATTACAACTTAGCGGTGGTGCAGATTATATGGCCAATGTACTTTCGCAATTGGGCATTAAAAACTCAGACCATCTCGTTATTTACGATGATATGGGTGGGCTTGAGGCGAGCCGCTTATATTGGGAATTAAAAAAACTGAATCACGCCAAGATCAATATCTTAGATGGCGGTATTGTCAGCTGGATTTTAGCTGGTAATAAGGTTACTCAAAAAGCACCACAACGACCAGCTCAAAGCCAATACACGGTACCTAAAAAACATTCTACCGATGCTTTAACGGCCGATAAGAAAGAGGTCATAAACGCAAAACAAAATAGTGTCGTTCTCCTCGATACTCGTACAGAACAAGAATATATAGGGAACCCTAAACAGAAACGCAGTGGGCATATTCCTGCTGCAATTTGGTTTGATTGGTCAAAAGCGATTGATGTTCAAAATGGATTTAAGCAATATTCAAATGATGATTTACTGCAAAATTTGCGTGGCGTAAGTCTATCGGATTTAAAACAGCCTATTATTGTCTACTGCAATACTGCGCACAGAGCGGCAAGATCCTTTGTTATGTTAAAAAGTCTCGGGTTTGAAAACGTCAAACTCTATGATGGCTCAATCCAAGAATATGAAATCGACAAATCATTACCGTTAAAACTGGGTAAACAGCCTTAAATCAGATTAGTTAAAGACCTTTATTTTAATGCAAAATACTTTTCGTAGTCATTCAAGCGCAGATTGCTATCAAATTTATACCGATGGAGGTTACTTTGAAAAGCAAGATATAGGTGGCTGGGGATTTGTAATTTTTAAAAACGGCCAGGAATTTATTCAAAACTCTGGTTCACAAAAGCAGACATCCAGCCTTGAAATGGAACTCATTGCTGCCAAAAAAGCACTCGAAACATTACAAGAATTCGCCCAAGAAATAGAAACTTATTCGGTGACACTTTACACCGATTCAAGAATCCTTATTGAAGGTTTAACGGAGAAATACACCACTTGGTGCAACAATCAATGGCGCGTTAAGTCGGGGAAAACCGTTGTTTATAAAGAACATTGGCAACACTTATCAAACTTAAGTATGCAACAACAAATTGAGCTCTGCTGGGTAAAAGGCCACAACGGTAATCATGGTAATACCCTTGCCGACTCTCTTGCTCGGCAAGCCGTTCTTAACAAACAGCGGCAAAATCAAGTTTTGTAAACCTGTGCTATTCAGCGTTCAATACCCGTAAATTAGGCCTTGTTTAGAATGAATGGCTTAAAAGTTAAGCTGAGATTTCAATGAGTGTTGTGTCATCTTTCATTGTTTTCCCTTCAGAGAACTGTGTTACTCGCTGTAAAATCTCATTTAGCTCCAAATCATCCTCAATAATTTGAAACAGCGCCTCTATCGTTCGAGCTACACCAAAAGCTTCTCCATCTGCATTCATTACCTCTGCTAATCCATCGGTAAAAATAAACAACTTATCTCCTGTTGTAAATTGTATCGTTACAGGATCAACCTTGTGCTCATCGCACTCAATAATTCCTAGAGCAACTGACATGGAGTCAATTTTTTGAATATTCGGTCTCTGTGAATCACTCAAATCTTCACTAGAAAGGTACAAACAACTTGGCATACCAAAATTCCAAATACTCACTTGTCCACTATTTTTATCCCAATCGATATAGGTTGCAGCTAAAAAGTTTTGCGGTGGTAATTTACTGCACAGCTCATCATTAATCACTCTTAACACCGCAGTGGGCAGATGATTGTTCCTCACATTTGTGTAAAACAACGATGCCACTAGGGGCCCTGCAATTGCAGCCATTAAACCGTGACCCGTAAAGTCTCCAACTAAAATATGTTGATGATTATAATCATTGATTGCGGATAAGATAATATCGCCATTAGAGGCCTCCACTGGAGAGACCAACTGTCTTATGGCCCGATTTTCAAAACGTTTATCTCGTCGCATAGAGTTGATAAGGTGTTCAATATAGTTACGTTCTTGCTGAAGAGATTTATGATTTTTTTCCAAGAGTTTACGAGAGTAATGCAAAGACAAATGTGTTTTCATTCGAGCCAAAAGAATCGATTCAGTGAATGGCTTAGTAATATAGTCAACCGCGCCAAGTTTTAGACCTATTCTCTCATCTTCTGTGCTTATTTTTGCCGTTAAAAAGATAATGGGAATATGAGATGTTTGAGGGTTTGCTTTTAAAGCCTCACAAACCTCATAGCCAGACAAGTCAGGCATATTAATATCCAACAATATTAAATCAGGCTCTTTCATTTTTACGGCGTCTAAACACGCTTGGCCCGAATCAACTAATTGCAGTTCAAACCGATTTTCAATTAAATCCTCTAGGATCAACCGATTTAACGGTTCATCGTCTACAGCAAGCACGTAAGGTTTATAATCAGATAATTTCAGTGGCATCACTTATCCTATCTAAATTTTTTATTGGCAAAGTAAATCTAAAATTTGCACCTTGAATACGATTTTTTGTCATCCAGTTTTCTGCCCAAATTCTGCCATGATGTGCTTGCACAATCTCTTTGCTAATGGCTAAACCGAGACCACTTCCTCCTGTATTTTTAGATGAATCCTTACTTTGAATAAACTTATTAAAAATCAACTCTAGTTCTTCGGGATGCACCCCCTTTCCCGAGTCTTGAATAGAAAAAACCAACCACTTACTATCAATAGTATCTACTGAAATAACAATACTGGAACCCACTGGCGAATGATGAATGGCATTATTAAGTAAATTTGATATAACTTGAGCAATACGGTGACTATCAAAACATGCCATAAAATCGAGGTACTTTAATACGACTTTTACCTCCTTCTTTTCTAAAAGCGATTTTTGCTCTAAAAGACAACCCTCTATAATCGGCTCAAGGCTTTGATATTGAAAGTCAAAACTCATCAAACCAGATTCAAGTTTTGCCGAATCAAGTAAGTCATTTAAAAGTCCCATTAAGCGGTGACCACTTAACTCTATATTTTCAAAATAACGCTTGAGCTTATCAATTGACGAACTAGAGACGCGTGTTTGTCCCATCTCTGCATAACTTAAAATACCGTGTAACGGGGTACGAATATCATGTGACATCTTAGCCAAAAATTCAGATTTTGCCTTATTTGCAGCCACGGCTTCTTCTCGAGCGGCATACATTTCCTCTTCTAACTTTTTACGCTTAGAAATATCCCTGAATGCAATATGTATGACCGTGCGTCCATAATACTGTAAACGCGTTAAAACAACATCTGTCCAAAAATCTTCACCATTGGCACGTCTATTTAGCCACTCATAATGATGAGACCCCTTTTTAAGGCATATCTGTAACATTCTAAAACCTTTACGATGTGAGCTTTCACCATCAGGCTGATATTTGGGGGCAAATACTTTATTTGGTAAACTTAAAAGTTGTTTTTTAGATTTATAGCCAAACATATCAACTGTCGCCTGATTACAATCTAAAACATGCCGTCCTTCACTAATAAAAATGCCATCAGCAGACTTTTCAAAAATGGTTTCAAACGCCTTTTTTTGATCACTTAACTGTTTGGTATAGTGTTCAATTGACTGTTGAAGCTCTTCATTATCAACACTCAAAATACGATTATTGACTCTTTCTGTTAAATCGCGGGCAAATACACAAGTAACATCTTCACCATCAACTTTGAATTTGGTTGCGCCTACCTCTACAGGAATACTACTCCTATCTTTACGCTGATGAACAGTTTCAAATAAAATTTTAGTTTCCGCTTCAAAATCTTTACAAATATTTTGAATATCTTTAGCCTGGTATTTGGCATCAATTTGGCTAATTTTTTTCTGAAGTAACTCTTCGCGTTCATAACCTAACAATCGACAAGTTTCACTGTTAACATCTAAAATTTCCCCATCGCAATTCAGCAAATAATAAGCCTCGGAACTTTGGTCGATGATTTCCTTATAACGTTTTTCTTGAGCACGAATATAAGCCTGGTTAGTCAATGATTGATGTCTATACTGTAAAAATAGAAAAATAGCTACGGTAAACAATAAACTTACTAAAATGCCTGCCACCCAAGATTTTTGAACTTTTTTATTTGAAAACACTTGATAGTCAGGCAAAAATTTCAAATTAACTTCTGTATTAAAAACCCATTTTTGACCCGCAAAGGTAAGCTTAAATTCATTAGAACGGTACAGAGCCTCTTCAATTAAATACTCCTTACCCGCAATAGCAAAAGGTACATTTCCCGCTTGAGAATCTGAAATAAATACCCCTAAAGAATCCTCAAGCAAAAATTGTTTACGAATGTAATTTACATAACGATTCATATTCAAAACGATTGCGGTAAAACCTTTCAGTTGTTTTCTATTGTTGTAAACAGGTTGATAAACAATCGTTGACCAATCGCCTTTAGCATTCCGAAACAGATTTTGTTGTGGAGTGGCAACCTGTGTATTGTTAGCTTGGGCGAGATACATGGCCTGTTTTTGTGTATCGACTGAATAAGCGTCAATGCCAATAGCACGCCTATTTTTTTCTAGAGGGTATACATACTTAATAACGGCATAATCATTTTGTTCCTGTTGATCTACCAACCGTCCAAGAGAGTTCGCTTTGATAGAATAATGCTGTAAACCAAGCATGTCTGCTATTTCATCTTCAAATAACAAACGCTGATCTTTAGGAACCACTTCAATCCACTCAAGCGCTTCAACTTCTGAACCCGACGCTAATAAAGCTTGCGCAAAGAGTTCAAAATCATTTTGACTAATATAATCAGAAAACTCAAAGACAGCAGATAAACTATTTAAACGTTCTAATTCACGCTGTAAGCCACTCTGAACAGCATTATAAGCTTGTAATGAATATTGATTAAACTTAGCCTCAAGTACATTAACTTGTTTATTTTCAGCGTATTGAATCCATTGAGAGGTCAATAAAAGACCTATTGCAAATACTGCAACCGCAATAAAATAAATCCTTTTATGAAAAAGTTTACCCTGCATATCTCATACCGAATTGAAAAATTTGGACTTTAAAAAAGTTAAAAAACACGTAATGGCAACGCATTAAAATATGAACGTAAATAATGTAATCCCTAAATACCTAGAACGAAAACTCAAACTCAAAATCAAGCAACCACTTTAGTAGTCAGTTTATTCTAGCTTAACACCAACACAGTCTCGTGATTATCTGCATAAAATACGCATATTGCACAAGTTTATCCAGAAAATAAATGCCCACAATAAGTTTATGGGCGAAATTTAATCTAAAATTGATTACTATCACTGCTAAAACAATAAAAGGAAAAGAGTATGTTAATTAAAGGTCAAGCCGCCCCCAATGTAACAAGCGCAAATCAAGACAACAACCCCGTTAATTTATCCGATTATCAAGGGCATAAGAACGTGGTGTTATATTTTTATCCCAAAGACGACACCCCTGGCTGTACCATTGAAGCAAATGACTTCACCGCATTAGCCAATGACTTTGCCTCTGCAAATGCCGTAGTAATTGGTGTAAGTAAAGATGATTGTGGAAGCCACCAAGCGTTTATTGAAAAGTTTGGCTTAAAAGTCGATTTATTGGCTGATACGTCTGGCGAACTGTGTGATGCCTTTGGCGTTTGGCAATTAAAAGAGAAAAATGGCGTTTCTAAGATGGGGATTGTACGCTCAACCTTTATTATTGATAAACAAGGCGAACTGGCCTATGTTGAATACGGTGTAGCGCCAGATGGCCATGCGGCTAAAATGCTAGAGATTGTTAAAACACTGAATGAATAAAAACTCTAATTAATAGTGTCAATGAAAAAACTAATTTTTCTAGACCTTCCCTCCTTTTTCGGAGGGAAAAATTGCGTTTTGACACTTACACTTTAGATTCCATCAATCTCAAAATATTTTATTTAAAAAGCACGCAATATATAATAAAATATACGTAATATATTTTACGGAAATGACTTTCATGAGATTTAACCTATCTTCTCTCACAGCAATATTTTGTTTTTTTTACTCACTCAATATATATGCAAATTCTTGCATGCCTGTAATTTGGGAAGCTGATAAAGAAAATGACTCAAAAGTATTCCTCAAGGGGAAAGTGAATACCCCAAATACCCGAGTTATTTTAGAAGTTTATTATGGAAGAGAAATTATAGGAAATAAAACCGTTTACTCTACATCAAACGGCTCTTTTTCAGGCTTCGTCTATACCCGCAAACCTGCAAGTATGAGACCTGATGTAAAAATAATATGTGGTAGATAAATCGTGGATATTTAAAGGTTTTTTTGAGGTTTAATTACCTTTATTCAGAATATTTAAACACGCCCTACTTTGAATTTTCGGCCTTTAATCTTATTCTGATTCAAACCTTTCACCACTTCGGCTTCATAGCCACGCTCAATCGCCACATAACTTGAGTGGTCAACCACATCGATTTTGCCGACATGCTGTCCATCTAAACCGACCTGTTTGGTAATTGCCCCCAAAATATCACCACGACGCACTTTATCTTTACGCCCTCCAGAAATATACAGGGTAACAAATTCAGGTTGCACTCGATTTGAACGAGCTTGTGGTAAACGTTCTATGGATTCATATTCCAGAGCATGGCCTTGATAAGAGCTTAAATGGTCAAGTTTATAACGCTCTTTTTCCGTAAATAACGTAATCGCTTTACCTTCCAGGCCTGCTCGCCCAGTGCGCCCAATACGGTGCGTATAGGTCTCTTGATTTCTAGGCAGTTCGTAGTTAATTACCGCTGGTAAAGCGGCAATATCTAAACCACGTGCGGCCACATCGGTCGCCACCAAAAAGTTGGTACTGTGATGTTTAAAGCGAATCAATATCTGCTCACGTTCACGCTGTTCCATATCGCCATGCAAGGCTACCGCATCAAAGCCTTTTTCTTCTAGAAAATCAATGACCTCTTGCACTAACGCTTTGGTATTGCAAAAAATCATCGCATGTTCAAATTCATTCACCGATAGAATTCGCACTAAACTAGCAAGCTTATCTTTGTGATGACACATGTAAAACAGCTGTTCAATAGTCGCCGCATCGTGATGCGACTCTACCGCAACTTGCATAGGGTTCTTTTGAAAACGACGGCTAATGTATTCAATATCATCTGGGAACGTCGCTGAAAACAACAACGTTTGTCGAGTGTGTGGTGTATAGCCAATAATATCGACCATCTCTTCTTTAAACCCCATTTCTAACATGCGGTCGGCTTCATCTAAAACCAGAGTATGAATGGCTGAAATATCGAGATTATTTTTTTGAATATGGTCTTTTAAACGCCCTGGCGTACCTACCACAATATGCGCGCCATGCTCTAAAGAGGCAATTTGTGGGCGCATTGGATTACCACCAGACAGCACGATGATTTTAATATTGGCCTGAAAACGTGCTAAACGTCTTAACTCTTCTGCCACTTGATTACTCAATTCACGCGTTGGACAAATCACCAATCCTTGCACTGACTTATTAGACATATCTAACTTGTTCAACATTGGAATACCAAACGCAGCGGTTTTACCGCTCCCCGTTTTGGCTTGAGCAATTAAGTCATGACCACCTAAACCCAAAGGCAACGCCTCTTCTTGAATTGGAGTCATTGAGTGATAACCCAACTGTTCTAAGTTCTGTAACTGCGACTTAGGGAGATCAAGATGTTCAAAAGTGCTTGGCATGGTTTTACTCATTTAATGTTTATATTTTAGGGGATTCACCACGAAGGGTTTAATTTCACCACAACGTTTTTAATACACCACGAAGGCACGAAGACACGAAGTTTTTAATTATGTGAGCACAGGGTAAATTTGAAAATTAATTCCAATTTAGCGGCCTATCACTCTTATTTTATATTTTTCTTCTCTTCGTGACTTCGTGTCTTCTCGACTCTACAGCCGAGTTCTTCGTTTCGTGGTTCAAAAAGCTGTTTACCAAACGTGCTTACTGGCGTAGTAAGAAAACGCGGCAACAAAGGCGGTTTCTTGGAATTTTTTGAGCCCTGTTTCTGCAAAACTAATTGGCAGAGGGTAATGCTTTAAGTGGGCTTTTTGGTCTGTTGGGTTCATTAAAACCACTTTTAACTCAGAAGCTAATTGAATTGCCGCCTCCAACTTAAAGCCATTGGCACCACCAGCAAATTTACCACGTTTCATACGCTCTTTAATCACGACTGTATCAATTTGGTAGTCTTTCATAAGCTGTACAAAGGTCTTTTGAAAATATTGCAAATCGTTTGACGTATCAGGGTTTTGGCAAGTCACACGGCGTACACGGCATTCTGGTAGGTTAAAGATTTCATTATCTACCGTTAATAGACAGATAATGGCATCATTACCCGTTAGTTCCACCCCACAAATTCGCATCATTTTTGGCTCCAGGTGTCGCGTAAAGCAACGGTACGGTTATAAACTTGTTTTTCAGCGGATTGATTGTCACGGCAAAAATAGCCTTCGCGCTCAAATTGATAGGCTTTTTCTGGTTGAGAATTTACCAGGCCTGGTTCAACAAAACCATGTTTTACCGTTAAGGACTCTGGGTTGATTACCGATTCAAAATCTTCTTCTTTTGCTGGGTTTTCTACGGTGAACAGTCTGTCATACAATCTAAATTCGGCGGCAACCGCTTTGCTGGCTTCTACAAAATGAATTACGCCTTTTACTTTACGACCATCGGCTGGGTTTTTGCCGTGGGTTTCTGGGTCATAGGTGCAATAAACGGTGGTCACATTGCCATCCGCATCGTAATCGACACGTTCACCTTTAATGACATAGGCATTACGCAAGCGTACTTCTTTATTTAACGCCAAACGCATAAACTTACCATTGGGTGCTACTTCGGTAAAGTCGGCACGGTCAATATATAATTCACGACCAAAGAAAATCTCGCGTTTACCCATCTCTTCGTTTTGCGGATGAATTGGTGCCATTAAAGCTTCTGGTTCACCGTCAAAGTTTTCAATCACCACTTTAATTGGGTCAAGCACCGCCATAGAACGAGGTGCTACTACATTTAAATCATCACGCACCGCCGCTTCTAAAATAGTCATTTCAGTCATGCTATCTACTTTTGAGATACCAATACGTTCGGCAAAATCACGAATCGAAGCAGGCGTATAACCACGACGACGCATTCCCGAAATGGTCGGCATACGCGGATCTTGCCAGCCTTCAACCAATTTATCGTCCACTAACTGGTGTAGTTTACGTTTAGACATCACCGTATATTCAAGGTTTAAACGAGAAAACTCATACTGATGCGGACGATCAGGTTTATTAAAATCATTCAAATGTTCTAATACCCAGTCATATAAACGACGGTTGTCTTGAAACTCAAGCGTACATAAAGAGTGGGTAACGCCTTCAATGGCATCTGAAACACAGTGTGCATAATCGTACATTGGGTAGATACACCATTTATCACCTGTTTGATGGTGGTGTTCAAAACGCACACGATACAGCGTTGGGTCACGCATACACATAAACGATGAGGCCATATCAATTTTGGCACGTAATACACATTCACCCTCTTTCATTTCACCATTTTTCATTTTGGCAAATAGGGCTAGATTCTCTTCTACTGAGGTATTGCGATAAGGGCTGTCTTTGCCTGGCTCTTTTAAGCTACCACGGTATTCACGCGTTTCATCGGCATTTAAAAAACAGACGTAGGCTAAACCTTTTTTAATTAATTCAATTGCATAAGCATAAAACTGGTCAAAATAATTGGATGAATAACAGATATCACCAGACCAGTTAAAGCCTAACCAGCTAACGTCTTGCTTAATAGAGTCAACATATTCAATATCTTCTTTGGCTGGGTTGGTATCGTCAAAACGTAAATTACATCCACCGTTATAATCCTCGGCTAAACCAAAGTTTAAGCAGATTGATTTAGCGTGACCAATATGTAAATAACCATTTGGTTCTGGCGGAAAACGTGTTTGCACAGATTCATGTTTATGACTGCTTAAATCATCATTAATAATATTGCGAATAAAATTGATTGGACGTTCTACTGCTGCGGATTTACCGTTATTACTCATCTATCTATAACCTGCTCAAATACGGATATGGCAAACCTAGTCTTATGCCAGGTTTGTAAAGAAATTAATGCCGCAAATTATAGCATTAAAGACTTGGTGGCATTCAAGAGAACATTGGCTTTACTGGTACTAATATTTAGGCGAATGAAATACACTTTGTGGAATAAATTACCAGGCCTGGTAAATTCAATAGCAAGATTACTGCGAAACAAACTGACAAACACTATAATAAACGACCCAATTTTATTGTATTAAGAGAGCAGCAAATGGCCTTAGCCTGTGCAAGACACATTCTAGTAAAAACCAAAGAAGAAGCCGAAATACTCAAACAACAAATTGCTAAGGGTGCGGACTTTGCGACCTTAGCTAAAAAACATTCTCTATGCCCGTCTAAGAAGAAAGGCGGCAATTTGGGTGAGTTTAGACCTGGTACGATGGTTAAGGCATTTGATAATGTGGTATTTAAATTGCCTGTTTTAACGGTACATGGACCAATCAAAACTCAATTTGGGTTTCATCTCATTGAAACCATTTACCGCAGTTAATATTTTAAATAAATTCAAAAAAATTCAAAAGGAAGCACATTGCGTTTTATTAAAGGCTTACTACTCGTTATTGTTTTTATCTTTTTAAAGATTATTCACTTGTTGTTCAAAGGTTCACGCAAAACGGTGGATATTGGTGTAGATGCCTATAAATCGGTTAAAAATAGCGAAAGTTTTGATGAAGCTTATAAAAACTTTACCAGCAATCAATACAGTAAATCGCGTTTAAGCGTGCCTGAAGAGATTATTGCTTTAATGGCAAAAGTGGCTAAAAGTGATGGACAAATCAGTCGTTTAGAAATTGAATTTATGAGCGACACTATTAAATCCATCGCTCACGCTATGGGGCAAGCAGGCCTGCCAAAACCGATTGTCGACAGTGCCAAAAAACGTCTTTTTGCACTGGCCAATCAAGCTAAAAAAGATGACAACCCAACCTCCTATTATTGTCAATCTTTAAAACAAGCAGGCGTTGAAGTTCGTCGTGGTGCTTTATTGCAGATGATTTCTTTTGCTTCTTTGGATGGCCTGTCAGACAACACCAAAACGTTAATTTTTGAGATTGGTGAACTATTTGAATTTACTCAAGAAGAGATTACACAATTTATTGAACAAGTTCGTGGTGGAACCGCAGGCGGTTACGCCAACACTTTTCAAGATACAGACCCTTATGAAGTACTCGGATGCCAAGAGTCGGATGATTTTTCAACCATCAAAAAAGCCTACCGAAAATTGGTTAAGCAAAACCACCCAGACTTTATGCACGGACAAGGCATGGACAATAAAGAGATTCAACAAGCCACGGCAAAAATGCAGGATATTAATGCCGCCTATGAAGAGATTAAACGTAGAAAAGGGGTTTAATGCTTAATGTTGAGTTTTTAGCTTGTATTCAAAATTCAACATTGAAAATGCACCATTCAATATAACGCTTACCAAACCAAATCGTCTGGAATTTCAAATTTGGCGTAATAGTCTTTGTCTTCTTGTGACATAGTATCGTCACTTGCCACCGCACCAATTAATACCGATTCATCACGTTGCATAATTTTTTCAGCCGCTTCAACTGAAATTAACGCATAACCATCTTTAAAACGGGCAATGCGTAAAGCCTCAATGCTTAATTGTTTATGCGTTTTAGGATTAACATACAAGGTTTTAACGACCGAGCCATCGGCAAAGTTATAAGCCATATCGCCATTAAAGTCTTTAAGACTATTTGATTCTATAATTTGCACCAACTCTGCTTTTTTAGCTTTTTCAATTTGCTCTTGCTGGCGTTGCAGATTTAATTGCTTATCGTGTTCTGCTTTTTCTTGCGCCGCTTTAGCAGCTAGTTGTGCCGCTTCACTAACAACCGCCTGGCCTTTTTTAGCTTTATTTGCCCTATTTTGTTTTGACTGTTGCTGCTTTTCACGCTGAACTTGTTTGGCTTTTTTGTCATTCACCAAGCCCGACTTTTTTAACTGATCAAACAGTGAACCTGCCATAATCTTGCCTACCATTGATTTAATCGATTATTATTGGGGCGTATTCTACCCTATTGCTTAATTGGTTGCTTAATCAGACAAAAACAAACCCGTTCAAGAACCAGTTTAAAGGTAAAATTTAGCCACATTAATGCAATTTAATATTCACCTTCTAATCGTTATTTTGAGAGCAAAACAACCGTGATTCCTGCAGATTCGCTTATTACCTTTATTATTGCCTCACTGGTATTGATTAATTCGCCAGGCCCCGACCTAATTTTTGTTATTACACAATCGGCCGTTCATGGTGCTAGAACGGGCATTTTGGTTACATTAGGCTTAGTATCTGGTCTGATATTTCATACCTTATTGGTGGCTTTTGGTGTGGCCGCCATCATACTTGCATCACAAACAGCTTTTACCGTACTCAAAGTATTGGGGGCTATTTATCTGCTTTACCTAGCCTGGCAAAGCTTTAACGCACATGCCGAAAAACTGAGTGCAGAGAAAAACATCCCTAAAACCGCCATTCAGCTCTATCGTCGTGGCATTATTATGAATCTGACTAACCCAAAAGTAACAGTATTCTTTTTGGCCTTTTTACCTCAATTTGTCTCGGCCGAAAATGGTTCAATCGTTACCCAAGTCTTTATACTTGGCTCGCTATTTATGCTTTTAGGCCTAAGCTCTTTCATTATGATTGCTTTAGCGGCTGGCAAATTTGGTAACTGGCTTAATCAGTCTGAAAAAGCTCAACTTTATCTCAATCGCTTTGCTAGTTTTGTATTCGTTGGTTTAGCATTAAATTTACTCATTTAAATACGCCAGAAATATTTCTTCAGCTACACAACCAACATGAACTACAATTTAGATTAATAACCTTCTTTTTCTCAAAAACACCTTTTATATTTACAATCACTCAACACTTGAGTTACTTAAAAATAAATAATGAGGTTTTTTCTATGCCAAAACGTATTGTGATTATTCAAGGACACCCAGATTCTATTGGTGAACATTTTGGTCATGCCTTAGCTAGCGCCTATTCATTAGCTGCAGAACAAGCAGGCCATGAAGTCAAAATAATAAATGTCGCTAAACTGCATTTTTCATTATTAAGCAGTGAAGAAGAATTTGAAAACCAAGCGCCTGTTAATGACATTCTAAGAGCACAAGACAAGATCATGTGGGCTAATCATATTGTTATCCTCTACCCTTTATGGTTAGGCACAATGCCAGCAATATTAAAAGGTTTTTGGGAACAACTTTTACGCCCTGGATTTGCTATGAAGACTGGAGACCGTAATAGCTGGCCTCAAAAACGGCTTAAAGGTAAAAGTGCTCGAATTATCGTCACAATGGGAATGCCTACTTTTATCTACCGATGGTTTTACGGTGCACACAGTTTAAAAAGTCTTAAACGTAATATTTTAAGCTTTTGTGGTATATCCCCTATTCGCGATACACTAATTGGTTCTGTAGAAAACCTAACTAAAAAACAAAGAAATCAACTCATAGAAAAAATAAAAAACCTCGGTAAACAGGGGCTCTAGTCATTGGTCATTTCTTCTTCGCAAAACAGTCACACTCTCACCTAAATGACTGTTTATAGCTTATAAAAACTCTTTTTATCTGTGTTTTTTGACTACAAAACGTGATTATTTTCATGTATTTATGTATCATTCCCACCTTTGTTAATATTCAAATTTATTATTTAATACCGAGAAACCATGTATTTAGACGCTTTTCACGCTACCCAAGACAATGTCATTCAAATCACTCCAGAACAAGGCAGCCGCTTCGCAAAAGAAGTTTCTGACGACTTCAACCCTCTTCACAACCCCGATTCAAAACGTTTTTGTGTACCTGGTGATTTACTTTTTGCTCTCACCTTAGCGCGCCTAGGACTCTCTGAAAACATGGTGTTTAACTATACGGGTATGGTCGGTAAAGGCGTAGAATTGGTAATTCCACAAACTGATGATTCAGCTTTTACAATTTTAGATACCAATGAAAAACCTTATTTAAACGTAAAACGTCATGGCAATATCAGTCAAGACTTATCGCTCATTGAAGGTTTTTCTCGTGCTTATGTCGCCTTCTCAGGGCATAGTTTTCCGCATATTTTAGTGCCTCTTATGCAACAACATAACGTCATGATTAACCCTGAAAGACCGATGGTCATCTATGAAAGTATGGCTTTTGAGTTTGACCAACTCAATATCAATTCACCAAGCTTAAAACTGGCGGGTAGCTCTTTAGTCGTTGAAGGAAAGCGTGGCACAGTGCGTATTGAATTTGCCATTATGGATGCCGACAAACAAGTTGGTAGTGGTTATAAAACCATGGTGTTAAGTGGTTTACGTGAATACAACCAAGAACAAGTAGATGGCTTAATTGAGCTATACGAAACCTCAAAAAAAACCTATATGGCTTAATACCCTATCGCCTAGTCATTGACCCACAAACCAGGTTTGAAGGTTCTACCAGGCCTGGTAACAATCCATCCAAAATACACTCTTTTTTACTTTTAACGTTAAAATACTTGCATTTAAATACAAGCTCAGTAAGATTACGCTCTTTCAGGTGCTTTACCTTTTCACGCTTTTGTAATAAAACGTTTAAAACCAGTAAAGTTAAACGGGAAGATTGGTGAGCGGGCTTAATACAAATTAACGCCAGCAACTCCTACGCTGCCCCCGCAACGGTAATAGAGAAAACAGATTAAATTCGCCATTGGAACCCTGTTCTGAGAAGGCAATCTGAAACTGCTCTTAAGCCCGGATACCGGCCTGAAAATCGAGTATATCGATTTTTGATATCTCAAACCCGATTGCGGTGGGCAATACGGAGATAAGCCAAATAAAGCAATGTTTTACCCATAACATTTACTAAAGTAATTTATCTTACCAGGCCTTTACACCCCCTTGCGGGGTGTGGTAATCCCATTTACCCAGCCTGTCCGTTTGCCTTCGTTCATTACACATAGATATGAATATGAATTGAAGGAAAATCATGAAACTTTCAAAACTCTCTGCGGCTATTTTAGCGGCAACCTTTTCACAAACCGTCTTTGCCGACGCCACTGATTTAGACAATATCGTTGTGTCTGCAAACAATATGTCGCAAAACATTCAATCTGTCACCAGCCAAGTGAATGTTATTACCCGTGAAGATATAGAACAAAAAAATTACCAAATTTTAGGTGATGCTCTAAAAATCGTGCCTGGTGTTAGTGTAAAAAACACTGGTGGGTTAGGTAAATCAAGTTCTATTTTTATGCGTGGCGCCTCTTCGTCTGATCGTCAGGCATTAATTTTAATTGATGGTATTGAACAAACCGATCCAGCAGGGATTGGCGCCAATGTAGCCAATATGCTTTTAAGTAATGTTGAACGAATTGAAATCTTAAAAGGTCCACAGTCTGGTGTTTGGGGTGCAAATGCTTCTGCAGGTGTTATTAATATCATCACAATAAAAGGCCAAAAAATCGCTAATGTGAATGTCGAAGTAGGCTCTAATAACACAAAAAAACTCGCAACGACATTAGGTGCGAATAATAAACAATTTGATTTTGCATTTCACCTTGAAGATATTAGTACCGATGGGTTTACGGCCATAAAGCCTTACCATTCAAATGAATCTAGCTATGAAGACGATGGTTTTAACCAAACCGATGTTTCTTTTAAAATGGGCATAAATATCACTCCTGCCCATCGTATTGAAACGTTGATTAAAAATACCAGCGCAAGCAATGAATATGACTCGGGAACGAACCCCGATGATGCTTCTCTTTATAACGACAATGAAATCACCACTCGCCAACTGCAATATTTATATAACCAAGATAAAATCAATGGCCGTATTTATATTAATGAACAAACGATGAACGCTTTTTATAGCGGTTATGGTGGTTATTCAACAGATGGCTTAATTGAAGGTCTAGGCGGTCAGCTGGGTTATCAATATGGTCAACAAAATGCGTTAAATGTTTCTCTTGAGAAAAAGCATTTTAGAGATACATTAAGTGACACCGAATATACCAATACTGGTTACGCTATTGCCAATAGCCATTACTTAACGCCATCTTTAGTCCTAAACGAAGCGTTGCGTTATGATGAATATGACAACTTTGATAACGCTACCACAGGTAAAATCGGGTTAAAAAACCATTTTACTGATCAAATATTTATTGCCGCTAATTACGGTACTGGCTACAACGCCCCTTCTTTATACCAAGTAAGTAGACCTGCAAATCCAACGGAGCTAAAACCCGAATCCGTTGAGGGTTATGAATTTACCTTGGGAGCTTATGGAGCGGAACTTACCTACTTTAATAGCCAAACAAAAGATAAACTTGAAGCACTTGGTTCTTGGTTTAATGGTTACTATGTTAATGCCGATGGGAAAACCACCACTGAAGGTTGGGAGCTCAGTTACCAAAAAGAACTTAATGCCATTAGTACACATTTTGCAGTCAATGCCACATGGCTTACTGCTAAGAATGAAGACAAGCAGCTTAAAGCCTATATTCCTCAACAACAAGCCAATTTTACAGTTGATAATTACAGTATTACAAATCTGCATTTAGGATTAGAAACCCGTTATACAGGCACAAACTACTCTGCAGACGATGAAGTTGGTGCCCAGATTGGCGAATATTTTGTAACTGATTTTAATATTGATTATCAAGTGAATAAAAATCTAAACCTATATGCCAAAGTGGTTAATCTTACCGATGAAGATTATATAACCAGTGTCGCTGATTGGCCTGCTACCAATGTGACACCAAATTATGTTTACGCCAACGGCGGTCGCCAGTTCTTTATGGGTGTTCGTGGTAGTCTTTAATTGATAAGAATCATAAATCTAAAACACGCCATGTTAGCAGCTTGTCGTGTTTTTTATGTCACAATCATTTATAAAAATGCTACATAGCCGTTGCGCTTAACAATAGAGAACAGACATGAATGAACAGAATATAAAACAAGACCAATATCATAAGCTAAGAATGGAACGTAAAAAGGCACAAATTGATGCCTCAATTGCTTGTGCTTCTGATGAAAAAGGCATACTGCTTGTTATTACTGGCAATGGAAAAGGCAAATCGACATCGGGCTTTGGCATGGTGGCTCGTGCTTTGGGGCACGGTATGAAAGTGGGGGTTTGTCAGTTTATAAAAAGCCGTACCGACACAGGTGAAGAAGCGTTTTTTAAGCAACAACCCAATTGTGAATGGCATGTTTTAGGGGATGGTTTTACCTGGGATACTCAAGATAGACAGCAAGACATTAGCACCTCAAAAAAAGGCTGGCAGGTAGCGACTAAAATGCTGACTGACCCAAGCTATGATTTAGTGGTTTTAGATGAGTTAACCTATCTATTAAGTTATGACTACCTAGACAAAAACTTAGTGCTGGACACCATTCAAAACCGTCCAGAGATGCAACATGTAGTCGTAACTGGACGTTCTGCGATTATGGAACTTAGAGAATTAGCTGACACGGTTTCTGAAATTAAAGATGAAAAACACGCTTATACCAGCGGCATTAAAGCGCAAAAAGGCGTTGATTTATAACCATGAATAAACTCCTGCAAATAGTCTGGCTGCTTTTTTTAAGTTTACAAAGTTACCAGGCCTGGTCAAATGAGATTAAACCTGTAAACCGTATTATCTCTTTAGCACCCCATATAACCGAATTAGTGTATTCAGCTGGCGCTGGCGATAAACTGGTGGGGGTAGCTGATTATTCTGATTTTCCAAAACAAGCCAAACTATTACCCGTGGTTGGCAGTTCAAACACCCTTAATATTGAAGCGATTATCGCTTTAAACCCAGAACTGATTATTGGCTGGGAATCCGCTATACGTCCGCAAGACCTTGCAAAACTGCGTTCTTTAGGCTTTAACGTCTGGCAAACAGAAGTTAAAAACCTAACCGACATCACCTCTCTAATAATAAAAATCGGTGAAAAAGCAGGCACACTTAAAACAGCAAAACAGATCGCTCAAAAGCTTAATTTCATTATTCAAACAGAAAAAACCAAATATCAGAATAAACCGATGGTCACGGCTTTTTATCAAGTTTGGCAAATGCCGTTAATGACAATAAACGGGCAACAATTTATTAGTTTGGCAATGAATGTATGTGGGGCTAAAAACGCATTTGCCGATTTACCGATGCTCGCTTCAGAAATCAATATTGAAAGCTTAATCAAACGAAACCCCGATGTGTTTTTAATTGGTGGAGAACAGGCGTTTCAACAGGCCTGGAAGGATAAATGGTTGGATTTTCCCATGCTTAACGCCGTTAAAAATCAACAACTCTATTTACTGAATAATGACCTTTATCAAAGACCCACGGCTCGATTATTAGAAAACCTTCCTGCGTTATGCGAAATAATTGATCAAGCAAGAAAAGTTTCAATAACCCATTAATGATTTGATGATAATTTTGATTTGAAAATCAACTTTTATCCGATAGGAAAAAATAAATCATATAACCACCATACATCACCACCATCACAATGCTCATTAAGGTGATGGGACGAATCCCCTTCTGCTCAACAACAATTCCCTGTTGTTCAAGTTTTCGGTTACGAATTTTTTGCTTGAGTAACCAGTAAAAAAAGTAAACAACTGCGATTAAGGTGAGATATTTAAGCATAAGATAGGCTAATTAATTTGAAGCTAACAGGCGACGTACTTGCTGTAAATCTTCTGCAGTATCGACTCCCACACCCGCATCACACAACGCATCTAAAACCAAAATATTCACACCATGCCAAAGCACACGTAGCTGTTCAAGTTTTTCAACATGCTCAAGCTCACACTCAGGCCAGGCCACATACTGTTTAACAAAACCTGCACGGTAAGCATACAACCCAATATGGCGTTTGTACGCCCAATTGGTGGGTAAAGTTTTAATATTTTGTGAAAAGGTGTCTCTTGACCAAGGCAATGGCGCACGACTAAAGTTAATGGCAAAATCATTTACATCGCGCGACACCTTAACAGCATGTGGGTCAAACACGGTTTCTACAGAGTAGATCGGTTCGCACAAGGTGGCCATGGGTATGTTCGGGTTCGTCTCAAGCCCTTCTGCCACTTGATGAATCAGTTCAGAGGGTAGCATTGGTTCATCCCCCTGCACATTCACAATAATCTCATCATCTGCAATGCCTGACAATTGAATCACTTCGGCAATACGTTCTGTTCCCGATTGATGTTGGTCACCTGTTAGACAGACTTCCGCACCAAAAGCTTCGCACGCTGCTTTTACCTGTAACGATTCTGTGGCAATAATAATACGTTCCGCACCTGATTTTTTGGCTTGTTGCCAAGTCCACTGAATCATCGGTTTACCATGAATATCCATCAGTGGTTTACCTGGTAAACGGCTGGATTCAAAACGGGCAGGAATAATAATGCAAAATGACATATAAAAGTTCTACGTTAGTAAATGCTACGTGAGCAATTAGCTTTTTTGTTTACGGTAAGTTTCAACTTCTTCAGCCGAAAGTTGACGTGCTTCGTCTTCAAGTAAAATTGGAATACCATCTCTAACAGGAAACGCTAAATTGGCTGCGGTAGAAATAAGCTCTTGTTTGGTCTTATCAAAAATAAGCTTAGTTTTGCTGACTGGGCAGACTAAAATTTCTAGTAATTTCGGATCCATGTTCTACTCTTAAATTAATATATTATTTGGCAGAATGACAACACTGCACGATGTTATTGACAATATTTTGGTCACAATTGGGCATGACTTCTAAATACCACCAGTGCTTTTCATGTTCTGCGAATGCGGTACATTTTACCGCATCTTTTTCCGTCATAATTAAGGGTTTTTCGTCAATTGGTATTGAAGTCTGATTTAATAGCTCAACAAAGTCCAATTTTTGATACGCATAATGGTCTTTAAAAGGAGTAGCGTCAACCTCTAGCCCTATTTCTTCTAATGTTGAAAAGAAGCGTTGTGGATTTCCAATACCCGCAATGGCAAAGACCTGTTTTGTTGAGTATGTTTGTAAAAATTTGTCTATTGATAGTTGTACGTCAGGATTACCCACTAACTTAAAACAAGCTGGCCGTAACTGCATTTTACTTGGCGCTTTTTGTTGAAAGTCTATTTTTGGAATGTCTTCATGCGCTAATAAGCCATTCCACACGGTAAAATCGACTTTCTCAATACGAGATAACGGTTCACGCAAAGGGCCTGAGGGCATACAGTAACCATTCCCAAACTGACGTTGAGCGTCAATCAGCACCACTTCAATATCTCTGGCTAACGCATAGTGCTGCAAACCATCGTCGCTAATCACAACATCACACTGCACTTTGCTATTAAGCAATTCGAGCGCCTCAACCCGTTTAGGTGAAACAGCAACTGGACAAGCTGTTTGTTTAACAAGCATTAAGGGTTCATCACCACATTCACTTGCCAAACTGTGGTCAGTTACCCAGTGTGGCCAATTTGCTTGGTGAGCGCCATAACCGCGGCTAATAATACCAACCGTTAAGCCATGCGCTTTTAATTGCCTAGCCAACCAAATAATAAACGGGGTTTTGCCAGTACCGCCTACAACAAGATTACCCACCACAACCACAACCGCTTTGGATTGTTTTTGCGGTGGACTGTTTTCATAGTTTTTAAGACGACGAGCCGCCTCCCAACAAACGAGCTTTGCAAGAGGAAGCAATACCACACTCTGCCACTGCTTTTTTTCCCAAAACTTTGGCCAACTCACTGAAAGTAAATTCCTTGCTGAGACTGTAAACAGGAGTGATGATACCATTTACGCAAACTTTTGCGAGCCTCATAACGCAATTCAATATTTGAATGATTTATTTCAAAGGAGATGCCACCAGAACACGCCGTATTCCACCAAGAAATTGGATTGTTCTCAGCCACATTCTGAATACGATTCACCACGTCTTTTGCGGGAAAATGAAAACGATTTAGATACCCCGAAGAAAACACCAATTTAGTAGGTTTTACCGCATCTAACCAGGCCTGGGAAGTAGATGTTTTACTGCCATGATGTCCCGCAATTAATAAATCTGCTTGTAATTTACCCGCTTGATTTTGATAGTGATTAAGCAATATTTTCTCGCCTTTTTTACTCAAATCCCCCATGATTAATACCGACTGGTTTTGGTTACTGACTTTTAAAACACAAGACAGGTCATTATCTGTTTTTAAGCCTTTTTGCTCGGCGTTTTCAAAAGGCGATAATATTTCAAACCTAATGCCATCAAAAACCCACTGTTGACCAGATAAGCATGATTTGAATGGTTTACTCTGTTCACCCAATATTGAATTATTTAACATAAGATTTACTTGCTGAGCTTGCCCGCTCAGGGCGTGATTCACTGAGATCGCATCCAAAATTGATTGGGTACCGCCAGCGTGGTCAATATCGCTATGACTGACAATCAATAAATCAATTGCTTGCCAGCCTTGCGCTGTTAAATATGGAATAACAGCCACTTTAGCCGCATCAGTGGTTTGTCCCCATTTGGCACCCGTATCGTAAACCACCAAATGATGTGCCGTTTCAATCACAACCGCTTGCCCTTGCCCCACATCTAACACGGTTAACCAGGCCAGCTGATTTTCTGTTTGATTCATTGGACGATTATTTGAATATGGAAAGAACAGCAAAATCATAAAATAAAGCACCAAAGCAGTAGAGAAATAGTTTGTACTTACAGCAAACCGCTTTTGCAGAAATTTAAATGATGTAATCAGTACAAACAACACGGAACTGACCGCAATCAACCATATAAAAGAGTGGTTTGTGCTATTTAAATCGAGCTTTGGTAATTGAACTAGAAAATGCAAATAAGACCAAATTTGCTGCCAAAACCAGTCCTGTTTTTCAAGTAAATAGTTTGCCAACTCAAGTGAAAATAGGCTCGAAAAAATAACCACTACCAGGCCTGGCAAACCAATAAGACTCACAAAAGGCACTGCGATTAAGTTCGCAAACAAACCATACACAGGAACCTGATAAAAACTCCATAAAATAAACGGTGCCAAGCCTGCTGTTAACATCAGTTGAATACCAAGGAATTGATGCCATTTCGATTTATTTTGATAAATTTTAAGTGCCAAAAAAATAAGACTAACCGCCATAAAAGAGAGCCAAAAACCTGAACTCAATACCGCGCGAGAATCCCAAACAACAACAATAAAGGCCGCCATAGCCAAAGCGCTCCACGGCCTAAACTGGCGCCTAATCAAGATAAACATTAAAGCCGTAGCAACCATAATCCATGCCCGCTGCGTTGGAATGGCTGCGCCAGAAAGCAAAAGATAAACGGTGGCAAAGAACAATCCACCCAGTGCTGAAAAAGTCTGTAAATTAATCAATTGATAACGGTATAACCCTAAACGCCAAACATACTTAAAAAGCCAAAACCCCATCACCGCCACAATACTCATGTGCAGACCCGATATGGCCATAAGGTGAATTGTGCCAGTCTGTTGAAACAGTGCCCATTGTTGTTCATTAACGGCTGACTTTTCACCCACAGTCATACCAAGGTAAATCCCTTTGAATGGACTGTCTTTAAAAATGCCATCTAAATAATCAACTATTTCAGCACGCCAAACTCGCCAATTAATAAAGGATTGTGACTGCAGTTTGATGGCGGTATATTCAATTTTTTGTTGATTTTGGTGTTTTAGATAAAGCCCAGAAACCGTCGATTTAGCAACGACATGGTTTTGGAATAGCCATTTCTCATAATCTCGACTCGCCAGATTCATAGCCGCATGATTGCTTTTGAGTTTGGCATAAAAACGCCAACGTTCCCCTACTAAAGGTTGTTTATCTTGGTTAATCAGTTGAGAAAATTCATGGTTATCTAAATACCATGTCAATTTAATTTTAGGTTTATTAAGTAACCAGGCCTGGCTATTTTTTAATAATGAAACATCTCCTAAAGTAGTTACCTTAGAAAGAGATGCCTCAAAGACTATTTTTGAAAAATGTTCACTTTTAACCACTTTAGGAATGCTTAAAACCTCTACCTCTATGAGGTTTTTATGCTCCAAGAAAACATTTGAGATACTCGGGGCAAAAAAAGCCTGCCAGAAAACCACATTCATCCCTATAATGGCACTAAACACCAGGTGAAAAATGCGATTCTGCCAGCTTATTATTGACAAACTTTGTCTAAGTAAACGCCTTCTTTTCTTGAAGTAAAAATGACGTAATCTATAAAAGGTAATAAACCAAACTGCCCATATCAGTAAAACAAGCAGTAAACCACCGCTCCATAAAGGTGGAAATTCTGTTAACTGGTAGCATAGAATAACCGTAACAATAAAACCGATAACGAATTGAATAAACATGCCAAAAAAACTCATTAAACGTTACCTACCCCATCCTGATAAAGTCAAGAGCATGAAAGGATTAGGGGTTTTAGGCAAATGGCTCCATAACCCGAATATTTGGCATCTCAATCGACACTCTGTTTCTAAGGCTTTTTTTATTGGGCTTTTTTGGATGTCCATTCCAATTCCTTCACAAATGATTGCCTCTGCCTTTACCGCGATATTTTTTCGAGCCAATCTACCTCTAAGTGTGGCTTTAGTCTGGATAAGCAACCCTTTCACTATGCCGCCTATCTTCTATTTCAATTATTTGGTCGGGACTTTTATTCTTGGTCATGAAGCACAAGAAAATCTCTCTTTTGAGTTAAGTTGGCATTGGATTGTCAATGTTCTCGGTGAACTATGGCTTCCACTTTATCTAGGTAGCGTTATAGTTGGCATAGTTCTTGGTTCAACTGCTTACTTTGTAGTCAATATTTTATGGCGCCATCACGTGGCCAAAAGCTGGTTTTCTAGAAAAACAAGAAAATAAGTAAAAGAACTAAGTTTATACTAACAAAGTTTGAGATTAATAATAATATATTCTTAATTAATGCCAGTTTTGGTTATTTTCTTACCGCTCTTTTGTAAAATTTTGCTTACAATAAGGTTTAGAATTAATGAGTTAATATGCATAGTCAAATAAAATCGAACCCTATCGAAATTGAAACATCATGCAGCACGAAGGTATCAAAATGACAAAAAAAGAAATAATCACCCAGCTACGGGCTGCTAAAGCGGCTCATATTCAATGGCGCGCTTATGCACAGGCCATCGTAGGTGGTTTCTCTGTTGATCAAAATCATGTACCCGTCATACATACAAATTGCAAATTTGGTCAATGGTATTACGGCAAAGGTCAGATGTTATCAAGCCTTGGTAGTTTTGGAGCAATCGATGCACCCCATGCCATGCTTCACCAGATATATATGGAAATTTTTAAACTGATGTTTAGCGAAACCAAAAAGGGATTTTTAGGTGGGATATTCACCTCAAAAGAAAAGTTACGTCAGAAAAATGAAAAACAAGCTAAAGAACTTATGCAAAGCATGATTGCCGTTTCAGAAACCTTACTAGAAACCATTAACATTCTTGAAAAAGAAGTGATGGATTTGACGGATGAAGAGGTGGCTGAGTTATATTAATGCATAGAGACTTTTGCACAAGACGAAAAGCACTCTTATATAACTTAAATAGGATTTGATATGAGTAAAAAAGAAGCTTTATCTTACATCAGATCAGCTAAATCGTCCCATGTTGAGTGGCGTTCCAATGTACAAGGGTATGTAACAGGCATTCATGTTGATGCAAACAAATTACCCCTTATACACACAGATAGTTTTTTTGCACGCTGGTACTACACAGAAGGCCAAACATTTACTCACCTTACAAACTATAAAGCGATTAATTTATGCCTTGAGGAAGTCTTTGAAAACTATCGAACTCTTTACAAAGCTTTACACACGCCTGCAAAAAAAGCGAGTTTATTTCAGTCGCAAAAAAAAATTGATGCCAAGCGTAAAGAAGATATAAACCAGCTTATGCAGGATGTATTTAACAGCTCTCAAAAGCTTATTCAGGCAACAACTCAGCTTGAAAATGAAATCAAGCAGATGAGTGACGAAGAGTTCGACAAATTATTCTAGCCTTGTAGCACTCCCAACTATTATCCCTTAGACCTATTTGACGATAACTAAGATACAAAAAAACCGTTTAACAAATGACTAAAGTCGTTTATTAAACGGTTATTAAATGGCAAGAATATATTCTAGTTTAAGATTTTTCGTTCATTGCCTCGAGCGCTTTAACCACTTTTGCGTTAACGCTATTTTTAGTAAAAACGCCTTTTTTGGTCAATTTACCCGCTTTAATACCTGTAAACAAGGTAATTGCATCATCAATATGGCTCATGGTATACACATGGAACTTACCATTTTTGACAGCATTTCGTACTTCAGTATTAAGCATCAAATGGCTGGCGTTTGCTTGTGGAATAATAACCCCTTGGCTACCCGTTAACCCTCTGGCTTGGCAGATTTTATAAAAGCCTTCTATTTTTTCATTGACCCCACCAATCGGTTGTATTTCACCAAATTGATTGATTGAACCTGTAATCGCTAAGTCTTGACGCATAGGTAACTGTGCAAGAGAAGAAATTAACGCAAGCAACTCAGCTGAAGAAGCGGAATCTCCTTCTACACCATTGTAAGATTGCTCCATAACGATGGAACCACTAAAACCTAACGCTTTCTGTTTCATATAACGACCGCGTAAATACCCAGAAAGAATAAGCATCCCTTTAGAGTGAATAGGCCCAGCCATTTCTACTTCACGTTCAATATCCACCACGCCCTCATCACCCGCTGAAGCTTGTGCCGTAATACGAACAGGTTGACCAAACGATTGTTTACCCACCGTCAGTACTGTTAAACCATTGACCATACCAATATGCTCACCTTGAGTTAGGATAAGCACCTGCTGTTCAGTAATCGCTCGATGGTAGTACTCTTCCATAAGCCCTGTATGAAATTCACGTTGTAAAATCGTATCTTCAATCGTTTGGCGATCTACCGACTCTCGGCCTTGAGCACGAGCAAAGGCATTTGCCTCTGCTAAAACATCTCGTAAAATGGCTTTATTACTGTATAGACGACTTTCATCCTCTGCCATACGTGATGCATATTCAATCAAACGTTCATAAGCAGAGGTTTCAACAGGTAAATCATCCCAATCTTCCACTTCTGAAGCGAGCTGTTTTGCTAAGGTCACCTCATGTTCCAATGTTCTAGCCAGTTCAACCTCAAATTCAACCTGTACTTTAAACAGACGACTAAACTGTGCATCAATCTCTTGCAAGGCATAGAAGTGCTCAGCTTGACCAACGAGTACCAAGGTTAAGTTGAGAGGAAAGTCTGGCAAATGATATGGGGCAACACTACTGGAAGACGGCACCTCAAAACTCAGTTTTTTACTCATTAAAGCCGCTTTTAAATTTGACCAAATTTCAGGATCTTTTAACAATGACTGAATATTTAAAATTAAATATCCGCCATTGGCTTTTTGTAACAGCCCCGCTTGATGGCTCATAGCCAGGCTTACTGTATCTGTCGCAGTTGCTGCCGCCGAATTAATCGTATAACCAAAAAGCTTTGGCATTGAGGCATTTTGCTCATAAATAATCGGGGCATGTTTTAAATCACGATGATCAACCAATAGGTTGACTTCAAAAATACTTAAACCTTGCTGTTCTGACAGCAGTTCATCCATACTTGATTGGTTGTTAGAGGTTACTTGGTCAGCATTTTGATCCCAAAACAGGTGTAATTTAGAGACAATACTGTTTTGCAGTGCGTCTAAATAACCCACAATTTCAGGTGTTTTAGCAAACTCCATTTTAAGCGTTTTAATTAACGGCTCTAAATGCTCATTAGCCACTTGAGTATTTAAACGTTTACCTGCGTCCATATATTCATGCTGCAAAAATGGAAAATGGGTTAACCCTTGGTTTAGGGCTTCCTCCACTTGATCAAAAGCCTCTATAAAATGTTTTTGGGTTTTTTCATCAAAGTTCTTTAACTCTGCCGCTCGGTACGGCTTGTCATCAATAATGGCAGATAACACAAAGCTATTCTCTGTTTGTGTAATGGCAATACTTAATTGTTCTGCTAGTTCAAACGCGGGTTCAAGAACCGCTTCTTGCTTTTCGTTAAGCTCATTTTCTAACATCTGACTTCTTAACTGGTAAGCATGGCCATCAAATAAAACAGGCAACTGAGTTCTTAACTGAGTAACAAAAGACTCAACGGCCGTTTTAAATTCAATCCCTGCACCCGCTTCAAAATAGAGATACTGCGTTTTACTGGCTTCGCTAAAATCAGAAACTAAAACGATATCATCAGGAATCTCTTTTTGCTCAGCAGACTGTTTTAGCATGGCTTTAGTCATGCCTATGCGCCCAATACCAGGCTCGCCCATAATAAATATATGGTTATGGTTGCGTTTCATATGCAAACCAAAATTCAGTGACTGATAAGCACGGGGATGAAAATGCTTCATAAAATCTAAAATTTCAGCATCTTTTCCCTTAGTATTTCCAGGTTTAAATTCAGATTGGCTTAAGTCTGTAAAACGGTATAACTGATGAACGGATAGTTTTTCCATAGAGATGATTCAACTTCTTTTGAGTTATTATTTTTATTTGAAAGGCTATTCAATGATTGCATTTAATAAGCATGTTTAATTATGGTTATCACTATAACAAAAAAGCCCGCAACACAGTGCGGGCTTTCGCTAGAAAATATTAACACTTTGTAAATTAATAATCTTCACGAGGTGGGTTTGCATGAATTTTATGAATGGTTAAGTCAGCACCCAGGTACTGCTCATCTTCATCCATTCTAATTGGTAAGATTTTATTCACAATAAGATAGACAATATACCCCCCCACAAAAGCCACAAAAACCCCAATCGTAATACCAATTAATTGAGATATAATCGATACGCCACCAAGACCACCTAATGCCTCAGAGCCGAAAATGCCAGCCGCAATACCACCCCAAACACCCACTAAGCCGTGTAATGGCCAAACGCCTAGCACATCATCCACTTTTAAGGTTTTTTGAGTCCATGTAAAGGCTTTAACAAATAAAGCCCCTGCCACTAAACCAATCACTAAAGCACCTAATGGGCTTACCACATCCGATCCTGCACAAATTGCTACCAGGCCTGCTAAAGGGCCGTTATGTACAAAACCTGGATCCTTATCACCGACAAACGTCGCGGCTAAAATACCACCTACCATGGCCATTAACGAGTTCATGGCAACCAGACCTTGAATACCTTCAATCGCTTGAGCTGACATGACATTAAAGCCAAACCAACCCACGGTTAAAATCCATGCCCCTAAGGCTAAAAATGGAATACTTGAAGGTGGGTGAACATGACGAATTTTGCCCTCGCTGTCATAGCGATTATGACGAGCGCCTAACACCAAAATAGCTGCCAAAGCAATCCAACCACCAACCGAATGCACAACAATAGAGCCAGCAAAGTCATGAAATCCTGCGCCAAAACTCGCTTCTAACCAGGCCTGGATACCAAAGTTACCATTCCATGAAATACCCTCAAACAAAGGATAAACAAAGGCCACTATCAAAAACGTTGACATCAACACAGGGTAGAAACGTGCACGTTCTGCAATACCTCCAGAAACAATCGCAGGAATAGCCGCAGCAAAAGTCATTAAGAAGAAAAATTTAACCAGCTCATAACCCGACTTTTCAGTCATCGCTTGAGTGAGTTGGCCATCAACGTTAAAGCCTAAAAACACGCCGTAAGCCACCCCATAACCAATAAAAAAATAAGCAACCGTTGAAACGCCTAAATCGCTCATAATTTTAACCAAGGCATTGACTTGGTTTTTATGCTGAACAGTACCCACTTCTAAAAAAGCAAAACCTGCATGCATGAATAGGACTAATATTGCACCTAATAGGATAAACAATACATCCAGACTTGTTGTTAACTGTTCCATTTATCTCCCCGCTACCCCTATATTTGTTGGACTAATAAACATAGAGCAAAATCAATAATTAAGTTATTTTAAACTGGCCTATTCGATAGAATAGATAAAATTCGCATAAACATTTTAATGCATTCCAATCCGCCATTTAAAAGCGCACAAATTGTACCAAACTTAGCTATATGATTGCACATAAAAAGCATTTTACTACCCCTTTAACCCCTTTATATTCAACGTTATTTGAAGAATTTGATGTACAAGTATGGATTAAAAGAGATGACCTTAATCATCCAATTATCCAAGGTAATAAATGGCATAAATTAAAACAAAATCTTCAATTAGCGCAGAAGCAAGGTAAAACAATGTTAATCACATTTGGTGGTGCATATTCCAACCATATTGCCGCTACCGCTTGTGCTGCTAAAACTTATGGGTTTAACGCCATAGGCATTATTCGTGGTGAGGAATTGGCATTGGATCCGTCAAAGTGGAGTAAAACATTAAAAACCGCTCACCAAAATGGCATGCACTTTCAATTTATTAGCCGCCAAAACTACCGAAAAAAGGATTCCGAAGAGTACCTAAATAAACTACAAGAGCAGTATCCGCAGGCTTACATTCTGCCTGAAGGCGGAAGCAATGAATTAGCGATTTTAGGTTTTGAAGAATTGGTAGATGACCTACATACACAATGTCCAGAATGGACCCATCTATTTTGCCCAGTTGGCAGTGGAGGAACATTTACGGGCTTAATTCATTTTAGTGAAATACAGGGTACACTAAGTCAAAATAACTCAAAAAACCTAATTGGCATTCCTGTCTTAAAACAAGGCGACTATGTGATAACTGACATTAAGAGGTGGCTTAATAATTTACAAAACAACAGTAAAGAATACCCTGTAAAAAACGCCGCGATAACATGGCAGTTATTAACTGAATATCATGATGGCGGTTATGCCAAACAATCTCAAAAAGGCCTAAAGTTTCAGCAAGACTTTGAAGAGGAATTTGCTATTTTACTTGATCCTGTCTATACCTCAAAAATGGTTTTTGCTTTCTATGACCAACTTAAAAAAGGCTTTATACCCAAAGGTTCAAACGTTATTTTATTGCACACTGGTGGCCTGCAGGGTAGAAATAAAAACTTACAATCTACACGAATAAATAGTAATAATTAATTGTTTTTTATCAACTTATTAATAAAAAAATAGAACCTAATAAACTTAAAGTTATTTATTAACTCATTCATCTACTGAAAGTAAAAGTTATAAACGTAAAAAGCTGTCTAATAGTGATTTATCAAATTCTTCATAAATTTTTTTTGTTATGATTCATTGATAAAATTGAATACGTTTTTTACCTACCAGATATAAACTTACTTTATAATACATAAAAATTACTAATGGATGATACCTTCATGAATATTACTATTTTAGGCACTGGTTTTGCAGCACTCACCGCAATCAAACAAACTCGTAAAGAGGCTCCTTTAGCAAACATCACCGTTATTGCTCCACAAGAGTCTTTTATGTATTACCCAAGCTTAATCTGGATTCCCTCTGGGCTTCGTAAAGGTGAAGACTTGCGTATTAATTTACATAATTTCTTTAACCGCCAAAAAGTACAATTTATTGAAGCGAGTGTAGAAAATGTAATCAATGAAGGCCGAACAGTCGTAACCTCAGCTGGTGAATTTCATAACGACGGTTTAATCATTGCCACAGGTGGTCGTTTCATCAAAAAACTTCCTGGCATTGAACACGCCATTACACCTTGTGAAGGGATTGATGCTGCAAACCGCATTAAAGAGCGCCTAAATGGTATGAGCGGCGGAACCATCGCCATTGGGTTTGGCGGTAATCCAAATGAACCATCAGCTATGCGTGGTGGACCAATGTTTGAATTTCTATTTGGAATAGATAACTTATTACGTCGTCAAGGACGCAGAGACAAATTTAAAATTATCTTTTTTAACCCTGCACCAGAACCTGGAAAACGTCTAGGGCCAAAAGTGCCTGCAAACCTCGTTAAAATGATGGCTAAAAAAGGCATTGAAACACACCTAGGTCATAAAATGGCTGGTTTTGAAGCGAAAAAAGTCAAAACCGAAGGCGGTGAATTTGATGCAGATTTAATTCTGTTTATGCCAGGGATGACAGGGCCAGCGTGGTTAGCTAACTCAGATTTACCAAAATCTGCTGGTGGCATGATTACCGCCAATATGTTTGCTCAAGTGGAAGGTTATACCAATGTGTATGTTGCGGGTGATGCAGGTAGTTTCCCTGGTCCAGATTGGCAGGCTAAGCAGGCACATGCAGCTGATCTACAAGCGGTTGCAGCTGCTAAAAACCTGGTGAAGTCACTAAAAGGTCAAACTGACTTTGAAGAGTTCAAACATGAACTTATCTGTATTGTAGACACGCTCTCTCACGGTATCTTAATTAAACGCACCGAAAAAGGCACAACCCTACTCCCTCCTTGCCGTTTATTGCACTTTGCTAAACGCGCTTTTGAATGGATGTACCTTCGCCAATATCGTTAAACAAAACCACAGGCCTGGTTGTTTCTACCAGGCCTGGTAACTGACTATTTATCTCACTTTATTATTAAGGAAAACATAAGATGCAACAAAAAATCTTTAAAGAAAAATACCCAATTTTTGCATTAGAATTTAGCAAAGAAGAATCAAAGTTTGACAGCGTTCCAGCCATTTTAGACTTTTTACACGCACAAGTTGAAGCCGATCCTAAAGCCGTCAACATCGCTCGTTTTGATCACTTTAGCCATACTAAAAGTATTAATGGTGAAATCGGTGAAGGGATTGTTGACGCTCAAAATTTAATTCTTTGCTTTGGCTTCCAATTGCCATCAGCTGACCCAGTTGCGGTTCGCCCACGCTCTATTGGTGTTACTGATATGGGTGACCGCTTTATTGTTAACTTTATGGAAGCACCAAATCCAATTGCTAACGACACCATGGAATCATGGGTTAAACAGCTTGTAAAATAACCCAGCAAACCCTCTCCATAGTTAAGCCTTAACAATCAAATTGTTTAGGCTTAATTTTCATCGCCACAGTAAAACCACCAATAATATCTTTACCAAATCAGCATAAGCATTCAAAAGTCCGAATATATCCAGTAAACTAGAAAGACTCTGTAAATCACATGAGCACTTATTGGAATTTTTATGTTTACCTGCAAACAAAATTATCGATTCAAAAAAACGGTTAGACTCTTTCTTTTTGCAATATTGATCCCTCTTTTGAGTCTATTCGCTCCAAACTCATTCGCAAATGAGTCAACAGACCCTACAAATATTCAAAACCCTGACCTCAAGCTACATTCCGACTTGGTACTAAAAGCCCTACAACTCGATTTTTATAATGCACGTTGTCGTGGGATTAGTGTGGCCAAAAACTTCAACAAAGTTAATCGGTTATATATCACCAAATACAGCATTACCGCTAATAACTTTATAAAATCCTTTATCAATCCCGATGTACGTTCAGAAAAAGAAGCGCAAGAAATTCACTTTAAGAAAAACCTTAACTCTCTTGGTGGCTGCGCAAAAGCTAAACAACAAGATTGGATAAAAGAGATTCACGAACAATTCAACAACCTTTACCAACAAGCTGAACAATCGGCTTGGTACCCATAAAAGAACGAGTAAGCTTTACGCACAAAATACTCTACCTAAAAAAACCAATCTACCAGTATCTAAAATCAAAATATTAGGCCTGGTAAATTGATTTAAAGAATACAATTAACAGACATAATTTGTTATTTTTTATTAATGAAGGGCCAGCCTTTTTATTTATTTTATTAGACTACTTTGTAATAAAAGTTTCTAGGTCTTCAATACTAAGTGGTTTAGAGAAAAAATAACCTTGATATAAGTCACACTCAAAATTAGTTAATTGTTCAACTTGCTCTTTTATTTCAACACCTTCAGCTAAGGTATACATACCAAATTCATTTCCGATATTGATGATGTTTTTCACTAAAGTAGCATCTTTTGAGTCATCTAAAATATCGTCTACAAAAGCTTTATCAATTTTAAGCTCTTGAATAGGTAGCTGTCTTAATAGGCTAAGTGATGAATAACCCGTTCCAAAGTCATCTAACGAAATGCGGATATCTTTTCGTCGGAATTGGTGCAGCATTGAAAGAATAAAGTCGATATCTTCAATAAGAAGTGATTCGGTAATTTCAATCGTGATGTACTTAAATGGAATACGACTTTTTTGTACACAAGAAATAAATCCTTCAAAAAAGTTTTCTTGCATAAACTGTTTGATAGAGACGTTAATGGATATTTGAAAACGACGATTTAATTTTTCTTGGAGTGTTCCAATTTCCGTAAGTGCAAGATATGCAATACGTTGCCCGAGCAATGGCATAAAGCCAATTTCTTCTGCAATAGAGATAAACTCATTAGGTGGAACAAATCCTAATTTGGGGCTCTGCCAACGCACAAGACATTCAACGCCATGCAGCTCGCCATTTTTATTTACTTGTGGTTGGTAGTTTAGATAAATTTCATCATTTTCCAGAGCCGTTCTCAAGTTGTGTTCAATAGTTGATGTTTTTTGTGATTTTAGTTGCAAGTTTTCAGAAAAAACTTCTACCCAGTTCTTACGGTTTTTTGCTTCATATAAGGCTAAGTCAGCATGGCTCAATAAGTTGTTTAAACTACAACCATTCTCTTTTGCTCTAGCAATACCAATACTTGCACCAATGGTAAAATTTAAGTCCTCAATTAAGTAGCTAACACCGATTGTTTCAATAATTTGTTTAGCAATATCAAAGTCATGGTGTGTTTTATTTTGCATAACCATAACAAACTCATCACCGCCAAAACGGATAATGTATTGAGCATATGAAGAGAAATTTTTTAGCCTTTCTGCTACTTGAAGAAGAAGCTTGTCCCCCGTAGTATGTCCAAAAGTATCATTAATATACTTAAAATTATCTAAATCAATAAACATCAAACTAATGTCATTGGTTTGTTCTGTTAGTAATTTGGGAAACGCTTTTTCAAGATAGTATCGATTATATAATCCCGTTAAAGGATCGTGTTCTGCTTGGTACTGAAGTTTATTTAAAGATTGGGCTTCATTATTATGAATACGCCTTACTAGCCAAATAACTATAAGATGAACAATTAAAAATATGAAAAGATAGAGTTGAAGAGCGTTTATAAAGTTATTTCTTAATATTGAAGCCGCTTGCTTTATAACAACCCAAAGATCATATTTTGAATTATATATTAAAGAGCCAATTATAGGCTCTTTGGTAAGGGTATCTATTGCATCCCCACTAACAGGGATATCAGGCAATTTCAATTTAGCTTCTTTAAGAGTAAGCTTGTAGTTATCAAGCAACGCTTCGTTTGCTGATTTTAAGTCATCTTCTGTAATAGAGTTTTCATAAGCTTTTTGAAAAAAACTTTCATCAATATCATTGACATAAACTCGGTATTTGCTACGAGCATTAATGATAGCGAGTTTCAATTCATTCTGTTGAGGTAAGCCATTTACTTTAGCAAGATCTTTTACTTTTAAACCTGTCGTCATAACAGCAATCGGATTACCATTCTGGTCACGTAACGTTTTTCTAAGAGGTATTACCCAATCGTTTGCGCCGCTAAAGAAATAGGTACGTCCTATGACCATTTTGTTACTGTTAAGAGTCGCGTTAAAGTCTTCTTTAGTATCAGAGAGTTCAAGTAGATTTGGTAAATGAGAGATATCAAAATTTCCACTAACCGCAATGAAGTTTCCATGAATATCAAGAAGCCCAAAACCCACTAAATTGGGTTTGGTGGCGAGCATTTTTCTAAGTAAGCGATGAGTTTTTTCAGTATCGGTATACAACTCACTTTCAAGTAAACGCGAGCCTAAAATATCGAGAAGTAATTCATTTTCAGTTAAGCTTGATTCAATACTTTTAGTAATGAGTTTTAAAGAAGCGCTTTGTTGAGCATATAATTTTTGATGTAATTCTGAATGTTTCGCATAAGCTAATCCCAATAATCCAATGATACTGATAACGAGTATTAAATAATAAACTGTCCAAATATTTCTTTTCATTGAATCTCTACTTATTAAAATCACTTATAAATAAGCCTATTTATAGTCATAACTACATCTTAATTATCCATCAATTATCAATTAAAATATATTGAATATAGAGCTTACTTAATCAATTTAAGTTGTTGATATATCAATTATATTAATCCCTATTCATACAGCATTACCGCCAATAATTTTATATATCGATGTTAAAAGGTTGTTAAAGCCGTGGCGTCACTTTTTACAAATTCACAATTTACCAGGCCTGGTAAATTGCTTTTTTGAATTGAAATAGTTGAGTTTTTAGAAGCTTAAAAATGGTTAGATTTGAATGAATGTAAACTAATTATAGTTGGGTAAAATCATTATTCTTGACTATAGCTAATCGCATTCACAAACCAAGTTTTTTTGCCCGTTGGTATATTTACAATTACTTCGTCATCAACGGTTTTGCCAATGCAGGCTCTTGCCATAGGAGAGTCTATGGAAATGTAATCTTTTGCACCATAAATCTCTTCTGGACCAACGATTCTGATTGTAAGTGTTGTGCCCTCTTCATCTTCAAGTTCTACCCAAGCACCGAAAAACACCTTACCGTCTTGTTGTGGATGGTATTCAACAATTTTTACCTCTTCTAAGAATTTTCTTAAAAAACGTACTCGGCGATCGATTTCTCTTAAACGACGTTTATTGTATTGGTAGTCTGCATTCTCTGAGCGATCGCCTAAACTAGCCGCCCAGGTAACGATTTTGGTAACTTCTGGGCGTTCTTTACGCCAAAGTTCATCCAGTTCAGCTTGGAGTTTTTTAAAACCTTGTTTGGTGATGAGCTTGGTTTTCATGATTGTTTGTTATATTCCGTTTAGCTTAGGAGAGCGTAAAAAATCAAATAGGGTTTCTAATTAATCGCACCGCTACTTATTAATTGTTTATAAATAGCTTCTGCCATGGCTTGGTAACCTTGTTGGTTAAAATGCACGTAGTCCGACTTCATGGATAGTCTTTTCATAAGGTTTGCCACAATATCCTCTTCAATGGGTATGTTAAACTCATTGGCTAATTCTGCATACAACTCTAATGAATTGCCAAACAGTTTTTTCTCTGGGGCCCCCACCAATAAAACAGCTGAACCACTATTTTGAATGCTTTGAATCATCTTGGCTAGATTGGCTTTGATTTGTGACTCAGGGACTTTTTGAAGCACATCATTACCCCCTTCCAACAAAATTACCAGGCCTGGTTTATATTTATTAAGAAGCTCTGGTAAACGCTTTAAGCCTTCTGTGGTGGTTTCACCCGTAACACCCGCATTTATAACCTGTAAACCCGTTAGCTGCGCTAAAACAGTGGGATAGCTCTCTGACTTTTGCACACCAACACCAGCGGTTAAACTATCGCCAAAAGCTAAAATTACATCGTCCGATTTTAATGTGGGTAATTTATGTGAACTGCACGATGATAAACACAGAATGCTTATAAAAAGGATAAACAGGCCTGGTATAGTATGAGTTTTCATTTTTTCACTCTTGCGTATTATCAAAAAAAGACATTTTAAATGACCTTAAAAGAACGATTTCGCCCAATTGTTAAGCCACTAGCTTACCTTTTAATTGCCGTCTCAACAATCTCTTGGACTGCGGTTTTTGCCATTCCATTCTTCGAATTTAGCATCTCAGAAATGGCTGGTATCATTACCGCTTTAATTATTATTGGTGAAGTCACATTTTACCTAGCCATATTACTTTTAGGCAAAACCGTATGGAATAAAATGAAAGAAAAGTGGCTATCCCAAATCAATAAAGCTAAAAATAACAACCCGTAACCTCCCTACTTTAGCCACTCATCACACCGTCCGTACAAATAAAAGCTAAGCTTTTGATATTTCTGCCGTTAATAAACTTATAACAATAAAAACCAATATAAAAAACACATACAAAAAACAATAAGCATTCAAGGGAAACATCCAGCAAACTTAATAATATATTGGATAGTTTTATGAAAATTATTGACCAGAACCTTCAACTCTCTTCCCAGCACTATGCTGCAAAAGAGAGCCATAGAGAACGTGTGCATGAAACTTTTGTTAACGGCCAGTTAGCAACGCGTGAAACGGACAACCTCTCTGTAAAAAACACCTCTTCAAGCCAACACCAGTTGCTGATTGGCAAAGGCGTTGATTCAAATATGGTAAATAATAGACCATCAATTGACAGTCGTCCGAGTTTAAACCAAATTAATGACCAACAAAAAAACCTTGTTTATAACCCAAACAGTCCGTCACAGTTTGTAACTGCTAATGACGTTAAAACAAGCGAACTTGATAATCAAAGCACTCTACCTCCTAAGTTACTGGAAATGATTAAAGCAATTGAAGCTTTAATGGAACGGATAACTGGCAAAGCCTACACCTTGAAGGTCATGGGTTATGAATCTCAAGATAAACCTGAAAAAGAGAATATAAATCCAGGTCAAATGTTGTCAACGCCAAGTGAAAATCAAATTGACCTGCAACAAAATAGTATTCCATCTATGGGTGAACGATGGTCGCTCCATAGTTCTTACCAAGAAACTGAGCAAACCCACTTTCAAGCCAAAGGTCACGTAAAAACAGCCGATGGAAGAGAGATTGATTTTGCTTTAAAGACTCAAATGTACCGTAATTTTTCAACGCAATTGCACGTTGAAAAAGAACAAGGTGTTGTTCTCAAAGATCCTTTAGTCGTCAATTTTTCTGGGGCACCAGCAAACCTGACTGTTGAGAAATTTAACTTTGATTTAGATGCCGATGGCAAGAATGAGCAGATATCATTTGTTAATCAAGACTCTGGCTTTTTGGCTTATGACAAAAATCAAGATGGTGTCATTAACAATGGCAGTGAGTTATTTGGCGCCTTAACGGGCAATGGTTTTGAGGAGCTTTCGCAATTTGATGACGATAATAATGGCTGGATTGATGAAAATGATGCGATTTTTTCTAAGCTGCAAATATGGCAAAAAGACAGCCACGGTTTAGACCAATTATCTGGTCTAATGGAGATGAATATTGGTGCAATATCCTTAAATCACATTGCAACAGAGTTTGCTTTAAAGGATGAAAACAACCAACAACATGGTCAAATAACCGATACGGGGGTTTATCTAAGGGAATCGGGTGGCGTTGGAACCATTCAGCAAATTGATTTAGTCGTTTAATTTAAACTAATAAGTTACCAGGCCTCGAAAGAACTCAACAGGCCTGATAACTTATCGGTAGAGCTTCAAAAACGTAAACCATTCCTTAAAGGCTTAATTTACATTAAGTCTTCCACAACAATCTTTCCTCCTCTTTTATTGGCTGTTATATACTAAAACTCAAGACATTTATAATGGTTATAACATGCAACAGGCGTCCAATACTGTAGACACGAGCTCTCATAGCGTATTTGAAGTAAAAGGCATTACCAAAGTTTATCAAATGGGTGAGGTTGATGTTCATGCCCTTCGTGGTGTTGACCTAACACTTTACCAAGGCGAGTTAACCGTTTTACTTGGCGCTTCTGGTAGTGGTAAATCCACTTTGCTCAATATACTTGGTGGCTTAGACACGCCAACCGAAGGTAGTGTTATTTATCATAATATTGATGATTCAAACCACTCAGTTCAAACCGTTGATTTAAGTCATGCCACCGAGCACGAATTAACAGAGTACCGTCGTTATAACGTTGGTTTTGTTTTTCAGTTTTACAACCTCATCCCTAGTTTAACCGCGCGTGAAAACGTCGCCATTGTTACCGAAATTGCAAAATCACCAATGACACCTGAGGAGGCTTTAAATCTTGTGGGGTTAGAAAATCGATTAAATCATTTTCCAGCTCAACTTTCAGGGGGTGAACAGCAACGAGTGGCTATTGCTAGAGCGATTGCCAAAAACCCAGATGTATTGCTGTGCGATGAGCCTACTGGAGCGCTCGATTCACAAACAGGCATTAAAGTATTGGAAGCTTTGCAAAGAGTAAACAGTGAATTAGGCACCACCACCGCGGTGATTACCCATAATGCTGGTATTGCCCAAATGGCCGATAGAGTGATTAGCCTTTCTGATGGCCAAATTGTGAAAAGTTACACCAATCAAACACGTGTCTCACCACACGATTTATCTTGGTAGATAAGCATCGATAAAGAACATAATTAAATGAACGCAATAGACATCAAACTTTGGCGAGAACTTTGGAATATGCGCATGCAAGCGCTCGCCATTGCTATGGTTATCGTAAGTGGCGTTGCTATCTTCATTATGTCTCTTAGCACTTACGACTCGCTGTACGAATCTCGTGAAAGTTATTATCAAGGCAATCATTTTGCCGATGTATTCACTTCCCTTAAACGTGCGCCTTTATCTGTTGCCAAACGAATTGAAGAAATTCCAGGCGTCGATAAGGTTGAAACTCGTGTGGTTAGCTACGTTAATTTAGAAATTGAGAATTACGATGATCCCGTGAGTGGTCACCTTATCTCACTACCAGAAAATAGTCGTGGCGTACTCAACCAGCTGTATTTACGAGACGGCAGAGTGGTTGAAGCTGGCCGAGATAATGAAATTATTCTCAGCGAAGAGTTTGCCGATGCACACCATTTGCAAGCAGGCGATAAAATCAAGGCCAACATTAATGGGCGTAGTAAAAATTTAACGATTGTAGGCACAGGTTTATCACCCGAATATATCTATCAAATCGCGCCTGGCGCGATGTTTCCAGACTATAAAAGTTATGGCGTCATGTGGATGGCACGCACGCCCTTGGCAAGTGCTTATGATATGCAAGGCGCTTTTAACAACGTTACCCTTACACTGCTAAAAGGAGCCAATGAACAAGACGTTATTGATCGTTTAGATGAAATACTTAAACCCTATGGTGGTACAGGCGCTTACTCAAGAGAAAACCAACTCTCTAACCGTTTTTTAAGTGAAGAGCTCAAGCAGCTCAACAATATGGCAACTCTATTTCCAATTATCTTTTTTGGTGTTGCCGCGTTTTTATTAAACGTTGTGATTAGCCGTTTGATTTCGCTTGAAAGGGAGCAAATTGCGGTACTTAAAGCTTTTGGCTATAGCAACTTTTCTGTTGGATTACATTACAGCAAACTGGTGCTCATGATTGTTTCCATCGGTATTATTTTAGGTATTGGGTTTGGCATATGGATGGGAAAAGGCATGAGCCACCTCTATATGGAGGTTTATAGCCTGCCTTACATGAACTACCTGTTAAAACCGAGCGTGATTGCCTCAGCAGCTTTAGTCAGCTTTGCCGTCGCTATTATAGGGACACTTCACGCGGTCAATAAAGCGGTAAAATTACCGCCCGCCCAAGGTATGAGAGCGCAAATTCCTGCGAGTTATCGTCCTACCGTCATTGAACGGTTAGGGTTACAAAATCGATTTTCACAACCCAGCAGGATGATTCTACGGCATATAGAACGCCGTCCAATTAAGTCTTTGTTTACCAGCCTTGGTATCAGTATGGCCTGTGGCATTATGATGGTTAGTGGTTTCCAAGAAGGTGCCATTAATGAGATGGTTGATGTGCAATACAATATGAGCCAGCACGAAGATTTAATGGCACTCTACGCTGAGCCCACCTCAAAGCGCTCTCTATACTCTTTACAAAGCATACAAGGTGTCGAGTTAGCCGAAGGATTTCGAAATGTCGCTGTGAATCTAAAATTTCAGCACCGCTCATATCGTACTTCAATAAACGGTGTCGAACCTAACAACACTTTAACGAGATTATTAGACAGTCAATTAAAGACCATTAACATTCCTCAAGAAGGCGTCATTATTACCGATTACCTCTCTGAACAATTGCATATCAAACCAGGAGAGACGCTCACCATTGAAGTGCTAGAGGGGAATCGTCCCACCATCACGGCACAAGTGATTGGGACTGCAAAACAATATGTAGGGTTAAATGTCTATATGCAAAGAAATACATTAAACCGACTCTTAAAAGAAGGTGATGTCATCTCTGGAGCCTATTTAAAGGTGGATGAAAAATATCAAAAAACGGTTTATAAAGAACTCAAAAACATGCCACGTATTGCTGGAGTTGTAGAGCAAAAATCCGCCATTGAAGGCTTTTACGACACAATGGATGATACCATCTTATTTTTCAGCTTCATCTCTACGCTTCTGGGTGCGAGTATCGCCTTTGGTGTGATTTACAACAGTATGCGAATTGCTCTATCTGAACGTAACCGAGAGCTTGCTAGTCTTCGAGTGTTGGGCTTTCATCGCTCCGAAATTGCCTATATTTTATTAGGCGAACAAGCCATTTTGACCTTATTAGCGATTCCACTTGGTTTTGTTATTGGTAATGGCCTTTGCGCTTACTTAGCGATGAAATTTAACAGTGACCTGTATCGTATTCCGCTTATTTTAGAAAATGATGTTTACGCTAATGCGGCGTTAGTCGTTTTGGTGTCATCACTCATTTCTGCCTATATGATATGGCGAAACCTCGCGCACCTTGATATGGTAGCGGTATTAAAAGCAAAAGAATAACCTGAATTGAGAATCAAATTATGAACATACCTTTCCAAAATACCCCGTTATTTAAACACCCAGGTATTCTTTTGACCATCATCATTATTGTTGGTTTGCTGACTTGGGGTTTCTGGCCAAAACCCATTGTAGTTGAAACGGTAACGGTAAATAAAGCTCCCCTTACTGTCAGTATTCAAGAAGACGGCAGAACACGAGTCATTGACCGCTATGTGATTTCATCACCCGTCAATGGAATGACCTGCCGAATGCACTTAAAAGTCGGGGACCCTGTTACTCAAGGACAAAATTTATTAGGCATTACACCACTTGAATCGCAAGTTTTAGATTCAAGAAGCCGAGCCCAAGCCGAAGCGCAAGTTTCTGCTGCCCGCTCTGCTCTAAAATCAGCCAAACAACAAGCCATTTCAGCACAAGCTACCGCAACATTGGCAAATGATAAATTAAAACGTTATCAACCCCTTCTGCAAAAAGGCTTAATCTCGCAAGAAACGTTTGATGAAGCTAAAACCGCCACCGTCACCGCACAATCTCAACAACGTTCTGCTAAGTTCGCTGTCGAAGTCGCCAACTTTGAACTGCAAGCCGCGCTGACCACACTTGAATATTCAGCGGCCAACCCACAAGAACAAAACCAGGAACGTGTACCTGTTAACTCGCCAATTACTGGCAAAATTTTGAAAGTGGCTCGACAATGTGAAGGCCCTGTTATGACAGGAGAATCTTTATTAGAGGTCGGAGACCCAACCGCTTTAGAAGTTGAAGTGGATGTACTCTCCGCCGATGCCGTTAAAATTAAACCTGGTATGAAGGTGCTCTTTGACCGTTGGGGTGGTTCACAACCATTAGAGGGTATCGTAAAATCAGTTGAACCCGTGGGATTTACCAAAGTTTCCGCTTTAGGAGTAGAAGAGCAACGGGTTTGGGTGATTTGTGACTTCACCTCACCGACTGAGCAATGGCAAAAATTAGGTGATGCCTACCGTGTAGAGGCACAGTTTATTCTGTGGCAAGAAGAGAATATATTGCAAATTCCATCAAGCGCACTATTTCGTTATCAAGATGGCTGGGCGGTATTTAAAAGCCTGGATAACAAAGCGGTTAGACAAGTTGTCACCATCGGGCAACGAAATGGTTTAAGTGTGCAAATCATAACAGGCCTGGTAGAAGGCGATTCAATCATTAACCACCCAAGCGATGCTATTGATGATAATGTCAGTATTGAAACTCGTTTAAATAATTAACTTAATGATCAACTAAATGATTAAGTTATTAAGCAGCCATTACTTAAAGCCTATGTTGAGTGCTGTTATATAGAAACCCAAAGGAAAAACCGACCACGTTCTGTATATCAACCCAATATACTTATAAATTATTTTAATTTCACTTAATAAATAAAACTTATTAACATAACTCTATTGAAACATGGAATAGAGTTATGAATTCTATAAAATTTTATCTGTTCAGCCTCTTACTTATCTCACCTTTACTGATCTATGGTGTATTTAAGTTTAGTCAAAACAGCATTCTGCTTACAATAGACTTAGTTTTAATTGGTGCCCTATTAGGGGCGAGTTTAAACTATTTTCAATTCGGTTTTAGTAGTAGCTTTCGCTCTCTTATCCTAGAAAAACGTACCGCTGGCATGCGTTCCATTATTTGGTTGCTGGCCATTGCTGTTGTATTATTTTCGCCATTGCTTGCCATACAATCCTGGAACGACCAAACCTTTACAGGCTTTATTCGCCCTTTAAGTTTGGCGATTCCTTTAGGCGCATTTATTTTTGGTATTGGTATGCAGATTGGTTGTGGCTGCACTTCAGGCACACTGAATCGCGTTGGACAGCTACAAGCCCTCTCGTTTTCTACCTTACTATTTATGATTATTGGCGGTACTTTAGCCGCCATTACCTTTGGTGATTGGCGCAATTTACCCGTTATAGAACCCTTTGCATTTCAGCACAAGTTTGGTTGGTGGCTAGGTTTAGCTATTCAGCTATTTTTACTAGCTACTTTGTATTTTTTTCTAAAACGTTTTGAACAACGTCACCACCATGACTATCAACCGTTAACCACTAGACAATCCAACCTAATCGCACACCCTTTTTTATTAGCGGCCGTTGCTATGGCGTTTTTAAATGCCAGTTTACTGTTTATTTCTGGAACCCCTTGGTCAATCAGTTCTGTCTTTCCTTATTGGGGTACTCGATTAATCGATTTATTTACCCTACCTGTAGATTGGTATTTTTGGGATTACACCATGGAGAACACCACTAAAATGGGTCAAGGGATTTTTGAAAACACTGTCAGCCTAACAACTATTGGGGTGGTTTTGGGGGCTTTAGCGGTTTCACTGATTAAACCGAGGGCCAAAGTTACCATTACAACAAAAGGTTTAATTGGTAGTATCGTGGGTGGAACCATTATGGGCTTTGGTGCGGTCATGGCCTCGGGCTGTAATATTGGGGCTTTTTTCAGCGGAATTGCTTCAGGAAGCTTACATGGTTGGGTTTGGCTGGCATTTGCATTAATGGGCAATATTATTGGCTTAATAATTCGTAAGCGCCTTGTCACTCAATAAAGAAAGTGACCAGGCCTGTATGCTATCTACCTAGTTACTCATAACATTTCTGGCGAATGACTATAATAAAATACCCGTGTCTTTAGCTGGACTCGGCTTGGTTAATATAGGCCAATAAACAACGGTTAACACCATAAAACTCAATATCCATCCCCATTGACTCAACTGCATCCATAAAGCGTAATGTGTCGAATCAACAATAGGCATCAGCACACGCAAAACAGCGGTAATCGTTAACAGTATAAAAACAAATATAACCATCTTGGGCGGTGCAAATACATTACGATTGGTATGCCCTAATGAAATTCGAGCCATTATCGAAGAGCATAACAAGCCAATTCCACCCGCTGCTAAGGCATGAATCGCGATAGATTCATTGAGCATTTTTAAACCCACAAACCCATATAAAACCATGCCAAATATCATAAAAGCGTATGAGAGATATAAAGGCCAAAGCAAGGTGAGTTGCCATACTTTAGGGTGATGCCACTTTACCCAGCGCACAATGTGAACCACTGCCAACGGAAAGGCAATGACACTGATAAACCAATGACCTGGTGCAATAATCACCGCAACCATTAAAGCTAAAAACCCACCTATTGCTAAAAAATCAATCCACTTCTCATTCACTTTTTCTGGTAAGCCCAGCGCTTTTTCAGTAAAAAAAGGAATCAGTCGGCGCATCATTGTTAAGTTAATGGCCAAGACTAAAAACAGACCAGCTATCATTCCCCAATATAAGCCTTGGCTAAAAATATTCAGTGCACCTAAATAATACATACCATTGGCAAACACTAATAATAAAAACTTAACCGCTAAGCCGCTCTGTTTCCACTGTTTGGTTTTTAAAATAGGAATAAAAAAATGCAAGAAAAGACCTAGAGTAAAGCCGATATCCACAACGGCAATCCACTCAATAGGTAGGTTAAACAAATAGCCCAGTCGAGCGCTTAACCATAAACCAAACAGAACCAATAATTTTTTACCCGATGCTGAATTTAGCCCTGTCCAATTCATAACGGCGGTCAGTAAAAAACCACTCACTGTCGCTAACGCATAACCAAAAATCATTTCATGGCCATGCCAGTACATCGGTAACACACCCGAAAAATTCAGTGAACTTTGAGGAAAGTTAAACCACCAAACCAACATAGAAACAGTGGCAAAAAAACTGCCACCTAAGAAAAATGAGCGAAACGCTCTATCAAAGAAAAACATATTGCTCTATTTATCCTAAAAGAAAGAAGCTTTGTTACGGAATGCCCTTTGCTTTATACGTTCATGCATGAATGTATAAAATTATGTCAACAATATGCCGCTAAACCCTGGTATTCACTTTATCTCTATTCTGCCAATAACTGGCAAAAACAGAACCTGATAGGTTGTGCCAAATACTAAACAATGCGCCTGGTAACGCGCTTGCCGCAGTAAAATACTTTAAAGCTAAAGCCACACTCAACCCTGAGTTTTGCATGCCTATTTCAATCGCCACGGTTCGAGCAATAACAGAATCAAAACCTAACTTTCTTGATAACCAATAACCTGAGAATAGACCAATTAGGTTGTGTAACATAACCGCAAGCACCAATGTCCAAGCAACGGTGGTTAAATTATTGGCATTCAGAGCAACGACAATTGCAATAATGAATAAGATAACAGCCATAGAAAACAACGAAAAAAAGCGCGCTATGGGTTGAAGTTGTTGATGCCAAAAGTGGTTGAGCAACATGCCTAAGAGTAAGGGAGCAACAATCATTTTAAGTAACATAAACAGCATTGATAATGCCGGTACTTCAACCGTTTGACTTAGGTAAACCCAGCTTAATAACGGTAGCATAATCACGGCGGCTAAAGTCGAAATCAGAGTCATGCTCACCGAGAGAGCCACGTCTCCTTTGGCTAAATAAGCCATAACATTGGAAGCCGTTCCACCTGCTGTTGCGCCCACTAACATCATGCCAATTGTTAGCTCTAGAGAGAGTCCAAACAGCATGGAGAGTGTCCATGCTGCAAACGGCATAACTAAAAACTGTAGCGTAACGCCTGCGGCCACAATGAGCCTGTGTTGCCAAACTTTTAGAAAGTCTTGCCAAGTTAAGGTTAAACCCATTCCAAGCATAACCAGCATCAGTAATGGCACAATCCATGATTTTAAACCAATAAACCCATCTGGAAAGAACCAAGCTATTCCACTTACAAGTAACGCCCAAATTGGAAAAGCTAGAATTAACATCATACTCAATCTTTATAGCAAGTGAATTTTAACAACCAAACTAAACTACCAGGCCTGGTAGTTTAGTAAAAATAGAACTAGAGAATAGGTTTTAAAGAAATCCTAGGGATTAAAGCGGTAACATAAAGAAAAAGGTAGAAACAAACCCAATTAAACCACCAAAGACACCACCCCAAACGACTAACCAGCCAAGGTGTTCTTTTATCATTTTTTGCACCATCTCTTTAACCAATTGAGGGGTTAACTCTTCTAAACGGCTATCGATGATGTCAGCCACCTTAGATTGAATATCGGCCATCACATCAGGCTGATCGAGCTCATCTTGAAGCATCTGATGAAACTCATCGGTTTGTGTCATTTCAATCAATGAACTTTTCATATTCGTTAAAAACGGTTCTTTTAATGGCGTTAAAGCGTCTGCCCCACCAAACATGCCTAACATAGAGCCAAAAGAGGAGTTCATAATCACTTCAACTAATCGTTCATAAGATGGCGTTAAATCGACTTTTTCAATCACAGGTTTGAGTTCAAACTTGGCAGTTTGTACGCTGTTTGCAACAAATTTATCAATATTCTCTTGATTAAAAAATTGCTCCATCATTAAGGTTTTAATCGCTGTTTTAAACGCCTCAAAGCGATTAGGAATCACCCCAGAACCTACCAGGCCTGGTACCTTTTCAAATAGCATATATACTGCTAACCAGTTGGTTAAAGCACCCGATAAAGCAAATAAACCAATCATGAGCAGATAGGTGTTTTCAACGGCGTAACCTAATATTAAAAAAATGAGTGCCGTTAGGTTAGTAAGCAGTGACTTATTCATGTTAGAAAACTCCAAGATGTTTAATCATTATTTTGTTCAGCAACCACAAAGGCAACTGTATGATGCTTTTCATCACTGATACTAATCGACCAGTGAGTAATGCCAAGTTCATTGGATTTATCAAGGGTAGAACCCGCTAAAAGTAAAATGGGTTGGCCACTCTCTTTGTGAGCTACCGTCATATCTTTAAAACGCACACCGTGGGCAATCCCTGTACCTAAAGCTTTAGATACCGCTTCTTTTAAAGCCCAACGCTTGGCTAAAAAACGTTCTGGATAGAGCTGATTTTTAAACTCTTTTAACTCCATCTCTGACAGCAAACGTTGTGCAAAGGTATCTCCCTGCTTTTTATAAACTTTTTCAATACGTTCAACATCAACGATATCTGTACCAACACCAATAATCATAATTAACTCAATTAATCGGCTAAGTAAGCTTGTTGGCGAGCTTCAACCATAATACGTTTCATTTCACGCACCGCTTCTGGTAAGCCAGAATAAACCGCTTGCGCAATAATCGCATGACCAATATTCAACTCTTCAATCTCTTTCATAGCTGCAATAGGCTGAACATTATGATAGTGTAATCCGTGCCCAGCATTAACCACCAAGCCTAACCGGTACGCATATTCTGCGGCATGTTTAATACGTGCAATTTCAGCTTGGACTTCGGCAGGGTTTTCTAATTCGGCATAGGTTCCAGTGTGCAATTCAATTACAGGTGCGCCAACCTCTTTAGCGGCTTCAATTTGCGTTTCATCTGGATCAATAAACAGAGACACTCTGCAACCAGCTTCAGCTAATCGAGCACAAACATCGGTTAACCACGGCATTTGCCCAGCGACATCCAAACCACCTTCAGTGGTTAACTCTTCACGTTTTTCTGGCACTAAACAGACATCTTCAGGTTTTTGTTGAATCGCAATTTGCACCATCTCTTCAGTGGCCGCCATCTCTAGATTCACTTTGGTTTGACGCATGGCTGAAATACGCATGACATCTTCATCTTGAATATGTCGTCTATCTTCTCGAAGGTGCAAAGTAATACTGTCCGCACCTGCCATCTCTGCATCTAACGCAGCCTTAATAGGGTCTGGGTAACGTGTACCACGCGCTTGGCGTAAAGTGGCAACATGATCAATATTTAAACCTAGGTAAATTGGATTCATTACTTTTCCTTGAAATAGAGTCAATAGACAAAAATAAATTTAAGTGCGTTATTATCGCTGTTTGAGGATGAAATATCATTGAAAAAAACTGTCTTCAACCTAAAAACCAGTTTAATTAAATAGCTCTCGGGTCATAATTGGTTTATCGCCTAGATAATGCGCCAAAACCCACCGATAGAGTTTCTTTAGTGAAGGTAAGCACTCTTCACAATAACGCATCTCTTGCATTGCCAATAAACACTCGCCTTGAATAGCCAATCCCTGCTTTTGAGAATCTAAAGAGGCTAATACAGCGCCATATTGTGGGTAAAAAAAGTAGGCTTGCTCGGGTTGAATTGGCTGTTGGTTAATATCTTCATCACATTGGATACCATGCCCCATTTCGGCAAGAAATAAATGTTCAAACTGACGAAGTGACCAGGCCTGGTCATTGCGTTTTTCAGCGGACAAAAGCTGGTAAAGGGTTTGTTGATAAAGATCAAATAAAGCTTCAGTGGCCACTTGGGGAAACAATAAACGATAAAGTAATTCATTAACATATAAACCGCAGATATTGCCCTCTGCCTGTAATGGAAAACGTAATGAGCCCATCTCGATTTGTTGAATACTGAGTAAGTCTGAACGATTATTGGGTTTTTCACGCCACTGAAGAGTAAGCTGTTGAAAAGGCTGGAGCATAGCCGTTTTTTGAGAAGCGGTTTTGCGCCCACCTCTTACCCCACGAACGACACCATTAATTTTGCCGTAGTCAGGGGTAAAAAAGGTCACTAAAGCGCTGGTTTCTCTATAAGGTCGAGAGTGCAGAACAAACGCGGACTGTTCTATCTCCATAACAATCAACGACCAAATTAACTTGAGTAGTTATCGTCATAACCCAAACTGGCTAAAGCACGCGCGTCGTCAGACCAGTTCTCTTTTACTTTAACCCATAATTCTAAATGGACACGACCATCCAGCAAAGCAATTAAATCTTTACGAGCCTGGATTCCCATCTGTTTGATAAGCTCACCTTTTTTACCAATAACAATCTGCTTTTGGCCTTTACGCTCAACCAAGATTAACGCATTAATTAACCAACGCCCTTCTTCTTCGTCATATTTAAATTGCTCTATTTCAACCGTAGAACCATAAGGCACTTCTTCACCTAAAGTACGCATGAGTTTTTCACGAATGATTTCTGCAGCTAAGAAACGCTGAGAGCGGTCTGTGACATATTCTTCAGGAAAGATTTTTTCTTGATGCGGAAGGTATTTAAGCACCTCTTTTTTAATTAAATCTAAGCCATTTTTCTTGTAGGCAGAGATAGGAATTAAGGTGTCCATGTTAACGTTTTCACCCACCGTTTGCATAAACGGAAATAGGTCTTCTTTATTTTTATAATTGTCGATTTTATTCATCAAGACAACAACAGGAGTGTCAATTCCTTCTAACTTTTTAGCCACCGCGGCATCTTCTTTAGTCCAACGCCCCGCTTCAACCACAAATAAGATCACATCCACATCGGCAAACGCACTATTTGCTGTTCGGTTCATATACTCATTAATCGATTTTTCACCCCCTAAATGCATACCTGGCGTATCTACATAGATAATTTGATGTTCAGGTGTGGTGTAAATACCGTGAATTCGGTGACGAGTAGTTTGCGGTTTATGTGAAGTAATACTGAGTTTTTGACCTAGCATTTCATTCATAATGGTTGATTTACCCACATTTGGGCGTCCAATCACGGCAGCAAAGCCCGCTTGATAATCTGTTTCAACTTCCGCATCCTGTGAAGCAGGACCCGCTAAGATTTTTTCTAAAGATAATTCGTTATCTGACATGTGTTTCTCAATGTAATCATATTGTTATACGATTAATTATAAATTTAAAAGGGTGCAAACAAAAGAACTTACCAGGCCTGTATGGTTTTAGCTAAGCCGATAAGTTTTACTAAAGTAAATAGTGATTGCTGTTCACACTTCGCCAAGTGCTTCTAGCGCAATTTCTGCGGCTTTTTGTTCGGCTTTTCTACGGTTAGAAGCGATGGCTTCAAATTTTGAATTTAATTTACCCACATAGCATGAAACCGTAAACTCTTGAGCATGTGCGGCACCATTTACACTAATAATGGAGTATTCTGGTAGCTCTTCATTGTGAGATTGAAGATATTCTTGTAAACGAGTTTTAGGATCTTTACCGACTTTTTTAGGGTCTAATTCTTCAAGGCGTTTTTTATAGAAACGCATCACAAGCTCTCGGCAAACATCCAAACCACCATCTTCATAAACTGAGGCGATAATCGCTTCTACCGCATCGGCAATAATCGAGTTGCGTCTAAAACCACCGCTTTTAAGCTCTCCTGGCCCTAACACCAGGTACTCACTAAGCTCATACTCTTTACCAATTACCGCGAGTGTGTCTCCTTTTACCAAATGAGCACGAACACGGCTCATATCACCTTCTGGTAGTCGATTAAACTGATGGAAGAGTACATCAGCAATCATAAAGTTGACCAGGCTATCACCCAAGAACTCTAAACGCTCATTGTTAGTCGCCCCCATACTACGATGCGTTAAAGCATGCTGTAAAACAGAGATATCGTTATATTGATAACCTAACTTTTTAGATAACTGCTGTAACTTAGCGGTACGTTCAATTGAGAGTTTATTGTTTGACTTGGCCATATTATTGAATCCCAGTTCCAAGGCGGTTTAAGTGCAGGCCATCATCCCAATTCATCCAGATACCGAATGCCTTACCTTTTAAATTTTTCTCTGGAACAAAGCCCCAAAAACGACTGTCATTACTATGATCACGATTGTCACCCATCATAAAATAATGCCCTTCTGGTACAGTAACGGTATTCATGTCTTTAGAGCTTTTATCCATATCAAGCAAAATCTGGTGAATATTCCCATCAGGAAAGCTCTCTTCAACCACAGAAGCCCCATTCATAATCGCACTGGACTCTGTACCATGATATTTACCAATGAACTTTTGACTCACGGCTTTATCGTTAATAAACAACGTTCTACCCACATAGGTGATTTTATCGCCTGGTAAACCAATCACACGTTTAATGTAATCAACATCAGGATCATTAGGGTACTTAAAAACGACCACATCACCCCGTTCAGGTTCAGAGATTGGAATAATTTTAGTTTGTAGAACGGGCAATTTCACTCCGTATGCAAACTTGTTAACCGCGATAAAATCACCGATTTGCAAAGTTGGATACATAGAACCAGAAGGAATTCTAAAGGGTTCAATAATAAATGAGCGTAGAACCAATACCACTAAAAACACTGGAAAAAGTGAACGAGCATACTCAACCAACATAGGTTCTTTTTCTGGCATCATCGCCGATAAACGCTTAGGACGCCAAACGACACGATCAACATAGGTAATCACACCCGTAATTGCCGTGACAATAACTAAAATTAACTCAAAACTCATAATTAAGACTCTCCTGTGTCTAGAATCGCTAAGAAGGCTTCTTGCGGTAACTCAACGCTACCAATCGACTTCATTCGTTTTTTACCTTCTTTCTGCTTCTGCAGAAGTTTCTTCTTACGTGATACATCACCACCATAACACTTGGCCGTAACGTTTTTACGTAAAGCCTTAACGTTTGAACGACCGATGATTTTTCCACCAATCGCGGCTTGAATCGCTACATCAAACATTTGACGTGGGATGACTTCACGTAGCTTTTCAATAATGACCTTCCCACGTTGAATTGCAAAACTTCGGTGCACAATAACCGCCAGTGCATCCACTTTCTCACCGTTAATCATAAAATCAACACGAATTAAGTCATCAGCCTGGAAACGCTTAAACTCATAATCCATAGAAGCATAACCACGACTACACGATTTAAGTCGATCAAAGAAATCAAGCACCACTTCGTTTAATGGCAGTTCATAGTTAATTGAAACTTGTCCGCCAGAATACTGCATATCTTTTTGCACGCCACGTTTTTCAATACACAACTTCATCACAGAACCAACATATTCATTAGGTACAAGAATATTGGCCTGAATAATCGGCTCACGAATCTCTTGGATAATACCTGCATCTGGAAGTTCTGAAGGGTTATCAATGGAAATGACATCCCCTGCTTTGGTTAATACTTCATAAATGACCGTTGGTGCTGTAGTAATAAGGTCAATATCGTACTCTCGCTCAAGACGTTCTTGAATGATTTCCATGTGCAACATACCAAGAAAACCACAACGAAAACCAAAACCTAACGCTTCAGAGGTTTCTGGTTCAAAATGCAAAGCGGCATCGTTTAAACGCAGTTTTCTTAATGCTTCACGTAAGTCTTCATACTGTTCCGAAGTCACTGGAAACAGGCCTGCAAAAACGCGTGGTTGCGCGGGTTTAAATCCAGGTAAAGCGTCAACATTTTCACGCGCTGCATCACACAAGGTATCCCCTACTGGCGCACCATCAATGTCTTTAATACCCGAAATAACGTAACCCACTTCACCCGCTTTTAAAAATGGCGTTGAAGTTCGTTTTGGCGTGAAGATACCCACATCATCAACCAAATACTCTTCTTTGGTCGACATGACTTTCATTTTGGTTTTTTTACCGATTTTTCCATCAATCACTCGAACTAACGAAACAACACCAAGGTAATTATCAAACCATGAGTCGATAATAAGTGCTTTTAAAGGTGCATCTAAATCACCTTGTGGAGGTGGAATTTTAGCAACAATATCTTCTAAGGTTTCACGAATACCTATACCTGATTTTGCACTGGCATGAACTGCATCTGCCGCTTCAACTCCAATAATTTCTTCAATCTCTTCAATGACTCGTTCAGGGTCGGCAGCGGGTAAATCAATTTTATTCAGCACAACCAGCACTTCTAGCCCTTGCTCAATAGCCGTATAACAGTTTGCCACCGTTTGCGCCTCTACACCTTGAGAAGCATCAACCACTAACAGAGCACCTTCACACGCCGCTAAAGAACGTGAGACTTCGTATGAAAAATCAACGTGACCTGGAGTATCGATAAAATTCAATTGATAAGTTTCGCCATCGTCCGCTTTGTAATTAAGCGTAACACTCTGTGCCTTAATGGTAATACCACGTTCTTTTTCGATATCCATCGAATCTAGAACCTGTGCTTGCATCTCGCGATCAGTTAAACCACCACAAAGATGAATAAAACGATCCGCAATGGTCGATTTACCATGGTCAATGTGCGCGATAATCGAAAAATTTCGAATATGTTTTAAACTGTCTGACATTTAAGCTCCAACTTAACAATATACATTCATTCGCCAATAATCTTTTCTACTGGAAATGAATAAAAACAACAAATAAAAAAGGGGCCACTGCCCCTTTATAAACTTACGCTGAATGCCTATTTTTTAGAAAATCAAACCGCGCAGTTCTGGTTACCAATGAATGGCGGGTATTTTACGCTAATTCAAGCGGTTTCGCATTGATAAATCATCTAGATTCATCTGCTTAACTTAAAATTGAGCATTTAATCATTTAGCCATCCGTTTTTATTTTTTGAAAAAATCGATAATACGTTACTTTTCAAGCACTAAAGGTAAAAACAATGAACGTTTATTACGTACGACTCTCACTGGTAAAGAGCGGTTTTTAGGTAAACTTTTCATCATTTTTTTCAACCCTGAAACCGTTTTTACAGGTTTAAAATCAATTGTGACAATGATATCACCATTTCGTAAACCCGCTTTTTCAGCTGCGCCACCTAAAACATCGGTAACCATAACGCCAAACGGCAAATTAAGTGCATCTAGTGAATCTCTGTCTAACTCTTTAACAAGAGCGCCCAAACGGTTATCACTATAAGCCTTACCATTAGAGTTAGCGGCAATCTGATCCGCCTGATCAAGCGCATTTAATTTCACCGTAAAGTACTTCACCTTACCCTGACGTAAAACCTTCACCTTGACTGATTTATTGATTGAAGTCATACCAACAATCGGTGGTAGGTCAGTTGATTTCTTAATCAACTTTCCATCAAATTCTAAAATGATATCCCCCGCTTCAATACCTGCTTTTTGTGCCGCAGTATCATCATAAGTTTGCCCCACTAAGGCACCCTGTGGTTTTGATAACCCGAATGACTTAGCTAAATCACTGGTAACCTCTTGAATCTGCACCCCTAAATAACCACGAGAAACCTTACCTTCCGTTTTTAACTGATTTACCACATTCATGGCGATATCAATAGGAATTGAGAATGACAATCCCATTGAGCCACCCGTTTTGCTGTAAATCTGTGAGTTAATCCCAATCACCTCACCCTCTAAGTTAAATAAAGGGCCACCTGAATTACCTGGGTTAATTGCAACATCTGATTGAATAAAGGGCACATAAGTATCGTCTGGCAATGCACGACCTAAGGCACTGATAATTCCGTGTGTAGCGGTAAAATCAAGACCAAACGGTTCACCAATGGCTAATACCCATTGACCTACTTTTAAATCATTTGACTGGCCAATTTTTGCATATGGCAGGTTATCGGCATCAATCTTAATAAGAGCCACGTCGGTTCTTGGGTCAGTACCAATCACTTTAGCTTTGAGCTCTTCACGATTGCGCATTCTGACAATAATTTCATCCGCACCATCAATCACATGATTATTGGTCAAGATATAACCATCTTCACTGATAATAAAACCAGAACCTAAAGAGTGTGATTCCTCCTTGGGTGGTTTTTCTGAGTGTGGGTTTTGGTTACCACGAGGGTCGCCTCTAAATTGTGGCAAACCAAAAAAGTGACGTAACATCTCTTCTGGCATACCTCTAAACTCTGGCATCTCTTGACGTTCAATTTTTTTGGTTGTACTAATGTTAACAACACTTTGATTTGTTTGAGCCACCAACTCACTAAAGTCAGGCAAACCATAATCACCTGCATTAGCAGCAAAACTCGTAACAGGCTGAATCACAATCCAAGCACTGACCAAGATACTTAAAAATATAGATGTTTTTTTCATGGTTTGATAACTCCCTATATCAATCACTTAAAGCACATTTAAATGCTGTTAATTTAAACTTAAAACAAAACCACTATTGCTCACAACTTATCACTTTATTGAGTTTAGGCATGACGGGTTTATAGATTTTACGCGTTAACCACCAACCACAATAAAGCCCAAATGCACCGCCTAAAATAGCGGCCATATCTGCCAGGCCTGCTGATAAATTTAGCATGTGCAAAGCGAGCTTTGAAAAGGTAATAGAAAAAATAAAAAGTCCAATTAATGGTAAACCATAAGCCATAAATGAATGTTTAAGCAATCGTGACTCATCCAAAACCAACTCTACTGAATCTCCCACCTGACAAGGTAAGGTGTTTTTTACTCTAATAGGTTTCTTATGGGTTCCAGTAAAGAGTTTTGATAAAGCAGATGTCCCACAACCAGATTCTGAAGAACACCCAGAACAGCCTGTCTGTCTCACCGTTTCAATCAAAACATCATCACCTTCAAACCCAATCACTACTCCGCGTTCACGTAATATACGAGCTAGTTGGTTTTCCATTCATACCTCAATTTTAAAATAATCAAACAATGCATTCCTTGTTTATTAAGCAACTTAATTAGTAGGGGTGTTTTAGCAAAGTTTCAACATTAAAATTTAACATTCTTACTTTTATTATAATGGAGATGACTTCTCTAAAAACCTCGTCACACTTTTAAGTAATATCTGCAATTTAACCACTAATTCCTGAATATTGAACCCGCGTGTTAAAATAACTTTTTTGGAAATCATTCGACTCCAATATAATATACCCCAATCTTTCGCAATTGACCTGGAGATGACATTTGTCATAGGTTTAAATTGTCTGCAATATTAAGGAACTGATTTGTCTTCTAAAAATAACTCAACACTCACTACAGATATTCTGGTCATTGGTAGTGGTATTGCAGGTTTGTCAATCGCGCTAAAACTGGCTGAAGAGCATAAAATCACCATCCTGGCCAAAGGCTCACTTTCAGAAGGCAGTACCAATTATGCGCAAGGTGGAATCGCTGGCGTTTTAGACCCATTTGACAGTATTGAGGCACACATTGAAGATACCCAAAATGCTGGTGCTGGGCTTTGCGACCCAAAAGCAGTCGCTATTGTCGCATCTCATGCCGCGGAATCTATTCAAGAATTAATTGAGCTTGGTGTACCTTTTAGCATGGATAGTGAAGACAACCAAGAACATCGTCAATCTAAATCCGATTTTCCGTTCCACTTAACGCAAGAAGGTGGCCACAGTCATAGACGCGTTATTCATGCAGCCGACCATACAGGTCAGTCCGTTTTAAACACGTTAATTAACAAGGTTACACAACACAAAAACATTACTCTGCTGCCTGACCATATGACGATTGATTTGATAAAGAATCAGAAACGTAATCGATGCATCGGAGCCTATGCCTTAAATCAAAATGACAATAGCATTTATGCGATTTCATCTCTGTTTACCGTTTTAGCAACAGGTGGTGCAAGTAAAGCGTATCTTTATACAAGTAACCCTGATACATCAACGGGCGATGGCATTGCCATGGCTTGGCGTGCAGGTTGCCAGATTGGTAATATGGAGTTTAATCAATTTCACCCTACCTGTTTGTACCACCCAAAAGACCGCTCTTTCTTAATCAGTGAAGCGGTTCGTGGAGAAGGTGGCATCTTGCGCCTGCCGAATGGCGAAGCTTTTATGCAAAAGTATGATGAGCGAGCAGATCTAGCACCAAGAGATATAGTAGCGCGAGCGATTGACCAAGAGATGAAAATACATGGTATTGATTGTGTATACCTTGATATCACTCACCAACCTGAAGAACTGATTAAAAACCACTTTCCAACCATTTTTGAACGCTGTAAAAAAGTGGGCATTGATATTACTAAAGAACAAATACCTGTTGTGCCAGCCGCGCACTATACTTGTGGCGGAGTGGTAACCGACCTAGAAGGCCGAAGCAGTCTAGACGGGCTTTATGCTATTGGTGAAACCGCCTACACAGGTTTGCATGGTGCAAATCGTCTGGCTAGTAACTCGCTTGCCGAAGGCTTAGTCTTTGCCAAAATGGCACAAAAAAGCATCAGCAAAGCTTTTGCCACTCAATCACTTACAAGGGAAGACGTTAGACTCTGGGACAGTAGCGGAACAACGGAACCTAAAGAAAAAGTTTTGGTAAGCCACGACTGGGATGAATTAAGACGTGTCATGTGGGATTACGTGGGTATTGTGAGAACAAATAAACGTTTAAAACGAGCTCGTCAGCGTATTAAAAACTTACAAAAAGAGGTCGATGAATACTATCACCAACACACGCTTAATCGAGATTTATTAGAATTGAGAAATCTTGTCTTGGTAGCTGAGCTTATGGTCATGAGCGCACAACGACGTAAAGAGAGTCGTGGGCTTCACTATAATTTAGATTACCCACATATTCATAAAACACCTAAACCAACTATTTTAAAACCTCGAGTGTAAATTCAAGCGACAACATAAAACCCCAGCCACATTACAAATCTAAGTGTACAGTTCGATTGGCGGCTCTTTGGCTAATCGACTGATTAAATCACTTTCAGTGACAATACCTAAAATTTTCTGATATTCACTCATAATAACCAATGCATCAATTTGATACTTTGTTAAAGCCTGTGCAATATGCCTAATATCTGTATCCAGAGTCGTTGTTACAACGCCAGCTTGCATGACATCTCTTACCAATTCAGGTTTTACACCTTCTAGCTCTCCCGATTTACTAATAATCATCCTTCCAAGTAAATTAGCCTCAGAACACATACCAACCAATTCACCATTATCTATCACAGGTAAATGCTTAATATCATGCTTTTCCATTAATCGCCATGCATTTTCAATGGAACTATTGGCATCAACCTGAAAAACGGGGGAAGCCATGATTTCTGAAACCTTAACAATAATACGTCTTTGGGCATTAGAACGATTTTCATTATAGGCATTAAGTGCGCTATTTTGATGTTTGCCTTGTTCGTCTTTATGGCCAATATCCACCTTGAGTCCGTCAAGCTCAGCCTCTTCAACTTTGTTAATACGCTGCGCAGGATCAACTTTCAAAGCGGGTAAATTTTGAACCGCTCCGATAAAGCTTTGACCTTCTGGACTATATACAATAAACATAGAACATCACCAAACGAATTAACAAAAAACCAACTTTATACACAGAGCTAAAACACTATGTAATTCAAAATCTATTTCTAAACGGCTTAAATTAATCAAGCTTAATCAATATATTACCACTGAGTAAAACAAACTTATTCATAACACTTAAAATCTTATACTTAATTAAAATATCGGCCAGCCAGCCTAAACACTTTAATTTATTTACGGTTTCAAGTACTTAATACAACAACGATATTTAATAATTTTCAAGGTAACTCACTAGAATAAGACCAGAGAATTGTCTATACTATTTGGATTATTAAATTCAAAATTACAACTTAAATATAAGGATAAAAACTATGTCAGTTCTTGTAACCAAACAGGCTCCAGATTTTACTTCAGCTGCGGTTTTAGCGGATGGTTCTATTGTTGATGATTTCAACCTAAAAAGCCACATTGCAGGCAAATACGCTGTTGTATTCTTCTACCCTTTAGATTTTACATTTGTTTGTCCTTCTGAAATTTTAGCATTTGACCACCGTGTTGAACGTTTTAAAGAATTAGGCACTGAAGTCGTTGGTATCTCAGTAGACTCACAATTCACTCACAATGCTTGGCGTAACACACCAGTAAACCAAGGTGGTTTAGGCCCTGTTAAGTTCCCACTAGTGGCTGATTTAGGCGGTTCTATTATGGAAGCTTACGGCATCGTTCACCCTGGTAACGTCGCTCTACGTGGTGCTTTCTTAATCGATACAAACGGCGTAGTTCGTCACCAAGTTGTAAACGACCTTCCTTTAGGGCGTAACGTTGATGAAATGGTTCGTATGGTTGAAGCACTTCAGTTCCATGAAGAAGTAGGTGAAGTTTGTCCTGCTGGTTGGAATAAAGGTGACGCAGGAATGAAGGACACGCCAGACGGTGTTGCTGAATACCTAAGTGAACACTCAGACGAGCTATAATTCGTTTAGATAAAATTGTGTTAACGATGTTAATGAGTTTATTTCAACGTCATTTACCGTTAAAATAGCCACAATATTTATCGCATTCAAGCTGTGATTGTTTTCTTAAAAGAGCACAATTACACGCTAAAAAGGAGCCGTCAATAGACGGCTTTTTTTATGGAGAGAACTTTTGCAAACTCAACTTCTAACATTTCAAAATCGTGTCAACCAAACCTTAAAACAGTACATTGCTCATTATTGCGAACAACAACTCGGTGAAACACAGCATTTCTTTGAGGCCGTTGAATATGCCACTCTTAACCAAGGCAAACGACTGCGCCCCGCCCTAACCTATGCGGTTGCAAAAGCTCTCAATACCCCGTTAGAGCAAGTCGATAGTTGTGCTTGTGCCATTGAATTAATTCATAGTTACTCTCTGGTACACGATGATTTACCCGCTATGGATAATGATGATCTACGCCGTGGCCAACCAACCTGTCATATTCAATATAATGAAGCCACGGCCATTTTGGTGGGTGATGCTCAGCAAACGATGGCTTTTCAAATTCTAAGTGACGATTCTCACCTACAACCAATACACGCACTTGAGATGATTTCCTTATTGAGCAAAGCCAGTGGCCCACTTGGCATGATTGGTGGACAAGTCTTGGACATAGCGTCTGAAGGCAAAGTCATTACTGCCGATCAACTCAAACAGTTACACAACCATAAAACAGGGGCTCTTATTCAATGTGCATTGCTCCTAGGAGCCGTTCAATCAACAAACTACGCAGAGATTAAACCAGGCCTGGTAAAACTTGGAGAGCTTATTGGTTTAGCCTTTCAGGTTCAAGATGATATTTTAGATATTGAAGGTAATACCAAAACCCTTGGCAAGCCTCAAGGTAGTGATTTAGCTTTGGATAAATCAACCTATCCCAAGTTATTGGGGTTAGCTAATGCAAAAACTTATCGTGATCAATTAATTTCAGAGGCACAAAAAGTATTACAAGAGCTGCCAATCAACAGTCTCTTCTTAAACCAGTTAATTCATTTCATTGCCGAACGCAAACACTAAGAAAATAGAGTTCCAATATCGTTACAATCAAGAGAACAGTGAATATTACATAAAAAATCTTAGCTTTCAAAAAGTTAGCTTTTCATCATAAACAGTTTTAGTTATAATCTGTTCCCTTTCAAGCCCAGTAAAACGAGCACCGATTTTTCAGTTACAATAATTGCAACCTCAGAAATCAAACTTATATTGAATAACGGCTTAGAACTCAATCAGATAGAAAGAAGTGATTTACCATGGCACAAACGTTTGTATTAAAAACTTTACTCGATTTCGCCTCTGCGCATAGCTTAAGAGGTTATCCAGGTGATTGCGCCAAATTACATGGCCACAACTGGAAAATTGAAGTGCAAGTTGCGGGTACACAGTTAAATGAAATTGGCATGGTCATAGACTTTAAAGAAATCAAACGTCATGCTAAAGAGGTTGTGAAAGAGCTTGACCACACCTTTTTAAATGATCACCCACATTTTAAGACGCTCAACCCAACAGCAGAAAATATTGCGGTTTATATTTACAAAGAGATTGAAAAACGTATCCAAACTCCAGAAGTGAAAATGCATAGCCTAACGGTTTGGGAAAATGATCGTAACTGCGTTACTTACTCTGAATAATACAAAAAATATAAACAAAGCCCAAAATATTTAAAAGGCTTAAAATGACAAAGCCAGTTCAATAATGAACTGGCTTTTTATTAATGGTTATTCACTCAAACACAATCAAGTACAAAATCTAACCATTACCCGTTGGCATATTCTCTGCATTTAAAACAATATTTTCAATAATGCCTTCTGCCGCTAATCGGTCCAGATCCACAACAATCACCATTCTCCCTTTATCAGATGCTTCTTTAACGGCACTCGCTCCCATTTGAGAAGCACTGCTTTGGCCTTGACCGTCTTTAATCGTTGTTAACCCCAAAATATATTGATTATCAATGGAATCTGAAATATCAGGAGCGGCTTGTAAAGCATTCATATCAAACTGATGAACATCAGAAACAGCATCAACCACCAAGCCAACAATTCGCTCTCCAGAAGAGGTCAAAATATGCACAACAATAACGACCGTCGTACCATCATAAGCCGCTTTTAAATTAAATTTTTCGCGCAAGTCGATAATCGGCACTACCGTTCCACGTAAATCAACGACACCTTTGACATAACTCGGTACATTAGGCAGCGGATTTGGCGTTTCCCAACCTCGAATCTCTTGAACACGAAGAATTTCGACGGCAAACTCTTCTCTACCGATAATAAAAGTTAAAAATTCTTGTTTAGCATCCGACACGAACTGTCTCCGTTTTGCAAAATCACTTTAGGATAGTCCTATAAGGAATGATTTTTACTGTTTATTTTTATTGATGAGTAATGTAACACTATACTATGAATATTCTCTAATATTTAGGCTTCAGAGTAAACTTAGCCAATCGATATAATTCAATACAATATCATTCATTAAATCCGTTAAATTATATTATATTTAAGTCAATTTACTTTGCTCTTTGCATTCAAGTAATAAAGTGCCAATTCAATTCATTAACCCTAATTAAACTCGCATTTAACTAACATTTAACTAACATTTAACACGCAAGAAACAAGCCAAGATATTTTGTTATTTCAATTGAGTAAGGTATCATCTGCTGCAATACAAATTTAAGGATAAAAAAATGACAGCCCAAGCAACATTAAGCCCTATTTGGTCCGACTTCCTAGCATCACAAAATGCCCAATTTGATGAAACTGGCAAAATTTGCAGTTTTGGACATCCTGAACTTGAACGTTTTTTAATTAAAAATGGCCCTGTTGTTACCAGCCTGACTGATCAAGCATTAATTAAAGTTACAGGTAGTGAAGCGCAGACTTTTTTGCAAGCGCAACTCACGAGCGACATTAATCAAGTCGCTGATAACAAAGCCCAATTTTCAGCTTACTGTGATCCACAAGGTCAAGTCCTGGCTAACTTTTTGGTTTTTAAATATAAAGGTGATTATTACCTCAATTTTGATGCCTCATTAAGAGAAACCATTTTAAAACGTTTAACCATGTTTGTTTTACGTTCTGATGTGCAACTTACCGAAGTCTCTAATGAACTGATTCAAATTGGTTTTGCTGGTGAATTTGGTGATTTAGACATCCAAAGACGTTTGAGCACCAAAGTAAAAGAGGTGTTTGAATCAGGCATGGCCGAACTGGAAGGCATTGAAGATGTTTTAGTTATTAAAGTACCTGGCCCTTATCATAAATATGCGCTATTTGGTCCTGCTGAACAAATGATCCAAGCATGGAAAAAGATTCGTGACAACAGCGATGTTACCAATAACTATGACTGGAAACTTCTGAATATTGCCGCAGGCGTTCCAGAAGTCACAGCTGCAACCAGCGCCCAATTTATTGCTCAGTTTTTTAACCTTGATAAATTTGATGCGATTAACTTTAAAAAAGGCTGTTTCCCTGGACAAGAGATCATTGCACGAGTGCACTACCGAGGTAAAGTCACTAAACGTATGTTGCGTATCCACCTTAATGAAGATTTATCTTTGCAAGCAGGAGAAACATTAACGCTAAAAGATGAGGCAGACAAATCCTATAAACTAACCGTTGTCAGTGCTAATCCAGATATACTTAATGGAACACTCTGCTTGGCGATTGCTACCTTAAAATCACTTGAATCAGCTCAAGGTAACCTACTAACAGAATCAGGTAAAGAGGTCGCAGTAGAACCTTTACCCTATACCATTACCGATGAAGATTAAGCGATAAATAGCACTTTTTGTATTTCACCTTCACAATAAAAACCCCGTCTACCAGGCCTGGTAGGTGGGGTTTCTTTTTATACGATTAAAACTGAATCTAAATTCAGTCTATTAATTCTGACGCATATGCGGGAACAACAGTACATCACGGATAGATGCTGAATCGGTAAAGAGCATCACTAAACGGTCAATACCAATCCCCTCTCCTGCCGTTGGTGGCATACCGTGCTCTAAAGCCGTAATATAATCTTCATCATAATGCATCGCTTCATCATCACCTGCATCTTTCGCTTCCACTTGCGCTTTAAAACGTTCGGCCTGATCTTCTGCATCATTCAACTCGTTAAAACCATTAGCCAACTCGCGTCCACCAATAAACAGTTCAAAACGGTCTGTGATAAATGGGTTTTGGTCATTACGACGCGCTAACGGTGAAACTTCAGCAGGATACTCAGTAATAAAGGTTGGATCCATTAGTTTTTCTTCAACCGTTTCCTCAAAGATTTCAGTAACAATCTTACCTAAACCGTAACCTTCTTTAACATGTATCTTAAGCGATTGAGCTAAAGCAGTAGCGGCTTCAATGGTATCAAGCTGATCGGCTGTGACACCGTCATTGTATTGAAGAATTGCATCTTTCATGCTTAAACGTGCAAATGGTTTACCAAAGTCAAACTCTTGTCCTTGATAAGGCACTTTTGTTGACCCCACAGCTAACTCAGCAAGCTCTTTTAAAAGCTCTTCAGTGTAATCCATTAACTGATGATAGTCCGTATAAGCCGCATAGAACTCAACCATTGTGAACTCAGGGTTGTGACGAGTAGATAAGCCTTCATTACGGAAAGAACGGTTAATTTCAAATACGCGTTCAAAACCACCTACAACCAAACGTTTTAAATAAAGCTCTGGCGCAATACGCAAATACAAAGGCATATCCAACGCATTATGGTGCGTGTTAAAAGGTTTAGCGGTCGCACCACCTGGAATCACATGCATCATTGGCGTTTCTACTTCCATAAATTCTTTACGGATTAAGAAGTTACGCACATGCTGAACAATTTTAGAACGCAACATAAAAGTCTCACGACTTTCTTGATTTACAATCAGATCAACATAACGCTGACGGTAACGCATCTCTTGGTCTTGTAAACCGTGAAATTTGTCAGGTAATGGGCGAATAGACTTTGTGACTAATTCAATGTGTTCAACATGAATAGAAAGCTCACCTGTATTGGTTTTAAACAGGTATCCTTGAGCACCAACGATATCCCCTAAATCCCATTTTTTAAACTGGGTATTGTAAAAACCTTCTGGCAGTTCATCACGAGTAACATAAACCTGAATACGCCCTGTTGGATCTTGTAACGTCGCAAAGCTCGCTTTACCCATAATACGACGTAGCATCATACGTCCAGCAATCTTTACACGAACAGGCTCTGCTTCGGCCAACTGTTCTTTGCTCATCTCATCATATTTAGCATGTAATTCGGCCGCGTCATTATCACGACGAAACGTATTTGGATAAGAATGCCCTTCTTCTCTTAGCGCATTAAGTTTGGCGCGACGCTCAGCAATGATTTTGTTTTCATCAACTTCTGGCGCGTTATTTTGTGTTTCCGACATGAACTTTCTCTCTTAAAACTTTAAGCTTTAAAACAACCAGGCCTGGTAATATTAAATTAACCAGGCCTGGTAACTTTAAAACGCAATACAATTTGAAATATGCGGGTATTTTAAGCGTTTAACAGACTAAACTCTAGCAAAATCGCTTTTAATTGCGTGAATGTGCGTTGAAGCAAAAATGGATGAATTTATACACCCGACTTTAAGCTTGCCACAATAAACTGATCCAAGTCGCCATCTAAGACGCCTTGCGTATTTCCTGACTCTACGCCCGTTCTTAAATCTTTAATTCGACCCGAATCTAATACATAAGAACGGATTTGACTGCCCCAGCCAATATCAGATTTAGACTCTTCTAACTCTTGTTTATCTGCACTACGACTCAACATTTCTAGCTCATACAACTTGGCCCGCAACTGCTTCATGGCTTCCGCTTTGTTTTGATGTTGAGAACGACCATTTTGACATTGGGTAACGGTGTTGGTTGGTAAATGGGTAATTCGTACTGCCGATTCAGTCTTGTTAACGTGCTGCCCACCCGCTCCACTTGCGCGATAAACATCAATACGCAAGTCGGCTGGGTTAATATCAACTTCAAAACTATCGTCAATTTCAGGTGAAATAAACACCGATGCAAAAGAGGTATGACGTTTAGAGTTTGAATCAAAAGGAGACTTGCGCACTAAACGATGCACCCCCAATTCAGTTCGTAACCAACCATAAGCATAGTCGCCTTGAATATGAACCGTTGCCCCTTTAATACCCGCTACATCACCCGCAGAAATTTCTGTAATTTCAGCTTTAAAAGCATGACGATCAGACCAACGTAAATACATTCTAAGAATCATATTCGCCCAGTCTTGAGCTTCTGTACCGCCTGAACCAGACTGAATTTCTAAATAAGCATTATTAGCATCCAGTTCACCTGAGAACATTCTTTGAAATTCCAGCTTATCTAAACGTTCACCTAAACGATCCAATTCCAAAATAACTTCATCAACCATCTCTTGGTCAGAATCCATTTCAGCCATCTCTAGCAATTCTTTGGCTGACTCCGTACCTGATGTTAAATCATCAATAGTCGATACAATGTTTTCTAATTGCGATTTTTCTTTACCCAACGCCTGAGCGTCTTGAGGTTTATTCCAGATATCTGGGTCTTCTAGTTCTTTAGAAACTTCTTCTAAACGTTCCGCCTTAACATCATAGTCAAAGATACCCCCTAAGAACGTCACTGCGTTCTTGGTAGTCTTGAATTCGGTTATAAACAGGATTTAATTCCATGCAAGTTTTATCCATCTCTGTGCTTTTAAAAATTAGCGCAAATGATACCAGGATTCACTCAGTTCTGCTCTATTTATAGACAGGATACGAACCACAAATATCACTTATTTTTTATTTTATTCAACTAGATAGTTAAGTTTTATCCAATCTAGCCGTTAAGTATTATGCAGCGTTTATCAATGGATAGATGACTCTAGAAGCTTTACAATAAAATATAAAATTCAAAGTGTTTACCTTTCGGTTACTAGAGCATCACACAAAGGGATCCATTTACTCGTTTTCGACCAGAAAAAAGGGATTACATCATGGCTATCGACACCAAAAACTTAGGCTTAATACAAGCGTACCAACAAAACTCAAATATGCCGAACAATGCTGAAAGAGCATTAGAAAAAGCCAATGAGCATAGCCGAGTTGCACAATCAGAAGAAAAACCAAACCTTAGTGCAACACAAATGACCATTCGTAACGAAAGACAGGCTAGTCTAGTGGCTCACTTATTTGGCGATGGTACATCTGCTCAAGAAAGCTCTCTTAAAATCACCTTTCAAGCGGCCATTGAAAAACTTAATGAAGTTTTAATGGCTGACATGCCCGCACTAGCAGATGGCGAGGAGTCAATTAACCCAATAAGTGAAGAAGCCCTAAAAAAACAAGGTGGGATGGAGTATTGGACACCCGAAAATACCGCCAAAAGAATTGTTGATGGTGCGACGGCCTTTTTAAGCGGTTTCAAAACAGCACACCCAGAATTAGAGGGCGAAGCTTTAATGGAGCGTTTTATGGATGTAGTGGGTGGCGGCCTTACTCAAGGCTTTGAAGAAGCTCGAAGTATCTTAGGTGATTTAAATGTCCTTGAAGGTGAGATTGCTGGCAATATCGACACAACCTACCAGTTGGTGCAAGATGGTCTACTGAGCTTTAAAAATCTCTACCTTGGGATAGAACCCGTGACAACAGATGAGAATAAAGCCTAAAGAAACAGCCGTATAATTGACCCACCAATCTTTCCAAACTTTTGGTAAAAAATAAAAAAGGGCGTTTAATACGCCCTTTTTCTTATAATCAAATATCAATTAAGTTTATTCGATTTCTTCTAAACCCACTTTAGTCAAGCCTGATTCGTTAGCGTAGTTTGTTAACTCTGCTGTTGAAGTCATGCCCATCTTAGTCATTAGGTTTTCTCGATGTTTCGAAACCGTTCTATCACTAATTTCTAATTTTTCTGCAATATCTTTTGTTTTGAAACCTTCAGCTACTAATTTCACAACTTGTTTTTCACGAACCGATAGACGTTTATTAGATAGTCCACCTTCTGCTTCTAAAATTGGTTGGATTTCAGAGTGAATAAACGTTTCACCATTCATTACTTGACGAATCCCAGCAACTAACTCTTTTGGAGAAATGGATTTCATCGCTAAACCTTGAATACCCATCTCTAAGACTTCACGCCATACATTTGTTGTTTCTGCTGCCGTTAACACAATGATTTTTGTGTCAGAGTAACGTTTTTGAATGTGTGTAATGGCATTAACACCACTTAACTTTGGCATTGACAAATCAAGCAAAACAACATTAGGCGTTTTCGCTCTAATCAGCTCTAAACACTCTAATCCGTCCTCAGCTTCAGCAACCACTTCAAAATCCGCTTCGCCTTCAATAATAGATTTGAAGCCAGCTCTTACCAATGCATGGTCTTCAGCCAATAAAACACTAATTTTTTCAGACATAGTCGTCTCTACCTAACCTGTTAATTTTGCTTACATTATAAGGAAATCTATTTTTCACTAACCATTATTATGACTAATCGAGTCCGACTTCTCAAGACTTTTAACAATTAATACAATTTTTTGTAGGGTTTTTTCAGTTTTTTTCAACCTCTGCTGTTTATTTAATTCTTGGCACAAGGCTTTTTCTTGGATTGTCTCCAGCTCTTTAAACAGAGTTACCAGGCCTGTTAATTGAAAAAGCATGCAGTTGCCTTTTAAATAATGAGCCAGTTTTTTAATCTCTTCTGCTTCATTTTGTAAATTATACCGACAAAGCTTTTCAAAACCAGAAATTGTCTCTTTCATAAAAGAGTCAAACAAGTGGTGAAATTGCTCAGGAATATCGTGCAGTGTATGTAAAGTGAGTTCGTCATTCACTTGCTGTGAACGTTGAAGAGAATCATCCTGTTCACTGACGTTTTTCCAAGCGGTTTCTTTCTCGGAAAAGGGTGTTTTTTCTTGGGTTGATTGACGATAGTTTTTATCAAGTAAACTAATAATTTGGTTTTTTCCAACGGGTTTCACCAACCACTTATCAAACCCTAATCCCTCGTGATTCTCATTTTCACCCACAAATCCCGAAGAGTCGCCACCTGCCGTAATAGCAAAAACCCCTTTTAAAGTTGGCGTCTGACCTTTTTCATACAGTTGCTGTATGTTCTGACTTACTTGTAATCCATCCATAAACGGCATTTGAATATCAAGCAAGACATAATCAAAACTTTCTTGTTGAAATAACGCCCATGCCTCACGTCCATCTTTAGCTTCAAACACCTCACAATCTAATTCAGCTAAATACCCCGCCAATACCATACGATTAATTTTAGAATCATCTGCAATCAATACCTTGTAGTGTTGCTCTAAAGGAGACAACGCCGTCTCTTCATCCTCTTTTTCAAGCAAATTTTCTGAGTAATAAACCGAACTGGTCTTGATGAGTTCACCTTTTTTTAACTTGGCTGAGGCGATGCTTGGTGAATGACTCTTTAATATGCAGGGAAGTTGCAAGCAAAATTCAAAAGAAGTACCAACCCCCACAGAAGACTTTACCTGTATAGAGCCCTGCATTAATTCAACCAATTGTTTAACCACAAATAGACCTAAACCTGCGCCTAGGTAGGTCGTATTACTCGTGTATTCACCATCACTGGCTTCAAGCTGTGCAAAGGGTTCAAAAATTCTTTGTAATCTATTCTCTGGAATACCTTCACCAGAATCGGTAATTTTAAAAACAAAAACACCGTCTTCTTTTTCATTTACTTCAATATTTACCCCACCATACTGAGTAAACTTAATGCCATTAACAATGAGGTTAATGAGTATTTGAGTTAAACGTACACCATCGGCCAAAACATACTCATGCTTGCCTAAATAGACCAAAGAAATTACTAGGTTTTTATCAGAGCCAATTGACTTAGTTAGCTGCTTAACATTCTCTAAAAGTTCGGTTAATGAGACTTCTGTTGGATGAAGAGTTATGCCGTCATACTCTGTTTGCGAATAGGTCAAAATATCATTAACAAGATAAGTAGATTGCTCCGCCGTCATATGAATCGTTTTGAGCATATTGAGTGTTTCAGGTGACGCATCCACCTCATTTCTCAAACGCTTAACGAGGCTACTAATACCTAAAAGAGGTGAACGTAATTCATGGCTTAACATCGCTAAAAAACGCGATTGTTTAATATAAGAATCATGTACAAAACGGTTTTGCTCTTCGATGTGTTGTTCACGCTCAACGACTTGTTGAAGAGATAAACGTCCTTGTGCATCAACCATCTCACGCTCTAAAGCGGCCATTTCAGAAACATCAATACAGCTTGCCCAAACCATTTTCACACCGTTAAGCTCTAATACCCGCAATTGATGTTGTAAAGTTCTTTTACCTTTAACAGTTTGATAACTTGCCACAAATCGCATATCAAAATCACTTGATTGCGTTCTTTTCGACGCCAAAGCACCTTCAATTTTCAGCCTCAATAACTGGGTTTCATACTCTCCCATCATCTCTTCAATAGTCACGACTTGACGGCCTAAATAAGCTTTAAACGCTTCAGAAAGATTCAGAACCTCTTTATCCCCCTCCTTGGCATAGGTCCACCATAGATTTTTATGAAACATTTCATTGGCTAATATCGTTTGCGGAATACTCATTTCATATCACTTATGGCTACTCTGTATTTTTACTTCAAAAATGCTAAAATAATTGGCATTAATTGGAATGGGTTTATTTAACCACGAATAACCCCGTTCATCACTCCCAACCCACAAAATTTGTTCGCAAATACCCTGCGGGTTACAAATACAATACTCTACAAGAACCGTTAACTATGTCACAACCAATCTCATCCACTGAAACCCGTATTGAAAAAGATAGCATGGGCAGTTTAGAAGTCCCTAAAAATGCTCTATATGGCGCACAAACTCAACGTGCAATCAATAACTTTCCCATTAGTGGTATTCCAATGCCTAAGAGCTTTATTCAAGCTTTATGTTATGTAAAGTTTGCTTGTTCGGACAGTAATCAAGAACTTGGTTTACTCAGTGAAGAAAAAGCAGACGCAATTCAAACTGCCGCTAAAGAGGTTATTCAAGGAAACTATTACGACCACTTTCCAATTGATATATTTCAAACAGGTTCAGGCACCAGTACCAATATGAATGCCAATGAGGTGCTCTCAACCGTTGCTAAACAACTTACTGGGGTAGATGTTCACCCTAACGATGACATTAATATGAGTCAAAGCTCTAATGACGTTATCCCAACAACCATTCATGTCGCTGCGGCGATAGCATTAGAAGAGACCTTAATGCCAGCCCTGCTTCACTTAGTTGAAACCATTGAAGATCGAGAGATTGAATTAAAAGATGTGGTCAAAACGGGTCGCACACACCTCATGGATGCCATGCCAGTTAAACTGAGTCAAGAGCTGGGTGCTTGGAAAGCGCAGATTAAAGATAATATTGCTCGTTTGCGTGACACCCAAAAACGCATTCAAATGCTACCTCAAGGAGGTACTGCTGTAGGCACTGGTGTTAATGCTGATCCTGAATTTGGGCGATTAGTTTCCGCCAATTTAGCAACAATTACCGCCATTCATTTTGAGCCAATGGAAAACCTGTTTATCGGTTTAAGCTCACAAGACACTGCGCTAGAGTTGAGTGGTCAATTAAATGTATTGGCGGCAAGTCTTATGAAAATTGCCAATGATTTACGCTGGATGAATTCGGGGCCTTTAGCAGGCCTGGGAGAAATTCAACTACCTGCTTTACAGCCTGGTAGCTCAATCATGCCTGGCAAGGTAAACCCTGTCATTCCAGAAGCTATCGCCATGGTAGCCGCACAAATTATGGGGAACCACACTGCCATTACCGTTGGTGCTCAATCGGGTAATTTCCAGTTAAATGTTATGCTACCCATGATTGCCCATAACCTATTGCAAAGCATTGAAATTGCCGCTTCTAGCTCGATTCAGTTAGCCGATATGGCCATTAAAGGTTTTACCGTCAATACCGCAAATATCCAAAAAGCGTTAGACGTCAACCCAATTTTAGTGACTGCATTAAATACCGTGGTAGGCTATGAAAAAGGAGCGGCTATTGCGAAAGAAGCTTACGCTTCAGGTCGTCCAGTTTTAGACGTGGCATTAGAAATGACTGATTTAGACGAAAAAACTTTAAAACAATACTTAAACCCCGCTTTATTAACGGAAGGTGGAAACCCTTCTGTGTAAACTTATACAGAAACTATTTTTCATTCAAAACGATTATAAAAGGAATAAACATGGCTGTAATTGATTTAAAAACAGAACAATTTGAAGAAACCATTGCCAATAATGATATCGTTATTTTCGATTTCTGGGCAGAATGGTGTGGTCCTTGTAAACAGTTTGGACCAGTCTTTGAAGAGATTTCAAACAAATACCCTGATATCGCTTTCTGCAAAGTTAACGTTGAAGAAGAAGAACAATTAGCAGGCATGTTCCAAGTACGTTCAATCCCGACTTTGGTCTTTATGCGTGAGAAAATCGTTGTTTTCTCAAACCCTGGTGCGATTCCTGGAAGTGCTTTAGAAGAAGGGATTGGTCAACTACTTGAACTAGACATGGACAAAGTCCACGCTGATTTAGCTGAAGCGCAGGCGAAACAAGAAGGTTAATCCTTTTCTGGTTCAGCATCAATATTGGGCGTAACTTAATTTGCGCCCATCTCTCTCCACAATAAACATAACGCTCTATAATCGGTTACTTCCAAGCAAATAAATCTCCTATAATCATGTAAACATTCAACGTAATTTGCAGACGGAATTTACATGTCACAACACACACCAGTTACTCAACTCTTACCACCAAGCACGATTTTAATCACAGGTTGCTCAACGGGCATTGGTTACCATACCGCTCACCTTTTAAAAGATTTAGGCTACAACGTCATTGCCACTTGCCGTAAACAAGAAGACGTTAACCGCTTAAAAGAAGAAAGATTGACCTGCTTTCAATTAGATTTGGCTTGCAGTGTGTGTATTGATTTTGCCCTTACCGAGATACTAGCCGAAACCGATGGCAAGATTGATGCCCTATTCAACAATGGTGCTTTTGGTTTACCTGGTGCTGTAGAAGATTTAAGCCGTGAAGCGATGGAGTATCAATTTAGAACCAATGTCTTTGGTACTCAAGAACTCACCAATAAAATGGTTAAAATCATGCGTAAACAAGGCCATGGCAAAATCATCTATAACAGCTCTATTTTAGGATTTGCCGCCATGCAATATCGTGGTGCGTACAATGCCAGCAAATTTGCGATTGAAGGGTTTGCAGATACTTTAAGAATTGAGGTCAAACAAGATAATATTCAAGTCAGCTTAATTGAACCAGGCCCAATACTCTCTGATTTTAGAAAAAATGCGTTTGAACAATTTAAACGATGGATTAAGATTGAAGAGAGTGCCCATCAAGATAAATACAACGCAATGATTGCACGTTTAGAAACCGTTGGCCCAAGCGCCCCATTTACATTAGGGCCTGAGGCGGTAAGCAAATGTGTTGTACATGCATTACAGCATAAACGGGCTAGAATTCGCTATAGAGTAACCGTTCCAACAATCGTATTTGCCTATTTAAAACGCATTTTGCCAAATCGTTGGTTAGATGTTCTGTTGATTAAAGCTGGTGGAGATGGAAAACGTTAACTTCAATAATTGAACCACGAAGACACGAAGGCGCGAAGTTGTAAACTTTTTTCAATGTGGCCAGCGTTAATTAAAAACGCTTTATACATCGAATCATATAGTGAGTAGGTTTTCAAAAGTAAGTCAGCTCAAGTCAAAGGAACGCGAAATTTACTAAAAATAAATGAACGTTTCTTTAACGCAGAAATGGCTTGCTTTAGCGCTTCAAATTCATGAGTTGATTAGGCTTTCAAAAGTTGGTCAGTTCAAGGCAAAGAAACGTGAAGTTTACTATAAGTAAATGAACGTTTCTTTAACGCAGAAATGGCTTGCTTTAGCGCTTCAAATTCATGAGTTGATTAGGCTTTCAAAAATTGGTTAGTTCAAGGCAAAGAAACGTGAAGTTTACTATAAGTAAATGAACGTTTCTTTAACGCAGAAATGGCCTACTTTAGGAAGCCTAATCCGAGAAGACCATTGAGTATGGTCTTTGTATGTCTTGCATCACTTTTTGCAGACTAAAGCTTCTAACCTCTTCAATAAAACGTTGTCCAGTAAAAAAGACTTGTAAAGTCGGTAAGGTAAACACGCCGTTTTGTGAACAGATATCGGTTACCACATGACAATCTACATACACCAATCTCACTTTTGGATAGTTCTCAGCCATTAACTCAATCAACTTTGGCTTAATGGCATGACAAACATTACACTCCTTGCCGCCAAATAAAATCAGTAGGGCGTCTTCTGATTGTTTTAACGCATTCAACTCATCTAAGGTTTCAATATTTTGCATAAATAAATAATCCAAATTCTCTTAATTACTCGCATAATTTTTCACTAAAACTCATTTGAAAGAAAACACCTTTACAAACTCAGCACACCTGGTAAGAAAATATACAGGCCTGGTAACAGGCAAGTTTGTCATACAAATGAGCGGTAAAACGTTACTTAAATCTTATTATGATTTATTTGTATTTGTCTGCCCACTATGACGACTGCCAGGTTTATTACCTCGATTACCTTGAGGATTATGACCACTGCGGCTATCACCTGAACGCTGACCATCTTGATGGTTTACTTTGGGTTTTTTAGGCTTTTTTGGTTTCTTTGGTTTTGGGTTTAATCTTGATTGTTTAAGAGGATGAGTCGGTACATAACCTTCAATGGTTCTGCGTTCTAACAGCTCACCAATTAATCGTTCAATATCAAACAGTAACTTATCTTCTTCAGAACAGACTAAAGAGATGGCTTCACCACTCGCCCCAGCTCGCCCTGTTCTGCCTATACGATGCACATAATCTTCAGGCACATTAGGCAGATCATAATTCACCACATGGGGCAGTTGATCAATATCTAAACCTCGAGCGGCAATATCGGTCGCCACTAACACACGAATCGCACCTGACTTAAAGTCGGCCAAAGCTTTGGTGCGAGCAGACTGGCTTTTATTACCATGTATTGGCGAAGCCGTAATACCAATAGCATTTAATTGTTTAGTAATACGGTTCGCACCGTGTTTGGTTTTACTAAAAACTAACACCTGCTCCCAATTATTATCCACAATCAAATCAATCAAGAGTTTGGTTTTATGACCTTTATCTACCGCATAAATCCATTGTTCAATTTTCTTGACGGTACTGTTTGGAGGGGTAACCGAAACTTCCACTGCATTACGCACAAAACCTTTAGCCAACTCACGAATTTCAGGTGAAAACGTAGCCGAAAACAATAAAGTTTGGCGGTTTTTGGGCAGTAACTTCATAATGCGTTTTAAGTCATGAATAAAGCCCATATCCAACATTCTATCGGCTTCGTCTAATACCAAAAACTCTAGCTGATTAAATTTAATCGCATTTTGGCTATGTAAGTCCAATAAACGCCCTGGGGTAGCAACCAGCACATCTACACCGCGTCTTAAACGTTGCATTTGCGGGTTAATTTTAACGCCACCAAACACCACGTCAGAACGCAAAGCGGTATGTTTACTGTATTGATAAACGCTTTCTTGAACCTGTGCGGCAAGCTCTCGTGTTGGCGTAAGAACTAAGGCACGCACTTGATTGCTCTGCGGACGTTCGCCAGTTAATAAACGCTCTAACATCGGTAAAGTAAAACCAGCGGTTTTACCTGTCCCTGTTTGAGCAGCAGCCATAACGTCTTTACCCTCTAAAACAGGGGGGATCGCTTTTTCTTGAATGGGTGAAGCTTTACTGTAACCAAGTTCTGTTACCGCTTGTAAGATAGGTTCTGACAAACCTAGAGAGGAAAAATCCATAAAATTACTCTTTGCTGATTGGCAAAGAAAAGTAAAGATTCTTACGATATTTGCCAGAATTGAATTGAGCGGGTAGCTTACCTTATGAGCCCCGATAAAGCCATACAAAGCCGCTACAATACCTTGTATTATTCCCAAACCTTATTACTTTAAAACAGACTTTACCAGGCCTAGTAAGTCTTAATTTTGATTAACCTGTACTCTATAGCAAGGTACGCTATGCTAGAATCTTGATATTATTTAACCAATAGAGACCTTTGCACGAGTCGATGAACATATAAAAACGGCTATAATCCTCTATCTTCAGGCTAAAAAATTCTATCTCGTTTTTCTTACGTACCTGACTCGTGCAAAGGTCTCCAATAGAAGAAATTTATGAAAATATGGGTTGATGCCGATGCTTGTCCAGCCGTAATAAAAGAGACCATATTCAGAGCCGCAACTCGAACACAAACCTTAACGACCTTAGTTGCCAATCACACTATGCGAATACCCCCCTCTCCCTGGATAAAATTTCAGCAAGTACAATCTGGCTTTGATGTGGCGGATAACAAGATTGTTGAACAACTGAATGCAGGCGATTTAGTCATTAGTAGCGACATCCCTCTGGCTGCCGAAGCGATTGAAAAAGGCGCTATTGTATTAAGCCCTAGAGGAGAATTATATACAGTGGCCAATATTCGAGCTCGACTGAATATGCGAGATTTTATGGAATCTTTACGCAGTACAGGAGTCGATATTGGTGGCCCAAATGCTTTAAATCAAGCCGATCGGCAGGCTTTTGCTAATCAGCTTGATAAATATTTGACCCAAAACAAACCGCCAAAGACTTAATCTTAATCGTTAAAAATCGCTAACCAACTATCTGGATATAACATGAAAAAGAGCCCTCTAGAAGACCTTGAATTAGAACACTTACCAGAGGTGATTGCGCAACGATTGGATGCACCACAAAAAACCCAAAATATTTCAGACGCCGTTCTCGGAGCGATTGATGGTTGTGTGACCACCTTTGCAATTATTGCAGGTGCGATTGGAGCTGGTTTTTCTGCTTCGGTTGCCTTAATTTTAGGTTTTGCCAATCTGTTTGCCGACGGTTTTAGCATGGCCGTCAGTAATTATGAAGCGAATAAAGCGCAACAAGAATTTATTGAAAGTGTCCGTAAAACGGAAGCGGAACATATTCAAAAAATACCTAAAGGTGAACGTGAAGAAATTAGACAAATTTTTCAACGTAAAGGATTTGAAGGCGATGTGTTAGAAAAAATTGTTAACACGATTACTCAAAATAAAAACCTTTGGATTGACACCATGCTGCTTGAAGAACACGGCCTACAAATCCAGACTCAAAACCCTATCAAAGCCGCATTAACCACCTTTGGTGCCTTTCTATTAGTGGGTGCAATTCCATTAATTCCATTTTTTATATCGGCAATCACCATCAATCAGCAATTTATCTTGAGTGCTATATTCGCTGGCATGATGTTTTTTATGATTGGCATGCTCAAAAGTATGGTATTTGCAAAACCTATATTTCTTTCTGGAGTACAGACCTTAGTAACGGGCGGTGCGGCTGCCAGTCTGGCTTTTATAACAGGCTATCTTCTTAGAACTCAATTTGGAATTTAAATAAACATTTCAGTTTGATTTTGTGAAACTTTATAACCAGGCAGCTCCTCTAACACCGCTAGCGTCGCCATGCATTGGTGGAGCCAGCTTGGTATTCACCTCATCACTAAATACCCATTTATGCCAAATTTGGGGTACATCAACATATAATCTTTGTACATTAGACATACCACCACCCAAAACAATCACATCTGGGTCTAATACATTGATGACACTCGCCAAACCTTTTGCCAACCAAACGGTGTAATCAGCCAGCATTTGTTCAGCGTGTAAATCCCCCTGTTGAGCCAATGCCACAATTTCCTGAGCCGTTATTTGTTTATTTGTACGTAAAGCAAAATGTGCTTGCAAACCACTGCCCGACAAAAAGGTCTCATTACAGCCTTGTAAACCGCAATAACAATCCATTGCCGTATCATCCGATGCCATCCACGGTAAAGGATTATGCCCCCACTCTCCGCCAATGGCATTAATACCATTCAGAACGTTTCCGTTAATGACAACACCACCACCGCAGCCTGTACCAATAATAACGCCAAAAACCGAATCTACACCCTGGGCAGCCCCATCAGAAGCTTCTGATAACGCAAAACAATTAGCATCATTCGCTAACTTAACAGGTCTGGTTAAAGCCCTTTGTAAATCACCCTGCAAGTCTTTATCAATCAAGCAAACCGAATTTGCGTTTTTGATTCGACCTGTTTTAGAGGAAATCGCTCCTGGGATGCCTACTCCTACCAGGCCTGGTAAAAATTTTTTGTATTCTTTAGCAAGCGCTTGTTCTGCATTAAGCACTAAGTCACTCACCGCTCTAACCGTGGCTAAATAGTCACCTTGAGGTGTAGCGATACGTTTTTGATAAATAATTTTAGAAACTTTTGGCATCGAGCTTTTAGAAACAAATAAACCGATTATTTCAATTTTTGTACCGCCTAAATCAATACCAAACCGAATTTCGCCCATAACACTATCGCCTTTTACACTTATTCTTCAGTCAGTTTTCTTAAATAGATTGTAAAATCATTTTCTAGATAGCCTTCAATCAAAACGACCTCATCGACAAAACTCGCACAAAAATGCTCTATCTCATTCGGTAAAAAACTCTGTAAGTCAAAACGACTTTTTACCCACGCATTTTGGCTATTTAATAAATTAAAGGCGACCCCTTTCTTACAAATTTTATACATCGCCATAATGACCGATTTAGCGTAGTTTCCTTGAAATTCAGCAGTGCCTTCAATTTCTGTTTCAACAACCTCATTTAAAGCACCCGATAGAAAAACATAATCAAATTGATTATCCGTAAAGCCTAATTCAGATAATTCACCCTCTAAAATAGTCTTCTGAGGATGCATTGATTGCGCACCACGCACCATATCAGGCGAAACATCGATTCCTGTATAGTCTGGAAAGTAATTATTACGTTCTAAATAGCCCACTAAATCTGCAAAACCGCAACCCACATCTAATAATGACCAGGCCTGGTGTTTGAGTGTTTTGGGAGAAGGTAAGATTTCTATGAGTTTTTGAAAACGAATTTCTTGTATTTCACGACTGCTCCAATACAACGCTTGAGGTTGATATCCATACCGTTCTACTGAAACTTTATGACGGGTTTGAATTCGTAAACGTTGTTTTTTTGAAAGACGTAATAATGAATCTTGCATAAAATGATTGCTCACTGAATAAAGCTAAAATGCATTAGTAAAATGCATTAAGAAATCGATTTGAGCCAACTGATTTCTTCATCAGAAAAGCCCGCTTGTTGACGTGCTTCAAAATTAAAAGGTCCACGTAAATCGCCATGAAAATAATTTTCAATAATATGCTGAAACTCATTAAATGGATTTAAATTACGCTCTTTACACAAGTAACGGAACCAACGAGTACCCACTTCTACATGACCAATTTCATCACGTAGTAAAATCTTTAGGATTTCAACACCACGTTTATCGCCAATAGAACGTAATTTACTAATCATAGGTGGTGTTACATCTAAACCACGAGCTTCTAGCGTTCTTGGCACCAATGCCATTCTAATAAGTGGATCATGATCCGTTTCGTAAGTAGTCATCCATAAACCATCATGGGCAGGCATATCGCCATATTCATAACCCAAACTATTCAAATGCTCTCTCACCATCTGAAAATGATAAGACTCTTCACCAGCCACACCTAACCAATCACGATAATATTCATACGGCATATTTTGAAAGCGATAAATTGCATCCAAGGCGAGATTAACCGCATTAAACTCAATATGTGCAATAGAATGCATCAGTGAGGCATGTCCCTCATTAGATCCTAAACGGCGTCTTGGTAGTTCTTTTGGAGGCACCAGTTCAGGCTTATCTGGTCTTCCAGCATCGGGCACTCGTTCTATGGTTTGAGTGGGAGACAGTTCAAATACATCATTAGACCAATCTTCTTGTAATTGAGAAAGCATAGTAACTTTACGGTTTAAATCTTTCTCCATCAGACAGTTAAAAACAGATTTAAATAGATTTTGTGACATAGAGACTCTTAGAATAAATAGTTATGTGAAGTTAGAACTGGTTATTAATCTTACTCTAACAGAACAAGATAAAAGTGAGACTTGAAAACAGAAGGCATTAAAACAAAAAAACCGGCCAAGAGCCGGTTTTTTATACAAGGTTTACAACCAAATTAACGGTAGTAAGAAGCTTGTAAGAATGGAACACCTTTGAACTGTTTTGCATCAACAGCATCAAATAATTTAGCCCATTTTGCACGATCTTCTGGAGTCATAACTGAAGATGGGTTTACACCAATCGTTTTGTCACCGTATTTAGCTTCGATTTTTGCTAGTTCAGCCATACAAGTCGCTACATCTGTTTTTTGTTCAAAAGCTCTAGCTGCTGTAGAACCTTCTTTTTTCGCAATTGAAATTATATTTTCAGCATCAGAAATACACTGACCATAAACGTCATCTGCAGCTTGTGTGTTCATTGACATTGCCGCAATTGCAGAAATGAATAATGCTTTTAGTGTTAACTGTTTCATTAATTAAACTCCGAAGTTTTTATTTGTCGCTTTAACTCTTCAATTTTGACGGTTTTCATACTAAATTGCAACCTTATTTGAATTAGAAAATAATGAAATGCTTATAAACATTTTTTATCTCTGTTCTCCCAAGACTTTCAGACTCTTGGCTGATTTTAAAATCGCAACAATTAACACAATAATTACAAGTAGATAAGCCACCTGGTAAACACCATGTAAAGCAGCAAACTCAGGCCAATCAATAGAATCCTTACTTAACCCCATAGGGTAATTTTGTTTAATTGCACTCATCCAAGGAGAGATTACCCACAATAAGATAGCCAATATAGATAGTAAAAAAATATTTTGCCAATAAAATCTCAAACCCAATTTTAAAACAAACTGCCAGCCTAAAAGTAAAGTGAGAAAGAATAAGGATATATAGCCCGATATAACAAATAATACACCAGCAATATCTCCAGCCCCCTTAGAGTCCAAGTTAGCAAATAGAACAGGGGTAACTAGATAACCTACAACAATGAAGAGTGTTGCTAAAAACGTAAATACAAACTGACTTAACGCAAAATAAAACGACTCTCTTTTATAAAAAGGCAAAGTTAACACAATTCACTTCTCCACTCTGACATCACTCTACTATAAAGTAAAAGCAAAAATGATAAAAAAAACCAGGCAAAGTCATTTGACCAGGCCTGGTTATTTGTAACAGAAATACTTAAATACTAGATATATTGAATTTCAATAATTTCATAATCAATATTGCCACTTGGTGCTTGAACAATCACCTCATCCCCCTCTTCTTTACCAATTAAGGCACGGGCAATGGGCGAATTCACAGAAATTTTATTCGCTTTAACATCAGACTCTTCGTTACCCACAATTTTGTAAGTTAACTCTTCGTCTGTATCAATATTTAACACTGTAACGGTTGCGCCAAAAACAATTTTTCCACCAGGGTTCAACTTGGTTACATCAATAATTTGGGCATTAGAAAGTTGAGCCTCAATTTGACTAATTCGAGCTTCAGCTAAACCTTGCTGTTCACGGGCGGCATGATATTCTGCATTTTCCTTTAAATCGCCATGCTCACGCGCATCAGCAATAGCCTGAGTGATACGTGGTCTATCTTCTTTTTTAAGCTTATTTAATTCTGCTTGAAGTGCATCAGCACCTTCTTTTGTCATAGGATGTTTTTGCATAACACCTTATCCTTTTTTGTCATTTTGATATTTACATAAACGTAAAACGCCAAAGCCTAATTTAAATTAGACTTTGGCGTTAGGGCAAACTGCTTAAAATTTAGTGCAAGTCTTGCAAACGAGTTACAGGCTGATCATCTAAGTGATCCATTGCCGCAACCATAGCAAAAGCACCAGCAATTGTCGTTGTATAACACGTTTTGTGCATCAGTGCTTCACGACGAATTGACGATGAATCCTGAATACTTGTAGAACCGTCAGATGTATTCACTATTAACGCAATTTCTTCGTTAACAATCGAATCAACAATATTTGGACGCCCTTCTGTTACTTTGTTTACAGCTTCACACTCAACGCCAGCTTCTTTTAATGAAGCCGCCGTACCACGTGTTGCAACAACGTCAAACCCTTTAGCAATTAACTGCTGAGCTAAACCAATTACACGTTCGCGGTCTGCTTTACGTACTGATAAAAAGGCTTTACCAGAACGTGGTAGAACCGTTCCAGCGGCTAAAGACGCTTTAGAGTAAGCTTGGGCAAAACTTGTACCTACACCCATAACTTCACCCGTCGACTTCATTTCTGGCCCAAGAATCGGGTCAACACCCAAGAATTTAATAAATGGGAATACCGCTTCTTTAACAGAGTAATGGTCTGGATTCACTTCTTTAGTAAATCCTTGGTCTTTTAACTTTTGACCCACCATACAACGCGCTGCAATTTTAGCTAAAGGGTGACCAATTGCTTTAGATACAAAAGGGACTGTACGTGATGCACGAGGGTTAACCTCAAGCACATAAATATCGTCGCCCTTCACGGCAAACTGTGTATTCATTAGACCAACTACACCTAATGCGTGTGCCATCTTTTCAACTTGCACACGAATACGATCTTGCACTTCATCTGAAATACTATACGGAGGCAATGAACAAGCTGAATCACCCGAGTGAATACCCGCTTGCTCGATATGTTCCATAATGCCACCAATCACAACCTGCTCACCATCGCAGATTGCATCTACATCTAATTCAACCGCATCATCTAAGAAACGATCTAGTAATACTGGTGATTCATTAGAGACATCAATAGCCGCTTGCATATAACGCATTAAGTTGGCTTCATCATAAACGATTTCCATACCACGACCACCCAATACATAAGATGGACGAACAACCAGTGGATAACCAATCTCCTTGGCTAAGGCCGCTGCTTCACCTGCGTTACTTGCTGTACGGTTAGGTGGCTGAAGAAGGTCATTATCGTTAAGAATTTTTTGGAAACGTTCACGGTCTTCAGCTAAATCGATTGATTCTGGAGAAGTCCCTACAATAGGAACACCTGCCGCTTCTAAATCTTCTGCTAATTTAAGTGGCGTTTGACCACCATACTGAACAATCACACCCTTAGGTTTTTCAACTTCAACAATTTCAAGCACGTCTTCTAGCGTCAATGGCTCAAAATAGAGACGGTCAGAAGTGTCGTAATCAGTAGAAACCGTTTCAGGGTTACAGTTAACCATAATCGTTTCATAACCATCTTCACGCATCGCCATTGCAGCATGAACACAACAGTAGTCAAACTCAATACCTTGCCCGATACGGTTTGGCCCACCACCTAAAATCATGATTTTTTCACGATCGGTAGGATTCGCTTCACACTCTTCATCGTAAGTTGAATACATATAAGCAGTAGAGGTTTCAAACTCTGCCGCACAAGTATCAACACGTTTGAAAACAGGACGAACATTTAGAGTATGACGGAACTTACGAACAAACGCCGCATCCGTATCTAACAACTTAGCTAAACGGTTATCAGAGAAACCTTTACGCTTTAAATTACGTAGGTAAGTTTCATCAAGAGCATCTAAACCACGCTGTTTGATATCATCTTCCATATCAATCAGCTCTTTAATTTGTGCTAAGAACCATGGGTCAATTTTACAAATATCAAAAACAGTCTCTAAATCCCAACCAGCACGGAAAGCATCAGCCACATACCAAAGACGCTCAGCACCTGGGTTACGCAGTTCTTGACGTAACTTGTCTTTAATCTCTTTCTCTTCCATGGTTGCCAATGGCATGATTTCATCAAAACCAGACTTATCCGTTTCTAAACCACGTAATGCCTTTTGAACTGACTCTTGGAAATTGCGCCCCATTGCCATAACTTCACCAACCGACTTCATTTGAGTAGACAGACGGTTTTGTGCTTGTGGGAACTTTTCAAATGTGAAACGAGGAACCTTCGTTACCACATAGTCAATGGTTGGTTCAAACGAGGCGGGTGTTGCCCCATTAGTAATATCGTTAGACAACTCATCAAGTGTATAGCCCACTGCCAATTTGGCTGCAATTTTTGCAATCGGGAAGCCAGTCGCTTTTGAAGCCAAAGCCGATGAGCGAGAAACACGCGGGTTCATTTCAATGATAATCATACGGCCAGTATCTGGATGAATAGAGAACTGAACGTTTGAACCACCTGTTTCTACACCAATCTCACGCAATACCGCTAAAGAAGCGTTACGCATGATTTGATACTCTTTATCCGTTAGCGTTTGCGCGGGAGCAACGGTAATTGAATCACCAGTATGCACACCCATTGGATCTAAGTTTTCGATTGAACAAACAATGATAGAGTTATCGTTTTTGTCACGAACCACTTCCATCTCATACTCTTTCCAACCTTCAATCGACTCTTCAATCAAAAGCTCTTTGGTTGGTGAAAGGTCTAGACCAAATTTACAGATTTGCTCAAATTCATCTTTATTGTAGGCAATACCACCACCAGAACCACCTAAAGTGAATGATGGGCGAATGACAGTAGGAAAACCAACCTCTGCTTGAATTGCCCACGCTTCTTCCATATTGTGTGCAACATCCGATTTTGGCATATCTAAGCCAATCTTAGTCATCGCTTGACGGAAACGGTCACGGTTTTCGGCTTTATCAATTGCATCCGCCTTAGCACCAATAAGCTCAACGCCATATTTAGCCAATACACCTTTTGCATCAAGGTCTAATGCACAGTTAAGCGCTGTTTGGCCACCCATTGTTGGCAAAATAGCATCTGGACGCTCTTTGGCAATGATGGCTTCAACCGTTTTCCACTCAATTGGCTCGATGTACGTTGCATCAGCCATATCAGGGTCGGTCATAATGGTGGCGGGGTTAGAGTTTACTAAGATGACACGGTAGCCTTCTTCTTTAAGCGCTTTACACGCCTGAACTCCAGAGTAATCAAATTCACATGCTTGCCCGATAATAATAGGGCCAGCACCAATAATCATAATACTTTGTATATCACTTCTTTTTGGCATTCTACTTCCTACTATCGGTTACGCGTTTTTGGCGTTTTTCATGTTATCAATAAACTGGTCAAATAAAGGCGCAACATCATGCGGACCAGGACTTGCTTCAGGGTGACCCTGGAAGCTAAATGCAGACTTATCTGTACGTGAGATACCTTGCAAAGAACCATCAAATAACGATTTATGCGTGGCTTTTAGGTTTGCAGGTAAGGTATCACCATCTACTGCAAAACCGTGGTTCTGAGAAGTAATCATTACTTTCTTAGTATCCATATCTTGCACAGGGTGGTTAGCACCGTGGTGCCCAAATTTCATTTTTACAGTTTTAGCGCCACTTGCTAAGGCAAGTAATTGGTGACCTAAACAGATACCAAACACTGGCACTTCCGTTTCTAATACTTTTTGGATAGCTTCAATAGCGTAATCGCATGGCTCTGGATCACCAGGCCCATTTGATAAAAATACGCCATCTGGATTCATAGCTAAAACGTCTTCGGCGGGTGTTTTTGCTGGTACTACAGTGAGTTTACAACCACGGTCTGCAATCATGCGCAGGATGTTACGCTTAACGCCATAGTCATAGGCAACAACATGAAAACCATCATTTGCTGAACAATCAGCATGCCCTTCACCTAAAGCCCATGAACCTTCTGTCCAAACATAGGTTTCTGGGGTAGTCACTTCTTTGGCTAAATCTAAACCTTTTAGACCACTAAACGCTTTAGCTTTTGCTACGGCCTCTTCAGCGTTAATTTTGTCACCCGCAACAATTACACCAGACTGAGCACCCTTATCACGTAAAATACGCGTTAGTTTACGAGTATCAATATCAGCAATTGCCACGACATTTTGCTCTTTTAAATATTCAGGCAGTGTTTTTTCAGCACGGAAATTACTCATCACTGGTGGGCAGTCTTTAATAACCAGACCTTGCGCCATAATGCTAGGAGACTCTTCGTCTTCCGCATTCACACCAACGTTACCAATATGCGGGTAAGTTAATGTAACGATTTGTTTGAAGTAAGAAGGATCGGTTAAGATCTCTTGGTATCCTGTCAACGAGGTGTTAAAAACTACTTCACCTGTTGTTTCCCCTTCCGCACCGAGTGAGGTTCCCCAAAAAAGGGTACCATCTTCTAAAGCCAGCAAAGCCTGTGTCATTTATATATCCATCCAAAAGTGTTTTGAAATTATCTCAGTGAGTTCGCTACAGTCTCCTGCAAAACGCTCAGTAATTTGCAAAATATTTACGGCACATACAAAAAAACGGAGCCAGCCTCCCTGAGAAGACTCACTCCGTTTCTTAGTTGCTAAATGAACTGAATCATCCCCGCTAAATACTCCGTAAATTGCAATTAACTATTTAATTTCAGTCGCAAAAATCAATAACGCGGATTGTACTGTAAAAGCGAACTAATGTCTATATGAAAAACCGCATATCCTCGGGTTTTATTGAGTTTTTTTCAATCCACATCATGGAGTGTATTTTGACCCGTAAATGCAACCCTTCTAATGTATAAACCGCTTAAAAATAGATTAGATATTTACCCAATCATTTTCATAGGAGTCAACAAAATAACGAGAACACTGTATAGAATCTGACCAACTTAAAATCCCTGCTTTACGCATTAAATAATCTACAAAGAGCTGCTTATCCTCAATCTGATTCCAAACCGAGGGTAAAAAAGTCGCTCTTCGCATCCCATCAGTGATAATCAAGCCATCTTTAAAAGGTTCCAATTGCTCAATCAAACCTGACTTGCTATCACATCCCATTATCACCTCAGGTTGAGATAATATCGAAATTTCCAAATTTAACCCATCTGTTTCTAAAGCAGATACAGGATTGAAGCGTGGGTCTTGAAAAGCCGCCGCATAGGCATTGTAAATCACATCATCATATAAACTTCGGGTTGCCTCCAAAGTTCCAATACAACCGCGCAACTGTTGTTGCAGATGCAATGTAACAAATGTAGCAGCCATATCTTTAAAAGGCTTCTGTTGTTTTAGCTCGGTTTCAGGCAAAACCATACTACCTTGTTCAATACCATTTTTTATAGTCGTTTTGGCTAGCATAAAAAGCTGGTAAACGTCAGCATTATTCAATCTCATTTAACACGCCCTTTACCATCTTCATAGATTGCCCAAGCCCCATAACCGACAACACGCTCTTTATCCCCAGCTGTGTCACCTGAATTTAATAATGCAACTCTTTCGATATTAACATTCTGACCTGGTAGATTTTCTGAAATATACTTTAAGACACCCTGAATACCCAAATATCCACAAGCACGTTCTCCGTTGAGAGCTTGCCAGTCGCCAACATCAATCATTTCAGCTGTTTTCTGATCAATCTTTTTGGCTATCTCATAAGAATGAAAATGACTTAAATCACTACTAATAATAAAATACACACCCTCTCGTTTCCAAAGATATGAAACGAGCTGAGCAACCTCTTGAGCAGAAACTCGACCATTTAATAAAGGTAACACTTTAGCGTCAGGAATAATTTTTTGAATAAATGGTAGCTCCACTTCAAGACTGTGCTCTTGGGCATGAGCAAAATCTGAAACACTTATAAAATCAAATTCATCAATGAGCTCTGTTCGTAAGTCAGAATCCACTTCACAATTACCTAAAGGCGTCGCCATTGCCTCGCTTGAAATAGTAGCCACTCCTTCAAAGGCAACACGGTGTGCAGGGCCAATAATTACCACGGTCTTAATTTGTTCATGATTCTGCCAAAGCCGCACGCCTTGGTATGCGGCGTAACCAGAATACACATAACCTGCGTGCGGTAAAATCAATGCTCTAGGCACCTCTTTTCTTTCAAGTTCAACCTGTTCAGCCAAAGCAAGCTGACAAGATTCCATAAAATGTAGAATCTCTGAAGCTGAATTAGGATAAAACAGGCCAGCTACGGCAGGCTGTCTAACATTCATTACTTTTTCCTTGAATAATAATAAGTTACCTCTATATATAAGAGTATATTCAGAAATTTCAAGAGTAACTTAACAATGAAAAACATTGACCTTAATGAGCCGTCAATCATTCCCGTGGAACACTGGCATCCATTAGAAAATGGATTGATTCAATGTGATTTATGCCCACGAGAATGCCAATTACATGAAGACCAAAGAGGTTTTTGTTTTGTACGCGGACGCAAAAACAATCAAATGTGGTTAACATCTTACGGGCGTTCAAGCGGCTTTTGTATTGACCCTATTGAAAAGAAACCCCTTAATCATTTTCTGCCTGGTTCATCGGTACTTTCATTTGGAACAGCGGGTTGTAACCTAGCTTGTAAATTCTGCCAAAACTGGGATATGTCTAAAGCCAGAGATATGGATAGACTACTCGACCAAGCTTCACCTGAAATGCTGGCGGTAGCGGCTCAAAAACACCACTGTGATTCTGTGGCCTATACCTACAATGACCCCGTTATTTTTTATGAATATGCTATAGATACGGCTGAAGCCTGTCATGAAAAAGGGGTTAAAAACATTGCGGTAACCGCTGGCTATATTAGCCAACAGCCGCGTGAAGCGTTCTTTAAAGCTATGGATGCCGCCAATATTGATTTGAAGGCTTTCAATGAGCGTTTTTATCAAAAACTGACTGGGGCAAAAATTCAACCTGTACTTGATACCATTGAGTATGTTGCCCAAGAGACTAATACCTGGCTTGAACTGACTACCTTATTAATACCAGGTGAAAATGACTCGGAAAAAGAGATTACCGAAATGTCAGAGTGGATTTTAGAGCACTGCGGTGCAGATGTACCCATTCACTTTACCAAATATCACCCAGATTACCGAATGATGGATAACCCTGCTACCCCATTCTCAACATTGGAAAAAGCACGAAAAATCGCCATGAATACGGGGTTAAACTATGTTTATACGGGCAATGTAACTGACCCTGATGGTCAAGCGACCTACTGCCCTCACTGTGGTCAAAAAGTGATTGAACGCCATTTTTATGAAATTACCAATTGGCAAATAGAAGACGGCTGTTGCAATAAATGCCAGACCCCCATTGCAGGTGTATTTGATAAAAAACCAGGCACATGGGGAAATCAGCGTTTACCCATTCGATTAAGTTAATCTAACAACGTTTTTAATACATACGCTTTGAAAGGTAATAATTTTGTTTCCAATAAACATTATCCAAGCTAGAAATGGTTACCCCTTTACTGCTTGAGGCATGTACAAATTGAGATTTACCGATATAAATCCCGTTATGTAATGATGTTTTTCCTGTTTTAAAAAACACAATATCACCGACTTTAAGATTGTGTTTAGCCACCTTTACACCTTGTTTAATCTGCGTTCTTGTCGTTCTTGGTATAGAAAGCCCTAACTTAGAACGATAGGTGTTTTGCACAAAGGCTGAACAATCAACACCGTCTTTAGTTGTTCCGCCATATTGATATGGTGTACCTTTCCACTGATTGTATTGCGACAAAATTAAAGACTTTACTCTATGGGTTTGAGACAAATCGACTGGCTTCGCTAATTTGGCTAATGACGTCGTTCTCACTTGTTTATTTGGTGTTCCAGAACAACCTGTCAAAAAAACAACAATAAAACTGGCCAATAAAAGCCCGCTTAACGATACCGTTTTTTTCATTCTCACATTCGCCATAACAACTCTCACTTTTACTCAATTAAACCAAATTAACCAGTAGAAACAATTAATTACAAACCAAAACCCTATAATTAAACTTTTAACAATTCTTTTTACCAGGCCTGGTAAATTGACATTTTTCACTCAATTACCAGATGAATAGCAAACTAAAGGCCAATATAATTAATGAAAAACAATCAACCTCAATCCAAATTATGGATAAAGTATGAATATGAGAAAATTTGAGAAAGAAATTTCGAGATAAGCTATCTATATAAATAACAGCAGTGATAAATAACTTAACAAGGAATTCCAATGAGAAGACCACAAATTTACAAAATCTCTTTTTCAAAGTGGCTTATTGCCTTTCTACTCCCTTTTACACTGAGTTTACAAAGCTGCGCTAAGGAGCCAGAAATGACCAATCAAAATGAAACGGTTAACAGTACCATTGAAAGTAAATCGATTGTTTTAGGCATGGGTTGTTTTTGGGGAGCCGAAAAACGACTTTCTGAAGTAAACGGTGTTATTGATGTCGAAAGTGGCTACGCAGGTGGCGATGATATAAATGCAGGCTATCAAGATGTACTCGGTTTGGAACAACGGATTCAAATGGGACTTTCTACAAAACGCAATCATGCCGAAGTGATTAAAGTTACCTACAATCCATCCATGGTTGAGCTAAAAACCATCTTGATTAAGTTTTGGGAAAACCATAACCCTACGCAAGGTAATCGCCAAGGTAACGATGTGGGTACCAATTACCGAAGTGCCATTTATTATCAAACTGATGATGAAAAATCGCTGGCTGAAGAGACCAAAAAAGTGTATCAACAAGCCTTGAGCAAGGCTGGCAAACCTGAAATTACCACTGAAATTGCGCCATTGAAGAACTACATTTCCGCAGAAGAATACCACCAAGACTATCTACAGAAAAACCCAAACGGCTACTGTGGACTTGGCGGAACAGGCGTTGCTTATCCTGGGTCAGAAACCAAAACACATCCTAGACTGGAGGCCAGCAGCTTGAATAAAGAAAGACAATTGATTGTCTTTGAAGCGGAAGACTGTCCTTATTGTGAGAAATTTAAAAAAGACATCCTAAACACTTGGAAAGCAGAAACACCCATTATTGCTACTCTTAACCCGCAAGCACCAGAGAGCTGGAAACTACAAAAAGCACTGTTTGCCACACCAACGATTGTGCTCTTTGAAAATGGAAAAGAGGTCTCACGTTACACAGGGTATAACGGTGATAAAAGTCGTTTTTGGAAATGGTTAGGTTTTAGATTGCTAACACCTGAACAAAGAAAAATCGCCTTTGAAGAAGGTACTGAAATGCCCTTTACAGGTTCACATCTCGATGAAACCAGGCCTGGTTACTTTGTTGACCCAATTACTGGCGCCAACCTTTTTAGAAGTGATACCAAATTCAAAAGCGGTACTGGCTGGCCAAGCTTCTTTAATCCAGTAGAAGGAGCAATCACTGAACATACTGATAATAGCCTTGGCATGTCTAGAGTGGAAGTACGTAGTGCCAGCTCAGGCATCCACTTAGGGCACGTATTCAACGATGGCCCTGCTCCAACTTATAAACGCTATTGCATTAATGGTAATGTTTTAAAATTTGTACCTGATGAACCTACCAAATAAAAACTTTTGAGGCTGAAATGAAGCTGAAATAATATGCACAAAAAAGGCCAACCCATTTAAATGGGCTGGCCTCTTGTTTAACTAAACCATACTTAATAATTTATTTTTTCTTAGACTTCTTCGATTTTTTTGCTGATTTTTTTGCTGATTTTTTCGCTTTTTTGACTTTTTTAGCTACTTGCTTTTTAGCGACTTTTTTCTTTAACGCTTTTTTCTGACTTTTCTTTTTAGCGGTTTTTTTCTTGTCGGCTTTTTTAGCCTCTTTTTTAGCAGACTTCTTAGCTGCTTTTTTCTTAGCTAATTTTTTCTCTAACTTCTCTTCTGCTTTTTTAGCTGCTTTCTTGTCTGTTTTTTTCTTAGTGTCTTTAGCCATTTCTTGCCTCTTTCTCACATAGTATTTAAGCAAACCCAAACAGTCTACCGTTTAAAGAAAGCAAAGTATAACAAATCATCTTAAAACAACCAATAGTTATATTTTATTACCTTTTATTCAAAATACTTTAAAGTTACCAGGCCTGGTAAGTTATAAAATCCACATAAAAAAGGCGCTCAAAAATGACTCTTGAGCGCCCTTTAATAAAGCTAATTTTTAACAATATTTTGCAATAACTTAACGCAGATTTAAAACATCCTGCATATCAAACAAACCTTTGTCTTTGCTTGCAATCCAATTACAAGAACGCGCTGCTCCGTTGGCAAAGGTCATACGGCTAGAGGCTTTATGGGTAATTTCTACACGCTCACCTTCAGTGGCAAATAGCACCGTATGGTCTCCCACAATGTCACCTGCACGTACCGTAGCAAACCCAATAGTATTTGGATCACGAGCACCTGTAATGCCTTCACGACCATAAACCGCACACTCTTTAAGGTCACGCCCTAAAGTTTCAGCGACTACTTCACCCATTCTTAATGCCGTACCAGATGGTGCGTCGACTTTATGACGATGATGCCCTTCAATCACTTCAATGTCGTAGCCTTCGTTAAGCACTTCAGCGGCTTGTTTAAGCAGTTTTAAACAGAGGTTAACACCCACGCTATAGTTGGCTGCAAAAATCACCGCAATGCTTTCGGCTGCTTTATCAATCGCCGCCAGACCAGCTTCATCAAATCCCGTTGTCCCTATCACGATTTTTTTATTGTGCGCAACACAGACTTCTAAGTTATGTACCGTGGTTGCAGGTGTAGTGAAGTCAATCAATACATCAAAATCATCCACTACCGATTCAATACTACCTTCGATTCTAACACCAAGCTTACCTACACCAGCTAACTCACCCGCATCCGCGCCAATAAGAGAACTATCTGGGCGTTCAATAGCCGCACTTACCGTTAACCCTTGCGTTTGATTTACCGCATCAATCAGGTTTTTACCCATACGACCTGAAGCTCCAATAATGGCTACTCTCATGTTTATGTTCCTTTCAGTTTTTGTGCTTTGACGTTATTTAGTTCCAAGGCTCATTTTTGTCTTTCTTTGATTTTGAATCATCGTCATCATCTCCCGTAAAGAAAGATTTTACTGAATCAAAGAAACTATGCTCTTGTGGACTATGCTGTTTATGGTGTTTGCCTTGCAAACTTTCATCAAACTCTTGCAACAACTCTTTTTGACGAGCCGTCAGTTTAACTGGTGTCTCGATATTAATTTGCACAATCATATCACCAATATGCGATGTTCTGACCGATTTAACCCCTTTACCAGCCAGTTTAAAACGCTGACCAGACTGAGTGCCTGCAGGGATTTTAAGATTGGCTTTACCACCTAAAGTGGGTACATCAACAGAACCACCTAACGCTGCAGTTGCAAAACCGATAGGTAATTCACAATAAAGCGTATTGCCATCACGTTCAAAAATTGAGTGCTTTTTAACACGAATGCGAACATATAGATCACCGCGTGGCGCACCTGGCTCACCCGCTTCACCTTCGCCCTGAAGACGAATTCGGTCGCCCGTATCCACTCCCGCAGGAATTTTTACCGATAACGTTTTATTATCATGCGTGTAACCTTCACCACGACACTTCTTACAAGGTGTTTTGATTAACTTACCTGAACCATGACAGCTCGGGCATGTACGATTTACCGCAAAGAAACCTTGCTGCATGCGAACTTGGCCTGCACCATGACATGTTGGACAGGTCTCAACATCACTACCTGGCTCTGCCCCTGTTCCATCACAAGCATCACAAATATCTTTGGTTGGAATACGAATGTCGACAGTTGTGCCAGCAACGGCATCTTCTAACGAAACCTCTAGCTCATACTGTAAATCTTGACCTGGTTGCGGACCTCTTTGGCCTCCGAAACCACCACCAAAAATATCGCCAAAGATGTCGCCAAACGCATCTCCAAAACCACCACCGCCAAAGCCGCCACCACCGTGACCACCTTCTAAGCCAGCATGACCAAACTGGTCATAGGTTGCGCGTTTCTGTGCATCAGACAAAACTTCATATGCTTCGGCGGCTTCTTTAAATTTATTTTCAGCTTCAGCATCGTCTGGGTTGCGGTCAGGATGATATTTCATCGCCATTTTGCGGTAGGCTTTTTTAATTTCACCCTCAGAAGCCGTTTTAGAAACGGATAGGATTTCGTAGTAACAGGTTTTACTCATCGATTTCTCGTCCAACGCTTTTGCGTTTTTTATGTTTAATAATTGATATTAAAAGTTAATTTACGTTCTATTTAGAAACAACCTAACCTGTTAATTCACAAATTATCAGGCCTGGTAACTTTTAAATAGAGAGTAAAATCAAGATATAAAAATGCACAAATGCCCTAGAAAACTAGAATATTCGTGCATTTTTTTATTTTAATAAGCTTTTTATAGCATTACAGATTGCGACCATAAGTTGTCAAATCAAGGCGGAGAAATGTGAGCGTACAAATAGTACGTGATCATTTCCCAACGCAGAGTTGGCATCTTATGGGTGTGATATGAATGTTATAAATTATTTCTTATCGTCATTCACTTCTTCAAACTCTGCATCTACGATATCGTCATCTGCATTGTCTGCTGAACCTTGCTCTTGCGCTGCATCGCCACCCGCTTGCTGTTTAGCTTGTGCCTTTTGAGCAATTGACTGGCTTGCTTCACCAAGCTTAGTGACTGACTCTTCAATCGCTGCTTTATCAGAACCTTTAATGGCTTCTTCAACCGCTTTGATTGCTGTTTCAACGGCTTCTTTTTCAGCTGCATCTACCGCATCACCTGCGTCTGCTACCATTTTATTGGTTGCGTGAACCATTGCATCGGCTTGGTTACGTGCTTCAACAAGCTCTTTCATTTTGGCGTCTTCTTCAGCGTGTGCTTCAGCATCTTTAACCATCGCTTCTACTTCTTCGTCACTTAGACCAGAAGAGGCTTGGATTGTGATGTGTTGCTCTTTACCTGAGTTCTTATCTTTAGCCGATACATTTAAAATACCGTTGGCATCAATATCAAACGTTACTTCGATTTGCGGTGTACCACGTGGTGCCGCTGGAATCTCGTCTAGGTTGAATTGACCTAACGACTTGTTACCAGACGCCATTTCACGTTCACCCTGTACAACGTGGATTGTTACTGCATTTTGGTTATCTTCTGCTGTAGAGAATACTTGTGACTTACGTGTTGGGATCGTTGTGTTCTTCTCGATTAGTTTAGTCATAACACCACCCATAGTCTCAATACCTAGAGATAGAGGAGTCACGTCTAAAAGAAGCACATCGTTTACATCACCAGAAAGTACACCACCTTGAATTGCTGCACCCATGGCTACCGCTTCATCAGGGTTTACATCTTTACGAGGCTCTTTACCGAAGAACTCTTTAACCGCTGCTTGAACCATTGGTACACGAGTTGAACCACCCACCAAGATAACATCGTCAATTTCAGAAGCTGAAAGACCAGCATCTTTAAGCGCCATTTTACAAGGCTCAATTGAACGTTTAACCAATGCTTCGATTAGAGATTCAAACTTAGCACGAGTAATTTTCATGTTTAAGTGCTTAGGACCAGTCGCATCCGCTGTTACGTAAGGTAAGTTGATGTCTGTTTGGTCACGTGAAGAAAGTTCGATTTTCGCTTTTTCAGCTGCTTCACGAACACGTTGTAGAGCCAACTTGTCTAATTTAAGATCTACGTTTTGATCTTTTTTAAACTCTTCAGCAATGTAGTCAACGATTACGTTATCGAAATCTTCACCACCTAAGAAAGTGTCACCGTTTGTAGAAAGTACTTCTACTTGCTTCTCACCATCTAGATCAGCCACTTCAATGATAGAGATATCAAATGTACCACCACCTAAATCGTATACCGCAATTTTGCTGTCGCCAGTCGCTTTATCCATACCGTAAGCAAGCGCTGCCGCAGTCGGTTCGTTGATAATACGTTTCACTTCTAAACCTGCGATTTTACCCGCATCTTTGGTTGCTTGACGCTGAGCGTCATTGAAGTAAGCAGGAACCGTTACAACCGCTTCAGTTACTTCGTGACCAAGATAATCTTCAGCCGTTTTCTTCATTTTCATTAAAGTACGTGCAGATACTTCTTGTGGAGACAGTTTTTTACCTGCTACTTCAACCCATGCATCACCGTTATCAGCGGCAACGATTGCATAAGGAACCATGTCTTTATCTTTTTGAACAACCGCATCATCCGCACGACGACCGATTAAACGTTTGATTGCGAATAATGTGTTTTCTGGGTTTGTTACCGCTTGACGTTTTGCTGAATCACCCACCAACACTTCACCGTCTGCTGTATAACCCACAATCGATGGAGTTGTACGTGCGCCTTCTGCGTTAGGAATAACTTTTACTTCTTTCCCTTCCATTACCGCAACACACGAGTTTGTTGTTCCTAAATCGATACCAATAATTTTAGCCATTTGATTTTCTCCAAATTGCAAACTTAGATTTACCAGGCCTTTATACCCCCTTGCGGGGTGTAATAGCTTTAAATTAAAGCGTTTAGCGGCCTGAAAATATAAGTTAATACTTTAAATTTAATATGTTTGTTTTACTTAGTTGACTTGTATATAAGGCTGTTAAAAAAGCTTTCAAGTCTAAAAACCACTTTTTTTCTGTTTTTTGCCGTGTTTTCTTTTAACTTCACTAAACACAAACAAATTCACCTCATAAAAAGATTTACTGGGCCACAATTACACGTGCCGCACGCACTAAACGTTCATTTAGCGTATAACCTTTTTGAATCGTATCAACCACCGTATTGCTTTCATGGTCTGGTGATGGAATCATGGTTAAGGCTTCATGCAAGTTAGGGTCAAACTTCTCACCCGTTGGGTTGACACGCTCAACATTAAATTCTTGCAGAACATCAAGCATCTGCTTAAACGTCATCTCAACCCCTTCACGAATACTCTCTAAAGTCGCCTCTTCTTTAGAAGCGGCATCAATTCCCATCTCCATAGAATCCATGGCAGGTAATAATGCGTTTACAAATTTTTCTAATGCATACTTATGTGCGCTTTCCACATCAATACGAGTACGACGGCGTAGGTTTTCCATGTCTGCCTGTACTCGCATTGCCAAATCTTTATGCTTTTCCGCTTCCGCTTGTGCCTCTGCTAATAAAGCCGCAATATCTTCTTGAACTGCTTCTTGTGCATTTTCTAATGCTTCATCCGCTTGCTGAGCCGCATCTTCCGCTGTTTGGGCTTCAACGTTTTCTACATTTGCGTCATCATTCATTTTTTGCTCTTTTTCAGACATGGGTATCTCCAGTAAATTTCTAGTCGGGGGATTTATAAGGGATAGTTTTGGGTAATTCAAGGCAAAGAATAAATTTTTTTAAAAACAATTTACCAGGCCTGGTAATAAACCCAAACACTCACCAAAATATCATGCTTGTTGATAGATGCATTTGGCTTTAAGATAGTACCCCTTTTAGCAAATTAGCAAAGCCACTTCTCATCTTTATGAATATACTTATTGTCGATCCATCCAACAGTTATCGTAATGTTATCAAGCTCACTTTAAGTAATGAAGATACACAAATCACCGAGGCCACTAAGGGAAGCGATGCTTTAGCTTATTTAAAAAAACACACTCCTTCTGCCATTTGTATAGCACATGAACTTGGAGACATGGACAGTTTTACATTTCTAAAAGAACTAAAGTCCAACAAAATCTTAAGCAACACGCCCAAATTTTTACTCACCTCAAATCATTCGCCCGATTTTAAACGCCAAGCCTACGACGCTGGCTTTACCGAAGTATTTATTAAATCCGATTTTCCAACGCTAAAACGTGCGCTGCATAGCTTAATGCTTTATGCCACACTTAACATATCCGCTCGTGTTCTTTATGTAGAAGACACCCAAAGCACCGCAGACTTTACCAGCCATATTATGCAATCGGCAGGCTGGAAAGTGACACACGTTAAAAGTGGCGAAGAAGCCGCCGAAATTTTAGATAAAACTAAAGCATCGTTCGATATCGTCGTAACAGACTTGGTTTTAGAAGGTGAAGTCAGTGGCATTGGTCTAATCAACCTAATTCGTCAAGGCAATGAACGCATACGCGACATTCCTATTCTGGCCGTATCAGGGTGGAACGATTTATTACGCCAAGTGTATGTGCTTAAACACGGTGCGGGCGACTTTATTGCCAAACCCTTTAATGAAACCGACTTTTTAGCACGAGCCATTAACCTCATTATGAGCAAACGGGCACGCGACGAACTATTAGATCAACAAGCTGCACTCTACCAAAAAGTAAATATCGATTCGCTAACAGGCATTAATAACCGCCACTTTTTAGATGAGTATGGCGAAAATCTAGTCAGATCAGCACTCACTAAAAATGAATCGATTGCCTTGATGTTATTAGACATTGATCAATTCAAAGAGATTAACGACAAAACGGGACACTCTGCTGGCGATACCATACTCAAAACCGTTGCTTCGATTCTAAAAAACAATGGCCATGCAAACGACATCATTGCCCGCTATGGTGGTGACGAATTTGTTGTCATTATTAAAGACTTAAACAATCAAGAAGTCCTACAACGAGCCGAAACCATTCGCCAACAAGTAGCAGAAGCCAAGCCATTAGGTATTGCAGTAACCTGCTCTATCGGGCTAGCCTGTCATGATAAAAAAATTGCATTACAACTGGTCGAACTACTAGAAAACCTCAATCAAAACCCAGAAAACATAGAACTAAACTACCAAACTCTATTTAAAGCCGCTGACCACTCTCTATACGCCGCTAAAAAAGCTGGACGCAATCAAGTCTGTATAAACAACCTGCTTGAAGCAGAGCAATAATAGAAAAAATAAAAGATAAAAGATAAACAATCTACCAGGCCTGGTAAATCGTAAAGCTATTTATTTAAAGACCATGAATAAACTAATAGCAGCTATCAAAATAAACTTAAGAAATTGCGATGGCTCGCAATAACGAAGTGTATTAATTGGGCATACAGTGACTTTTTTGAAATACCCTTACTTGCTTCCAATTCGATTAAGTAATGTAAAAGAAAGCAACTTTTTAAGTTACTTTTTAAGCAGTGAGCCTAGAATTTTTGCGGTCATATCAACACGTGGTACGACTTTTTGGTAGTTCATTCGGCTTGGGCCTACTACGCCTAACACGCCTAGAATTTCGCCTTCTACTTCGTAGGGTGTGGTGATAATACTGCAGTCTTGGTAGATTTCATTACCGCACTCGTGCCCTACAAACACTTGTACACCTTGGGCTTGCATGCTTTTATCGAGCAGGGTAACCATTTCATTGTGCTGTTCAAATGCGTTAAAAAGGGCTTTTAACTTTTCTGAACTGGCAAGTTCTTGATAGTTGAGTAAGTTGGTTTTACCAGACACTAAAAACGGCATTTTTTGCGCTAGCTGACTTTCTAAAACAAAGTCGGTGGCTTGCACAATCGAGCTCATAAAATCATTGGTGGTAGAGCGGATTGTATCCATTCTATTCATTAAAAATGATTTGGCTTCGGCTAAATTTTTACCCAAACAGTGTTCATTTAGGTAGTTGGCGGTTTGCTGGAGTTCGTCACCACTAAAGGGTTTTTCTAGCTCAATAATTCGGTTTTGTACGTCTTGGTCATTAAATACTAATACCACTAATACTCGGTTTGCACCTAACTGAATAAAATCAATATGCTTGAGAATTTCTTGCTGTTTATTTGGCATTAATACCAAGCTGGTCATACCCGTAATGCCAGACAATATTTTTGAGGCACTCTCAAACAAGGCATCTTGATTTAAACCAACAGACAATTCATTACGAATTGAGGCTTCTTTTTGCTGCGAGAGTGGCTCATAAGTGAGCATGGAATCTAAAAATAAACGGTAACCATTATCGGTAGGCACACGCCCTGCCGAGGTGTGTGGCGAGTGAATCAAGCCCATTTTTTCAAGGTCTGCCATGACATTGCGAACCGTGGCTGAGCTTAAACCAATATCGGGCAATTTAGCCAGTGTTGTTGACCCTACCGGCTTACCGTCGTTAAGGTATAATCCCATGAGATTTTTAAATAATAATTGTGAACGGTCGTTTAGCATTACAGAGCTCTTTAGGGTAGACTGCTAAATTATATGAACAAGACACAGTTATTCAAGGTCTTAGAGAATATTTAATTACGTCTTGAGCTTAGCTGAGATTACATACGAGTTAACAAACATGTTTCAATCAATCGGAATATTTGGCAAATACACAGGCAATCAATGTTGGGAAAATATTGAAACGCTTATCGACTACCTTCACACTAAGTCTCGCACGGTGTATTTGGATAAGCCATCCTGCAAAAAATTTCCAAAACACGGTAGTGTTGAGTTACTAGAGCGTGATGAACTCAAAGGTAAAATTGACTTGGCGATTATGGTTGGCGGTGACGGTACGTTTTTAGATGTGGCCAGAAGCATTACCGATAATGATGTGCCAATTTTGGGCATCAACTTAGGGCGATTAGGCTTTTTAACCGATATTTCGGCCGATGATATGATTGAAACCATGGAAGAGGTTTTGTCTGGCGTTTATCAAGAAGAACTGCGTAATGTTCTGCAGGTAAGCGTTTATGAAGATGGCGAACTGGTTTTTCAAGAAAGAGCGATTAACGATGTGGTGATTCATAAAACCGACTCTCCACGAATGATTGAATTTGAAACGTTTGTAGATGGACGTTTTTTAAACAGCCAACGTTCAGATGGTATGATTATTTCAACACCCACGGGTTCCACCGCTTATGCGTTATCGGCAGGTGGGCCGATTTTAGACCCAAACGTGGATGCCATCACCCTGGTTTCTATTAACCCACACACCATGAGCACCCGCCCATATGTGATTAATAGCAGTAGCACTGTAGAACTGCGCGCTCATGAGTATTGCGATAAAACGGCACAAATTATTTGTGATGGACAAATCACCCATGACATCTCACCAAAACACCAAACCTTTGTAAAACGTAATGAACACTACCTGCGTTTATTACACCCAAAAAACCACGACCATTTTGAACTATTAAGAGCTAAATTACATTGGGGTGACAAGCTTTCTTAAGCTGCTCCAATGCCTTCTTTTATAAGCTTTATTGGCATAACAATTAATGGTTTTTGCATTTGCACTTTTTCCGATATAATCGCAAGCAACCTAAACAACCAGGCCTGGTAAATTATAAAAACACCAGGCCTGGTAAAACCCATAATGTGAAATAAAACGCCGACTATGCTGCAAGAACTCTCTATTCAAAACCTCGCCCTAATTGAAAAACTTCAACTGCAATTTAATAGCGGTTTTACCACGTTAACGGGTGAAACGGGTGCGGGTAAATCTATTTTATTAGACGCTTTAGGTTTGGCCTTGGGCGAACGTGCCGACAGCTCTTTGGTTCGCCATAACACACCCAAAGCTGACGTAACCGCCCTATTTGAAATTGAAAAATTACCGCACGTACAAAACTGGATGCAAGAACAAGAGTTAGATGATGAAACCGCTTGTTATTTACGCCGTACCGTTACCTCTGAAGGGCGATCAAAAGCCTATATTAATGGCTATCCTGTGGCGGCCAATCAGCTTAAAACCTTAGGTAGTTTTTTAATCGATATTCATGGTCAACATGAACACCAAACCTTATTATCGGGCAATAAACAGCTAGATTTATTGGATGCTTACGCCAACCATCCAAAAAACTTAGCTCAAACTCAACACGCCTTTAAAGCGTGGCAAGAGGTGAAACGCAAGCTCAAGCAACTTGAAGAAGAACAGGCTGATTACCAAAGTAAGCTTGAATTGCTAAGTTTTCAAAAAAATGAGTTTGATGAAATTAATCCGCAAGAGGGTGAGTTTGAAACGCTATCTGAAGAACAGAGCCAGCTTTCACACGCCAGTGAAATCAAACTGGCTTGCGAAAAAGCCTATGTGGTAATTGAAGAAGAACAAGGTGCGGTGGATTCATTAAATCAAGCGATTCACGCTTTAGAAAGCATTGTTGAATTTAGCCCAAGTTTAGAAAGTTTAATTACCCAGCTGAATAGTAGTGTCATAGAGGTGCAAGAAGCGGCCACTGAAATTCAGCACCACGCAGAACACATTGAGTTAGATCCGCAACAACTACAAAACGTTGAAGAGCGTTTATCTGCCCTATTTGGTATTGCTAAAAAGTACAATATTGAAGCCGAACAACTGGTTGAAAAACAGCAACAAATACAGAGTGATTTAGAGCGTTTAGAACAGTCAGACGCCTCTTTAGAAACCTTAAAAATCGCACTTAACCAGGCCTGGTTAGATTACCAAGAACAAGCCAATTTACTCAAAAAATCACGCCAAAAAGCGGCTAAAAACCTATCAAAAATTGTCACTGAAGGTATGCAAACATTAGGCATGCCCAATGGTCTGTTTGAGGTAGCGTTAAGTGATGCTGAACAACCTAATGCCAATGGTACAGATAAAGTCATTTTTAATGTCACTGCCAACAAAGGCCAACCCTTACAACCGCTGGCTAAAGTGGCATCGGGTGGCGAGTTATCACGTATTAGTTTGGCGATTCAGGTTGCTACATCAGAAGTCGCTCAACTGCCAACGCTTATTTTTGATGAGGTCGATGTGGGTATTGGTGGCGGCATTGCCGAAGTGGTTGGGCAAAAAATGCAACAACTGGGTAAAGACAAACAGATATTTTCGATTACTCACTTGGCACAAGTGGCCTCTCATGGACACAGTCATTTACATATTGCCAAACAGACACTTAATGATTCCACCACCACAGAGGTTAAAAAACTAAGCTCAGAACAAAGGGTGGAAGAGTTAGCGAGAATGCTTGGAGGCCTAACGCTTACCGAGCAAACCTTAAATCACGCTAAAGAGATGTTAGAGGTTGCACAAAGTAAAACCGATTAAAGAAACAACGGTTTTGCCAATCTCTAGGCAACAAAAAAGGGGCTATTTTCCCCTTTAACTATTGCCATCCCGCAAAATATAGCTACACCAACCTACTACTCTTTGGGTAAGGTTCCATAAATGACTAAGCTGTGGCCCGACAAATCATAACCATTCTCTTTGGCAATTTCTTGAATGCGCTCTTCAATAACAGGGTCAACAAATTCTTTAACACGTCCAGACTTCAAACAAACTAAATGATCGTGGTTATCACCTGTGTCGAGTTCAAAAATTGAGATGTTATTTTCAAAATTTAAACGTCTCACAATGCCCGCTTGTTCAAACTGAGTAAGCACTCGATAAACGGTCGCCAAACCCACTTCTTCACCCTGCTCTAAAAGAATTTTATAAACGTCTTCAGCCGTTAAGTGGTGTTCTTCACCCGATTTTTCTAAAATTTCTAAAATTTTAAGCCTTGGTAAAGTCACTTTTAACCCGACTTTCTTGAGTTCTGCTCCGCTCATAACTTCCTCTTAATTTCTGATTTAAATCAATAAGTTATCGTTTAATTATTAATTAAATTGCCTAATACACCACCCATTAAAACTGGTTTTTTGTTACGCCATAAAATGATTAAATTAAATTGATATGACGAAAGGTGCACAGCCAGAATAGTGTGTATAATACCTTAAATTACAGTCACTAAACATTTAAATAGAAATAATGATTTTACAGAAAAATGCCCCACAATCCTTAACTAAGGGCACTGTTGATTCTGAGGAAAGCATGTCTAAAACAAACACATCTCTTACTTCTACAGCACGCTCACGCTCAATTATTTTAGCTGGAGTTTTCAGCTTGAGCTTATTATCAGGTTGTTCTTATTTAGAACCTTACAAAGCGCCATTAACTCAGGGTAACGTAATGACCAAAGAGTCATTAAAATTACTGCAAGAAGGGTTAACGCAATCACAGGTCAGAGAGCTATTAGGCCCTCCAATGGGACAAAATCCATTTGACCCTTCTCATTGGGAGTATATTTACTACAGCTCAGAATCGAACTCTCAAACTAAAAACAATGCCGTACATATCGTATTGAAATTTGATAATGACAAACTACTCAATAGTTGGCAAGAACAAGATCAAAAAGTGACTTTAAAAGAAGATGACTCCTTTTTAGGTTTAGACTGGTTTTAGCCTCACTCAAATCTAGAAGCGCTTACTCTTTGAATGCCACACAATAAAAAGGCTTGAATAACTCATGGTTATTCAAGCCTTTTTTATATTACAAAGCCAAAAAGTTATTTTGCCGCTTTACGCTCTTCTTCTACTTTCTGTCTACGTCGGTCTCTGGGGTCAACTTTTAATGGGCGATAGACTTCAATGCGATCGCCCTCTCGTAAAATAGTATCAGGTGTGACTAATTTTCCAAAAATACCCACCTTGTCGGTTACCAGGCCTGGTAACTCTTGTAGCAACTTTGATTGTTCCAAAGCTTGTGCAACTGTTGTTCCTTGCTCTACTTGCTCAGAAAACAGGTACTGAACCTCTTCTAAAGCATAGGCCACTTCTATTTGAATCGTATCAGCCATTTACAACGCTCTCTTATCCATAAATCTGTTTGGCACGCTCACAAAATGAGTCGACCATTGTGCTCGCAATATGCTCAAAAATCGGTCCAATCGCCATATTTAAAAGGCCATTACTCACCTCAAACTCAACTTCAAAAATGATTTTACAGGCGTCGACATCTAACACTTTAAATTCCCACTCACCACGCAATGATTTAAATGGTCCATCAAGCAAATGCATCTCAATACGCTCACCAGGCACTAAATGATTTCGCGTTTTAAACGTCTGTTTAATACCTGCTTTAGCAATGGTTACACTGGCCTCCATTTCATAGTCAGAACGATTACTCACCTCAGAACCACCACACCATGGTAAAAATTCAGGGTACGATTCTACATCGTTTACTAAGGTATAAACTTGTTGAGCAGAATATGGCAATAGTGCCGTGCGAGCAATTTTTTTCATCATGTAATGTATTTATTATCGGTTATTTGGTGAGCGTTTCGCTTTTAAATACTTTTTACTTAGCTATTGACTATATAAATAGCGCTCTCTAAAACATTTAAAGGCATTAATTTAAGGGCTGTATTATAACAAAGCCCGATTCATTAAACGGAGTGTTAGAATAATTATTCATATCAGTGACGCTGAGCAAAGGAGAATACTGTGATTCAATCATTAAAAAAGCCTCTATTACCAATACAATGCAAAACGCAATGTAAAACGCAACGCAAAACGGTTCAAGTTGCGGTCGGCCTAATCATCAGTTTGAGCTTATCACCTTGTTATGCCCAAAAAGAGGAATTAATTGAAAACCCTTCTCAATCTAGCCCTTTTATAACCGATAGCTGGGTTGTTAAATACCAAGCCAATGATTTTAGCGAAAAAATCACTGAAGCCACTGTACTTTATATTCCACCAAATTATGGAAAACAAGCGGCTTTTTTCATGCGCTGCAAACCCTTTTTCACCAACTTTAGCCTGCAATACACCGAGCTAGAAAAAAACTTAATGGAATATGGGGAACTTCCCAATGCCTCTGATAAATTTGCCAAACACGGCTACGTTTATGACGATAAACAAAGAATGAAAGTGCAAGCAGGTGGTGATTCAAATAGTTACAAGCTCTCTGTTGGAGGTCAAAAAAACCATCTAACCAACCTGTTTAAAACAGAACAAAAAATCCAGCCCGGAGAACTAGGCATGAGTTTATTTTACTCATTCACCTTTAAAGAGATGCCCAGTTTTAGACCTGAATCAACGCCTGATGATGCCGCTGATTTCTTTAAACAACTCAACCAAGCAATTCAGCAAAAACAAAACATAACATTTACCCTAGAAAGCAATCAAGACCACACACGTCAATTTCAACTCAACACACAAAGAATGGTCGATTTCGTTCCAGAAGAAGTGATGGATTTTTGCATCACCAATCGCCAACTAAAATAAGCCTATCCGCAATCGCTTAAAGGCCTGGTATAATGCCAAACAGAATTCAGAGCGCATTCAGTTGAATGAGCTCCATATTAAACAAAAAACATTACCTAAAGAAACATCATGGCAAAAAAGAAAAAATTCAATAAAGAAAATACCATCGCCCTCAATAAAAAAGCCCGTTTTGACTACTTTATTGAAGACACGCTAGAAGCGGGTATTAGCTTAGAAGGTTGGGAAGTTAAAAGCCTACGTGCAGGTAAAATTCAGTTAGGCGAAAGCTATGTCATGTTTAAAGATAACCAGGCCTGGTTATTTGGAGCCCTAATCACACCACTAATGACCGCCTCTACCCACAGCTTTCACGACCCATTACGCACTCGCCAACTGCTTTTACACCGCCGTGAAATTAACCGCCTGCGTGGTTTAGTCGATATTGAAGGTTCAACCGTCGTCCCCTTAGAGCTCTATTGGAAACAAGGTAAAGTTAAATTAGCCATTGGTCTAGCCAAAGGTAAAAAACAACATGACAAACGTGCCACCATGAAAGAACGTGACTGGAACCGTGATAAACAAAGGATTTTAAAAGGCGATGTGCGATAAATTTTTAAACAAGTGCAAATAAGCTAGCCAGTATCTGTTTAATCACACAAATAACCTCTTTTTAAGTTTTTATTCACCTCCATCCCTTGAATTATTTTAATTCACCCCCAATAATACTCCAACTTAAAGAATATTCCCTCTGCCTAGCCAAAACATCGGCTTGACAGAAAAAAATTCGGGGCTGTACTGGTTTCGACGGGGAGTACAAAATTTGAGATGCATGTCGTGCCTGAATGATGCACGTAAATCTTTATTTCAACTTTGTTATAGTTGCAAACGACGATAACTACGCTCTAGCAGCTTAGGCCGCTAGTGCAGCCCAGGAAAGTTGTCTATGGCCCCTGACGCTGTATCATATTACATAGAACCGTGTTAAGTACGTGTTTGGGTACTTAGCATCAAACTTCACAAACTCGCTTAATGTGTTCCCTGCTGGCCGGGAAGCATTGTAGTTAAACGAATAGACCAAATAAACATGTAGAGTTTTAGATGGCGGCTTCGCGGACGGGGGTTCGACTCCCCCCAGCTCCACCAAATAATAATTAAACCACCTTTTTTGGTGGTTTTTTTATGCCCAACACAACCCAAAAATCCTAAATAAAACCCAAGCTGAAACCAATATAAGACTCATAGAACTCTAACTCATATTTTATTCATTTTATAATTTTCATATATACCTCTCTTCAACCTCTTGAAATACATCTATTGCGGTATAATTATAAAAATTTAAAAAAGAGTTATTTATGAGTAATCAAATAAGAAAACACATCATATCTTGGGATCAACTGCATAGAGATTGCAGAGCTTTAACGCATGAGTTACTTGCTCTTGATAAGAAATGGGATGGCATTATTGCTATTACTCGTGGTGGAATGATTCCTGCGGGGATTATTGCTCGTGAAATGGGTATACGTGTGGTGGATACAATTTCTGTAAGAACTTACAGCCATCAAGAGATTAGTGAACCACAGGTGTTAAATGATGTTACGGCAACAACAGATGGCGATGGCTTTTTATTGATTGATGATTTAGTAGATACTGGCAAAACAGCTAAATTTGTACGTGAACGTTTGCCAAACGCTTATTTTGCAACGGTCTATGCTAAGCCTGAAGGCCGACCTTTAGTGGATAATTTTATTACGGAAGTTCCGCAAGAAACTTGGATTTATTTTCCTTGGGATTTAGAACTCGATTACGTTAAGCCTATTTCTAAACATGCTGACGAATAGTTAATACCCGCCTGATTTTAAAGTTTGAAAGCGTTAGCTTAACTAACGCTATTCATTAAACAGTTTTGCGACTCTAATCTGAGCGATTTTAATCAGTTCAAAAATCGCTATGGGTAGTTCCTTTTCTTTTTCCCCTTCTATTCTTAATGCCATTTTTGAGAGAATCTCATCTTTTGACATTCCCGTAACCGCAATCACAAAAGGGTAATCCATCTTATTTTCATAGGATAGATTAAGCTTTTGAAATAAAGCTAGCTCTTCTGAAGATAAATTAGATAACCCCGCTTGCTTTTGTTCCGATTGCGAAAAGCCTGGTTCGGCTTTGCCAACGCCTAGTTTTGGGTGCATTCTCAAAGCATCTATTTGGTTTTTGGTAGATGCATTTAATATCGATATGGCTAATTTATTTTGCATATCAGCTAGATTTATAAATGGTCTACTATTAGCTAAGCTAGGTAAGACCCAGTCACAATGCTCTAATAGGGGCTCTGTTACCTCAATAAACTCTTTAAGAGAGAGTGCGTTAAGTTGATCTAAGGTCATAATTTCATCTCAAATATTGGGCTAGTTTCTAGTAATTAACTAGTTTCGGTTTATTAGCTAATTTCTAAAAGCCCATTTAGTCATGCGTTTTTCCATAATGGCAAAAATTGTATACATGGCTAAACCTTCTAAAGCTAAAACAACCAGGCCTGCAAAGACAAGTGGTACATCAAAGTTAGCTTGAGCTGAAAGCATTAAATGACCAACGCCTGCGTTTGCAGCTACGGTTTCGGCTACAACAGAACCTACAAAAGCTAACGTGATTGATATTTTTAACGCACCAAAGAAATACGGCAATGTATTTGGAATACCCACCTTAAACAGGATTTGACGTTTACTCGCTTTTAAAGCGCGCATTACATCAACCACTTCTGGTTCAAGAGTCGCTAAGCCAGTTGAAACATTCACAACAATTGGAAAAAATGAAATAATCCATGCGGTTAAAATTGCAGGGGTTGTTCCAATTCCAAACCATAAAACTAAAATAGGTACTACAGCCACTTTTGGAACGGTTTCAAAGGCAATAAATAGCGGGTAAAGTGCGTTATAAAGGGTTTTAGAGTTTCCTATTAAAGCCCCTACTGCAACACCAAAAACCACTGAAATAGCAAAACCAATAATGGTGGTTTTTAATGTTTGCCAGCCGTTATGAATAAGCGCATCTTGATATTCAATCATCGCCTGTAAGATTCGTATTGGTGATGGTAAAAAGTATTCTGGGATATTTCCCACCATACACACTAACTGCCATATAGCGATAGCTGATAAAAAAATAGCAATCGGCGCACCGTACTCATAGGTTTTTGATTCGGTTAAATTTGACCAAGCGGTTTTTTTCATGCCGCCTCCTTCGCCGCTTTAATGAACCCACGCAATTTTTGAACTAAATGGGTAAACTCTGCTTCATAACGAATATCAATTGACCTTGGCCTTTCAAATGACACTTGTTCATGATGAACAATTCGTCCTGGACGGGTAGACATAACGTAAATATCATCCGCTAAATAAGAGGCTTCTTCTAAATCGTGAGTAACCAAAAGCACAGTAAATTTTTTTGCTGCTTGAAGTTCACTTAACATAATCCACAACTCTTCTCTGGTGAATGAATCTAAAGCACCAAAAGGTTCATCTAAAATTAGTAAGCTTGGCTCATGCACCAAGGCACGACATATTGAAGCACGTTGTTGCATTCCCCCTGATAACTCCCAAGGAAAACTTTCCTCGTAACCTTTTAAGCCAACTTGCGCAAGAAGTTCTGTCGCTTTTTTTATGTACGCTTGTTTATTTCTACGATATTGACGTTCATAGTCTGGGCTGACTTCAAAAGGTAACAACACGTTATCAATGATATTACGCCAAGGCAGTAAGGTCGATTTTTGAAACGCCATTCCCACCCCAGAAACAGGGCCATTCACTTCTCTATTTGCCATAAAAACATAACCCAAAGTTGGGGCTTGTAGCCCCGACAAGAGTTTCATCATAGTTGATTTACCGCAGCCACTTGGACCGACAACAGCGGTAAAACTCCCTTTTTTTATAGTTAAGTCGACTTCATGAATAGCCATATCTTCAAGTTTCTCTGAGCCGTTATAGCTTAAAGAAACTTTTTCTAGCTGAATAAAATCTGACATACTTTACATTTCTCGTTCTGATTTCGCCGGTAAATATGCTTCAGTAAATACTGATTCTGCAGTAGGCTTGTTTTTAAAATCGTATGTAAAACCAATCTGCTCAATTGATTCAGATAAACGCCCATAATCAACGCCACCAAATCCTTTTGCTTTTACTTCATCAGTAACTACGTTATCGTTAATACACATTTGTAAACGCTCTAACTCAACCGCTTCTTTTGCAATTTGGTTTTTAGCCATTACCGATTTAATTGCTTGATCAGGGTGTTCAATAGTGTACTTCCAACCTTTTATAGTCGCCTTAATAAAGCTTTTAACTACATCAGGATTTTTCTCAGCGTACTCAGGGTTAACAATTAGGGTGTTTCCGTAAAGTTTTAGTCCGTGATCCGCCATTAACATGACATTAATATCTTCTGGCGCAAGACCAATTTTCTTTAAATTTAAAAACGACGAAAATGAGAAACCAGCAATTGCATCAACACGTTTTTGTACAAGCATTGATTCACGAACCGCAAAACTAACGTTATTTATTTCAACCTTTGAAGAATCAATACCCGATACTTTAGTGAATGCTTTCCACTGTGCATAAGCACCATCAGGAGCTGGCGCACCTAGAATTTTACCTTCTAAATCTTTTGGCGTTGAAACCCCTGTCTGTTTAGAACCAATAATGGCAAACGGTGGCTTGTTATAAACCATTAATATCCCTTTCAATTTAGAATCAGGGTTTTGGTCTTTGAATTTAACTAAAGAGTTAATATCCGCAAATCCAAATTCATATGTTCCTGAGGCTACTTTAGGAATTGCATCTAGCGACCCCTTACCCGAATCGATTGATACATCTAAACCTTCTTCTTTATAAAAGCCTTTATCAATTGCTGTTAAATAGGCTGCGGCTGGGCCTTCAAATTTCCAATCTAAGGTAAACTTTATTGATGTATCGGCAAAAGAAGTCATACTTGTACAAGCTAAAACAGCGGCGAAAAACATTTTTAATTTCATGAGAAACTCTCCGTTAATCTAATTTTTAATAATGAGTTAGTTAATGCTGACGCCGTTGCCAACGATTAGTTTTGAAAATATGAAAATATATAAATTTATTATTCTGGTGATGGATAGTGATTTTGATGCCAGTGTTCGGCAATTTGCTCACGGGTACAAACCCAAACGTCGGGTTTTGATTGAATATATTCAACAAAACGTTTAAGTGCGGCAAATCTACCAGGCCTGCCTATTAATCGACAATGCAGTCCAATTGACATCATTTTGGGTTCAGTTGCACCCTCTTCATACAGCACATCAAAAGAATCTTTTAAATATTGAAAAAATTGTTCACCCGAATTAAAGCCTTGAGCCGTTGCAAAACGCATATCGTTTGCATCTAAGGTATAAGGAACAATTAAATGGGGTTGGGCTTCTTTAGTCACTGGATTATCAACCCAGTAAGGCAAGTCATCTGCGTAAGAGTCAGCATCATATAAAGGTGTAGTTTGGGCTAAAATAAGACTACGTGTGCGCTCATTATTGCGACCAATATACCAACCCGCTGGTTTTTTCCCAGTCATTTTAGAGTGTATTTCTAATGCTCTTTGAATATGCATTTTTTCAACCGCTTCTGGAATATTGCGGTAATCAATCCAACGATAACCATGTGAGGCTATTTCCCAGTCGGCCTCAAGCATCGCTTGAACAATATCTGGGTTACGTTGCATTGCCATTGCAACTGCAAAAACGGTTACTGGTAGTTTGTGTTGAGTGAACAGTTTATGTAAACGCCAAAACCCAGCTCGTGAACCGTATTCATAAACCGACTCAATGCTCATATGGCGTTGCCCAGGCCATTCCGATGCTCCTACAACTTCAGAAAGAAAAGCTTCAGAGGTTTTATCACCATGTAGGATGCAGTTTTCGCCACCTTCTTCATAGTTAATAACAAATTGTACTGCGATTTTAGCGTTACCAGGCCAGGACACTTTAGGTACTGTTTGTCCATAGCCAATTAAATCTCTATCGTACATTTTTGCCATCTCTTAACCCCTTACTCTTTTCATATTCATTCCGCCTTAAATCCTTGATACCAGGCATTTAGCAATACTCGCTCTTGCTCCGTCATCTTGGTTAAATTTCCAATTGGCATGGCATGAGTTGTTACAGTCTGGGCATAGACCATATCGGCATGTCGCTCTAGATCTGCTTGAGTTTCTAACGCAACACCTTTAGGGGCTGATTTAAATGCAACATCCGTTGGTTGAACAGCATGACAAGTAGCACATCGTTGTTTTATAACAGGGGAAATTTGTTGATAACTTACGGCTGATACTAATGTAGTTTCTGGTTTTTTAGGCATGGTTAAGTAAGCAAGTATCGCCATTAAAATGGCCGCGGCAGGAAGCATCCACACTTTCTTTTGACCACGATTTTTTAGATTAAAGTAGTGTCTAACAAAAACACCAATTAACGATATAGCCGCCAGCACTAACCAGCTGTATTCACTACCAAAAGTTAACGGATAGTGACCACTAATCATGATAAAAAGAACAGGCAATGTGAAATAGTTGTTATGCAAAGAACGTTGAAAACCACGTTTTCCAACCATAGGGTCTGGCACTTGACCATTTTCCATAGCACTAACCATGGTTTTTTGTGATGGAATAATCACAAAGAATACATTGGCGACCATAATGCTACCTATGATGGCACCAACATGTATATAAGCGGCTTTTGCACTAAAAAGATTAGTAAGAATAAAAGCAACGGCCGTTAAGCCCAAAAAGATAATCCAAAAGAATAGAGCGCCATTTTCTACTAACTTGGTTTTACACAACTGGTCGTAAATAAGCCAACCAGCCAACATAGAAAACAAGCTAATCCCAATAGCCAAGCCTGGTGACATATCCGAAACAGATGCGTCAAGCAAGTACATACTTGGAGCAAGATAGAACACCAGAATCATCATGGCAAAACCAGTAATCCAAGTTAGGTAAGCTTCCCATTTAAACCAATGTAAAACATCGGGAAGTTTTTCAGGGGAGTTTTCAAACTTTTCAACATGATAAAAACCACCTCCATGTACAGCCCATAAATCCCCAGCTACACCTGTATTTAAATCAGGTTTATTACGCTCTAAATTACCTTCTAGCCAGTTAAAATAAAATGATGCTCCAATCCAAGCAATCCCAACGATTAAGTGAATCCACTTTACATTTAAATTTAACCACTCAATAATTTGAGGATCCATACTGCTCTCCCTAAACGGTTTAGAATACTTATCCCAAACTTTAGGGATAAGGTTAGATATCTTTTAATAAAGAATAAAGATCCGGCTCAACAGCCTTTTCATTAAGATGTAATCCATGTTCTATATGTTCAATATGCTCCATCATTAACTTTTCAGCATCTTCTGGTTTGCCGTTTTGCATAACATTAACCAAAGTATTATGGTCAATACATGCGCACCCACCAGAACCAGGAAGGTTGTATTGCGAAACAATTAATGAGGTTCTAGCAATAAGCTGCTTGGCAATTTCGGCTAAAGCTTCATTACCTGATGCTTCAGCAATAAAAAAGTGAAACTCTGTCGATTTTCTTAAACCTTTTGCAAGGTTACCCATGTCAAACATACGGTTCTCTTCTCGAACCATTGCACTCAACATTTCTGCCTGATAATTTGTTAAGCGGCCTGTTAACTTTTTAGCTAAAGCACCTTCAATGATTTTACGAGCTTCAAAATACTGACCTACCTCTTCAGGCGCAGTTGAAACCACACTAGCACCCACGTTTGGTTTTATTTCAACAACACCTTCATGCGACAATCTCAAAAGCACTCTGCGTATAATCGTACGACTTACACCAAATATCTCGGCTAGTGGTACTTCTGTTAAACGCGAACCAGGCTGTAATTTTTGTTCAAGTATCACATCGAATAATCTATCGTAGATGACCTGCTCTTGGTTCTTTGATCCTTTAGATTTATCCATTTGTAAGACTCCTTCCAATAGAAAAACCAATATCAAAAACGATAATCTGACATTGATTGTATACAATTTATTAAAACAATGGTAACTATTTTTTACCAATTATGAATTTATTAGATATTCTCATTGTAGTTTAAAGCAACCTCATATATACCTCAAGCCCCTATACAAGGCTTTTATCAGGTTTTACTCTATACATAGATTCAATACTTAATTTTAAACTTTTTTAGCCACTCATAGTGCAATATTAGGCAGATTTGTATACAAAACGCATAAAAATTGTGATTTCATGGATAATTAAATCTATTATTAAGAAAATAGATTGTGTACAATAAAGTCAAACATTTAAAACAAATTTGAAAGGATTTCATCATTATGAGCGGACTCACTACTCATGTTTTAGACACTAGCTTAGGTTTACCCGCTCATGGAGTGACTATCAAACTCTATAAAATTACAGATAAGGGGCAAAGCCTAATTGCAGAAACCACTACCAATCATGATGGAAGAACAGACAAACCACTACTTACAGCTGAGCAAATTACAACAGGCAAGTATCAACTGGTGTTTTCAATGGAGGATTACTTCAAAAAAACTCAGAACAACTTAGCGATGCCTTTGTTTTTAAGCGACATCCCCATTCAGTTTGGTATAGCTGATAGCACATCTCACTACCATGTTCCTTTATTAGTATCCCCTTTTGGCTTTAGCACCTACCGTGGTAGCTAATTCATATTGATTTAAAGCGAGAACACTATGAACTCAAACGATATTCAATTCTTTTTAGGCAAACAACAGATCAAAGTCAGTAGTTGCTCCCCCACCTTAACGCTCTTAAATTATCTAAGAACAGAAATGGATTTGCCAGGAACAAAAGAAGGCTGTGCTGAAGGAGATTGCGGTGCTTGTACTGTGGTTTTAGTGGAGTTAAACGATGGTAAACTTACATACAAAGCAGTCAATGCATGTATTCTGTTTTTGCCCATGTTAGATGGAAAGCAGGTTCTTACCGTAGAACACCTAAAAAGTGACAATGGCTTGCTACACCCTGTTCAACAAGCCATGGTTGATAGCCATGCATCTCAATGCGGTTTTTGTACACCAGGCATTGCGATGTCGGGTTATGCTCTATATCAAAATACTCGCCATTCCAAAACTCCAGAAAGCGAACTTAATCAAAACTACCAGGCCTGTCAAAACACATCTGAACAAACAGACTGTTTAAATAAAACCTTTGCAGGAAATCTATGCAGATGCACGGGTTACGGTCCAATTATTGAATCGGCAAAAAGCTTTATTCAGCACGCCCTTGAAAACCAAACCACCATTGAACTGGAAAACGCGAATTTAATTAAACAATTAGAAAGCATTGCTCCAACAAAAGAAAAGTCATTTACGCACGCCGCCCAAACATTTATACAGCCCAGTAATATCACAGAGCTTAATCAGGCTTTGGATGCTAAGCCTTCTGCCCACTTATTAGCAGGCGCAACTGACTTAGGTTTGTGGGTTACGAAACAACGCAAAAATCTCGAAACGCTAATTTACCTCGGCCAAGTACCGGAGCTTAAACAGATTACTGAAACCGATAATTATATTGAACTAGGCGCATCAGTCACTTACTCAGAGGCTTTACCAATATTAAGCAAGTATTTTTCACAAATGGAAGGCTACCTTGAACGACACAGCTCTACCCAAATTCGCAACTCAGGCACGGTTGTTGGCAATATCGCAAATGGTTCACCCATTGGTGACATCCCACCACCGTTAATTGCATTAGGCTCAAGCATTAAACTTACTAGTGTTCATGGTTCTAGAGAACTATTATTAGAAGACTATTTTATTCGTTACGGAAAACAAGACCGCAAATCAAACGAATTCATTGAAAAAGTTCGTATTCCTATCAAACATAAAGGCTCTTTTAGTCTCTATAAAATCTCAAAACGTTTTGAACAAGACATTTCTTCTGTCAGCGCCGCTTTTTATCTTGAACTGACAGACAACATAATTTCGTCAATACGTCTTTGTTACGGTGGCATGGCGGCAACACCATTAAGAGCAAAACAGACAGAAACAGAACTACTTGGCAAGCCTTTAAATGAAGAAACAATTAACCAGGCCTGCTTAAAACTTAGTGAAGATTATCAACCCTTATCGGATTTTAGAGCCTCACAAGTTTATCGTATGACCGTAGCTAAAAATCTGTTACGTAAGTTTTTTATTGAACAAAGCGCCACCGTTAATAACTCAACAAACAGCAATAACATACCCATACAAATTTTACATACTGGAGAGCTTAAACATGCTTAATAAGTCATTATCTAACGCCCCGCAACGTATGCCAAAAAGTATTAAATCGGGTGTTAGTGCCAAGGTAAAACACGACAGTGCCGACAAACATGTAAGCGGTGAAGCTTTTTATATTGATGACTTGCCTGAACCGCGCGATTTATTACATGTTTACATTGCACAAAGTGAATATGCTCACGCTAAAGTACTCTCTATGGATGTTTCAAAAGTAGAAGCGTTTCCAGGTGTTTGTAAAGTTTTAACCGTAAAAGATGTAACAGGTAAAAACGATTTTGCCCCAGTTGTTGATGGCGACCCTATTTTTGCCGATGGCTTAGTTGAATACATTGGTCAATCACTATTTGCAGTTGCGGCAGATTCTATTGATATTGCTAGAGAAGCCGCTCAATTAGCGGTAATTGAATATCAACCTCTTCCTGCCATTACCACCGTTAAACAAGCACTAGAACAAAACTCTTTTGTTTTGGAATCTAAAACCTTTTTACGTGGTAATCCTGAAGAAAAACTCAATCAAACTGAGCACCGAATTCAGGGTGAAATTGAAATTGGCGGACAAGATCATTTCTACCTAGAATCTAATGTGGCTATGGCCATACCTGGTGAAGATAACGACATTAAAATTCACAGCTCCACTCAACACCCAACAGAAGTACAGCACTGTTGCGCTAGAGCCATTGGCTTACCAGACCACGCTATTCATGTTGAAATGCGCAGAATGGGTGGCGGTTTTGGTGGTAAAGAGTCGCAACCAGCCCTGTTTGCAAGCATAGCTGCCTTGGTTACACATCATACTAAACGCCCAGCAAAAGTGCGTTTAGACCGCGATGACGACATGATAATGACTGGCAAACGCCATGACTATGTCATTCAATACGATGTAGGCTTTAACCAAGAGGGAGTAATTGAAGCCATTGCATTTGAAGCCGCTTCACGCTGTGGAATGTCAGCAGACTTATCGGCATCCATTAATGATAGAACCATGTTTCATTTAGATAATGCTTACTATTTAGATAATGTATCCATTATTTCACACCGCTGTAAAACACATACTGTTTCAAATACCGCTTTTCGTGGTTTTGGTGGCCCTCAAGGTATGGTGGCTATGGAACGAGTAATAGATGAAATTGCCTGCCATCTACAACAAGATTCCTTAACAATTCGCAAACGCAATTATTATGGCATAGTTGATAGAAATATCACGCCCTATCATATGCCCATTACCGATAATATCATTCATGAAATCACCGCGGAATTGGAAGCCAGTTCTGACTACAATAATCGTCAAAAAAGTATTATTCAATTTAACGCAAGTAGCCCATACATTAAAAAAGGGATTGCTCTTTCTCCCGTTAAATTTGGTATCTCATTCACAGCTACCCACCTTAACCAAGCAGGCGCTTTGTTACACATTTACACTGATGGTTCAATCCACCTAAACCACGGTGGAACCGAGATGGGGCAAGGTTTGTTTACCAAGGTTGCACAAATTGTGGCCGAAGAGTTTCAGGTTGAAATTGAACAAATTAAAATCACCGCTACCGATACCGCCAAAGTACCTAATACTTCACCTACGGCAGCATCTAGCGGCTGTGATTTAAACGGTAAAGCCGCACAAAATGCCGCTATTATTTTGAAAAACCGTTTGATTGAGTTTGCCAGTGAAAAATATGCCATTGAACCTTCAAACATCTTTTTTACAGCCAATGGCGTTTTGGTTGGTGACGAGTGCATCGCCTTTAAAGATTTAGTAATGCAAGCCTATTTTGCGCGAATCTCACTCTCTACAACAGGCTATTATCAAACCCCCAAAATTCACTTTGACCAAACGATGGGTAAAGGTCATCCTTTCTTCTATTTTGCTTACGGAGCTGCCGTTTCTGAAGTAACTATTGATACCCTAACGGGAGAATATAAGGTTGACCGAGTGGATATTGTTCACGATTGCGGTGACAGCATTAACCCCGCTATTGATCTAGGCCAAATAGAAGGCGGGTTTATTCAAGGTATGGGCTGGCTTACAACTGAAGAACTTGTTTACGATGACTCTGGTCGCTTAAGAACTCACGCACCTTCAACCTATAAAATACCATCCTGCGGTGACCGCCCTAGAGAGATGAATATACATTTACGCTGCGATGCCAATAGAGAAGATACCGTTTATCGTTCTAAAGCGGTTGGCGAACCACCACTAATGCTTGGAATCAGTGTTTTTAATGCCTTAACTAATGCGGTAGCGAGTGTAGCAAATTACCAGGCCTGTCCAAAACTGGATGCTCCTGCAACACCTGAAAGAGTTCTGTTAGCGTGTGAAGCTTTACGCCAAAACAGCTTAGGAGAAACTCATGCTTAACTGGAACACTCTCATACAGTTTGCTAGCAAACAGACTGAATTTATTTTAGTTACCGTTGGTATGGTAAAAGGCTCATCACCAAGAGAAACTGGTGCCAAGATGCTCGTAACCGACCACCAAGTGCTTGGAACGATTGGCGGCGGTAACTTAGAGTTTTTTGCCATAGAACACGCTAAACAGTGTTTAGTAAGTTCTGCTAAAAATGAAGTAAGCCAACACACAACCTCTTTAACACCGAGCTATGACCAGTGTTGTGGCGGAGTGGTTCAATTGATTTTTGAGCGAATAGATCCACAAACTTCGACTTGGCTAAAAGAGCTAACTGAATATTACAATCAAAAACAAACTAACCAGGCCTGGTTAGTTACTGATACTCAAAAAAACATTCGTTTTTTTAAAACTTTTGAGCACTCACATCAGTGTGGCACTGAGCCTAAAGCACTCTGTGAAAAAGAGATTCTTCAAGAGCCGCTGCACAATCAGGCGATACCGATTGTTATATTTGGAACTGGACACGTTGGCAAAGCGATTATCAATCAGCTACACCATTTGAATGTAGAAATTACTTGTATTGATAGCCGTGAAGAACAGATGCCAACAATTGATGCTTGTAATGTGCAAAGTATTCACTCCAAAAATTGGAACAAATACGTTAAAGAAGCCCAAGATGATGTCTATTTTTTGGTGTTAACCCATAGCCACACCTTGGATTATGAAATCAGCGAAGCCATTTTAAAACGTAATAAACATCACTATTTTGGTCTAATCGGATCTAAAACCAAAAAGATTCGTTTTCAAAGGCAACTCAAGGCATCTGGCATCACTGAAAAGCAATTAAACCAAATGACCTGCCCAATTGGACTACCTAGTATTAAAGGCAAAACACCAGGCGTTATTGCTGCTTCAGTTGTTGCGCAAATTCTACAAATACAAAGTCAAAGCCTATCTACAAATGATTCAATTGAACAACCAAAACACAGGAGGATACATCATGTGTGATTGCCAACATAACGGAAAAAATGATTTTATGCGCCACGCAATCCAATTATCTAAAAAGAAAATGGAAGCGGGCTTTGGAGGGCCTTTTGGTGCTGTAATTACAAAAGATGGAAAAATTATTGCCGAAGGTTTCAACCAAGTAACATCAAGCAATGATCCAACAGCACATGCCGAAGTCACGGCCATTCGTGAAGCCTGTAAAGCTTTAGATACCTTTGACTTAGCAGGCTGTGAAATCTATACCAGCTGCGAGCCTTGCCCTATGTGCTTAAGCGCTATCTATTGGGCAAGACTCGATACCATCTACTACGCCAATTCACGCGAAGATGCCGCTGAGATTGGGTTTGATGATGAGATGCTTTACAACGAAATTCCCAAACCTATTTTAGAAAGAAGTATTCCTACTCACCGAATGTTAGAAGAGGAAGCAATTGCCCCTTTTAGCGATTGGAAGAGTAAAACCGATAAAGTTCACTATTAACATCTCGGCTAAGGTGCACACCATGACAGATACGATTCCACCTAGATTAAAACTCACTGAAATTACCAAAGCATTTCCAGGCTGCTTGGCAAATGACAGTGTTGACTTAACCATAACCCCTGGAGAAATACACGCTCTACTTGGCGAAAACGGTGCTGGAAAAAGCACCTTAGTTAAGATGATTTATGGACTTATGAAACCCGACTCTGGCCAGATGATCTGGGAAGGGAAAGAGGTAGAAATAGACAGCCCCAAGTCTGCACGAGCATTAGGTGTGGGTATGGTGTTTCAGCATTTTTCACTGTTTGATGCCCTAACCGTTTTAGAAAACATTGCCGTTGGTATTGATGGTGAATTTAATCTAAAAAAATTAGAACAACGTATTGTTCAAGTCTCTGAAGACTACGGACTGCATATCAACCCTCAAATGTATATTCATGATTTATCCGTTGGTGAACGTCAGCGTGTAGAAATTATTCGCTGCCTTCTACAAGATCCAAAACTTTTAATTATGGATGAACCTACTTCAGTACTAACCCCTCAAGAGGTTGATAAATTATTTATCACCTTACGTCGCCTCTCCTCAGAAGGGGTATCCATTCTATACATTAGTCACAAACTTGATGAGATTAAAGCCATATGCCACCGTGCCACCATATTACGTGGTGGTCGCTATATTCAAGAGGTTGATCCAAGCCAAGAAACGGCAAAAAGCATGGCTCAACTTATGGTGGGCGAGAAAATTACCCCTCCTAAACGAGAGGTTAAGGCAGAGTATGGTAAAGAGGTTATTCGTGTTCAAAATCTATCCGTTGAGTCAGACCAACCTTTTGGTAATGATTTAAAAGATGTGAATTTTTTGATTCGTGAAGGTGAAATACTCGGAATTGCTGGTATAGCGGGCAATGGACAAACCGAACTACTCTCAGCATTAAGTGGTGAAGCGGATACTGAAACAGAAAGCATTATTATTCATGGAAGGCCAAGCGGAAACTTACCTTCTAATCAACGCCGAATGATTGGTATGGCTTACGTACCTGAAGAGCGTTTAGGACACGGTGCTGTGCCAAATGATGCACTACACGAAAATGCTTTTTTAAGTGGTTATCAAGCAAAAAACCTACAAAAAAATGGCTTTATTAACTTCAAAAAACGTGATGAATATGCCCAGATGATTTGTGATAAATACAAAGTAAAACAATCAGGCATACATTCATCCGCCAAAAGTCTTTCTGGTGGAAACCTGCAAAAATTTATTGTTGGTCGAGAAATTGAACAAGGCCCAAGCCTACTAATTGCTGCCCAACCCACATGGGGGGTTGATGCTGGAGCGGCTGCAGCCATTCATCAATCAATTATTGATTTAGCCGAAAAAAACAGCGCCGTATTAGTTCTTTCACAAGATTTAGATGAACTATTTGAAGTCTGTGATTCCATTTGCGTTATTTACGAAGGAACCCTTTCTGAAGCTTACCCTCTTTCACAAATAAGTAGAGAACAAATAGGACTTTTAATGGGTGGTATTACCACTCCTAATCCAAAATTAAATGGAGATAATGAAGATGTTGCTTAGATTAGAAGCTCGAAGTATACCTTCGAAAAAAATGACCTATTTGTCTCCTTTAATTGCGGTTCTATTAACCGTTATTTCAGGAATGATTATTTTCTCTTCAATGGGCAAGTCACCTATTGAAGGTACTTATGTATTCTTTATTGAACCGATAACCAGCGTATACGGTTTAGGGGAACTTGCGGTAAAAGCAACGCCTCTTATCTTAATTGCGCTTGGTCTAGCAATTGGCTTCAGAGCAAATATATGGAATATTGGTGCCGAAGGTCAATTAGTCATGGGCGCGATTGTTGGTGGTGGTCTTGCTCTATGGTTTCATGACTCACAAAGCGCTTGGCTATTACCAATGATGATTATATTTGGTGCTTTAGGTGGAATGTTTTGGGCGGCTATTCCCGCTTTTTTAAAAAACCGTTTCAATACTAATGAAATTTTGACCAGCTTAATGCTTACTTATGTCGCCATTCTTTTTCTTAATTTCATGGTTAACGGGCCTTACCGCGATCCATCTGGTTATAACTTCCCTGAATCTCGTCTGTTTCAAGATTCAGCACTTCTGCCCATTTTAGTTGAGGGAACCCGTTTAAATTTGGGTAGTTTACTGACCATTGCACTACTTATTGGTTTATGGATTATGCTTGCGCGAACCATTATTGGTTTTCAAGTTAAAGTAGTTGGGCAATCTCCCGATGCGGCAAGATATGCTGGCTTTAATCATAAAAAAATTGTTTGGTTTGCTTTTTTAATAGGCGGTGCAATGGCAGGCATGGCTGGACTAATGGAGGTCTCAGGGCCAATAGGTCAGCTATTACCCTCTATTTCACCTGGTTATGGATTTACTGCCATTATTGTTGCCTTTTTAGGCCGACTTCACCCAGTGGGAATCTTACTTGCAGGACTCATTATGGCCATCTCATATCTTGGTGGTGAAAATGCTCAGATTGCCCTGGGATTACCTGTCGCTTTAACAGGCCTGTTTCAAGGTCTGCTACTATTTTTCTTGCTGGCTGCAGATGTTTTAATTATGTACAAAATACGTTTTTCATTTGGCTCTAAAGCCATTATTAAAGAGGGAGAATAGAAATGGATGCTCAAATTATTTCATTAATAATCGTCACCATTATTGGTGCTGCTACACCTCTTCTGCTTTCTGCTTTGGGCGAATTAATCTCAGAAAAGTCTGGCGTATTAAACTTAGGTTTAGAAGGTATGATGATTGTCGGTGCGGTGGTCGCTTTTGCAACCGTTACCTCAACAGGAAGTGCAACCTTGGCAATTATTTCGGCTATATTGGCTGGAATGGCAATGGCTCTAATCTTTGGTGTTCTCACTCTATCATTACAATCCAACCAAGTGGCAACAGGCTTAGCCTTAACTATTTTTGGTTTGGGATTAAGCTCTTTATTGGGTCGTGATTTAGTGGGTGTGGCTTATGAAGGTTTACCTAAACTCAATATTGAGATTCTGCGTGAAATTCCATTTTTAGGTAATGTTTTATTCAGTCACGATATTCTGATCTATTTCTCACTGATTATGGTTTATGTCACCTACTGGTTCTTAAATAAAAGCCGTTATGGTCTTGTGTTAAGAGCCGTGGGCGAATCCCATGATGCCGCTCACTCTATTGGTTACCCTGTTATTAAAATTCGCTATATGGCGGTACTTTATGGCGGTGCAATGAGTGGTTTGGCTGGTGCTTATTTATCACTATCGTACTCTCCAATGTGGGCAGATAATATGACAGCAGGTCGTGGTTGGATTGCACTCGCATTGGTTGTCTTTGCAATGTGGATGCCTTCAAGAATATTGATGGGAGCTTATATGTTTGGTGGTATTACTATTTTACAGTTACATGGTCAGGGGTTAGGTATCTCAGTTCCTTCTGAGTTCTTATCAATGTTGCCTTACTTAGCAACAATTATTGTATTAGTGATTATCTCTAAACAAGCACAACACAGCTTTGCTCCTGCTAGTTTAGGCAAACCGTTCCATCCTACTCATTGATTTAAATATTACTAACCAATAAATCATATTTAAAATAAAAAAGGGGCTTAAAGCCCCTTTTTATATCTTATAAAGCTTACTTAGATTGATTGAGATTCATAATCTAATAATTGGTTTAAATACCTCTGTTTTTGTTCAGCATTTAAAAAACTTGCTTCAAAGGCGTTTCTAGACACTTGAATTAAATCCTCTTTTTGCAAACCTAAACTGTCATGAATTGCTTGATAGTTTTCATTAAGATACCCCCCAAAATAAGCTGGATCATCTGAATTAATCGTTACTTTTAATCCCATTTCATACATCTGTTTTAAAGGATGTAAAGTGAGATCCTCTACCACTTTTAAACGTTTATTAGACAGAGGGCATAACGTTAAAGCAATTTGTTTATTCTTTAGCTCATTGAGTAAAGATTGATCTTGTAAGGCATTATTACCGTGATCGATTCTTTGCACACATAGTTTATGCAAAGCCCCAGACACATAGCTAGAATCCCCCTCTTCTCCTGCATGAGCCACTAGAAAAAAACCATTTAATTGTGCCCTTTTGTAAACCTGTTCAAACTTTTCAGGAGGGTTTCCTTTTTCAGAAGAATCTAAACCAATACCGATAATTTTATTTTGATTAACAATCGCCAAGTCTAAAACCACTTGAGCTGAGTTTTCATCTAAATGTCGTAAAATAGATATAATGATTTTAGCTTCAACACCCAATGACTCTTTTGCTTTAACTATTGCACTATGAATGCCGTTTAAAACAACATCAAATTCAATGTCTCTTTCCATATGTGCTTGAGGATCAAAAAAGAGTTCAACATATATAATATTTTGTTCAGCGCATTTTTCCAAATAAGCCCACGTTAAATCAAAAAAGTCTTGCTCTGTTTTTAATACAACCATGCCTTGATAATACAGATCTAAAAAAGCTTGCAGATGATCAAAGTCATAAGCGGCTTTTATTTCATCAATACTTTTATAACTTAAGGTAATACCGTTTCGTTTGGCGAGCTCAAACATCATTTCTGGCTCTAATGTACCCTCTATATGCAAATGCAGTTCTGCTTTAGGCATCTTATGAATAAAGTCTTTCATTTTTGTATCCTTTTAATATAAAAAAAGGGTAGTAAAAACTACCCTTTTTGAACTTTATTAAATCTTTAAAATTTTAACTGGTGGTAGTAATCGGCTCGTTTTTTACAACTACTGCTTGTTCTTTAGCTTCAGGTAAAATAAAGCTTATAATAATGGCTGTTAAGCCCCCTAAAGCAACTGCAGAACCTAAAATATTTTTAAAACACCACCAATAATTAATGTTGGCGCAATAATGCCTTCAAAGCTGGATAAGACATGCTGAACAGCGGCATAGGCAATTATTTAACCTGTGGGCGACCATCTAGTTCATAGGTTAAATCTTGTGATTCTTTTACATTACTCATAACTTCTTCCTTAGATTAAATGTAAATATCATTGATTATTCAATAATCAACTTTACAAATATTTAACCTATTAGATGTTTATGCAATAGGTAAAAGCCGACTATTATTTGAATTATCTTTCAGTGCTAAATTTAACGATTTGAAGATAAAAATGGGTGGACAATGCCCACCCGAGTGAAGTTGAACAACTTCTTTGGAGAGTAAATTAATTAGCTTGAGGTTTTAATAAATAAAACCTCATTTGTGACTATTTTGGCAATTTGCCATCAACCCCTTCAACATACCAATTCATGCCTAGTAAATCTCCGTCTGGAAGAGCTTTGCCTTCTTCAACGATTAATTCACCTTGCTGATTTTTAATTGGCCCTTGGAATGGATGTAAAGCGCCAGACTTAATGTCTTCTATCGTTTTTTCAGCCATCGCTACAACATCTTTAGGTACAAAGTCTGCAAATGGTCCAATACCAACCATTCCATCTTTTATACCGCCCCAGGTATTTTCAGCTTTCCATGTGCCATCCATAGTTTCTTTTACTTTATCTATGTAATAACCACTCCAGTCATCAATAATGGCGCTAATCTGTGCTTTAGGCGCAAAAGCAGCCATATCAGAAGCTTGACCTACTGCATAAACACCACGTTGCTCAGCAACCTGTAACGGTGCAGGAGAATCGGTATGTTGCATAATCACATCAACACCCTGATCAATTAAGGCTTTTGCTGCATCACCTTCTTTACCTGGGTCATACCAACTATTCACCCATACCACTTTTACCGTTGCATCTGGGTTTACAGATTTTAAGCCCTGTACCGTGGCGTTAATACCGCGCACTACTTCAGGAATAGGGAACGAAGCGATATAACCAATGACGTTAGATTTTGTCATTTTTCCAGCTACCTGCCCCATTACATAACGACCTTCATAAAAACGAGCACTATAAATACCCGTATTTTTAGACATCTTGTAACCTGTTGCATGTTCAAAATTTACTTTTGGAAACTGCTTAGCAACTTTTAAAGTTGGGTTCATATAACCAAATGAGGTGGTAAAAATAATGTCATGACCGGTTGAGGCTAGTTTACGAATAACACGCTCTGCATCAGCCCCTTCTGGCACCATTTCTACATAAGTGGTTTTAACCTTATCACCCAATGCTTTTTCTACGGCTAAACGCCCCTGATTATGCTGATAACTCCAACCATGATCACCCACAGGCCCTACATACACAAAACCTGCTTTAACATCTTCTGCTATAGCTGAGTAAGAATTCATACCGATAGTTGCAGCAAATAAACCTAAAACTAAAGGTTTTAAAAAAGTTCTTCTTTTCATTTGTCTTCCTCTGTCTTTAAGTTAAATTAGAAAGTCCATTTAGCAGAAATCTGTGGAACACCTTCATCTACACCGTCAACACCATATTTATTATTCCAGTATTGGTACTCAATACCTGTATAGAACTGCTTAGGAGCACCCCATAGAGCACCTGTATCTAACCAAAGACGTGGAGCAGCAATCGTATTAGCAACCTTACCAACCTCTTTCTCTTCCCATGCATAATCTAAGAAACCTTCAAACACCCAGTTTGTAGAACCTAAAGCAAAAGGAGCCATCCAAACTAAGGTTACCTGAGGAGCTGATGATAGTTCACCTGGTGCAAATTTTGATTCACCAAAACGGTTATAAAGGCTAACGCTAGCAACTGGAACACCGGGAATATCTAAATCAAAAGTTAGACCCGCTAGTTTTGCGTTGGTAATACCACCAAATTCCCAAGTTCCTGCTAAGCTAACATCTTTAACAAAACCAAAAGACATGTCTGAGCCAGATAATTTACTTAGAGATAAACTAGGCGAATACTCACCATAAAAACTTGACTCAGGATTGTTTTGCTCACTCACATCAATGAAGAAAAAGTTTTTACCATAATTCCAACCACTTACGTGTTCTAGAGTCAAAATACTTTGGTCATACTCTTCATTACCAGGAACTGTTTTATAACCTGAACCGTTATGCATTACTAAACTAGTAGAGCTCCAATTTGCTGCTTGAGAAGCTGAAGCCGTTAACATAGCTCCCGCTAATGCTAATCCTGTTACTAATGATTTCTTTTTGAAGATTGTTGCAATAGACATTTGATGATTTCCTTCTGGTTCTTATATGAGACTTTAACTAATGTAAACAAGATTGTATACAATATATTTATTAAAATGTATGCAAGTATGGTGCCAAGAATTATCATTCTCTTATATTTACTTAGTAATGCCTATAAAATCTAGCTTTTATATTGTTTGACGCAAAATCCAACTACATTCATTAAAGGTTAAAAATCTAATTTGCATTATTTTAGTGCATGTTTTCTCCAAATTACTGCAATTGCTCTGCACTTTTTTTGTGTTTAGACATCATATCTACCAGATCTACTCCCATTAATTTTCCATCAACCACTCGCCATTGACCATGAATCATTAATCTATCAACCGCTTGTGCTCCGCACATAATTAGAGCCGCAAGTGGATCGCCCGCACCTGAAAAACGTAACCCATCTAATTTAAACAGCGCAATATCAGCTTGTTTACCAACCGTAATTTCGCCAATATCATCTCGCCCTAAACAGGCGGCAGAACCTTTTGTTGCCCAGCGTAAAACATCTAGATGAGTCACTTCATCAGCTTGATAACGCAATCTTTGAATTAACAGAGCTTGCCTAACTTCTGAAATCATATTAGAACCATCATTTGAAGCAGAACCATCCACACCAATTCCTACTGAACAACCTGCTTGTTCAAGCTCAATCCCACGACAAATTCCTGAAGCAAGTACCATATTGGAAGAAGGACAATGACTGATTCCCACTCGATTAGCACCTAAACGCTTAACCTCTTCATCATTAAAATGTATACCGTGTGCCAGCCATACTTTGTCATTTAGCCAACCCACTTTCTCTAAATAATCTAAAGGTCTTAAACCAAACATTTTGATACAAAAATTATTTTCATCTTCAGTTTCTGCTAAATGGGTGTGCATCATTACGTCGTATTTTTGAGCCAATTGAGCCGTTTGTTTCATTAAATCTTCTGTTACTGAAAACGGAGAGCAAGGCGCAAGTGCAATACGTTCCATCGCACCTGGTAGTTTGTTATGGTAGGTTTTAATTAATCGTTCACTATCATCCAAAATTACTTTTTCTGTCTGCACGGTGTTTTGTGGTGGTAAACCTCCTTGTTCTTCACCCAGGCTCATGGAACCGCGCGTTAAATGTACTCTCATACCCAGTTTTCTGGCGGCTTCTATTTGAATATCAATGGCATTTTCTAACCCATCGGTAAATAAATAGTGATGATCTGAAGCGGTAGTGCAACCAGAAAGCATGAGTTCTGACATGGCTAAAGTAGAGGCAATTTGCATATGGTCACTTTTAAGACCAGACCAAACAGGATAAAGTGTTTTAAGCCAAGGAAACAGCCGCTTATTCAGTGCTGGTGGGTAAGCTCTAGTGAGTGTTTGATAGAAGTGATGATGAACATTTACCAGGCCTGGTAACATTACTGATTCAGAAGCATCATAAACTTGGCTGTAATTGCTATTAGGCACTTGCCCTTTTGCAACAAGTTCTATGATTTTATCGTTTTCAACAACAATACCACCCTCGGTATTCTGTTCGTTAGCTGTAAAAATAGCGAGGGGATTTTTAATCCAAATGGCATTACTAGTTAATGGAGAACTGGACATATCACACCTTTAAATTGGGTACATAATTGCAAGTTATTGTACACAATTTAAAGCGTTAACTAAAGTCCATCAAAACTTTATTACCAAGTGCTATTCCATGTTTTTAAATGCCAAGTTAAAGTCCGCATTAAATTCAGAAATAGAATCAGGAGTGAGCAAAATACCGTCTTCATCTGCATATATAAACATTCCAGGCTCTATATTTAAACCATGAAATGCGAGAGATAAACCCTCTTCAGCTTCGGCTTGCATAAGCCCTTTCATAGGACAACTGCCTAATGCCCAAACCGCTAAAGGCAAGGTTTTAATAATTGCCGTATCACGAATATAACCGTTAATGACCATACCACGCCAACCATTTTCTACCGCAATAACCGCCATTTTATCGCCCATAACTGCGCCATAATCAGCAGCCGCATCAACAAATAAAACACGGCCTTTACCAGGCTGTCTTAGAATTTCCCAAAACTTAGCATTTCCCAAAACTTAGCATTTTCACGAAATATCTTTAATGTATAAATAGGAGCAGCAACACTGGCTGAACCACCGTAAGATTTAAAAACAGGATTAGCAACTTGTAAAACATCTCGGTACTGGTCGCAAATATCTGGGGTACCTAAATTCATAATGCACTCTCTATTTATTAATGCTTTGTTTAGCTGCATAACATTGAGCTAACTTTTCTAACGCAATAAAGGTTGTGTTAACAGCTATTTCAGCGTCTTGTTCACTAACATACTCATCAGGGTGATGACTTATTCCGCCTTTACAGCGTACAAATAACATAGCAATATCGGTAATTTCTGCAAAACTCATTGCGTCATGACCTGCTCCACTCACAAGTGAACGAACATGAATTTTTTGTTGAGCGATAGACTCTTCAAATAAGATTCTAAAATCAGGATGACAATGACGCGCTGGCGCCCAGTGATAATCTTTCCAATAAATTTCTACATCTCTTTGCATACTAATGCCCTCAGAAGTATGAAATATTAGATTCATAACCTTCTCTTTTAAGGCATCGTTATCGCTGCGAATATCGACCGTAAACTCTACCAGGCCTGGTATAACATTGACCGCTCCAGGATAGGTTTTTAGATGCCCTACTGTGGCAACTAGATTATGTTGTTGGGCATTTTTTTCTATCATAAGAATGACTTCAGCGGCCGCCGCAAGTGCATCATGCCTTAAGTTCATTGGCACGGTACCAGCATGACCCGCCTCACCTTCAATAGTCACCTTAAAACGTCTTGCTCCAGCAATTGCAGTAACAATCCCTACAGGTAAATCTTCTGATTCAAGAACGGGGCCTTGTTCCATGTGGATTTCCCAATAACCCAATAGATTATCACCCACACGAGATGCTTTACGGTAATCACGACCTGTGAACCCATTAGAGTCTAGTGCTTTCTCTAAAGTTTCACCCACTGCATTGGTTAACTCTAAGGTGTCATCGGTCCAATGGCCAACAATAGCTTTACTACCCAGCATTGAAGCATCAAAACTCACCCCTTCTTCGTCTCCAATACCAACAATTTCTAAATTAAAAGGTAAATTAAGACCTTCTTTTTGAACCTTTGTAACAATCTCTATACCAATCATGACACCCAAAACGCCATCAAACTTTCCAGCATTTGGAATGGTATCGAGATGCGAGCCAATAATCAGTGTTGGTGCATTTTCATCGCCACATGAAAGTTTTCCCCAAAGATTACCAACCGCATCAATTCGTGTGATCATGCCAGAATCTTGCATCCAGCTTGCAACTAAATCCAACCCCTTTCTATAAGAGGGCGACAAATAGAGTCTAGAAATACCTACGGGACTATCAGAAACTTTTGCTAGCTCCTCACAACGTTTAATAACGCTATACATTCTTTATCACCCTTGCGCCTCACTTTGATAGTGGTGCATCGCTCTATCAACCGCTTCACCCATAGGTAGTTTATGCCCCATTCTTCGTAAGACATTTTCAAGCGCTGAAAGAGTGGTTAATACAGCATCTTTTTTGGCGTTATAGCCCATAGTACCAATTCGCCATACCTTACCTTTAAGCGGGCCAAACGAGGTTCCTATCTCAATCCCAAAATCTAATAACATACTATGTCTAACTGCTTCGCCATCAACCGAATCAGGAATGACAACCCCTACAATATTGTTCATTTTATGGTTTTGGTCACCATAAATTTCTAGATTCATACCCTCAAGCCCAGAGCGCATTGCATCACCGTTTAACTTATGACGAGCAATACATTTATCTTGACCTTCTAGCAAAACAATACGCGCGCATTCTCTCGCACAATACAACATACTTGATGCTTCCGTATGATGGTTAAGCCGCTCAACGCCCCAGTAATCCAAAATCATTGGAAGATCAAAATAGTTTGAACGGATAATTTGACCTACACTGTCTTTATGATGCGCATCGCGAATTCCTGCTTCCACATGACGACGTTTATTGACTTCTGCCACATATCGATCACTCAAAGTAATTGGAGCACTTCCCGATGGACCACCTAAACATTTTTGTAAACCAACAGAAACGGCATCTAACCCCCAAGCATCAACTTCAAAAGGATTCCCTGAAATAGAAGCCGTTGCATCTGAATAAAACAACACATCATAACGTTTGCAAATTTCACCAATGTCTTCCAAAGGTTGCAACATTGTCGTAGAGGTGTCACCTTGTACCAAAGCTAATACTTTGGGTTGAACTTGTTTAATGGCCTCTTCAATTTGTTCAGGTTTAAAGACCTCTCCCCACGGAGCTTCAATAACATGCACATCCGCACCACAACGTATAGCTATCTCTTTTAATAGATGACCAAAACGACCAAAAACAGGTACTAATACTTTATCCCCAGGAGTTATTACTGAAACCAAAACCGCCTCAATGCCAGCACGAGAAGTACCGTCAATTAATAAGGTCGCTTCATTTTGCGTTTTGAAAATCTGACGGTATAGAACCTGTGTTTCATTCATGTACTCAGTCATTGATGGGTCATATTGACCAACCAACTGAGCCGACATAGCTCTTAAGACCCTTGGGTCAGCATTAATTGGTCCAGGCCCCATTAATAAGCGTGCTGGCGGATTAATTTGATCAAACGTAACTGCCATTTTTATACTCCTAAACCTTGTGTAAACATACGAATACTTGTAACTAATAAAACTGCTGCAAAAACTTTTTTGAGCGTTGCGGGGTTTAGCCTTTGAGCAAGACTCACCCCTACTGGTGCAAATAAAACCGTTAAGGGAATAATCGCCAATAAACTGGGGAGACTAATTGCCCCATAGGTACCTACTGGGCTACCTTCTGGTGAACCCCCTAATATAAGCATCATTAATGCACCTGGCAGGGCAATAATCAAACCAAAAGCCGCCGCTGTGCCGACCGCACGATGGGTAACAAAACTAAACTTACTCAACACGGGTACACCCAGTGTGCCACCACCTATTCCAATCATGACTGATAAAAAACCAATCACACTGGCTACGGATTTTTGTATCCATTTAACGGGTAAATCGATTGTATTGGGTTTTGTTTCTAGCAACATACGAACAGACACAAAACCAGCAATAATGGCAAACAGAAGAATAAATATTGAACTTTTGTAAACAGATATAAGTAGTCCACCAAGAACCACACCTACTAACAACCAAGGCCACCAATTTTTAATCAAATCCCAGTCAACATTACCTTTGGCGTGATGTGAGCGAATAGAGCTGATTGAAGTTGGAACAATAGTCGCCAGCGAAGTCCCCGTTGCTAAACTCATGGCACCAACGCTATCCATACCTAGAGTCTGAAAAACAAAATAAAGGACAGGAACAATAACAATTCCTCCTCCAACACCAAGCAGGCCTGCCAATAATCCACCTAATACACCCGTTGCCATTAATGAAAGCATTAAAGGCAAAAAATCCATAAAACTCATATCCATCATTCAACGCCCTCAACCAAAGCACTACCGTCACTTCTTGGATCGGTACCCGCTTTAACCAGGCCTGATTTCTCAATAATAATGGCTCCTGCGTGTCCCATCATTTCAGCGAGGTCTTCAACAGCTTCTATATCATGTCCCATTGCGGATAATTGATTTCCAATTCTGTCTGCAAGAGCCTGCTCTAATTTCAAATTATTTTGTGAATCACCCCAAGTACGCCCAAGCAACCATCTAGGTTCTGAAATAGCCTGACTTGGTGAAAGTTTTAAATCTGTCATTCGGCTAAATATAGCGGCTTGAGTCTGAGGCTGCCCTTCGCCCCCCATGGTTCCATAAACCATTCGGCTACCATCTTTAAATAAACACATTGCAGGGTTCAAAGTGGTAAAGGGTTTAACTCTGGGCGCAAGCTCATTAACATGCCCCTCTTGCAAACTAAAACCAACACCGCGGTTATTCCATACAAGTCCATATTCTGGAATAACCACCCCAGAACCAAACTCCCAATACAAACTTTGAATGTAGCTGACCATTACACCCTTCTCATCAACAGCCCCCATCCAAATAGTATCACCAGGTTTTGCTTGATACGGCCATGCCATCGCTCTTTTAGAATCTATTTTGCTAGCAAGTCCATTTAGAAACGTTTCATCAAGTAAATCGTTTAAATCACAAACTAATCGCTGTGAATCTGTGACAAATTTATCTCGTAAAATAAAAGCCTGCTTAGTGCATTCAACTAGATGGTGAACTCGCTCTAACTCACTCCAATCATCTTGGTATACTCGGTCATATAAAGCCAAAATAATTAATGAAGCTACGCCTTGAGTTGGCGCGCATAAATTAAATAAGCTTCCCTTAGAAATATCACTTTGCAGTGGTTCTACTATTTGTGCTTTAAAGGCATTTAAATCACTTTCTGCAAGTAGGCTTCCCGCTTCTTGTAGACGTTTAGCTATTGTTTTAGCAATTTTGCCTTGGTAGAAGTCTTCTAAACCATTTTCAATAAGCGCTTCAAATAAGTTTACCAGGCCTGGTTGTTTTAAAATTTCACCTTCAACTAACGGTTTTTCATCATTTAAAAAAGTTGATGCAAATCCTGGAACATCAATAAGTTCTGTTAATTTTGACCGCGTTGTTCTGGATAAGGTTTCAGTAATTTCTACACCATTTTTAGCATGACTTAAAGCATCTTTAAGCAACCAAGATAAATCTGTTTTAGAACCCAAATGCTCTTCTGACCACTTTAAAGCTAAGCTCCAACCTGAAACAGCACCTGCAATAGTTATTGCGGCTTTACCTCCACGAGTTGGAAGTGTTTTAAAGCTTGAATAAGCTCTAGGAGTTGCTGCTATAGCAGAAAATCCAGCTGCATCAATCGCAACAGGTTTTTCTCCTGGTTTATGAATTAACCAAAAACCATCACCACCTAAACCTGTCATATGAGGATAAGCCACTGAAATTGTAGTGGCTGCTGCAACCATCGCTTCAACCGCATTACCACCCTGCTGCAAGATTTTCATACCAGCCTGAGTAGCTAAGTGATGAGATGCCGTAAACGCAACTTGTGCCATCTATTTTGTTCCTATTATTTGTTTGGCTAAATGAATCAATGCCAAATCTGAATGTTTTGCACCAATTAAAGAGAGCCCCCAAGGAGCCGATTCCTTTTCCAGGACGGGTAAATGCAGCTGCGGTCTTCCTGACAGACCCGCCAAGGCGGTTAGCCCCATTAGCTGAATACGATACTCATCCATGAACTCGCTTGACGACTCTATCAATGGTGCCGCACCAGGCGTAGTAGGTAAAAGCAAAACCGTTGAATCATCTATCAATACCTTATTTAAGGTTTCAATCACCTCTGCTTGAATGATTTTCGCATCCAAAACATTTTGGTCAGTGATGGTTTTACACCACTCAAATCGAGCTTGAATATCAGGTGAAAAAGTCGGAGAAATTGATTCAATCCATGCGCCATGAGTTTGCCATATTTCAGCTCCCTGCAAAGTTCGAAAGGCCTGACTAGCTTTTTTATAAAACGATTCGTCAAATTTAATTTCTTTAACTGTTTTAAAGTGATGACTTCTCTCTGTAAGCCAAGCATCAATATCTGTATGCCAAATTACATGATGATTAATAACAGGCTTTAGAATAACGAGTTGTTCTAATGTCTTTTTTACCTTCTGAAGCGGCAAAAGTACTTCAGCCGTCAACCTAAGCGTATCAATATCCCTGGTTAACCAACCTACTGTGTCAAAAGAGGGTGCTAATGGAACCATGTTATCCATAGCCACTTCACCATGAGTTGGTCTCAAACCAAACAGACCGTTATAACTTGCTGGAACTCTTATTGAACCACCAGTATCCGTTCCTAAACCGATATCCGCACAACCTGATGCAACGGCAACTGCCGAACCGCTAGTAGAACCACCTGGTAATCTATCTTGGGCTTTATGATTAATAGGTGTGCCAAAATGAATATTAGAGCCATTTAAACTGTAAGCTAACTCATCGGTTAATGACTTACCTATAACAGTGGCGCCATTCTCTAGCAATGTTTCAACTGCCGATGCAGTGTTTTGAGGTATCTCGTGTGTTAACAACCAATCTGGATTACCAGCATAAGTGGGTATTCCCTTAATATGAAATAGATCCTTAACAGCTATTTTCATATTTGATAATGCACCGTAATGAACCCCTCGCTTCATATTCAGCTTCAGAATTAGCCCTGTATTTATATCTAAACTATTCAACACCACCACGCCTCACCTTATTTTGTATACATAATTGTACACAATTTAGTTTTAAAATCAATTTCCCAATTTGAGTTAATTTCACTTTTGCTCGATATCTAATATAAAACAGTGATATGACCCCAAATACAAAGCTCAAAAATACCGTATTCCTACTTATCTTTATTTTGAGGTTCTAGATAGCAACATTAACGTTATAATGACTTCTATGATTTAATTTAATTACTCTGACAGACACGTATGACGACAAAACAGCCACAAAGCCTAGACCTACACATCGGTAAAATCATTCACAATGCTCGAAAAAACCAGAGCCTAACCATTGCGGATATCGCTCAGCAGTCTGGCATAAGTAGAGGGATGTTAAGTAAAATTGAAAATGGTCAGGTTTCTCCAAGCTTGGATTCTCTTCAAAAAATATCCCGTGCTTTGGGGTTGCCTATTTCTGCATTTTTTAAAGAGTTTGATAATGAAGAGAGCCAAGCACAGCTGGTTCGCTCAAATGAAAAGCTTGAGGTCGTGCGGAGGGGCACTAAGGTTGGCCATACTTACCATTTATTAGCCTACAATAATGGCCCTAGAAAAACATTTGAGCCCTTTCTCATTTCTTTAGATAACAAAAGTGAAGTTTTTCCCTCCTTTAGTCATGAAGGAACCGTCTTTATGTATTTACTTGAAGGTGAGATGATTTATCGTCACGGGAAAAAAACCTATCACATGAAACCTGGTGACTCTTTGACTTACGATGCAACCATCTCTCACGGTCCTGAAGAGTTGATAGAAGTTCCTATCCGTTTTCTAAACATCACAATGTATAACCAGCCTGCACCAGAATAGCACCCCCTACCCTCCTATATAGTGCAACTTTTATTCTTGCCAGGAATAAAAAACAATCAATCTTACCTAACCTATTGAATTAAAATTAATTTTTATTCATGGCACTAAACTTCCTAAAGTTCTCGTGGTATTTGTTCCATACCACCTTGAATCAGGCTATTTAAACCAGATAGCTTGGTTCATTCTCATTATGTTTGTCTTTTTAACTTAGGGGTCGCTATATGAAATTAATCAAAGCGGTCATAAATCCTTACAAGCTTGACAGTGTGCGCGAAGCTCTTTCTGAATTTGGAGCGTTTGGACTCACTGTTACAGAAGCAAAAGGTTATGGTCGTCAAAAAGGTCAGCAAGAAATATATCGAGGAGCGGAGTATCAAATCTCTTTTGTCCCAAAGGTATTACTAGAAATTGCTGTATCAGATGACGTTTTATCAGATGTTATTGATGTCATTGTGAACAATGCTAAAACTGGAAAAATTGGTGATGGAAAAATCTTTGTTTTGCCATTAGAAGAGGCCGTACGAATCCGTACCGATGAAACTGGTGAAATTGCATTATGAGACTTTTGCAAGAGATGTCCGCACAAATAAAAATGTTTAATATTCGCCTGACTTTCGTTAAAAACCTTTCTAATAGCCAGCTATTAGCCAAACATTATTACTCAATCGAAAAGCTTGACACCCTAAAAGGTCGTTCAAAAATCAGACAAATTTTTTCTCATTTTTCACCTGCGCACTTCTCATGCAAAGGCCTTCTTATCGTTTTTTAAATGGAGTAGATTATGGAAGGAAATTATTTACAACTATCCTATGCTTTGGATACGTTTTATTTTTTAATGAGTGCTGTGCTCGTCATGTGGATGGCCGCTGGTTTTGCGATGTTAGAGGCTGGCTTAGTTCGAAGTAAAAACACAGTCGAAATCTTAACTAAAAATGCTTTGTTATATAGTGTCGCTTGTACGATGTATTTAATCGTTGGTTATAACGTCATGTACCCTGGCGATCCAATCAGTGCTTACTTACCAAACCTTAGCTTTTTATTAGGTATGGATAATACGGTTGAAGCGGTTATTGCTGGTGGCGATGATGCACCGTACTATTCAACCATGTCTGATTTTATTTTCCAGGCTGTGTTTGCTGCTGCCACCATGTCAATTGTGTCTGGTGCCATTGCTGAGCGAATGAAACTTTGGCCATTTTTGGTTTTTGCAGTGGTTATGACTGCATTTATTTATCCTGTTGAAGGTTACTGGAAATGGGGTGGCGGTTGGTTAGACCAACTTGGCTTCCAAGACTTTGCAGGTTCTGTTGTGGTTCATATGGCGGGTGCTGCTGCAGCCTTAGCCGCTGTGATTATGGTTGGTGCTCGTAAAGGAAAATATGGTCCAAATGGTGAAGTTCACCCTATTCCTGGTGCAAACCTACCGATGGCAACATTGGGTATGTTCATTCTTTGGATGGGTTGGTTTGGATTCAACGGTGGTTCAGAGCTTATGGTTTCAAACGTTGACGAAGCAAATGCAGTTGCTGCAATCTTTGTTAACACCAATGCGGCGGCTGCTGCAGGTATGATTGCTGCTGCATTACTGAGTAAGTTCATGTTTGGTAAAACGGATTTAACTATGGTTTTAAACGGTGCTTTAGCTGGTTTAGTATCCATTACGGCTGAACCACTTGCGCCAACACCAGGCCTGGCAATGTTAATTGGCGCTGTTGGTGGTGTCATTGTTGTTTTATCCGTTATTGCTCTAGACAAGCTAAAACTTGATGATCCTGTGGGTGCAATCTCTGTTCACGGTACTGCTGGTATCTGGGGTATTTTTGCAGTATTGTTCAGTAACTCTGATGCTACCTTTATGGGTCAGTTAATTGGTACTGTGGCAACCTTTGCTTGGATGTTCCTTGCTTCAATCATTGTTTTATTCATTATTGATAAAACAATGGGTCTTCGTCCTACTGAAGAAGAAGAACTTGAAGGTATGGATGTTAAAGAGTGTGGTATGGAAGCGTACCCAGAGTTTGACCACAAGTAATTAATCAAAATTTAACGCTTCTTTTTAAAAGCCTTAAATTTAAAACCGCAGTTAATCCTGCGGTTTTTTTATGTCTGCTGTTGGCTCTTTACTTAAAACTACCCAACAATATAGGTGAAATATTATGAAACAAATTACATACTCTACACGCCAGGCAAAACTCTCTGATTTAGCGTCTTTAATCAATCTGCTAGAGATACTTTTTAGTATTGAAGAAGATTTTGAGTTCAACCCTTCTCATCATAAAAAAGCGCTCACCAATATCATTACCAATATTGATTGCTGTTGCATGGTGGCCACCAACACTGAGAAGGAAGTAATAGGAATGTGTTGTGCCCAATGGGTGTACTCTACCGCGAGTGGGCAAAAATCTGCTTGGCTAGAAGATATGGTGATTGCACCTCAACACCAAAATAGAGGGATTGGTAAACAATTGATTGAAGCGACCCAAAATTGGGCGTTAAAACAGGGTTGTAATCGAATTCAGTTGGTATATGACTTAGCTAATCAACCTGCGATTGAATTTTATAAAAAAGGGAATTTTAATCAAACTCAGCTGGGTGTTTTTAGCAAACCTTTATAGGGTTTTTAGTTATAGTTTTTTTAGCTCTATTTTTTTAGTTTACAGCTTCTTAGATAAATAATAGCCCAGTTGAAGGCTAATTAATTTTTAGTCGTAATAAACTCAAGCATTTTTTCAAGTTGAATTTGTGCCTGTGCAATTTTTTCTTCTGCACCTGTAAGCATTTGTTCTGGCGTTTGTACAAAATCGCCTTGAGTCATCTGTTCACCAATTTCATCTATCCAGTCTTGAATGATTTCAGCTGTCACTTCTGGATGACATTGCAAGCCAATCACTTTATCACCATACTGAAAACCTTGATTTTGACAGGCCTGGCTTTTAATTAATGGTTCTGCGCCCTTTGGTAAAGCAAAGGTTTCACTATGCCAGTTGAAGATGGGTATTTGATTAGGAAACTGAAATAAATTTTTATTTGAAGTATTGTTAGAAACCGTATGCCAGCCAATTTCAGTTTCTCTATTTAAGGTTACAGCCGCACCCAAAGCATTAGCAATAAGTTGCCCGCCTAAACAAAGACCTAAAATTGGCATATTTAACGAGAGTGCTTCTTTAACAAATTGTTTCTCAGGAACCAACCAGGGATATATCTGCTCATCATTTACACTCATTGGACCGCCCAATAAAACAATTAAATCAAATGCTTTAGGGTCTGGAAAAACCGCTGATTCGTATAAATTAAGATAGACAATTTCAGCCTGTTTTCTTTGCAGCCAAGCGGCCATATTCCCCTCTCTTTCAAAAGGGGCATGTTTAACAATTAAAACCTTCACAAACTCGCCTTATTTTTCATAAATTTTATAGCTAAACGCAGAAAAGCCGCATTCAAAATGAAATACAGCTTATTAAAAAACGACACAAATTGGTAATAACCAACGACAAACAGCGTAGATTTACTTGAGTTTACCCTCCTTGACGTCGTTCACATGATTTAAGAGTGTTTTCCAGCAAAGTGGCGATAGTCATTGGACCAACACCTCCAGGAACAGGCGTAACATACCCTGCTACATTCATCGCATTTTTATCCACATCGCCCATTAAAGAACCATCCTCTAAACGATTGATACCCACATCTAAGACAATGGCACCTGGTTTAATCCAATCTGCTGGAATAAAATTAGGCTTACCCACTGCGGTCACTAAAATATCAGCCATGCCTACATGCACTTTTAAATCTTCTGTAAAACGATGACAAACCGTGGTGGTCGCCCCCGCTAACAAAAGCTCTAATGACATAGGTCGCCCTACAATATTAGAAGCACCAACAATCACCGCATGTTTACCTTTAGCAGACAAGCCGTAATGGTTTAATAAACTCATACAGCCAAATGGCGTACAAGGTCTTAAAGTTGGCATACGTACGGTTAAGCGTCCAATATTATAGGGATGAAAACCATCCACATCTTTATCAGGGTGTATGGCTTCAATCACAGTTTCCGTGTCAATATGATCTGGTAGTGGTAATTGAACCAATATGCCATCAATAGAAGAATCTTCATTTAATTGGCTAATTAAATCCAATAACTCTGTTTGGGTTGCGGTATTTGGCCAATGCCAAGCCTTAGAGACCAAGCCTGCTTGTTCACAGGCACGCTTTTTACTGTTTACATAAACAGCAGAAGCGGGATCTTCTCCAATTAAAATTACCGCTAATCCAGGCGCTCTTAACCCCTGAGACTTGCGCATTTCAACTAAATTTTTAACCTTTTCTCTAATCGACTTAGCAACCAATTTACCGTCAATAATTTGTGCAGACATAATCTTATGAATACCCTTTTTTACCTGGAATCCAATCTGTACCTGCTAAAGGAACACCTGCCATAGCCGCCGCTTCAACATTTAAGGCAACCAAATCTTCAGGCTCAAGATTGTGCAAATGAGATTTACCACACGCTCTCGCTAGAGTTTGAGCTTCTAAGGTTAATACGTGTAAATAATTGGCTAAACGACGTCCAGCATCTTCAGGATCTAAACGTGCAGCTAAATCTTCATCTTGGGTTGAGATACCCGCTGGGCATTTACCTTCATGATAGTCATCGTAATAACCCGCTGCAGAACCAATTTTTTTGTATTCTTCATCCCATTTAGGGTGGTTACAGCCCAACGCAACCAGCGCGGCTGTACCAATAGCTACTGCATCAGCGCCCAATGCCATACACTTAGCGACATCGGCACCACTACGAATACCACCCGAAACAATTAACTGTACTTTACGGTGCATACCCATCTCTTGCAATGCACGTACCGCTTGTGGCAGTGCAGCCATAGTTGGGATACCAACGTGTTCAATAAATACGTCTTGGGTTGCTGCTGTACCACCTTGCATACCATCTAATACAATGACATCTGCCCCAGCTTTTACCGCAAGTTTTACATCATAATAAGTACGCGTTGCACCAATCTTGATGTAAATAGGTACCTCCCAATCGGTGATTTCACGCAATTCTTGAATTTTAATGGCTAAGTCATCTGGTCCAGTCCAGTCAGGGTGACGACAAGCACTACGTTGGTCAATCCCTTTTGGTAGGTTACGCATATAAGCGACTCGGTCAGAAATCTTTTGACCTAATAACATACCACCACCACCTGGTTTTGCGCCTTGTCCAAGTACCACCTCAATGGCATCCGCTTTTCTTAAGTCATCAGGATTCATGCCGTAACGAGAAGGTAAATACTGATACACAAGCGTTTTTGATGTTTTACGCTCTTCAGGTGTCATACCACCATCACCTGATGTGGTTGACGTACCTGCAATGTTTGCTCCGCGACCTAATGCTTCTTTAGCATTAGCCGATAGAGCACCAAAACTCATACCTGCAATGGTTACAACCGTATCTAATTTGATTGGCTTTTTAGCAAAACGGGTTCCTAAAGTGACATCCGTTCCACATTTTTCACGATACCCTTCTAGTGGGTAGCGTGACATACTTGCACCTAAAAACAGTAAATCATCAAAATGCGGTACTTTTCTTTTAGCACCAAAACCACGAATATCATAAATCCCTGTATCTGCGGCACGTTGAATTTCATTAATCACATCTCGGCTAAAGGTGGCCGATTCTCTCAAACCTGGTTGTTTATCAGTCATGATAGACTCCTTATTCTTTGTATTTAGTTTGCCACTTGGTTTGCTAATTAGTACGCCGAGGCATTATCAACTTTAAAAGTATAGAGCTGACGAGCAGATCCATAACGAGTAAAGTCTTCAGGCTTATCATCAAAACCTGCTTCAGTTAATAAGGCTTGCAGTTCTTCAATATGCTCTGCACGCATCTCTTTTTGAATGCAGTCAGCACCTAGAGAAGCCACTTTACCTTTTACATATAGATGCGCTTCATAAAGCGAGTCACCCAAGGCTTCACCTGCATCACCACAAACGACCATGCAACCAGACTGCCCCATAAAAGCACTCATATGGCCAACAGAACCTTTCACAACAATATTGACACCTTTCATGGAAATTCCACATCGCGCTGCGGCATCACCTTCTACAACCAATAACCCACCATGTGCTGTTGCAGCGGCTGATTGACTTGCGTTACCTTTTACATGAACCTTTCCTGACATCATGTTTTCTGCTACACCTTGACCAACGTTACCGTTAATCGTTACATTAGCAAGTTGGTTCATACCTGCGCAGTAGTAACCTGCATGACCATTCATCTCAACATTAACGGGAACATTAAGCCCAACACATAAATTGTGATCACCACTAATACCTTCAACTACAACCGATTCAGTAGACGATTCAGGCAGGTTATGAAGTGCTTGATTTAACTCTCTAACACTCTGTTCTTTTAGATTGAATTTCATAATATTTCCTTTAACTTAAACCCTAAATGTTTACTCTTTACCCCAGTAATACACTCTGCCTGGATCAGGCTCCCAAAGTTTGGCATTTTCAATACCTGGTAACGTTGCTAAAGCATGGTATTCAGATGCCATTGCAACGTAATCATCCGTTTCTGCAATAATCGCTGGCTTACAAGCAATAGGGTCTCTAACAACTGCAAAACCGTCTTTAGTACCAACCGTAAAGGTAAAGAAACCGTCTAAATCATCAATGGCGCTCTCTAATGCTTGCTCAACCGTGTCGCCTTCTTGCAACCTCCAAGTTAGGTATCCTGCCGCGACTTCAGAGTCATTTTCTGTTTCAAACGTAATGCCTTTGGCTTTTAACTCTTCTCTTAAACGATTGTGGTTTGAAAGTGAGCCGTTATGCACTAAACATAAATCCATACCCGTGGTAAAAGGGTGAGAGCCTTCCATGCTTACCCCACTTTCGGTTGCCATACGGGTATGACCAATAATGTGAGAACCTTTCATGCCTTTTAAGTTAAATTTGTTAACAATTTCTTCTGGCAGACCAATAGATTTAAGAATTTCAATGGATAAACCCATACTCATAATTTTGACGTCTGGAGCATATTCGCTAATAGCTTCTCTCACTAAAGACTCGTCGCCTTTCATCTTAAATACAGCGGCATTAGCATTATGCAAAACAGAAACGGCAGTACTAAAATCTTCTTCCAAATGCCCAGCTAAATTGTGCCAAGGGTAGTCTTCATCTTCATGTTGAAGTGTGATTTTCACCATACCTTGTTCAACTTCATCACCATAAATAGCAAATCCTGCGCTATCTGGACCACGGTCAGTCATGGCAATTAACATGGGTTCGAACAGTTCACCTAGTTGATTTTCCATGCTTTTATTTTTAAGGTATAAACCTACAATTCCGCACATAATTTTTTCTCCTTAAAAGAATTCCACATAACGGTTAATTTCCCAATCTGAAACATGTCTTTGGTATTCAATCCATTCCATGCGTTTTATATCTATAAATTCTTTAACAAACTCTTCACCAAACTGCTCATGAAACACGGTGCTGTTTTCTAGAGCAGTTACCGCTTCACCTAATGATTGAGGTAAGGTTTCAATCCCTAAATCGGCAAGTTCTTCTAATGACAATGCGTAGTGATTGATGTTTTTAGGTGTACCTGGATCTAACTTTTTCTCTATTCCATCTAATCCAGCGGCAATAATGGCGGCGGTGACTAAATAGCTGTTTGAACTAGAATCAGGAAGTCTGAACTCTAAACGACCTTTTGGAATACGTACCATGGCCGTTCGATTGTTATCACCGTAACTAATAAACGCAGGTGCCCATGTAGCTCCAGATAGAGAGCGACCAACAACCAATCTTTTATATGAGTTAACGGTAGGCGCTGAAAAGGCGCACAATGCTTTAGCATGGTGAATAAGCCCACCCATAAAGTGATAAGCCATTTCAGATAAGCCAAGATGATTTTTATCGCTATTATCAGCAAATAAGTTAGTACCGTTCTCATCGGTCATAGATAGGTGGTAGTGAAAACCATTACCTGTTCTTGTTGAGCTTGGTTTAGGCATAAATGAACAGGTCATACCCATATCATTGGCAATTTCGCTACCTGCCATTTTTACAAAGGTAATTCGGTCAGCTGATGTTTTGGCATCGGTATAGGTGTAGTTAATTTCAAACTGGCCGTTGGCATCTTCATGGTCAATTTGGTAAACATCAAAACCAACCTGTTGTAATGAATCCACAAACTTGTCTAAAAACTGACGTGAACGAGACATACCTTTGTAGTCATAACATGGTTTTTCTAAGGTATCTGATTCATCAAATGGAATCATTTGCCCTGTTTCGTCTTTTTTTAATAAGTTAAATTCAGGTTCAATACCCGTATTAAGAGTCCAGCCTTTAGCACTTAATCGTTCAATTTGTTTCAACATTATATGGCGTGAATCAAAAGCATAAGGCTCGCCATTTACATGACCTGTACAAGCAACTCGAGCGTAACCAGGTTGCCAAGGCACTAGCGATAATGTGCTTAAATCAGCTTTAGCAATATAATCACTTTGATGAGGTTCTAGGCCTAATCCCCAAACCGCAAAGCCTGCAAAACCCGCACCACTATTTACAATGTCTTCTAGACAATGAACAGGAACTGATTTGGTTTTAGCCACACCATGAATATCAACAAATTGCGCCAAAATAAATTTAACGTCATTCTCTTTAAGTAATTTTTTTGCTTCTTCTAAAGTCATTTGGGCACTCCTAATTTAAAAATGGGGATGTATGGATCTGTTTTTCTAAGGTTTCAATAAAATACTCACCATAAGTTGGATCACACCCTATCGTGACGGGCTCTCCCTCTTGTGGTATCAGCATCCAGGCACCAACACCTGCTATTAAAACCATTACAAAATCACCAGGCCTGGCTTGTCTAAAATCAAATACACAGACTTCAGACATCAATTTGCGCCAATTACCTGATAAGTTAATCACCACATCCCCTCGTTGGAATGCATACTGTTGAGTTTCAAGTTGATCGTACGAAAAACTTGAAAGATTAATAAGAATCTCTTCTTGACCAAGATTTGCAACAAACTCACCGTTATTAAGATTGTGATATTTGAAGATTTCTGGGTTTGAGAGTTCAAGTTTTGAAATTAATTGAGATAAATTTTTACCTCGTAAAACCGTTAAATTTGGCAAAGTCTGCTTTTTTAGTTGAATGCTCACGCCACTTCTCCCTTAGGTAGTTCTGTTGGAGATTGCTTAGTACCTTTGGGATCATAAAACGGTAATGCAACCACCTTGGCCTTAATAAAATTACCGCTGGTGAGTTTGATATTGAGCACCGTATCTATTTCTGAAAACTCTAATGAAACATCCGCTAAACCAATGGTTTTATGTAACGTTGGGCTATAAGAGACACTGGTAATTCTGCCTGCCATTTCGCCTTGTTCAATAAACAGATTCGACTCAAGTGGTTTTTCAGTAACAGGTTCTTTTAGCAATTCAAAACCAACCAATTTACGTTTTTGTAAGTTCTTTAGCTTTTCTAAACTTGGCTTACCAATAAAGTAAGGTTTTTTGAGATGAACAGACCAAGACATAGCCGCTTCAAATGGGTTCATTAAACCATCGGTATCTTGACCAACAATAATGTGTCCTTTTTCAAGTCTAAGCATTCGCTGAGCTTCAACACCAAATGGCTTAATGTCAAAGTCTTGCCCTTTTTTCATGATTTCATCCCAAACCTCAGCGGCGTTTGCCGATTCAAGATGAATTTCATAACCCAGCTCACCCACAAAACCGACTCGAATAAGCGTGGCTTTATGTCCACAAACTTCAGTTTGTCGCATCGCTAAATAAGGGAATGCTTCATTGCTTAAATCTAAAGAAGTCAGTTGTGCCAAGATTCGTCGGCAATTTGGCCCTGCTAAGTTCATGGCAGCAAGTTGACCTGTGCGATTTAGTACAGTGACATCTAAGCCCCATTCAATAATTTTCATCTGAACAAGTCGGTAAGCGGCATCTGAACTACTGGTTGTGGTTGTGACATAGAAATGTTCTTCGCTGTAGCGAATCGCAACACCATCATCAGTAATCACACCCGTATCATCGACCATTACAGCGTAACGACTTGCCCCAATATTCATGTTTGACATACGCATGGTGTAAAGACGATCCATCAATTCAGCGGCATCTTTACCAAAGATTTCTAACTTACCTAATGTCGAAACATCAATCAGACCTACTGAATTTCTTACAGCATTGACCTCTGCATTTATACAGGCCTGTCTATCTGATTGGCTTTGGTAATATTCTGGTCTTAACCAATTACCCGCTTCCATAAATTTGGCATTGCTTGCAATATGTTGGCTATGCATGGCGGTTAGACGCTCTGGTCTAAAACGCATGCCCGCTAAATGGGAAACTGGAACGGGGTGAAACATAGGTCTTGCGGTTGTTGAACCCGCTTCATCAATGGTTCTGCCCGTTAATTTAGCCAAAATACGAATACCATTCATATTGCTGTGTTTGCCCTGACTTGGCCCCATTCCAATGGTAGAAAAACGTTTCATCAATTCAATATTGTCAAATCCTTGAGCAATGGTCGCTTTCAGGTCTTTAAACTGAACATCCTCATCAAAATCTACAAACGCTTTGCCTTTTGGATGATCCCAAATTGGATAAAAGTGTGAGTGAGCAATATTTGAAGTTAAATTTACAGCAGGTGTTAAGGTTTGATTTTTAACGTATTCAGCGGCATTTAAACCTGCTTGTTCGCCATCTTTTAATTGGTCTTCAATATCAAAAACCCCATTAATACGACCACAAGAGAATAGGCCTTCAGGTAATGATTTAGGTGTAAGTTGGTGCACTTTATCGTCATAAGAAAAACTACCGCCAGATTGATAAATGGGCGCACCAGCAGGTGCCCAACCCATACTCATTAACAAGCCGTCACAGTCGATAGAATGGTTTTTACTATTTACAGTAAATAAAACGCCATCTAAGGATTTTTTACCTAAAGCCTCAATATGTTCAATGTTTTTGTACACAGGGATGCCTGAGGCAACAACGGCATCACGCCATTCACCTTGTGATTCACCCGTATCTAACACCGCTAAAACAAGAATGCCTGCTTTATGTAGATCAAGCGCTGCTCGATAACCTTCAATGTTTGAGGTAAATACCACGGCTTTTTCACATGGCGCAACCGCATAACGTGCAATTAAACGCTGTGCAGCACTGGCATTCATAACACCAGGTAAATCGTTATTACGAAATACCGCAGGTTGTTCAAACACCCCCGTTGCTACTACGATTGATAAGGCCGATAGTTTGATTAAGCCCTCTTTTGTATTTACCGCTAACCACTTATCGCCATATACACCCGCCACATAAGAAGATGTGTGTACATCTATATTCGGCAGGCTCGCAATGGTCTCTTTTAAAACTTTTCTGTTTTCAGCTTGAGACTCTTCATTGGCATATTGATAATCTAAAGAACCGCCTATAAAAGCATTTTCATCTATCAAACAAACATCTAATCCTTGTTCAGCAGCTTTAATGGCAGCTTTCATGCCTGAAGGCCCTGCGCCAATCACAACCACATCACAATATTGATAACGTTTGTGTTTTCTCTGTTCTGTCCAGCGAGTATCGACATTACCTAACCCCGCCATGTGTCTAATTAAAGATTCCCATTTTGGAAATAAAAACTTAGGCGAATAAAAGGCTCGGTAATAAAAACCAACAGGTAGAAATTTAGCAATGAGTTCAACCAATGAACCTGCATCTTTATTTAGGTTTCCAAAGGTATTAACAGACAATAGACTTTGTTGGTCTGCCACTTCAACCACATCACCACGAATATTGACCTCATCAGAAGATTGATATAAGGCATTAATATCATGGTTAGCCATAGTTAAAACACCACGACGGCGATGATATTTAAAACTACGACCAAGCACTTTTGTATTATTTGCCCAAAGTGCACTGGTAATCACATCACCTTTAAAACCTATCACTTTTTGACCTTCTAACTGAAAGATGAATTCAGTACTTCTATCAATCCACTCTAAAGGCTGTTTTTTTAATCTAAGTTTCATTTAACAATCCTTTTTTGCAATACAGACGTTGCTAATAACGTCCGTTAGAGTATTTCTTTCAAAGAAAAACCACATGCCTGTTGAGCGGTGATACCACCACTCTTTTTGTAACTGAGGGTGACTATGTCGATAGAACACATGGTCTGCCCATGCCTTTTCAGTTAGATCTTCAAGCCCTGGTTCGTTTTTAACTAAGCCGCCATAAGTGAATTCACTTAAAGCTCTTCTTCCAATGGGTGGACACGTTATAAATTTCATACAATCTCCCTAATGACCGACCGAAGCCGCCCCTTTTTCGCCAACCAGTTGAAACTTTTCAAATCTATCCAGACTAAAAGGTTTGATTAACTCATGCGTTAGGTCTGTTGCGGCCGTATAAGCCATGGTTTTGCCACTAATTGGTGTGGCTTTAAACCCCCATGTTCCCCAACCACTATCTAAATAAAAGCCTTCAACATTGGTCTTACCCATAATGGGCGCAAAATCTGGGGTAATATCACTCATACCTGCCCACTGACGCATAATTTTTAAACGACTGGTAAACGGAAACAGATCCATCATTTGATCAGTTAACCCCTCAACAAAATCAAGCGTTGAACGGGTTGAATGTAGCTCTGCTGGATCAACCGATGCCCCCATAACCAATTCACCCCTTGAAGATTGGCTAACATAAACATGTAAACTGCCTGAGACCACAATGGTATTCATAAAGGGTTTAACTGGTTCGGTAACACAGGCCTGTAAAGGAAAGACTTCAATCGGTGTTTTAATGTCCAACATATTGGTAATGCGAGGCGATGAACCCGCCACCATAGAGATCACTTTTTTGGCTTTTACAAAACCTTTATTGGTCTCAACACCCACCACTTTACCTGCAAGGGTTTTAATGTCGGTCACTTGGGTTTTTTGGTGTATCTCAACACCACGCATTTGTGCACCACGTGCGTATCCCCAAGCTACGGCATCATGTCTTGCCACAGAACCTGGTGCGTGATACAGCGCCCCCATAACAGGATGTTGACCATTACACTCAATATCCATATAAGGAATATCTTTATGAATGGTTTCAGCATCAACCACTTCACTATCAATTCCGTGGTGTTTATTGACCTCAGAACGCCAGCGCATAGTTCTCATTGCACTATCGGTATGCGCCAAGGTGTAATGACCGCGAGTGGAATAAAAAATATTCAAATCAAAGTCTTCACTTAAATCATTAAATAATTTAAGACTTTCATCGTAGAATTTAACCCCTTCAGACGTTAGGTAATTTGAGCGAACAATCGTGGTATTTCGGCCTGTATTTCCGCCACCGATATAACCTTGCTCTAAAACCGCCACATTAGTAATGCCATGCTCTTTAGCCAAATAATAGGCACACGCCATTCCATGTCCACCACCACCAATAATGACAACGTCATACTCTTTTTCTAACGGTTTTTCTTCAGGAAAAAAACGCAATTCATCCTCTGGTTTTTTCCAAGCGTACTTTATTAATCTCAGTGGCATATCAAACTCCTAAGCAAATACAATTGTTTTATTACCACTTAAAAGAACGCGGTCTTCTAGGTGAAATTTTAGGCCACGAGCTAAAGCACTTTTTTCAACGTCTTTCCCTAGCATGACCATCTGTTCAGCTGACTCACTATGAGAGACACGTCGAACTTCTTGCTCAATAATTGGCCCAGCATCTAAGTCCTCAGTAACATAATGACAAGTAGCCCCGATTAATTTCACGCCACGATCAAATGCTTGGTGATAAGGTTTTGCACCAATGAAAGAGGGCAAGAAACTGTGATGAATATTGATGATTTGACCTGGATATTTTTGGCATAAGTCAGGCGGAATAATCTGCATGTACCTAGCCAAAACAATCGTATCGGCCTGGTAATGATTAACCCAGTTCACCACTTCTGAAAAGGCGTGAGGTTTGTTGTCTGGCGTTACTGGAATATGCACATAAGGTATTCCATGCCACTCTACAAGTTCTTTTAAGTCTGGATGATTTGAAATGACACAAGGAATCTCATAATCCATTTCACCTGATTTCCAACGATAAAGCAGATCATGTAGACAGTGGTCTTGCTTACTGACCATAATAATGACACGCTTCTTTTTCGCTCTCGAAGTCAGCGTCCAATCCATATCAAACTCTTTTGCGATTTTTACAAATTCCTCTCTAAATAACGCTTCTGGCATATTCAGATTTGAAATTTCATTACGCATAAAAAACATGCCTTGCTCAGTATCGGCATGATGACTTGCTTCATTTATCAAACAGTTTTTTTGGGCTAAAAAACTCGATACCTTAGACACAATTCCCGTTTTATCAGGGCAAGAAATCGTTAAAACAAACTGACCTTTGAACACTTTAGTTTCCTCTCATGAACTTTTATTTACAATAATACAGAATAACAAATTCATTTCAAGAACTTTTTATTCTTTTTATTAAACTAAATTGATTTTAAATACCCAAAAGACCATTCGAGCGATTCTGATTAGAGTTTTAATCAAGAAAACAGATTTAATATTTTTTTGAAAAGTTATCTTTAAGAGATTGATGAATACAAACCACTGAGTGAGACCCGTTATGATTAAAAGCTACGATTTATACATTAAGAATAGATTGCGATTTATATAAGACAATAAAAACTACATACAGATAATTCGGTAATTTTTTTAGAGCGTGCTTGCACCATGAATTGAATCTTGGCGTAGACAGTCAAGAGTTTGATTTGAAGCGAATTTAGAAAAATGATTTCCCAATTATTGTCGTCTAAGCAATCCCACCCTTAACACCTATACAAGATATAAAATATTTAACATTTTATTTGACAAAACTTATACAAAATAATAAAGTTAAATCGTGGTTATTGCTAACTAACCTCAACTATCGGGGGGTGAAAAAATAACAAGCATTACAACACTTGTTAAAAATTTAGCTTACAACTAAATTTTCGCTCTCCACTCTTTTTCTTGTCGCTTTAATGGCCACCATTCATCGAGTCACGGTTAAATATGAATCCATTTCTAATTGTGTTTTTGGGGTTGCTGCTCTTAGCAAATCAGAGTATTGCTTCATTTCATACACCCAAAATACTCCATGCTTCTGGTGGCTTTTTCTATCATGAAACTCTCCCTAATAGCCTTGCTAGCCAATATTCGAGTGTGACCATTCAACTTAGAACCTCAAATGAGAGAAAAAACAGTAAAAAAGCTATCTTTATACTGGGCGGAGGCCCAGGTTTTAGCAGTTGGAACCTTGAACCAATTCAGAAAAATATAGCCAATCTAGGTCATCCCGTTTATTTAATGGACATGCTCGGCATTGGAGAAAACAACTTTACCAGGCCTGGTAAAGTGCTTGAAAGCTGGGTTAAGCAAATTCACCAACTCAAGTCTGAAGTATCACCCAATCATCAAGTGATTTTGGTTGCCCACTCTTGGGGTGCATTAATGGCCATGCTTTACACCCGTAATTACAAGGATGATGTGGCCAAAATTATTTTATTAAACCCCGTTGATCCGCAAAAAAAGGCGATGGAAAATCTGACCGATGAAATCCATAACCGCAACAGCCAAGAGGTTGTGGTTCAATGGGATGATGAGCAGGCCTGGGAAAATCAAACCACAATAGCACAAGAGGATATTGAGCACATTACCTTGCGCCAAATTCAGCAGGTATTACCCACCTATTTTTTAGATTATGAACAAGGTAAAAAATACGCTGCACAATTTACTGTGAACGATTTTGACATAGACCTCAATATCCAGGCCTGGCAAGAGTATGACAGCAACCCTATTCAATTTTCTGAAATCCCCACCTGGCAGAAACCTATTCATTTTTTAGAGTGCAAACAAGACTATCTCATGCCATATAATCTAAATGCTATGCAACCTAATATAAAGTTAACCTCGGTTGATATCATTGACCAATGCGGGCATTTTCCGTGGCTTGAACAACCCCAAACATTCTATGAATTACTTGGTCACTACTTAAATGAACAAATTTAACCCTAAAAAATTACTGCTTTCTAAATGGACTGCACGGCAACCTAAAGAAAAAGAAAAACACTTTATCGTAGTAAAAATAGAATTTGATGAAACTAAAACAGATGTTTTAAGCTGTACACTAGAAGCGCTAATGACCAAAAAACGGTATAAGACCTATCCAGAAGAATTACAAAACAACCAGGCCTGGTTACAGGGGTGGAAATAGTGACAAATCAAAATACGTTTGAACCCAATCAAGATGATGATAGTGAAAATTCTAATTTTGAGCACGCTAACCTAGAGCTTGAAAGCAGACAAATGCAGTGTCCTTATTGCTGGGAGACTTTTGAATGGGTTTGTGATGACTCTGATGAATCTACAGAAATGATTGAGGATTGCCCCGTTTGTTGCCGTCCTATCCATTTTAAAAAAAGCGATTCATTTGAATTTGGTGAACAATCACACTGGGAAGCCCTTAGCGAGGACGACTTTTATGAGTAAGACATTTAAAGATTTAGCTGACATGCGCCAAAGCTACCAAAAAGGTGGCTTAAACGAAGACGCCGTATGCAAAAGTCCAATTGAACAATTTGACCAATGGTTTGAAGAAGCCAAAAAAGCCGATTTAACCGAACCTAATGCCATGATATTGGCAACCGTTAGTCCTGAACTTCAACCTAGCACGCGTACCGTTTTGCTTAAATATTTTGATGAAAGTGGCTTTGTATTTTTTACCAACTTCAAAAGTGAAAAAGCACGGCATATAGAAAACAATCCCAATGTAAGCCTGCAGTTTTTGTGGTTAGATTTAGAACGCCAAATTCGTATAGAAGGTCAAGCCGAGAAAATATCGACAGCCGAATCGCTCACCTATTTTAGCCGCCGCCCGAAAGGGAGCCAAATTGGCGCTTGGGTGAGTCATCAAAGTGAAATCATCTCCTCTAAATCTTTGCTTAAAGCACAATATGAAAAGCTAATGGCAAAGTTTAAAGAGGGCGATGTACCCTTCCCTGATTTTTGGGGTGGCTATAAAATTAAACCCAATAAAATAGAATTTTGGCAAGGTGGCGAAAATCGTCTACATGACCGAATTGTTTATGAGTTAGAGCAAACTCAACACACACAACAAGAAAGTTTACAGGCCTGGTCAATTAAAAGACTCGCTCCTTAATCAATCCAATTAACGTAATAAGACAGCATTCTATGAGTGAAAAAATACACCACTTTTTGGACTTTTCAGATGAAGATGTTAGCCGAATCATTGAGATGGCTTGGGAAGACAGAACCCCGTTTGAAGCGATTGAATCGAACTATGGTTTAGCTGAACACCAGGTAATTAAATTAATGCGCCAAAACCTAAAACAAAAAACTTTTAAGGTATGGCGCACACGTGTTTCTGGCAGAAAAACTAAACACCAACATTTAAGAGATAAAAACGTACTTAGACATCACTGTAAAACACAGTACAAAGTGCGCTCGGGCTGGTAATTACTTATAGAAACTTCAACTTAAAAGAGAATTAAACCTGCACAACCCAAATATTGATGAGTAGAGTTCATGGTTTGGCAACACCGAACAGCTGTTTTTGGGCTTCTTTCCAAAATTTAAAAAAGCCAAAAGGTATATTTTGATCATAAACAATGAACTGATTTTGTTGTAATGGCTCTACAAACTTCCAGCGCTGGTAATTAAATACCGGGTTTTCTGGAGTAAAAATTTGTGTATTAGGTTCTTCACGATAAATTTGCTTTAAAACCGCGTTGGTTTCACCTTTTATCACCACCATATTCTTCGATTTAAAATCGGTTAAACATTGCCAAATAAAGTACATACGCTGCTTTGAGAAAAACTGACTTTTAAAGTACGTTTCATCCCAAATAAACAATACCGCCTCGTAATCCTCAACATGTTCAAAAATTTTATGATTAGGATTAAGGTGGTTGTAATGTAACCAGATCCATTTTTTGGCTTTTAATTTTGTACTCATAGCAAAACTCTCATTATTTGCAATTACGCGGCCTTTTTAGGAAACAGTCTTTGGCTTAACACTTCGTAAGAGCCGTAGATGGCAAAATTGTATTCGACCGATAAATTCATCCCTTCTTTGGCGTATTTACGAATGTTCTCTAAATTAAAAATATAAGGCTTATTACTTCCTGTACTGGCAACCCACTGCCATGAAAAATTGTTGGATGCGAGGTTGCCATCAATTAAGTGGCTCAGCATCCAACGCGCACCAACTTGCCATTTCACCCTACGCCAATGCACAATGTATGACGCTAGATAGAGTCTTGCATGATTATGTAAATACCCTGTCTTTCTAAGCTCTTGGATAAAATCATTAATCACCGCTACATTGGTGGTGGCGCTCAAAATATCGCTAGGTAAATAGTCGGCATAATCCTCGTGCTTAAAGCCTGTTTTATACTCTTCAAGGTTTTCCCAAATCCCCTCTGGGTTTTCATAGTATTTTTTCTGGTAAAAGTCACGCCAACTTAACTGTTGTAAAAAGTCATAGGCCTGCATGCGCTCTTGCTGAGAGTCGATGTATTTTAAAACCTCAGAGGGGTCAACCAAACCATGCTCAATGTAAGGCGAGAGCATTGAGATTGAACCAGCCAAGTAGTTGCGGGTTTTGGCATATTTTTTTACGTCTAAATTTTGCAGTTTTTCTTGAGCCTGCGCGATACCGCCCTCAAGAGGTGATGGCATAAAATCTTGCTCTTCTAAGATCCAGTCCTGAAAACGTTTGTAGGCTGTTTTTCCTAAAAGTTGCACTGGATGAAACTGCCCTGTTAATGATTGTTCATAAAACTTCATAACATCTTCCCCTTACTACTTTTAATATTGTTCTGTTTTTGGACTTAATAAATCGCTTAAAGCCTTTTTAACTTGAGAAAACTCAAATTCAAACCCCGACTCTGTAAGACGTTTAGGCAAAATAGCTGAAGAATGCGTGAGCACCTGAGCACCTTCACCAAACATTAATTTGAGTTGCCATAACGGTAGCGGAATCAGATAAGGTCGATGTAATGTCTTGGCTAAAGCACGTCCAAATTCATCATTACTTAAAGGAACTGGTGCGGTTAGGTTAAATACACCCTGTAACTCTTCATGGGTCATTAAAAACTCAATCGCTCTCACTAAATCTTTGATATGAATCCACGAAAAACATTGTCTACCGCCTGCAACGGGGCCACCTAAACCCAATTTAAATGGCGGTAACATTTTGGCTAAGGCTCCGCCATTTGTACCCAGAACAACACCAAACCGCATAACAGTGGGTTTGGGTGAAAGTTGGTTATTTTGATTTTCCCAAGCTTTACCTAGTTCTGCTAAAAAGTTATTACCATAAAGAGTGACAGTTTCATCAATGGGGTTTTGACAGCTGTTTTCTGGGTAGATACCAATAGCGGAAGCCACCAAAATACGTTTTGGCTTCTGATTACACAAATCAATTGCCTCTTTTAACTTTTTACTGGTTTCTACTCGGCTGGCTATTAATTTCTGTTTGTAGGATTCTGACCATCGTTTGCCAATGTTTTCACCTGTTAAATTAATCACAATGTCTTGACCATTTACCGCATTTTGCAACTCGACAGTATCGTCAAATACCGAACGACCAAATGCAACAACGTGATGCCCTTGAGCCATTAAATGGGTTTTAAGGTGAGAACCAATAAACCCTGTACCCCCCAAAATTAACACTCTCATAGCAATCTCCTTGCTGCTAATCAAAACTTATACATTAATTATACAAAATTAAACAGTGTTACGTAATTATTTATACAGACTTTGCCCCTAACTTTTTAACTAATATGCCTTAATCTCTTTAAAACATTATGTTAGGCAATAAAAAAGCCCACTTACCTATTTTAAAATGCTATTGAGCAATCTAAAAACAGATAAGCAGGCCTGGTAGGTTCAATAAAAATGTTAAAAGAGAAAAACAAACTTTTTATTAAGCAAAAAACCATCTCAAACAGTTAGTTACTTAGTTACTTGCCCCTAACTTTTTTGCGTTTTCTTTAACCTTAGCTAAGTCTTCCTCTGCAACGATAACATCCCAACCTTGTAGGTGTTGCAGAACTAAGTCGCCTAACGCTTGGCTGTGGTCAGCTCGGTCATTTAGACATTTGATGTAACCAAACTTCTCGCCCCCCGCCTCTTCAAAATATTCACGGTTTTCTTCACCAATCTCTTCTATGGTTTCTAAACAATCGGCTGAGAAACCAGGGCAAATCACCTGAATGTTTTTCACTCCTTCTTTAGGCAAAGCCATCATGGTCTCATCGGTATAAGGTTGTACCCAAGGCTCTTTACCAAAACGAGACTGAAAGGTGACTTTATACTCATCCTTACTTAAACCCAGTTTTTCTGCCACTAAGCGTGAGGTTAAGTGACACTGACAAGGGTAAGAATCGCCATTATCCCAATAGCGTTGTGGAATGCCGTGGTACGACATCACCAATAAATCTGGCTTACCGTGCTCCGCCTGGTACTCAGTTATTGAATTGGCTAAGGCGTCAATATAACCTGGATGACGATAATAACTGGTAATGGTGCGCATCTCTGGCACCCAACGCCAGGCTTTTAGCTCTTCATTCACCGCATCAAAAGTCGAGGCCGTAGTCGCTCCTGCATATTGAGGGTACAGCGGTAAAACCAAAATCTTTTGGCAACCTTTGGCTTGTAAATTTTGCAGTGCCGAGGCTATGGATGGGTTGCCGTAACGCATCCCCAGTTCGAATTCGATCTCAGTATTAATGTGAGGTTTGACATGCTCAGCAATCGCATCAATCTGTCTTTTAGAAATATTAAGTAATGGCGCTCCAGGCCCCTCTGAATCCCAAACCGTTTGATAGGCTTCTGCCGACTTAGCAGGCCTGGTATTTAAAATAATGCCATTTAAAATTAATTTCCATAACCAACGTGCTGGTGGTGGTTCAACCACTCGTGGATCGGAGAGAAACTCTTTAAGATAAGGTTTTAACGCTTCTTTAGTTGGCGCATCAGGTGTACCTAAATTGGTAATTAACACACCAATTTTTGAAGCATCACCATGTTGATAATTTGTATAAGACTTATAAAACATAAGGGTTTCCGTTTCTTTTAATTAATATTCAATCGCATTTAATTCATTTAAATACGTGACAACCATTCAAGACGCTAGCTAACTCTCTTGGAGCTTTTTCAAATCAGCCATCACTTCTCTAACATGTTCTTTAGGGTTAACATCTCGGTAAATTTTGGCAATTCTACCTTCTTTATCAATAATAAAGCTGTGACGTTTGGCAAACTTAACCACTTTTAAATCAAGAACCGCATTATATTGTTTGGCCACGATGGCATTTTCATCCGCCAATAAAGAAAAAGGCAGCTTATATTTCTTTGAAAAGGCTTGATGACTCTCTTTATTATCAACCGACACCCCTAAAATAACCGCTTGTTGGGCAATTAGCTTATTGATATTATCTCTAAAGCTACAGGCCTCCGTCGTACAACCTGGCGTATCGTTTTTTGGGTAAAAATAGAGTACAACCCATTTACCCTGCTGTGAATGTAATGACACTCCTTCACCGTGCTGATTAATCAGTTCAAAGTCAGGTGCTTTATCCCCTATTTTCAGCTCAGAAGCTTGTGCTTGGCTACTCACCATAAAAATGGATGACAAGCCAAAATAAATTGTGACTAGAAGTTTATTCATAGCGCTATATCCTATGTATTATTCTTTGAGAAAACAAACTCAATTTAAAACATTAATGAATTGAACTCTCTTTGTATAACTATTGTACAATATATATAACAATTTAATATATAAATACCACTTTAGGGAGACGATATGGAATTTCCAAGAATTAGAATTGCAGTATCTGATTGTCTTAGAGGTACAGAGTGCCGTTATAACGGTGGTCATGCACAAGACGATTTTGTAAATCATCACTTGGCAAAATACGCTGATTTCTACCCTTTCTGCCCTGAAGCCGCTGTTTTAGGTACACCTCGTGAAACCATACGTTTAGTCGGTATTAATAACCAAGTACGTGTCATTGGTCCAAAATCGAATACCGATTACACCGATGGCCTACAAGCTTATAACGATAAAATAGTCCCTAAGTTAGCCGCTAAAAAAATGGATGGTGCTGTCGTTAAGTCACGCTCGCCAAGCTGTGGGTTGGAACGTATAAAAGTCTATCAACCTTCGGGTGAATGGCATGGTTCAAAAGATCCAATGCAGTCGGGGTTATTTACGCACGACCTTCGCCAAGCGATGCCTACTATTGCCATAGAGGAAGAAGGCAGATTGTCTGACGCTTGGCTACGTGAAAACTTTATGGTGCACGTTTTTACCTCCGCTCGCTGGAGAGAGTTTTTGGAGTCTGACCCTACACTAGCGCAATTTCAAGCGTTTCATAGAGATCACAAATATTTATTTCTCTCCAAAAACGAAGAGATTTATAGAGAGATGGGCGCTTTAGTGGCCACTACCCGTAAGTTTAACTTAACAGAAAGTATGCTGGGCTATGAACGCAAGCTGTTTGAGTTATTAGCTTATCGCTCAAAAAAAGGCGCCGTTAAAAATGTGTTAGAGCATATTTACGGCTACTTTAAAAAACAGATCACTGAGGCTGAAAAAGAACTTTTTCATGAAGCCGTTGATGAGTTTATGCAAGACATCGTACCACTTATTGCCGTCATCAAAATTCTAGAACAGTTTTTAAGCCACTACGGTTCAGATTATTTGCAGTCACAAGTTTTCTTTCACCCTTACCCTGCTGACTTAGCTTTAAGGTCAAAGGTAACCGCGTATAGATAAACGCAAAAAAATAGTCGATTAACTTGGATAAACAACGCTTGACCCTTTTTGCGAGTAAGGCATAATAAGGATTGATTAAAAACGCAATAACAAAATCGAGCTTATGAAAGATCCTAAATTAAGAACAAACCTACTGCTTCAATTAGTCGAAAACGCCCAAGAAGGTATTGTGGTTGCTGAAAAAGAGGGACATGACACGATTCTGATTTATGTAAACCCTGCTTTTGAACGTTTAACAGGCTATTCATCTGAAGAGATTCTTTATCAAGACTGTCGATTTTTACAGGGCGAAGACACCAAACAAGAGTCAATAAAAATTATCCGTAATGCCATTGATGACTCGAACCCTGTAAGAACAATCTTAAAAAACTACCGTAAAGATGGCTCTATTTTTTGGAATGAGTTGAGCGTTACTCCTTACTACGATGAAGTAGATCAACTGACCTATTACATTGGTATTCAAAAAGATGTGACTGAAGAAGTCACTTTACAAGAAGCCTTAGATAGCGCAAATCAAAAAATTGCTCAGTTAGAGTCTGAAATACAATCTCTAAAAAAATAACCTCATAAAGTTACCAGGCCTGGTAACTTTCTAAAATTGAGCTTTATTCAAACTAACTTATAATGAAAGCCTGCGACTAGAACCCAACTAAAAATAGCTATATTCGAGTGAAGTTTTGAATATTGTAAAGTGAGCAATTTACTTTAGAATCCAGCTGTGTCTGCAATGAACCATCTAAAAAGAAGTGGGTAACAACACCAGGGTTTTTATCAGCCCATTGACTCCAGAAATTCTCATCAAAGACTTTAGTATCAGAAACCAACGCTAAAGCATTGCAGTTCAGACCATCAAGTACCGAAGCCAACTCTTTGTAATTTTGCTCTGCGTAAATCGAGTAAAAATTAACAAATGGATAGTACCCTTTAACCGCCATCGCTAAGGCCGCCAAAAGTTGAACCGTTTGCGGTGTACCTGGTTGCGACTCTACCCATATGGTCTTTTCTGTTTTGGGTGAAAGAGAACGCATGGCAAAACGCATACGGGTTTGCAGTCTTGGAATTAACTGAGACTCCCAAAAAATAAAGCCTGAACGCGACTCTTTTTTCAGTTTTTTGGTCACAGAACTTAATACAGGTAACCAATAAAGCTCGGCTAAATCATTGAAAAGATTATCTAACTCTTGGTTTAAATGTTCGGCATCGAAAGAAAAAGCGTACTCCATTAAACGGTTTTGAAAATCAGACTCGCCAGCATTAAAATCAATCTTTTTGGTATTGGCTTTTTCATCTAACAACGCTTTAACTTGGCTAATTGCAACACCTTGCTCTGTTAGGTTAACCGCATCCTTAATAAGATCAACGTGCGCTTGAGTATAAAGCCTATGCCCACCTTCTGTTCTAACAGGTTCAATAAGCCCATAGCGTCTTTCCCACGCTCTTAAGGTAATAGAATTAACCCCAGTTAAATTGGATACTTCTCTAATTGGGTAAAGTGCTTCGCTAATTGGCATATTTCTCTTTTCAAACATTATGGGGTTGAGCATTGTTTCTCAAACCGACTCGACTTTATTTAATAAAGTTCAATAGATTGTGCATATATTAGACAAAAAGCTATACCAAAGCAATTAAGCATTGTTTGGCATCTGCGGTCTATTCACTTTCATTTCATTCACTCTCGCCAGGTGCGCTTCTCGGCTCTGCTTTAAATCAACCAAGGGCTTGGGGTAGTGCTCCCCCAAAACAATCCTTTTCATCTCACATTCCATTTTATGCGCCCAAGGTTCATGTATCGCTTTATTTGATAAAGTTTTAAGCTCTGGCAACCAACGTTTAATGTATTCACCCTCTTTATCAAACTTTTGGCTTTGGGTTACGGGGTTAAATAAACGGTAATAAGGGGCGGCATCTACTCCGCAACCTGCAACCCACTGCCAGCCCATAACATTATTGGCTGGGTCGGCATCCAACAGCGTGTTATCAAACCACTTTTTACCCAGTAACCAGTGTTGATTTAAATTTTTGGTTAAAAAAGAGGCCACCAGCATACGAACTCGGTTGTGCATAATACCCGTTTCCCAGAGTTCTCGCATACCCGCATCAATGATTGGAATCCCTGTTTGTCCAGTTTGCCAACGATTTACAAAGTAGGCATCATACGGCCACTTTACCTCTAAATACTTTTTTTGAAATGGCTCCGCTTCGGTCTCAGGAAACCAGTGCAGTAGATGACGAGCAAACTCTTTCCAAACCAATTGACGTAACCAAGGTTGAGCAATATCCGCTTTAAGTTCACCTTGTTCAACCCGTGTTTGCACATAAAAATAGATGGCGCGAATGGAAATCTCACCGTAATGCAAATAACTTGATAAGGTACTGGTTGCCATGATTGCAGGAAAATCTCGGTCGCTTGAGTAATCCACCATCTCTTCTTCTATAAACTTCTGCAAGGTTTGCCAGGCGGCTTTCTCGCCCACTTGCCAATGTGCCAAAATCTTTTTTGCCCAAGGCTGTGCAAGAATATTTTGTAATGTAGAGGGTAAGTTAGCATACGCTTTTGGCAGAGTTACCAGGCCTGCTAACTTTAATTGTTGCTGATATTGTTTTACATCATCAAGCGCCTCTATTTGAAACTGTTTGCTTAAAAAGTTTTTATAAAAAGGTGTGTAAACCAAATAGGCTCTATTTTGTTTATTGAGCATACTGTCAGGCTCAAGTAAAAATTCAGTGTAAAACGGGGTTAAAGCGACCTTTTGCCCTTTACATACTTCTAAGGCGGTTTGTTGCATCTGTGCAAATGGCGAACCTACTTGATAACTGTAATAAACTTGTTGAATATTCTGTTCGGTAATTAAGCGAAATAAACTTTCTTGAAAATCCCCTTCTATCATCCATAAATCAGCGGAATGGATTTTTAGAGTTTCTTTAAAGGAGAGTAAGCTTTGTGCCAACCAAGCACTGTTGGCCTCGCCAATAACCTGCGATTCGTCATGGAAATAGGCCAAAATTACTTTGTCAGAAGACTCTAGCGCAGCTTGAATCACTGGCGCATGATCTACTCTGAATTCTCGTTGTATCCAAACTAATGTTGTCATCTATTTATTAAACCTATTGTTTCCACTTTTAGCCTTGCACAAGAGCTGTACTCCTGTTAACTCTCTTTTAACAGAGCTTCTTTTAAACTCATTGACAAAGGGTTTTGTCCCAACCAAATACCAAAATAGAGCGATTTAAAGCCTGGTACATCGGTACTAAACACGGTTTGGCCATTTAGGTTAAGTTGTGTTGTTTGTTCTTTTGCTAAATAAACCAAGGCGTAACAATCCCCCTTATTCACAGTTTGATAATGGCTATGAAGCCGATTCACCTGCTGTTGTAATGGCTCAGGCAGTTCTGTGGGCAAAACATGGTTGGCTCCTTCAATAAACTGCTTTGGGGTGACCTCTCTTTGATAACAGAGTTCCAGTTTTAATGGCATCTTCTCAGAAAGCAATTCGTCAACCGTGTAATTTTTATGGGCACTTTTTTGCTCAAGCAAAAGGGTCGCTTGATAAACATCAAACCACATCCAACGCGCCACGCCTTGAGAGTATTTAAACCACTCAATAGATTGGCTTGCGTTATTCAGTGTTGTCTCTTTAATAACATCTGCATTAGCCTGGTTAACCATATTAGCAAAACTAGAAAAGCTAGCCGCCATTAAGAGTACACAATAGCCTAGATAGCGCGGGGGTAATTTTTTAGCTAACACGGTTTGAAGTAATAAATCGATGTAATACATACCGTTTACCACTTATTCTGTAATAGGCTGTTTACTAAAGAACAGCGTGACTTGACCCACCGTAAAGCCCCATTTTGTCACTTTTGCAACATTCATCATGGTGTTATGGGTATGCAAAAACATCCAGTCATCAAAATTCACCTGAATGGTGCTGTCTTGATAAGGCAAATCTAACACATAGCGCCAATTTAAGGCATTACCTGCAGACTGTCCAAACGCTTCACCCACTACGTCATCAGCCAGGCCTGTAAAGTGGTTAGGGCTTGTTTCGGTAATTTTCCAAACACGCTGCTGTTTTTCGCCATCATCATAAATAAAGCGTTCATCTAGGGTTAACAACGGTTGTTCTTGCGGGGTTACTGTGCCCGTAATATCCACCGTAAAACGCCTAATGACTTTACCTGAACGGTCTTGAAACTGCCCCCAGGCATAAGTTTTACCAGAGAAAAAATCAAATAACTTTAATTCAGGTTTGTTACCCGCATAGTCATTCACATTGATTGAACTGCATCCATTTATCAAAAATAGAGAGAGGCTTAATGCCAGTAATTTAAGAGGTTTGCTCGCGCTATTTAACATCAGAAATGGCCTCTACTTTTTTTAGAGTCAGTTGATGAACGGAGATATGCTGAGTTTCAAAACCCACTGCACAATAATCCAAATAATAGTTCCACATTTTTTGGAATTTTTGATCATAACCTTTCTGTTTTAGCTCTACGCTATTGTCATTAAAGGCTTCTTTCCACAGCAAGCAGGTTTTGGCATAGTCATAACCAAACTCATATAAATTAGTAAGTTCAAAGCCATGTTTTTTGGCTAATGATTTTAATTGTTCAACACTTGGCAATAAGCCACCTGGAAAAATATAGGTTTGTATAAAATCAACACTCGATTGATACTCTTGGGCGTATTGTTCATTTATGGTAATAACTTGTAGCGCTGCATTACCGCCCAATTTTAGGCTGTTACTTAACGTTTGAAAATAGGTATTCCAGTACTCTTTACCCACCGCTTCAAACATCTCAATGCTCACAATGTGGTCATATTGATGGATTTCATGGCGATAATCTTGGTAAGCCACTTCGTAGTCATCTTTATAAAATCGGTTCAATCTTTGTTGTGTATAGAGCTGCTGCTCTTTAGAGAGAGTTAAGCCCTTCACTTTGACTTTTTTCTCCAGCAAGGCCTCCATCATGCCTCCCCAACCACAACCAATCTCTAGCACTTCATCACCAGCTTTAACATTCAGCTGCTCAACTAATCGTGCATATTTTTGCTGTTGGGCTTGTTCAAGAGTGTCATCAGAAGCTTCGAAAATACCGCTGGAATAGCTCATGGTTTTGTCGAGCCACTTCTGATAAAAAACATTGCCTAAATCGTAGTGATAAGAGATGTTCTTTTTACTGTTATGTTCAGAGTTATGGCGTTTGCGGTGCTTAACTAAATGCAACTTATTGAGTGTTTTATGAGACAACAACCCTGCTAAAGCTTGTTGGTTTTCATAGCCTAAATGCATAAGTGAATAGAGTGAGCGGGTATCAATGGCATGTTCAAAATAAGCTTGCGCAAAGCCCAGCTCACCCTGGGTTTTCATTAGCCAATAGGCTCTAAAAGGTTTTAAGATAATTAAGTCAGCATGTCTGCCCGCTTGTTGCCCTTCAAAACGGTAGGTTTCACCAAATAAATCAAGTGTTAAAGAGCCTTTTTGCAATTTATCAAATGGCAGTTTAAGCACCCACTGTTTGATTGAAAAAGGGGTAAATAATTTGCTAATAAAACTTTGACGTGGATCGGATACACTTTTTAACATGATGTCATCTCCGTGTGACTGTAATTTACACTCTCAAGATGTTTAGGCGTTTTATGAAATTTACCGCCTTTTATCCAAATTTTGAGTGCCCACCAATGAATCATCCAAACCACTTTTAAGGTATTGAATGGATATTGCATAGCGGCTTTTACAAGGTTTGAACTTGTTAAGGGTTGGTGTTTTCCAACCTGAGTCGAGGTCAGAAGAGGCTTACCCTCCTCCTTTTGAAAAATACTGATTTGATAGCGTTCCGCAGGCTTGGCAAAACGAAACTCATAGTGGGCTTGCATGTTCATAAAGGGCGAAACATGAAACACTTTTAGGGCACAGGCTTTAGGTTTGTCGGCAAGCGGCTTACCCTGGTGAGTTAAAACATAATGATGCCACTGACCAAAGGTATTACTTACCTCACAAATGACTGCAATCAGTTGGTTCTGCTTATTGTAGGCATACCACATTGCCAAGGGGTTAAACGTCAGGCCTAAATAGCGTGGAAAACAGACCAACTCAATACGATGAGCAGGCCTGGTAATTCCGTATTCAGCTAAAAGTTGATTCGCCCAAACTCGCCAAGGCTCATCTTTTTTACGTGCGCCATAATCGGCGTAGTTAAGACTAAATAGATTGAACTTATTAATGGATAGCCAAGTCAGTTTTGCTGATTCCGCTTCTATGGTGTCAATATCCACTTTGATGCTAAACACACCGTACTTAAACTGATATGCCACTGGTCTAAAACGTTGGTGCATCACTTGGCCAAAATAGAGTGCGCTCGCCATCTTAACGACCTGCACTCTTGATTAAGCTCGCTTCAAACGCCATTTCAGGGTTGTTGCTAAGGTCTGTTTTTGTTGCTCTCTCCCACGGTAAAGCCACTTGCCAAAGTTTAGCGAGTTCGGCCGAACTCTTTAAACCATCTTCATGAAAACCGTAACCAAAATAACTGCCACAAAACCAGAGATTGTGCTTTCCCTGAAGTGTGTGTAACTTGCTTTGCGCATTCATTGCATCCATATCAAAAACGGGGTGTTGATAAACAATTTTTTGATGTATGAACTCATATTTAGGCAAACGTGTTGGGTTTAAGGTCACCAATAACGGGGTTTTAACCTCTATGTTTTGCAGTAGGTTCATCCAATAGGTAACAGCAACACTACTAGACGATTTTGTTAAATCTCGTAAATAGTTCCATGCTGCCCAGGCTCGTTTTCTTTTTGGCATCAGCGATTCATCGCTGTGCAGGTAGGCAATATTTTCTTGATACTTAAAGTTTTCTAGCAATGTAAAATCAGCTTTTAAATCATCACTTAACATCTTGTAAGTTTCATCAGCATGAGAGGCAAACACCACCTCATCAAAAATCTGTTTTTGACCATTTTCACAAGTGACCACCAAACCTAAATCGGTTTTTTCAACCTGATTGACTGGCTGCCCCGACTTAACCGTAAACTGTTGTAACGCCAATATCGCCTTTAGATATTGGTGTGAACCATTTTTAACGGATTCCCATTGCGGTCTGTCTTCAATATTAAGCAAACCGTGGTTTTCGAAAAATCGTAAAAAACTGCTTACTGGAAACTTCATCATCTGCTCAACAGGGCATGACCAAATCGCCGCCGCCATGGGTAATAAGTAATAATCGCGCATACGATCACTAAAACCATGCAGACTTAAATAATCACCTAAATCTAAATCGCTGAATTCGTCTGACTCTAAATCTGCTTTAGCCTGTTTGTTAAAACGCAAAATCTCCGCAATCATATTCCAATGTTTGGGAGAAAACAGATTACTGCGCTGAGCAAACATAGTATTGAGATTATTGCCCGAATACTCCAACTCGCCCTCATTCACCGATACAGAAAAACTCATCTCAGTATTTTGAGTCGCCACAGATAAGTGTTTAAACATGGCCGTTAGCAAAGGATAGTTTGGGGTGTTAAACACAATAAAACCCGTATCAACAGGGTAGGTTTTACCGTCTATTTCTAACTCGATCGTATTGGTGTGCCCGCCCACTTTTGAATTTTTTTCAAATAGCGTGACCTCATGCTCTTGGCTTAAAAACCAAGCCGCACTGATGCCACTAATGCCACTGCCAATTACAGCAACTTTCTTTACCTGAACAGCGGAATCGTTGCTGTTTTTATCCTTTAGAGACGACATGGTTTACACCTTACTTATGAGTATTTGTTTTACTATTTAATTAATAAGTTATACAAAAATAATACAAATAGCAAGAAAACCTATACAATAAAACTCAAAGAATTTTAAAAATGTTCATTTGTTAACTGCTCTTTAGCCAAGGATGAAACATGAAAACACTTAGCAATCAAAAAATTTGGCTGGTTGGCGGTTCTCAAGGAATTGGTTTGGCGCTCGCTCAGCAACTACTAAAAACAGGTAACCAATTGGTGGTGTCTGCCAGAAATGCCGAAAGCCATTCTGAGTTGATTGAATTAACTCAACAGTACCCAGGGAAATTGGTGCTAATCGATTTAGATGTCACCGATAAAAAGAACTTAGCCCAAATAACTTACCAGGCCTGGTCAACCTTTAATGGCTTGGATGTTTGGATATATAACGCAGGCAGCTACAAAGCGATGGTAATGAGCGAGTGGGATATTGAACAGTTTGAAAGCATGACTCAGGTAAATTATTTAGGTGCCGTGTATTTAATGAAACCGTTGAGTGTGCTGTTTCAACAGCAAGGTCATGGGCAATGGGTGTGGAATATTAGCTTGTCTTCAGATTTTGGCTTGCCTTATGGCGGAGCTTATTCCGCACCCAAAGCGGCTTTACAAAATCTGGCTGAGTCAATTCAACCTGAATTGGCCAGAGAAGGCATACAACTCAAGGTGATTAATCACGGATTTGTAAAAACCCGACTGACCGCACAAAATGATTTTGCTATGCTCGGTTTAATGGAGGCTGAAACTGCAGCCATTTATATTGCCAAAACACTTGAAAAAAAACGGTTTGAAACCCGTTTTCCGTTCAATTTAGCTCTCATACTTGGATTCATTAAAAGGCTACCAAAATCATGGGCTTTAGCCATAACTAAAAAGGCTTTGAAAGAAAATGTCTAACACTGATTTAATTGAAAATGCGTTACAGAATTACATTGCAGCATTTGAAAACTTAACCCCCAGCTCACTCCTTCAAGAGCTCGCCCCAATATTAGACGACAATATTCATTTTAAAGACCCCTTTAATAATGTGTTTGGCAAACAGGCCACAGTGGTGATTTTTAAGCATATGTTCGGTACTTTAAATCAACCCAAGTTTACCGTTAAACACCATGCTATTAATGAACAAACCGCTTATCTTCATTGGGATTTCAGTTTTACATTAAAAGGTAAGGAAACCATTCAAAAAATTGAGGGGTTAAGCCAAGTTACTTTCAATTTAGCAGGCCTGGTAACTTCACATATCGACTATTGGGATCCTGCTGAACAGATTTACAGTCAAATCCCCGTTTTAAACTGGTTAATTAAACAGGTCGCCAAACGTTTATCTGCTAATTAAGTGAGTAAAACTCATGTCTAACTCGCATCAAGATACCTCTGAACCGCTTTTAAAAAGCACGCTTGTTTACTATGCGGTTATGGGGTTTCCTCTAGCTATGTTAGGGATTCCTGTTTATCTTTATCTGCCCCAATACTATGCGGATGAATTTGGCTTATCTTTAAGCACAATTGGTTTGGCTTTATTAGCCGCAAGGCTATTTGATGTGATTACCGACCCTTTAATTGGTTGGTTAAGTGATCGATTACATAGCCAGTTTTCTCGGCAAAAACAAGTTTTAGCAGGCCTGGTAATTTTAATATTCGCTCTCTATTTGCTGTTTTTTCCACTCATTGAATCGCTCAATTTTTGGTATTTATTTATTCTGAGTTTTATCACTTACCAGGCCTGGACAATCGTTCAAGTGCCTTACCAAACCATGGTGGCTGAAATCAGCCTTGAACCTCTACACAAAACCCAACTTACCTCCGCCCGTGAAGCGATGGCTATTTTGGGTGTATTGTTTATTTTAATTGTACCGTTTGCGCTTGAACTACCAACCAATCAGCCCGAGTTTTATCAATTTTTTATGGTGAGTGTTGCACTAAGCTTAACCCTTGGCGCTCTGTTGCTGTTTGGCATTCACTGGCTTACATCATTAAACAAAGAAGTAAACAACAGTAATAACCCAAGCTCGATTGTATTCACTCTAAAAAACCTATGGTTGAGTTCTCCTCAAATTTTTTCAGTTATGCCCGCCTACTTTCTAAACAATTTAGCCAACGCTTTGCCAGCTACCTTATTTGTCTTTTTTGTGAGTGATTATTTACAACTCAAACAGTACACGGGCCTGTTTTTGTTAATTTACTTTCTATCAGGCCTGCTTGCTTTACCATTTTGGATATTGCTTTCAAAAAAATTAACCAAAGAAAAAACCTGGCAACTCTCTATGTGGCTAGCCAGCCTATTCTTTAGTTTGGTGTTTTGGTTACAACCCAATGATGTGCTATTTTTTGCGCTAATTACCGTTTTAACAGGATTAAGCTTAGGCATAGATTTGGCCATACCCGCTTCTATACAGGCGGATATGACTCAAAAAATACAGCATCACACTGAAGTAAAAGGGTTGGTTTTTGGTATTTGGGGTATGCTCACAAAGCTGGCTTTAGCGATTGCCGTAGGCGTTTCTTTACCCGCTTTAGAGTTTTTAAAAGAGAACCAAATTCATTTTGAGAGCGGAATTCTTCTGCTGTATGCAGGCATTCCTATTGCTCTCAAAATAGTGGCTATATTTTTAGTGACACGCCATCAAAGGTAAGGTTGCAAGGTAAGGTTGCGTTACTTACTGTTTTTAAAATATTTTTGATTACCACGCTCATCAATCGCCCCTGCTAAACGGGCAATGCCATGAATGTAAGCCGCTGTTCTTAAAGAGCATTGATGATTTAACGCCAAATCATAAATAATATTCGCTTCTCTGCACATCAGTTTTTTGAGTTTGGCTTCTACTTCCGCCGATTCCCAATAGAGACCAGAACGGTTTTGCACCCACTCAAAATAACTAACAATCACCCCGCCAGAGTTGGCTAGGACATCAGGAATCACATGAATACCATTTTTCTCTAACACCTCATCGGCTTGCGGTGTTACTGGGCCATTGGCAATCTCTAACACCGTTTTGGCTTTAATATTGTGTGCGTTTAGCTGGGTAATTTGATTTTCTAACGCCCCTAACACTAAAACATCCACCTCTAGCTCAAGCAGCTCATCATTGGACAACTCTTGATAATCAAGCATATTACAAACCGAGCCATCACAATAGACGGAAGCAAGCTTATTGTCAGACCGCTTAAAACGGTAAACATCTTCAATATTTAAACCTGAAGTGCTGTAAATAGCGCCTTGCGAATCCGATACTGCCACCACTCTATACCCCATTGCTTTGGCTAAACGTGCAAAGTGATAGCCCACATTACCAAAACCCTGTACCGCAATGGAGGTCTCTTCAGGCTTGCAGCCTTTACGGCGGGCATATTCATTTAAAGCATGCAAAGCCCCTTGCCCTGTGGCTGAATTACGCCCTTCTGAGCCGCCCAAATGCACAGGTTTACCAGTGATGGCACCAGGAACTTGTCTACGTGAAATCATATTATATTCATCGGCCATCCAGCCCATGATGGTGCTATTGGTATAAACATCTGGTGCTGGAATATCACGAGAGTCGCCCAACATATCCGCAAATGCGCGAATATAACCACGTGACAAACGCTCCAATTCCAATTTAGATAACTCTTTTGGATTAACCATCACGCCACCTTTAGCACCACCAAAAGGCAAACCAGCAACCGCACATTTAACGGTCATCCAAAAACTCAATGAGGTGACTTCATCCAAATTCACTCTAGGGTGATATCGAATCCCACCCTTAGTTGGCCCACGAGTATCATCATATTGCACTCGGTAGCCTGTAAAAATCTTTAAGGAACCATCGTCCATTCGTACAGGAATACTGGCAATAATCGATCGCTTTGCTACTGATAAACGATCAATCACCTCTTCATCCACATCAATGTATTTAAAAACCGATTCTAACCGCTGCTTTGCGAGTTCAAACATAGTAATTTTCCTTACTAACAAACCAAGATTTCATTCTATACCGAAACAGTATCGGTACATACAAAATATGCATTTAATTGAAACATGAATTTACTAAACTATAAAAACAAAAAACCCGCAGTTAAGCGGGTTGGTTTATTCTTTTTTAAAAAAAATTATCGTATATTATCAACCATTTTAGAACCATTGAAAATGACTTTTACGTTATTGTGAAAGGTACTATTATTAACCGATTTCGTTTTAATTATGTTCGCTTCACCAATTAATTTGCTTGCATCTGACCCAATAAATGTACCTTTAACAAAAGAAGCTTTATCTATTCCTCTATTATTCGTCGCTACAATCGAATCCGATTTGAATGTATTACCCGTAATCGTGCCACTTGTGTTAGTTACATAAAAATCGTTCATAGACCAACTACCTTGTCCAAAATCAACATTCATTCGATGTTCACCATATGCCGCATTACTATTAACAGTTCGAGCACCATATGAATTAACGTTAAAATTGGCTGTCGCTTGAATATTCTTCAAGTTTTGCATCTCTACCACATCCGTAGCCCTACCAACATACCCAGAATAAGAGCCTAAATTACTGTCATAACCATGGATATTTCCATATGTTAAATCTTTAATATCAACTGGCTGAACGTTTTCTTCAAGCATTATGACAGGCTGTTTTTCTCTGGCTTTTTCTGAATAGACAGATAACCAAAAATCAGAAATATCACTCTCAGCTCTTGCGACTCTCTTTGAGTTTGTACCTGAACTTAAAGAAGTTGCATAACGATCGTAATAGTTAGACGTCGCACTCACGGTTTTGCCATTATCAAATTCACCATTAATGGTAGAGACTTGGTTATCATCATCCAATAAAATCGACATATTTCCTAAGCCAAACTCACCATCATTATTAAAGAAGGTATAAGCGATTAATTCAGAGGTATTTGTTATCTTTGTTGGATTATTCTCCACTTTGCCACCAAACTCATCGCCACTTAAACCCAGCTGGTTCAATCCAGAAAATCCATTCGCCCCCACTGGTCCAGCGGCTGTTGGTTCTTGTTGAGTTAAATAGGTATCAATACCACACCAAGCTCCCCACCCCTGCACACCATTAGCAGCGTTACACTCTTCAGTAGCGGCGAAAACGCTTGGTGACTGTAACATAGCACCCAAAACGGCTGTGATTAATACCTTAGACTTAAATACGGCTTTCATTGTGTTTCTCCAGTAAGTGGAAGTTAATTTTGTTTCATGAATCAATAGTATAGAAATATAAAGGTATTAATATTGTACTTAGGTACAGTAAATAGCACTCTTTTCCGACATGTTACCGACAAGTTACGACATTTCCATTTTTTTAAGTATTTACACTTAAATAAGTAATATACAAATCTTCACTCAATTCATTACAAAAAAAACATAAGCCCACCTACTAAGTGATAACTAAAACAGCAAAAGAGAGCGTTGGGAATTAGTTACAATACTTCCGACATTAAGACTTAACTAACAAGAGTCATTATTTTGAGCCCAAACTATTCTGTAATTAAATTGAAAATCATCGATTCAACTAATCGTTATTTAAAAGATTACGTGTCAGAGCATCGACCCTCTCACCCTGTTTTTTGCACGACTCAACAACAAACTGCGGGCTATGGTCAACAAAACCGTGTTTGGCAAACCAATGACCATTCAGCCATTTTATCTTTAGCTTATCCATTACCCATAAAAGCGGAACTACCAGGCCTGGTAAGTTTGCATATTGCCAAACTATTGCATCAAACCTTAACAGAACTTACTGGCGATAAACTCTACTTAAAGTGGCCTAATGACCTCTATAACCAACATGGCAAAGTCGCGGGAATTTTGATTGAACAAATCATAAAAAAAGAATACAGGTCATTAATCATTGGCATTGGCATTAACCGTAATCACAACGAATTAATTGAAACAGCCAGCAGTGTGAGTGATTTTAATACTCAGGAATTGATTGACACCTTGTTTCAAAAAGTCGAGTCGCCTGCTCCACAAGCCCCCTCAAAAGGACTGTTAGATTTTTCGCTTATTGAACTGCTTGATTACTGGCAAGACCATGACCTATTTGCCATCGAAGAACCGATTCAACTGATTACCGCAGAAGACTTAAATTCAAAAAAACCTGGTTTCTATTTAGGCATAAATGCCCAAGGCCAAGCTTTGATTCGTGTGAATGGCCAAATCCAGCCTCTCTCATCTGGTCAAACTTCTATTCGTAAACTGACCTAGCCCATCTCAAAACACAACTGATTCATTTTGGTTTGCATTTGAACCAAAATAATACATATATAGCTTCCTAAACACACAACACTACAATAGAAATATTATTAAATAGGAATAAATTATAAATGGCATACCTAGTGCTTATTACCTTTTTATAAAAAAGTAATACCATTTAAACCATCTCAACTAAAAAGATGAGTGCACTTATGAATATGCTGAAAAGTTGGACAACACCACGAACACCTGTCGATAAAAAATCCGCTCGCTTACTGACTTTTGCCAGTTTCGCCATTCCTATTTTTCTTTGGTGCTTAGTGAGCTATACACCGTTTATTTGGCATCCACAAGTCGAAATCACTCAAGCTGGTGGTGTGAGTTACTTTCGTGAAGGCTCTCTAATAGATAAAGAAGTTTTTCAACGAGAAAGAGATCAAAAGATTGCAGAAAACCCACAAATTGATATCGCTACTCTTCCACAAGGTAATCCAGCCAATCCCGTTTATTTGCCAGCACCACACGAGGTAGTAACGGCACTATATACTGCATTTACAACCCCGCCAAAACGCAGTAGTGAGCCTTGGTTGCATGAAAGTTTATGGCACTCTATTCAAGTGATTGCTTGGGGCTTTTTTTGGGCGATGTTATTTGGTGTTCCATTAGGAATCTTAGCGGGCACTTACAGTGCTGCATCACACCTGATTGAACCCTTTACTGAATTTTTTCGCTACTTACCCGCTCCCGCCTTTGGTGCCCTAGCGGTGGCTATTTTGGGTATTTATGATGCCCCTAAAATCGCCATTATTTTTATTGGAACCTTTTTTCAAATGGTACTGATTGTCGCCACAACCACCCGCAAGTTAAATATGGCTTTGGTAGAAGCCTCATTAACCTTAGGTTGCAAAGGCTTTCGCATGATTCGACGCGTGGTATTACCTGGCATATTGCCTGACCTTTACCGTGATATGCGCATCCTACTTGGATGGGCGTGGACTTACCTGATTGTGGCGGAATTGATTGGAACAAGCTCGGGGATTACTTGGTTTATTACGCAGCAAGCTCGTTACAAAAATTTTGATAATGTGTTTGCGGCCATTTTAATCATCGGCTTAATCGGCTTGATTACCGATATGATTTTGGCACAAATTGGCAAGCGTTTATTCCCTTGGCATACAACAAAATAATCAATTGAGCAAAGAGGAGCAACAGATGTTAAAAAAGATTCATCCATTAGCCAATTGGTATACCCCTGAAATTAAAGAGCGTAACCAACGCATATTAAATCGTCCAAAAGCGTTAACCATTACGGATTTGCACAAGACCTTTGAGCATAAAGGTAAAAAGGTTAATGTGCTCAATGCCATTGATTTTACGGCCTATAAACGTGAGTTTGTGTGTGTAGTTGGCCCTTCTGGTTGTGGTAAATCGACCCTTGCTCGTTTAATAGCAGGCCTGGAAACTCACGAAGTGGGTGCGATTCATATTGACGACGAATTGGTTGATGGCCCTGGCCCAGATAGAGGCATGGTGTTTCAAAGTTATTCGTTATTCCCGTGGATGACGGTGAAACAAAACGTGATGTTTGGTTTAACTGAAGGGGGTATGTCCAAAAACCAGGCCGAAGCTGAAGCCTTTCAATGGATTGATTTAGTCGGTCTAGAAAAATTTACCAACGCCTATCCTCATCAACTGTCTGGTGGTATGAAACAGCGTGTAGCCATTATTAGAGCCTTAGCCAATCAGCCTAAAATTTTATTGATGGACGAGCCCTTTGCTGCCTTAGATCCGCAAAACCGTTTAAAAATGCAACGCTATCTATTAGAAATCTGGCAAAACATCGACATTACCGTCTTTTTTATCACTCACGATTTAGATGAAGCCATTTATTTAGCTGACAGAATCTTAATTCTTGAAGCTAACCCTGGACGAGTTTTAGAAACTTTAAGTGTTCCTCTGCCCCGTCCTAGAAAAGAAGACACACTTCTCAGTCCAGAATTTTTAGCCACCAAAGCGTATCTAGAAAAGTTGGTTCACCCTCCACAAGAGGAAGAAAACATGGAAGAAAAACTCAGTATGGTTCGCATGGTTTCAGTCAATTCAGAAGTACCGGATATTTTTTAATATGACACAACATAACAATAAACTCATTAGAACCAGTGCATCACTTCCCTCTAGCGTGATTGATGAACTGGATAACCTGATGCAAGCACGTGGATTTAGTAATCGCTCCGCTTTATTAGCAGACATTATTCGTAAAGAAGCCGCCTCTTTTAGCCAAAACTACACTAATGAGATTATGGCTGGCACCTTTACTATGGTCTATAACCACTCAGTACCAGGCCTACAACAAAAATTAAATCAACTTAAACATCAATATGTTGCAGAAATTATCTCTAGTACACAAATTCAACTTATGGATCAGCACACTTTAGAGGTCAACTTAATGCAAGGGCCAGCGCAAGATTTAAAAAAAATCAGCGATGAGATGATGGCGAATCGTGGCGTAAAAAATGCCAATCTTTACTTAACCCAATCGGCTCTACCGCCTATTTACAGCACTGAAAAAAGCACAGGAGAAGTCAAATGACGGATACAAACCAACCCAGCCAATACAACGGCTTAATCTGGCAAGAACACCTTCCAGGTGGTGCACACTGGTCTGGTGTAATTCGTCGCGGTACGGTTTTACGTTTAACCGATATTGAAGGCGGAGCAAACGTGGCCATGCTCATTAATAACCTCGAAGTCAAAAACGAACGTTACAACATGCCAGATACGTTAAAAGCCCAAAAAACGGCCTTTTTAACCACGCCCAATATGTGTTTTAGCGATATGGGAAGAGTCATGTGCTCAGTTATTGTCGACACTTGTGGTTGGCATGACACCATCGGTGGTCTTTCTAACGCCGCTATTGTGCAAAAAAAGTACGGCAAAAAACCTTACCAGGAAGCGCACAACGACTACTTTAAAAATGGCTATGACAGCTTAATTAATGAACTCGGTAAATGGGGTTTAAATGCCAGTGATGTGATGCCAAACATTAACTGGTTTAGCAAGGTTCGTGTAGAAGACAATGGCGCTATGACTTTTATTACCAATAATTCTAAAGCGGGAGATTATGTTGATTTACGCTTTGAAATGGACTGCATTGTTAGCTTATCAACCGCTCAACACCCAATGGATACTCATCCAGAATATGCCCCTAAACCAATCGAATTGAGTGTTTATAAAGCCCTGCCTGTTGCACAAAACGACCCTTGTCGTTTACACCGAGCAGAGAATCAAAGAGCCTATTACAACACCAAAGTATTTTATGGAGAGAACCCAAATGACTAAACCAACTTTTGATGAAAATCGTATCGTTTATCGTGAAGTAGTGGCTGCGGGTGACCCATGGATGCACGAAGTGAAAGCAGGCCAGTATTTTAGAATTGTGGATCTTGAAGGTAACCAAGCGGTTGATACCCTTTTTTACAATGCTAAAGACCATGCTGAACGCTATTCAGCCACTGACACGATTCGTGAACAAGGCAATATTTATTTAACAACAGGCAGCGTATTACAGTCAAACCTTTGCAATCCAATGTTAACCATTGTAGACGACACTTGCGGTCGCCACGACACCATTGGTGGAGCCTGTTCCGCTGAGAGTAATACCGTGCGTTACGCCATTGAAAAACGCCATATGCACTCTTGCCGTGACTCTTTTTTAATGGCATTGGGCAATATGCAATCAGAAAAATGCGGCTGTCACTCTGATAAAGCAATGACTAAAGATGACCTATCAAGCAACATCAACTTTTTTATGAATGTGCCGGTTTCGCCAGATGGTCATCTTGATTTTGATGATGGTATCTCCGCCCCTGGGCGTTATGTAGAGATGCAAGCTCATATGGATGTATTGGTATTAGTCTCTAACTGTCCACAGTTAAATAATCCATGCAATGGCTACAACCCAACCCCAGTTGAGATGGTGATTTGGGAATAAACGTTAAAACTTAGCAACAAAAAACACACTTACAAAATTACAGCCAATTGGGACGACCCAATCTGGTAGAAATCGCTTCAGAACGGTCTGAAAAGGAAACAACTATGTTTAATAAAGTGCTCATCGCTAACCGTGGTGCTATTGCGACAAGAATAATTCGTACCCTTAAAAAAATGAATATTCAGTCTGTGGTCTTAGCCTCAGATGCCGACCGTGCATCGTTACATGTTCAACATGCCGATGAAGTCATTTTTTTACCAGGTAATGTCGCCACAGAAACCTACTTAAACGTACCCCTTATTTTAGAAGAAGCGATTAAACGTGGTGTTGAAGCCGTTCATCCTGGCTATGGTTTTTTAAGTGAGAACACTAGTTTTGCCGAATCTTGCGAAGCTGCAGGCATTCGTTTTATTGGCCCAGAACCGCAACATATTCGTGACTTTGGTTTAAAACACATTGCCAGAGATTTAGCGATTGAAGCCAAAGTACCCCTACTGCCAGGATCGGGACTTTTAGACACATTAGACCACGCCTTTTCTGAAGCCAATCGCATTGGCTACCCTGTTATGCTTAAAAGTACAGCAGGCGGCGGCGGGATTGGTATGCAAAAATGCAACTCGCAAGAAGAGCTATCAGAAGCCTTTGAACAAGTCGCCCGTTTAAGCCAAAACTCTTTTGGACAAAGCGGTATTTTCTTAGAAAAATTTGTGGTGAATGCGCGTCATATTGAAATTCAAATTTTTGGTGACGGTAATGGCAATGTCGTCTCTTTTGGTGAACGTGACTGCTCTTTACAACGTCGTAACCAAAAAGTCGTTGAAGAAACCCCTGCCGTAGACATTAACCGTGACCAAGTAGCCGAGATGGAAGCCCATGCCGTTCGTTTAGGTGAATTAGTTAGCTACAAATCCGCAGGAACGGTGGAATACGTTTACGATGCCGACACCAATGAATACTATTTTTTAGAGGTCAATACGCGTCTGCAAGTTGAACACGGTATTACCGAAGCGGTTAGAAACGTCGATTTAGTTGAATGGATGGTTAAAGTGGCTTATGAAGCCAAACTGCCGCTTACTGCCGAACAAATTCAGCCCGCCCAAGGTCACGCCATAGAAGTACGCGTTTATGCAGAAGACCCATTTAAAAACTTTCAACCTAGTACGGGTAAATTAACGGGTTGGACTATGCCAGAAAACTGCCGTGTAGATACTTGGTGTGACCGTGGAATAGAAGTCAGCTCATTTTATGATCCAATGTTGGCCAAAATTATTGTTAAAGGCAATACCCGAGAAGAAGCCGTTAAAAAACTGCAACAGGCTATGGACACTACAAAAATTGATGGTTTTGAAACCAACATTGTTTATTTAGGTGCGCTAAGTCATTCTGATAAATTTAAAAATGGTAGCGGTCTTTACACGCAATTTTTAAATCACTTTATGCACACGCCTAATACCATTGAAGTGACCAACCCTGGTACACACTCTATGATAGTCAGTTACCCAGGTCGAGTTGGCTTTTGGGATATTGGTGTACCACCATCAGGGCCAATGGATTCTTTATCGCACCGTTTAGCCAACCGCTGTTTAAACAACCCCGAAGATGCCGCAACCATAGAGATGACTGTATCGGGTGTGGGTCTCACCTTTGATAAAGACACGGTTATCTGTATTACAGGTGCTGACATTCAAGCCACGCTAGATAAACAACCTATTCCACAATGGCAAGCTATTCATGTTAAAGCGGGTCAACAATTAAAATCTAAAGTGATTAAAGATATTGGTCAACGAGCTTATTTAGCGGTGCTCGGCGGTTTTGATGTGCCAGATTATATGGGCAGTAAAACCACCTTCTCATTAGGTAAGTTTGGTGGTCACGGTGGTCGTTTATTGCGTACTGGTGATGTATTACGTTTAACCGATATTGAAGACAATCAAGAGTTACCAGGCCTGCCAAAACAGGTTATTCCTGCATTAACAAATCAATATGAAATTGCCGTCATCTACGGCCCACAAGGTTGCCCCGATTTCTTTACAGAACAAGATATTGAAACCTTTTTTGCTGCTGAGTGGCAAGTGCATTACAACTCAAGCCGTACAGGTATTCGCTTAATTGGGCCAAAACCAAAATGGGCACGTAAAGATGGGGGCGAAGCAGGCTTACACCCATCTAATATTCATGACAACCCTTATGCAATTGGTGCCATTGACTTTACGGGCGATATGCCCGTTATCTTGGCGCAAGATGGCCCAAGTTTAGGTGGTTTTGTTTGCCCAGCGACCATTATTGAAGCAGAACAATGGAAAATGGGACAGCTTCGTCCTGGAGATAAGGTACGCTTTAAAGCGGTATCGATTGAAACGGCTGAACTGGCGATTGCTCATTATGAAAAAGCCATTGCAGATTTAGACACTCCAACCACCCTTGAGCTACCTTATTTACCTGAATCCACTGAGCAATCTTGTATTGCCCATGAAACCTCGGCAGATGAGCATGAGTTTGGTGTTAAATACCGCCGTTCTGGTGACAGCCATGTTTTGATTGAATACGGCAAAATGGAGCTCGATTTAGCGTTACGTTTTCGTATTCAAGTGTTATATGAACGTTTAAAAACCCATAAAGAAGACCTAGATAACCAGGCCTGGTCATTTTTAAAAGAGTTAACGCCAGGTATTCGTTCATTGCAGGTTCACTATGACCCTAAACAGATTACCCAATCAGAAATTATTCAAAAACTCATCCAGTTAGAAGAAGAAATTTCATCTGGTCAAGATTTAACCGTTAAAAGCCGTATTGTGCGTTTACCGCTCTCTTGGGATGACCCAAGCACCAAACTCGCTATTGAAAAATACATGACAACGGTTCGCCCTAATGCCCCTTGGTGCCCAAGTAATATTGAATTTATTCGCCGTATCAATGGCTTAGAGAGCATTGAAGACGTTAAAAAAATTATCTTTGACGCTAAATATTTAGTTATGGGCTTAGGCGATGTTTATTTGGGAGCCCCCGTTGCTACTCCGCTTGACCCTCGCCATCGTTTAGTGACCACAAAATACAACCCAGCCAGAACCTGGACACCCGAAAATGCCGTGGGGATTGGTGGTGCCTATATGTGTGTATATGGCATGGAAGGCCCAGGTGGTTACCAGTTTGTGGGTAGAACCATTCAAATGTGGAACCCTTATCACATTACCAACAACTTCCCCGTTGGCAAACCGTGGTTATTAGACTTTTTTGACCAAATTCAATACTACCCTGTTTCAGAAGAAGAGCTGGCGCAGGCCCGTTTAGACTTCCCTTTAGGGCGTTATGATATTGAGATTGAAGAGACTGAACTCTCTTTAAATAAATACCAAGCTTTCTTAGCTGAAAACACAACAACGATTGAAGCATTTCAAGCTCAACAACAAGGTGCGTTTGAAGCCGAAAGACAGTACTGGGAAGAATCAGGCCTAGCCAATTTTGAAGCCGAAACCGCCCAAGAAGAGATTCAAAATGAGGTCGCGACTGAAATCCCAGAAGGCTTTGAAGCTGCAACGTCCCCTATTACAGGCAGTGTATGGAAACTACAAGTTAAACCTGGCGATAAAGTGCAAGAAGACGACACCATCGCCATTTTAGAAACCATGAAAATAGAAATACCTGTTGTGGCTGAAACATCAGGTACGGTCACTGAAATTTTGGTTAATGAAGGTGATCTTATTCAAACAGGTCAAAACTTAATGGTGCTTGAACTGGAAGCTGAGGCATAAAGATGAAAGAACTTAATTTAACATTAACCTCTTTAAAACAGTCCTACTCAGAAAAGAGCTTAACGCCAAGAGAGTTAATCAAAACGCTATTGAATAAAGCTGTTGACTACCGAGATTACAACCTGTTTATTCACCAACTAACAGAAGCCGAACTTGAACCTTATTTAAGCCGTCTTGAGCAATCAGAACCCAATAGCTTGCCTTTATGGGGCGTGCCATTTGTGATTAAAGATAATATTGATTTAGCCAATATTCCTACCACGGCGGCCTGTAAAGAGTATCGCTATGTACCCAAAGAATCGGCCACGGTTGTGCAAACGTTAATTGACGCAGGCGCTATTCCCATTGCCAAAGCCAATATGGATCAATTTGCAACAGGCCTGGTCGGTACTCGATCACCCTATGGAGAGTGCCATAACGCCTTTGACTTTAGCAAAATTTCTGGTGGTTCAAGTTCTGGCTCTGCGGTCTCTTTAGCCTTAAATTTATGCAGTTTTTCATTAGGAACAGACACCGCAGGTTCTGGCCGAGTGCCAGCCGCCTTTAACAATTTAATTGGCCTTAAACCTTCAAAGGGGTTATTAAGCACCAAAGGGGTTGTACCTGCGGTTCGCTCGCAAGATGTGGTGAGCATTTTTGCTCTCAATTCACAAGACGCTTACCAAGTGTTTGATGTGACATCACAATTTGATGAAGCCGATGAATTCAGTCGCCACGAAAATGAAATGACGCCCCCTGCTTGGCAGGCAAAACCCATTATTGGTATTCCAGGTAACGAAAGCCTGTTTTTTGATGGCGATGCACAAGCTCAACAAAACTTTAGCGAAACCGTATCCAGTTTAGAAAAACTAGGCTATCAAATCAAAACCGTGCCATTTAAAGTCTGGATAGACACCGCAAAACTGCTTTATGGTGGAGCTTGGGTGGCCGAACGTTTTGTTGCCATTGAAGCGTTTTTTAAAGAACATGAATCCATTATGGATTCAAGCGTAGCAAGCATTATTGCAGGCGCAAAAAACCTTACGGCCGCCGATGCTTATCAAGGTAGTTACGCCCTACAAAAAGCCCAGCGTGAAACTGAAATTTTATGGCAACAACATGGCATTGATTGCATGATGACCCCGACCACACCGACGATTTATGCAATCAATGCGGTTAAACAAGACCCAATTGGCTTAAATTCAAAGTTAGGTACTTACACCAACTTTATGAATTTATTAGATTATGCAGCCATTGCAATGCCAACAGGGTTTAGAAAAGATAGTTTACCAACAGGGGTGACTTTCTTTGCACCCGCTGGCGCAGACCGCTGTTTAATGCAACTAACGGACACACTTCACCCACAGTTTGTAGAAGCCTCTGGCGCACGGTTTTTAGAAGTTCCACAAGCCAATCCTCAACTATTCAACAATATGCAAACCATTCCATTAGCGGTAGTTGGTGCGCATTTAGTCGGTTTTCCACTCAATAGTCAATTGATTGAACGCGGTGCAACTTTATTAGAAACCACTCAAACCGCACCTAAATATGCGTTTTATGAACTAGCAGGTGGCGCTATTCTTAAACCAGGCCTGGTAAAACAGACCGAAGGCGGAGAATCGATTGAATTAGAAATCTGGAATATGCCTAAACAACATTTAGGCAGTTTTTTAGCCCTTATCCCATCCCCTTTAGGTTTAGGTAAAGTAGAACTGATTGATGGCAGACAAGTAGTTGGATTTATTTGCGAACCTTGTGGCATAGAAGGCGCAACCGATATCACGCATACAGGCGGTTGGCGAAACTGGATAAAAGAACGCAACGCAAAATCCTAATAACCTTTCGACTTGAATGAATAAAACGACCAGGCCTTTATACCCCCTTGCGGGGTGTGGTCGTTTTAACTTTTTCTTTTGTAACTTACCATCAGAGCATAGCACTCCCTGTAAAAAAGGGCGTAGCTTCTGTTAACTAAGTATCTGAATCTTTATGAGTTCTTAATGCCTCAATTAGGGCTGCACTCAAGATTAATGCGGCGCCCAAGCCTTCAATTAAATTCAATGTTTCGCCGTTTAGTAACATAGCAGAAACAACCGCTGCAACCAGCTCCATAATCATAATAATGGATGACTGGCTTGCTGGCATGTGTGTCACCGCCCACTGAGAACCGAGATTAGAGATCAATAACCAGATTAAACCAAATGCGGCTAACCACAACCATGCCATTGAAGGTATTTCAGAGGCTAGGTGAATGCCTTGATTGAATACCAACATGCCTGACATCAGCATTGTGCCGATAAACAAAGCACTAAGTTTTACGACAACAGGCAGAGATTGCACGCCTCTAAAAGCGATATTGTTCATGGCAAATAAAAAGCCAGAAAGCAATGCTAAAAAATCGATCCACGTTGGTGGTGATTCAAATACTTCAACACCTCCAACCACTAAAAACGCCCCCGAAATTGCCAGGCCTGCTGCTAACCAACCTAACATGGGCACACGTTCTTTTAATATAAATTTACCGCCTAACACACCCCAAAGTGGTAATAAATAAAACAACACCATCACTCGAATCACATCGCCATAAATTAACGAATAGTTAAAGGCTAAATTGGCACCGCCCCCAAGCACGGCAATTAATAACCAGGGTTTAAGATTGTTTTTGAGTGAGGCTCTAAAGCGCCATAAAATCGGTAAAAACAGCAAACTTAATAATCCGTAGGCTACAAAAATAATAAACGGCCCATCAAACCCCATTTGATGCAGTGACTTTAGCGGCCACCAACTTAACCCCCAAAATATCGAAGCAATCAATAGCACTAATACAGGTCGTTTATCTTTAGCCGCAGCCTGATAATTTACGGCTTGGGTTAATCCGATTTCCATTACAAAAACACCTCTAAAAATTGCTGTTGTTCAATTTGATTCATCCACTGATTTATTTCAGATAAATCGGCCACTGGCATTTGGGTAAATGGTTGTAAATGCAAATAACCGTCTGGCCCAAATTCTGGCGTTAAGGTGGTCACTGCAAATCCCTTTGCAAACTGGGCTTGCCAAACAGTCTCCCAAACTCGCTGATGCGACTTTAATGCTTTTGCATACTCTGGTGCTGCTGGATGTGGCACTTGCGGACCTTGGTCATAACCAACCCTTGCATGAATATGATGAACGTTGCTTTTTATTGCGTGGATCACATCCATTTCAGTGTCCATTAAACGTTCACATACCACACACCAATGACTGATATCTAAAGTTAATTTAATCTCTGGTAAGACTTTAACCACTTTACGGGTAATCCATGGGTTAAATAAAGAGCGGCTTCGGTGGGTTTCAAAACAGACATCTATGCCATAGTCTTGGCCAATTTGCATGGCTTGCTCAAAAAATTTGATTGATTGAGATTCTTCCCAAGCATCACACCCTGTTATGCAGGTGGCAAACAGAGGGTTTAAAGGCATTGAATCATCCAGCTGTCTTTTAATGTCGTCTAAATGCTGATTTTCGCTCCAGTTTCTATTTGGCACGTAATCCCCACCTGTCACAATTTCAGCAATGTAATTGCACTGAGTCTCTTGCAACGTATTATGCCATTTAGCTTGCTCAATACGCTGTTGTGGAGCTTGACCTTCAATGCCACTAAAGCCTTTTTGAATGGCATCTTGACAGGCCTGGTCAATCGGCAAGGTGTTTCCCCAGAGGGTTTTAAAGGTTTTTAATTGCATAGAATCTATAGCCATTACTATTCAAAAAAGTTAGGGAAACGATTGTGTCTTTGAAAGAAATCCCAATCATGATTTGGCCAGAGATTAGCCTGGTTATGTTGGCTAAACTGTTTAAGCTTTTGAATGCTCTCAATTGCCATTTTTTCATTGTCTTGCCAACATAGGCCTGGTGGAATTTCTTGTTCTATATTCTCAACTAAATCAGCTGCATCACCCGCAAGAATAATTGGCTGGCCTTTAGGTAATTCAATGAACATGGACATATGTCCGGCGGTATGCCCAGGTGTTTCAATGGCTCTTACACCTGGCACCAAGTCATACTCCTCTGTTTGAATTTTCCAGTTAAGAGGCAAATCAAAATCAGAGGTAAAGTAGGCTTCGTCTTCAAGGTTTTTAGCGGCACTCATCTCTTGTGCATGAACATGCACCTCGGCATGACAAAACTCACATAATCCGCCCGCATGGTCAAAATGTAAATGGCTACAAAACACCACATCGACATCCTCTGGCTGTAAACCTAAAATTTGTAGTTTATTAGGTAACTGCTGCTCCTCTTCCATCTCTGGCGGACCAAACGGAAAACCGTCATGTTCATAATATTTTTGGCGCAAGTCTGGCTGCTGAATTTTTTGGTAATCACAACCTACGTCAAACAAAATTCGTCCATTATTGGTTTCAATTAAATAAGCCAAAATCGGTGCTTTAATAATTTGACCTTGGCCCACACCACGAGTAGAAAGCGTTTTTTCATAGGTATGTTGGCCTGTTAAGATTGGCCAGAACTTTTTAACTTGAGTCATGCGGTTCTCACTTGAATCAATGTGCAGTTAAAAAAGAGACGCCATCAACCCCAATAAAGGTTTCACCTTCCTCTTTTTTAACAGGTAAATTAATCGGGTCGCCATTTAAAATGCGAGGCACTCGGTATTTATGAAAACTTTTAATTAGGTGTTTAAAGGTCAGAATTTGCTGATATTCATCACCAAACATCTCCTTATGCAACTTAGGCAAGCGATACCAGGGTTGCAATTGCTGTTCATGATGAACATTGTGGTAACTAAAATTTAACACCAATAAATTAACCCAAGGATACTTAACAGAAAGTAAATTTGAGTAAGTATTATGCTCTTCAAACTCACGGTCTCTTAAACGCGCCTCGGCACCTCTAGGTAAATCTAAAGTTTCATACACTTCATAGGTGTGTTGGTGAACATCCATAAATCGCATGACCGTTAAAAACAGCATATAGGCTAATGGGTATAACCATAGAATATGGATAGAAATGGATGCTAACCAGGTAAATAAGGTAACTCTTAAAGCAAGTACGATAAGAATTCTTAACCGATTGTGTTTTCTATTTTCTTTTACAAAAGGCAGTATTAATACAAGCAGGTGCATTAAAACTTCAAGCGCGGGTATATAGAACCACTCTAAAGTTTTAATCCCTTTTAAAACAACGGGATGCTTTTCTAAAATTGGCCTAAAATCAAATGAAACAATGTCCGCCCTATCACTATGATGGCGATTGTGTTTGCGTTGGATATCTTCAAAATTAGAGTAACTATTACCCGTTATCCACAATAAAAACTCAGCAAACCAACGATTGTGTTTTTTGTTTTTAAAAACACTGAAGTGTGCTGCTTCATGAATTAGGTAGGCGGCTATTACCATCGCGTGGGCTAACAAAACAATCCCAACCAGGTTTAACCATAAAGACTCGGAAAGCATTAATCCAAATCCAAAAAAATAAGTGCTCATTACATAAAACAGAGCAATAATTGTTGGAAACAAAGCATCGTCATGTCTAAAAAAACGTGAACTTGTTTTCATGCGAGACCCCATGATTACAACTTTAGAAATGACCAGGCCTGGTAACTTTTAAAGCTACCAGGCCTGGAGGATTAATCAAAAAAGCAGATAAAATTAAAGACCGTTTGTTAAAGAAGCATCAAAATAGACATTGATATCTTGTGGTGTATCGTAGACCTTGTTAGCAACGTTAAAGTCATCTGATACTTTTGAAGAACCATAAATCGAATCTAATCCATCACCTTTTTTATAAGCCGCTTTGGCTTCTTCTAAAGTTAACAGCTTAGTTCCTTTAAGGAATGGTGCATATTCTTCAGCAGATAGACCAGCACGAGAAGCCATAATACTTACAGCATCAGCGCGTGTTTTTGGATCGTTAATGTAATCCACTGTTTTGTACCAAACCTTTAACACGGTTTCCCACTCTTTCTTACGAGCAGATAGGCTGGCTGGATTAACCGACAAACCATCATAAATAATCCCTGGATTATCCGCAGAGGTAAATACCGCTTTAGAACCTGGCACCATACTTAATGCCTGGCCTGAACTAGGTTGCCAAGCAACAATAGCATCCACTTCACCAGAGGCTAGAACCTGTGGAGTTTCATTGGTTGGTACATTAACCAAAGTCACATCAGACTCTGACATGCCATTTGCTTCTAAAGCGGTAAGCAACATTAAATGCGCCACAAAACCAACTTCGACCCCAACTTTTTTACCTTTTAAATCCTTAATGGAAGACACACCCTGCTTACCAACCACCATATCATTACCATTAGAGTAGTCATTAAGCAAAATCATCACACTTGGTGCGCCAGTTGAACCCGTTACTAAAGCATCACCATTCGTCATATGCACAGCATCTAACTTACCTGCCGCATAAGCATCCATTGAAGCGACATAGTCAAACCACTCAAACTTGACATCAACCCCTGCTTCCTTAAACCACTTCTTCTCAATCGCCACTTCCCAAGCAACCCAGCCAGGCCAATCGCTATAACCAATTTTTAACGGCTCAGCCGCATTTGCCTGCCAGGACATGGCACTCATCGCAAGACCCGCTACCAAACCAAACGTTTTAGAGATTACTTTAGACTTCATATCACTACTCCAGTATTACTAATTAAGAAAAGGGTAATACCATATAAGCAATTGAAGTACCAACTGTTTGAAACGGCGTATTTACAGCAACTAGGTTATATTTTCAAAAACAAAACGAACTAAATGACTTGTTTTGACTCAAAAAAATACTATTTTGGTGCATAAAAACAATGCAGATATCAGAAAAGACTATTTACTTTGAAATAAAAAAAGAAAGTTTAAGAGAAATAAGAAAAAATGAGATTAGGCTTCAAGTGAAGCAGAGCTGAACTATAAAATAAGAAAGAAAAAAGTGGGGCGAATGACGGGGATCGAACCCGCGACAACAGGAATCACAATCCTGGGCTCTACCAACTGAGCTACATCCGCCATAGATGGCGTGATGAACACACCATAAATATGGTACGCCCATCAGGATTCGAACCTGAAACCCTCGCCTTAGAAGGGCGATGCTCTATCCAGTTGAGCTATGGGCGCGTTATCGAACCTTTTGACTATTGAACTGAGAATGTGACCATTTTCAATTCAATAAGAATATGGTCGGAGTGGAGGGATTTGAACCCCCGACCACCTGTACCCAAAACAGGTGCGCTACCAAGCTGCGCTACACTCCGTAAGATGGGGCGTATTGTATAGACGCCCCCCTAACCTGTCAACAACAAAAATGAATATTTTTATGTTTTTTTGCATTTTATTTACAGCCTTAAAAGGCGCTTGCTCCGTTGTATGTTGCTAACTTATTGATTCTTATTTTAAAGCGGTTTTTTTGGCTCTAAATCACAAACATTAACTATCGGTATAAAGGATATAAATGATTCTGAAATTTATATTTTGTAAAAATCGGTTATGATAAACAGCAATTTTTTACTCTATGTAGGATGATTAATACGATGTCTGCACAAATTTTAGATGGTAAGGCCATTGCCGCCGAACTACGTGATTCAATTCAACAAGAAGTTGAGAAACAGGTGGCTTTAGGTAAAAAACCACCAGGCCTGGCCGTTATTATGGTTGGTGAGGATCCTGCTTCTCAAGTTTATGTACGTAATAAAAAGATTGCTTGTCAAAAAGCGGGCTTTAATGACGTTTCTGAAGTACTTCCAGCTGAAACTTCTCAAGAAGAGGTTTTGGCGTTGATTGATAAGTTAAATGCGGATGACAGTGTTCACGGGATTATTGTTCAGTTACCCGTGCCTGACCATATTGATCCAGAAGAGATTATTGAGCGCATTCACCCTTGTAAAGATGTAGATGGTTTTCACCCATACAATGTAGGCCGATTGGCGACTCGTATGCCACAGCTTGCGCCTTGCACACCTCATGGTGTAATGACAATGCTGGCTAAAACAGGCATTCCTCTCCGCGGTTTGAATGCAGTTGTGGTTGGCGCATCTAATATTGTAGGTGTTCCAATGATGCTTGAATTGCTTAATGAGCGTGCTACTGTGACTGTTTGCCATAGCGCAACTAAAGATTTAGCACAAAAAGTTTCAGAAGCGGACTTGGTTGTTGTTGGTGTAGGTATTCCAAACATGGTAAAAGGTGAGTGGATTAAAGAGGGTGCGATTGTGATTGATGTGGGCATTAATCGTATGGACGATGGAACGCTTTGTGGCGACGTTGAGTATGATACCGCTAAAGAACGTGCTAGTTGGATTACACCTGTGCCTGGTGGCGTTGGCCCTATGACGATTGCGACTTTGTTGGAAAATACCATGCAGGTGGCTTACCACCTAGATTGTAAAGCTAAGTAAAGCGATCTAAGCTACCAGGCCTGGTAGCTTGTTTATTTTTCTGGTCATTTTCATAAAAAAACCGAGTTTTAACTCGGTTTTTTTATTGGTTATAAGCTTTTTGTATTTAAAGACTAGTTAGACTTTAAATTTTGCAACTAAGCTTGCCAGTGATGAGGCTTCAGACTTCATGGTTTCTGATGCTGCGGTACTCTCTTCAACTAAAGCAGCGTTTTGCTGTGTAACGGTATCAATCTCACCAATAGCCTGCCCTACTTGAGTAATTGAGTGCGCTTGCTCTCCAGATGCCTTTGATATTTCAGCCACAATATCACTTACCTTGCGGATACTTTCGGTAATGTGCTGTAAAGCTTCATCAGAGCGTTCTGCTCTTTCTGTCCCTTGTTCAACCGCATTCACCGCATTTTCAATTAACGCTTTAATATCACGAGCGGCATCTGATGATTTACCTGCTAAGTTTCTAACCTCACCCGCAACCACGGCAAAACCACGGCCATGTTCGCCTGCTCTGGCAGCTTCTACTGCGGCGTTAAGAGCCAACAGATTGGTTTGGAAAGCAATGCTATCGATTAAGCTAATAATCTCTTCAATTCTATGGCTGGCTTGTTTAATATCACCCATTGATTCAATTGTACTGCGCATAACTTCTGCGCCATTATCGGCTTGAGTTCTTGCTGATGTTGCCAACTGATTAGCCGATTGAGCGTTATCAGTTGTTTGCTGTACCGCATACATAATTTGATCCATAGTTGCGGTGGTTTCTTCTAGTGAGGCCGCTTGACGTTGCGTGCGGTCATTTAAGTCTTGGCTACCTTGATAAATTTGCTCGACATTATCAGTAAGGTTATGAACACCGTGAGTGGTATCAGAAATCAGCTTTGCGAGATTATCGATTGAGCCATTTAATGCGTTAGATACATCACCAAACTTACCACCAAAAACAGAGGTTATGCGTTTGGTTAAATCGCCTTCTGCAAGCGCGGTGACAACATCTGAAATTTCGCTCAGTGCTTGATCCGTCTGCTCTACACGACTATTGACACTATCGGCCATTAGCTTTAGTTCACCATTGGCTGAAACCGTAACGCGTGTAGAGTAATCGCCATCGGCCATGTGTTCTAAAACCGTGTTTACATTAGAAATCACATCACTCATCATTCTTAGAGAGCTTTCTACTTCATGGCGAATATTAGGGTCAACATTATCATCCATCCTCGCTGAAAAGTCACCGTTACTTAATGCGTGCACAAGCGTGATAATCTCTTTCATTGAAAACTCTACCGCTTGGGTAGATTGGTTAACCGCGGTTTGAAGAGTCTCTAAATCACCTTTGTGAGCACCTGTAATACGTTGGGAAAAATCACCATTTGCAACGGCGTTCATTACAAAATTACTTTCAGAGATTGCTTTTTGCAGTGTATCAATCATATTGTTAATAGCTTCGGCAGCTTCACCCACTTCATCTTTAGAGACAACAGGAATTCGTTTACTAAAGTCACCATTTTTACTGATACTATCAACCACTTTTTTCATGTTTTCAAGCGGTTTAAAAGCTTTTATAAATTGAATTTTAGTTAAGGTAAAAGCAATAATAATCCAAAGAATAATTGCTAAAGTTCCGACCATAAAAGAGAACTCTTGAGAGTTATGCCTTTCCGTGTCATCTGTTAGGGTTGCTACATAAGCAACGGTTTTGCCATTAATATCTGTTAACGGTTGCGTAACGCTACTGTAACTTTTATCACCATAAACAAACTTATCTATGCCATAACTGGTTACATCCATGCCGGTACTTATAAAGGCATCTTCAATCTGTTTATCTAGGTGGGTAATTAACTGCCCTTGCAGATTAAACAACATAAAACGTGTCTCCCCAATTTCAGCTAGGCTTGGGGCTAACATTGCATAATCCATAACAATATCAACAACCGCAAATGCTTGACCTTTATTGGTAAGCGGAAAAACAAAGTGCACTTCTGGAGAACCGTTAACCGATTCCAAACCTCGGGTTATCATTAATTCTGAAACAGCTTGCTTGGCAAGTTCAAGGTTTATTGCACTGCTGTCATTTTTGTTACGACTAAATAAAACCGTACCATCAACCCCCAATAAACGAACGTTTGACGCTGTTTGAGTGGCTTCTAATCGATTTACTGTTGGAGAGATTCGGTCTGAAATAGCTTGTTTATCCGACGTTTGAATGGCGTTAAACAGTCCCTCATCACGGGTAAAGGCAAAAACATTTTTTTCCATTTGAGAAATGGTCTTGTCTAAAACCGTTTTATAAATAGATATCTGCTTGCCAGCCATGGCATTAAGCAAGTTTTGTTTAGATTGGAATAATTGATAAGAGAACACGGCAATTAAGATAGCCGCCGTAAAAAGAATGGTTAAAACTGTGTAGATTTCAACTCTGGTTCTAAGTGATTTAAACATAATTATTTACCCTAATTCTTATTATTATTCATATGGATAGCCAGCATTTTTCCATGACGGAAAACCATCTCTGTAGTAGTAAACTTTAGTAAAGCCAAACTCAACTAATTTCTTTGCCCCTGATGCCGCTCTATGACATTTTTCGGCATTACAATAGGATATAACTGCGTCATTTAAACCGATATGAGTCAAAATATTTTCTTTGTTAAACTCAGGGTTTTTAATATTGATATGAACCGCACCAGGAACACGCCCCGCTTCCCAATCAGAATCTTTTCGGGTATCAATAAAGGTTGCACCTTGCTTCCACAGTTTTTTAGCCTGCTCTGCACCGATGGTTGTTGCTCCATCAACCGATTCAGGAGAAGGCCCTTTGGCCGCAAAAGCTATTGATGACATTAATAAACAAAATATTCCAATACCATCGATTAATTTTTTGTGCGAAAACATCTTTTTCTCCTGTTTTTACGCCTTATAAAGTAAAACAATACCTAATCAGTAACAGAACTTCATCCACCTAGTGAACACTTATTAGCGATAAAGCTTGTGATATGTGCCTGTTTGAGCCATTAATTCATCATGGCTACCTGATTCAATAATATGCCCATCTTCAAACACCATAATTCTATCCGCTTGGCGAATTGAGCTTAAACGGTGTGCCACAATCAACGTTGTTCGATTTTCTAAAAAAGGCGCTAAATCTTCATATAAACGTCTTTCGGTTTCCATATCTAAAGCGGAAGTAGCTTCATCCATAATCACCACTTTTGGATCCTGCAAAATCATACGTGCAATCGCTAAACGTTGTCTTTGCCCACCAGATAACTTGATGCCATTTCTACCAACAATAGAATCTAACTGCTTATCTAATGCCTGAATGGTCTCGGCAAGTTGTGCTTGCTTTAACGCTTGCCAAAGAATTTCATCAGGTAAATTTTGCCCCATAGTTAAATTAAAACGTATGGTTTGATTAAACAACGCTGGGTGCTGTAAAACCGTAGCCACATTAGCTCTAACCACCGACTGGCCTATTTGGGTAATCGGTATATTGTTATACAAAACCTGCCCAGAAGTGGCTTCATAAAACCCTAGCAACAACTGAACCAAAGTAGTTTTGCCACCACCACTTGCTCCAACCAAAGCGAGCTTTTCACCCGCTTCAATCTTAAAATTTAAGCTCTTTAATACAGATTCACTCTTCTCAGGGTAATAAAATTCTAAATCTTTAACCGCAACCGAAACCGCAGTTTTTTCGTTAAAAGGGTTAATCTCTTCACGGTATTTAGGCTCTTGTTTTAAATCCAAAACCTCATTAATACGCTGTAAAGCGCCGCTTGCAGCACTGTAACCATATTGAATGGCTAGCAATTCTTGAACAGGCCCCATCATGAACCAAAGGTAACCAAATACCGCAATCATTTGCCCAATAGACAAATCAGAGAACACCACCATCAACATACCAACCCCTCTAAAGAGGTCAAATCCAACTAAAAATATCATAAAAGAGAAGCGGCTAGCCGCATCACTCTTCCAGGTAAAGGCCTCAGAGTGTTTTTTGATCGAGAAGGCGTTATCCCTCACCCGATTAAAAAAGCTGCTGTCTTGATTGGCCGCCCTGACCTGTTGCAACGCATCTAAGGTTTCGGTTAAAGACTGCTGAAAAGCATCCACTGCGCTGTTTTCATCTTTTTTAAGGGTTTTAACCTTACGTCCCATCAGCATGGTGAAATAGACCACAACTGGGTTAAAAAGCAAAATAAACACCGCTAACTGCCAATTCAACCAAAACAAAACCGCACTCACACCCACCAGAGAAAACAGGGCAATAATGAGTTTGCTAACGGTTGTACCTAAAAACGTGTCAATGGTATTCACATCATTCAACATGGTGGCTGAAACGCTACCACTGCCCATCGACGAGTATTGCGCCATAGAAACACCTTGCACACGTGCAAGAAGGTCTTTTCGAATTCTAAAGGTGACGTTTTTTGCAATCACGGTAAATTGCTGCATTTGCCAAACACCCAACAATAAACCTATCCCTCTCAATAGGATGGTGATAATCGTAATGGCGGTAATGTAATAGATTGGACCATACCAATCAGGTGAGACAAGTTTTTGAAGAGATTCGACGATAAATCCTGGTTTATCCAATAAAACTTCATCGACCAAAATTGGCAGCAATAGAGGTAGAGGCACAGTGGCAAGCATGGCAAATAACGCGATAATATTCGCCTTAATCAGCTCAGGCTTATGCTGAACCACTAAATCATAAATGCGTTGCCAAGTATAAGAGCGTTCCGAAGAAGCCGTAACTTTAACTTTGCGTGGTTTTTCGGCCGTCATACCTCTCATTACGTTACTCTTTTAATTTAGTTTGAATAGTCGGTTAAAGTTTTCCGTAGTGGCATTCGCTACCGTATCAAATGGCAACGCTTTTAAATCCGCAATTTCTTGCACAACATATTTTGTGTAACCAGGTTGATTGGTTTTACCTCGGAACGGCATTGGAGCAAGGTATGGTGAATCCGTCTCCACCAAAATCTTATCTAGAGGTAAAACTGTGGCCACCTCTTTCAACTCTTTGGCATTCTTAAAGGTCACAATGCCTGAAAAAGAGATATAAAAACCAATCTCCATCGCTCTTTGTGCAGTAGCCATATCCTCAACAAAACAGTGCATAATGCCACCCACGTCTTGTGCGCCCTCTTGCTCAAGAATGCTTAAACAATCTGGGGTAGAATTTCTCGTGTGAATAATCAGCGGTTTATCGAGTTGTTTAGCAATCTTTATATGTTGTTTAAAACGGTCATGCTGCCAAGTCATATCTTCTTCATCTTCAAAATGAAAGTAATCCAGCCCTACTTCACCAATTGCAATGACTTTTGGGTGCGATGCAAACTGAATCAACTCATTATCCGTTACCGCAACACTTTTGTCTTCACACGGATGTACGCCAATAGAGGCATAAACACATTCGTACTTATCCGCTAAATCAATCACTTCTTGCCATTGGCCAGGATTGATTGCCACGCATAAAATACGTTCTACCCCCAGCTCTTTCGCTTTGGCAATGACTTCATCAATGTTCCCGACTTTATCTTCAGGCAAGATATTAAGATGACAATGTGAATCAACTATCACGCTAACATTCCTTTTTGAATTTTGGATTTAAATACACTCTCTAGTGGCTCTTCACTTTGTTGAATGCTTAACCATTCCAAACAAAGACTTTCTAATACCAACTCTTTATTGGCATTAGCCAACCAATTTTGTTTGGCGGTGAGCACAGCTTGCTGAAAACGCAACCAGTTTTGAACCTGGGCAGTAGAAGCCGTTTGTTCTTGAGCCTGGGTTTGATACATAACTGAGCGAACAGCGGAAACCGTCCATTGATAAAAATAATCAAACACACGTTCTGGTTCTTTAAACTTTAACCACTCAGCCACCGCCTGAGAAGCGGTTTTGCGCCCAGATTGAATCTGTTTTAAATCATTTCGCCATTGGCTGTCTTCATCGAACAAACCACTCTCAATCCAGTTTAAGGCTTGAAGCGGTGCGCCCCAATTTAAACGTAAGGCACGTTTAATTAAGGCTTCATCGGCTTGTGGTGCATTATTATGCAACCAATCAATGGCCTGGGACATGGCAGGTGGGGTAAAATTAAGTTGCTGGCAACGGCTTTTAATGGTGGCGGGTAAACGTTCAACCTGGTGTGTGCTTAATAAAAACAACGTATTTGAGGCAGGCTCTTCAAGGTTTTTAAGCAAGGCATTAAAAGCCGATTGATTCATGTATTCAACACCATCAATCCAGATTATTTTATAACCACCTTGGTGTGAGGTTTCATTCAGTTTATAAATCAGGCTTCTCACCTGATCGACCGCAATCTCTTTTTTATCTTCCAAACGTTTCAGTTCAAAAAAATCTGGGTGTTGTTGGGTTAAAAACAGATGACAACTTGAGCACTGCCCACAAGCCTGGCCTGTTTGATTATTTTTGCAAAAAACCGACTGAGCCACATCTTGAATGAAAGGTTCAACCCCAATACCTTTTGGCCCCGCAAATAGATAAGCATGGCCTAAGCGCCCTTGCAGCTGTTGCCATTGTTGCCATTGGGGTTGTAACCAAGGATATAGAACATAGGCTGGTTGAATAGAATCCACCTACACACCTCGCATCATTTGTAAACGCGCCACAATGTCTGCCTGCACTTGTTCTAAGGGTTGGCTTGCATCTAAAACGGTATAACGTTCAGGCGCCATCTCGGCACGTTTTAAATAGGCTGAACGTACCTTTTCAAAAAAGTCATGTTTCTCTTGTTCAAAACGATCCGTCTCACCGCCACGAGAGGCCACACGCGCCATACCTACCTCAATCGGTAAATCAAAAATAAAAGTCGTATGAGGGAAAAACCCCTGTTGAACCCAATGTTCAATCTCAGCAATACGGTCAAATTCCATGCCGCGTGCCGCACCTTGATAAGCGTAGGTGGCATCGGTAAAACGATCAGAAATTACCCATTTACCTTGCGCAAGGGCAGGCAATATTTTCTCTTGTAAATGTTGAGCACGTGCAGCAAACATTAAAAGCAATTCAGTCTCTTCATGCATCGCCGTGTAGTCTTTGTTTAATAAGACTTCACGAATCGCCTCACCAATTTCTGTTCCACCAGGTTCACGTGTCACAATATGGTCAATACCTTGTGCGGTTAACCACTCTTGAATAAAAACTAAATTGGTAGATTTTCCAGCACCTTCGGTGCCTTCTAAAGTAATAAACTGACCTGACATAAACTGTCCACTTTTTGGTAAATGTGTAAATAATTAACGACTAAGCAAGTATTTTTGTACCGCTCGATTGTGTTCGATTAAGGTATTTGAAAAGTGGTGTTGTCCGCCACCTTTTGCCACAAAGTATAACGCTTTTGTCGGTTCTGGGTTTAATGCTGCCTGAATCGCTTCAATACTTGGTAAAGCAATTGGGGTCGGCGGCAAACCATCAATCTTGTAGGTATTGTATGCGGTGGTTTTAAGTAAATCCCTTTTTCGAATATTGCCATCATACGATTGACCAATGCCGTAAATGACAGTCGGATCAGTTTGCAAGCGCATTCCAATCTTAATCCTCCGAACAAACACACCTGCAATCAAAGGACGTTCTGGTGCATAACCCGTCTCTTTTTCCACAATAGAAGCCATAATCAAAGCTTCATAGGGTGTTTTGTATGGCAATTTTTTAGCACGATTTTGCCAGGCCTGGTCAAGTGCAGAATTTAATGCGCCTGCTGCTCTTAACAAGATTTCTTTGTCACTATCCCCTGCTTGATAGTGATAGGTTTCTGGCAAAATACGACCCTCGAGAGTTGCATATGGGTATTTTTTATCTATCTTTTCATCAATACCAAACAGCTCTTGTAAGCTTTTAATATCACTGATATCAAGTTCTTTTTTAATTTTGGGTAGCGCTTGAATGGTTTGCAAGGTTTGCTGAATGGTTTGCCCAGCGACAATGGTTACAGGGTACTGGATGTTCTTAGCGTTTTCTAAATTCAATATCAGCTCATCGACCGTCCATTCAGGTTGAATATGAAATTCCCCCGCTTTAATCACGTTTTGTTTATTTAGGTAACGCACATACCAAGCAAACCATTTTGGTTGCGTTAAAAAGCCCTGCTGATGTAATTGATAAGCCACCTTAGAGACCGAACTACCGGGTTTAATTGTTAACTCTATCGCTTGTTTTTGTTGAGAAATTGGCTCTGAAATAAAGCTTTTAAATTGGCTATAAGCGATACCAACAACTACCAGGCCTGCTAACAATATCAGAACAAACAAACGCATAAACCAGTTAGACTTCTTGATTACTGGCTTATTTATCACTGATTTATGCATCTCAGATGTATTTGCATTTGTTTGGTTAGAATTTTCGCTCATTTCATACTCTTAAAGCTATTAACAGAAGTCGCATTTTCCATTTGCCAAGTTGACCAGGCCTGGTGAATTTGTTCTGTTTTTACGGTTGTATATTGAGCATTTAAAAACTGCTTAACAGGTTGCACACCTCTTACCGCATTAGTCAAAAACAGTTCATCCGCTTGCTCAATCTGGGTAAGTAAAATGTTTTTTTCTTCCATTTTCCAACCCAATTTTTGCACTAAGGTGTTCATTTGAAAACGTGTTGTGCCAGCAACACCACTCTCTTTAATCTTAGGAGTAAAAACGGTACCGTCTTTTAGTAAGTAAATATTTGACTGTGTGCCACAAACAACATAATTCAGCGCATTCAACATTAAACCTTCTTGATAGCCATTCTCTGCCATCTCGGTTCTTGCCATCACATTTTCTAAGCGATTTAAGCTTTTAACTCCCGCCAACGACCCCATACTTGCCAGTGTTTTACATAAGCCAATTTCCATAGGTTGAATAGCCGTTAACTCTCCTTGATTCAGCTGAATAGGGCTCGGCTTGATATAAAACAAACAGTTCGAGCCTATCGTTTCAGGCATTTGATAACCAACACCACCAGTACCACGAGTAATGATTATTTTAAGCACGCAATCCTTGGTATCATTTTTTTCAAAATAATCATTCAGAGCTATTTCCAACCAATTACTTAGTTGCTCGAGCTTAATCAGAGGCAAACCCAAAACTTGGCTACTGTTTTTGATACGCTCCCAATGTGATGCCCAATTCAGAATTTGTTTATTCACAACAAGAATCGTCGTAAAAAAACCATCACCATACTGAATCGCCCTATCCTGAAGCGTTATCTCTTCCTGCGGTAGGCCATTTACCCAGTAAGTCGCTAGCTCCATTAATCGTTGCCCGCTTGCAAGGCTTTTACTAAACCTTTCGCTTTATGACGGGTTTCGGTTAATTCATTTTCGGCTTGAGAGTCGGCCACAATCCCAGCCCCCGCTCTAAATTGCACTGTGGGCTTATGGTCTTTTTCAAATTGAATCATAGTGCGAATCAAAATATTCAAATCTAGCGAACCGTCTAAATTGATATAACCTAAAGAACCCGTATAAGCCTCTCTTGGCATCTGTTCTAACTCGGCGACAATTTCCATACAACGAATCTTAGGGCAACCCGTAATGGTACCTCCAGGAAACAAGGCATGAATGATATCTAAGGGTGATAAACCGTCTTGAAGCCGACCTCTGACATTGGAAACAATATGATGCACATGTTCGTAAGTTTCTACTACCATTAGCTCGTTGACTTCTACCGAACCAGGTTGGCAAATACGACCTAAATCATTACGCTCTAAATCTATCAACATAATATGTTCAGCACGCTCTTTAGGATGTTCAATTAACTCGGTGACAAGCGCCTTATCTGTTTCTACATCATCTCCACGTTTGCGTGTTCCTGCAATTGGACGAGTTTCTACCCAAGGCGCTTGGTATTTCACTAAACGTTCAGGCGATGAGCTAATAATCTGCCAGGCCTGGTTACCTTGGTTAGATTGTTGTGAGCCTGTTTCAAAATAAGCCAAAGCGGCAAAAGGGGCAGGATTCGATTTTCGTAAAGCTCGGTACACATCCAAGTAAGCCGTATTTTGTTCTAACTCAACTTGCCACTGACGAGACAAATTCACCTGAAAAACGTCACCAGCCAAAATATATTCTTTTATCGCTTCAACACCCTGCAAATATTTCTGTTCAGGCTCTTCATGGCTATCAGTAACAACAACAGGTGAAGAATCATTCTCCAATAATAAAGCGTGAACAAAATCTTGTTCTACTTCTTGCAAACCAGCTTCAAACTGAGGCTCGGCTAACAAATACACGTTATTGGTTGAGTGTTCGAGAATAATCCCAACAGGAATTCGAGTGAGGTTAGCCAAAGGAAACTGGGATTTTGGAAGATGTAAAACAGGTTCAACTACTTGAGCATAGTCATAACTAAAATAAGCAAACCAACCACCAATAAACGGTAGGTTTTGGCTATTTTGAATATTGGGATTAATCTTAGAAAATTGAGTTTGAACCTGCTCAATAAAGGCTTGAGCATTTTCAGGCGAATCTAATTGAATGGATTCTTGCGGATAGGCCATTAACACATCAAATTCACCCAAACCACCTTTTGCCACACTTTCTAATAAAAACGGGTAGCGCAATGGGTTTAATTGATGTAATAAAGACAAATCAATCGATTGAATTTCCATTCCTACCAGGCCTGGTAAGTCTGAAAAGACAATCTTCTTGATAATAGGCGATTGAGAACCCAAAGAGGTGTCCGCCTGACTGTTAGCCGAAAAAGTCATCTAATCTATAAACCGCTTAAATTCTGTATTCTTAAAAGGATACAGTTTACTTGAGTTTTAGACATTTTAAGCAACAAAATGTTGACTAAATTTAACGCAAAAATAGGTTTTATACTTTACCTAAAACCAAAGTTGCGTTAGTACCACCAAAACCGAAAGAGTTTGATAAGGCATAATCAATTTGTGCATCACGAGCGCCAGTAGCCACGTAATCTAAATCACAACCCTCTTCTGGATTTTCTAGGTTAATGGTTGGCGGAAGAATTTGATTTTTAATGGCTAAAGCTGTAAATACAGCTTCCATAGCCCCTGCCGCACCCAATGCGTGACCTGTCATAGATTTAGTTGAACTCATGGTTAGGTTATAAGCGTGGTCACCAAAGATTGTTTTAACGGCACTGGTTTCACAGACATCACCCGCTGGTGTTGATGTACCGTGCGCATTAATGTAATTGATTTTAGTGGCATCTAATTTAGCATTATTGAGCGCGGTTGCCATGCAACGTCCAGCACCTTCACCGCCAGCTGCAGGTAAAGTCATATGATAAGCATCACCACTCATACCAAAACCTAACACCTCGGCATAGATGGTTGCTCCACGTGCTTTGGCGTGTTCATACTCTTCAAGCACAACCGCTCCTGCGCCATCTGCAAGAACAAAACCATCACGATCCTTATCCCAAGGGCGGCTTGCCGATTGTGGGTCATCATTACGTGTAGACAACGCACGCGCCGCTGCAAAACCTGCTAAGCCTAGCTCTGTGGTTGCGTATTCTGCACCACCTGCAACCATCACATCGACATCACCATATTGAATCATACGTGCAGAGTCACCAATTGAGTGTGTACCCGTTGCACACGCTGTACCAATTGCCATATTAGGCCCTTTTAGGCCGAACATAATAGATAGGTTTCCAGAAATCATATTGATGATTGAGCTTGGAACAAAGAAGGGTGACACTTTTCTTGGACCACCCTTTAGCATGGCGTTGTGCTGAGTTTCAATTGAACCAATACCACCAATACCTGAGCCCATAGAAACACCAATTCGAGTTGCGTTTTCATCGGTAATTTCAAGACCAGAATCTTTGATTGCCTGTGCTCCAGCCGCAATTCCGTAATGAATAAAAGGGTCCATCTTTTTGGCTTCTTTAGGAGTAATGTATTGAGTTACATCAAACCCCTTTAATTCACCACCAAACTTTACTGAAAAAGCATCGGTATCAAACTTGGTTAGGTAATCAATACCACTTTTACCAGCTAAAATATTTGACCAGTTTTCTTCAACATTTAACCCTACCGCTGAAAGAACCCCTAATCCTGTAATCACAACACGACGCTTAGACAAAATAGCACCCTCTTAGATATTACGAACTGCAAACCCATTTGATTTACATTTAAATTCATTTATTAACAACAGCCACACCGACTGTAATTCTGACTTAATTCAATACACGAGTATTAAATACAAAAAAAGCCGCTAAAAAACGGCTTTATGAAGTACCTGACTGGTTCACAGTCATCTACTTGTCACTAACTTATAGGTTAGCTTCTACGTATGAAGTAGCTTGTGCTAGAGTAGAAATTTTCTCTGCTTCTTCATCAGGAATTTCGCAATCAAACTCTTCTTCTAGAGCCATTACTAATTCAACTGTATCTAAAGAATCCGCACCTAAGTCATCTACAAAAGAAGCATCAGCTGTTACTTGATCTTCTTCTACACCTAATTGCTCAACTACGATTTTCTTTACGCGTTCTTCGATACTGCTCATGGAATTCTCCAATTTGTTTTTATGATAAAAATGAATGTTTTAAATTTGAACGTATTTTCCTCTTATCTTGTAAGATTTTCAAGCATTTAATGTATTTTTGCTTGATTTCTATCACGCTCAAATTTTTAAAAATAAATAACCTTATGATTTATAAACCTTTTGGGGTTTAAACCATATACATACCACCATTCACATTCAGCGTCTGACCAGTAATATATGAACCACCATCACCCGCCAAGAACGTGACAGCACGGGCAATATCTTCAGGCTGACCAAGACTTTGTAATGGAATTTGTGTGGTTAATGCGGCTCTTTGCTCTTCTGGAAGCGCCTTAGTCATATCGGTATCAATAAAACCTGGAGCAATCGTATTAACCGTAATATTACGCGCACCCACTTCACGCGCCAATGACTTACTGAAGCCGATAATACCAGCTTTTGCCGCCGCATAATTTGTTTGACCAGCATTACCCATTACGCCTACTACAGAAGCGATATTGATAATACGTCCGCCTTTGGCTTTCATCATGCCTCTCAAGCACGCTTTACTCATGCGGAAAACGGAACTTAAATTGGTTTGAATGATATCGTCCCACTCTTCATCTTTCATACGCATCAATAGGTTGTCACGAGTGATACCTGCGTTATTCACTAAAATCGTTGGTACACCAAATTCTTTAGAGACTTCAGCAAGTACCTCTGTAATAGCCTCGCCATTGGTCACATTCAAACACTTACCTGAACCTTGAGCACCTGCCTCAGCTAGATAGGCTGAAATGGCTTCAGCACCACTTTCAGACGTTGCAGTACCAATAACGGTTGCACCATGTGCGGCCAAATCCAACGCGATAGCCTTACCGATACCACGGCTTGCACCTGTTACAAAAGCTACTTTTCCTGTTAACATTTTTTCCACCTTGTGTTTTGCGTGCTTTCGTTAAAAAGCGAATGAAAAACTTTTACAAATACGAATGAAAGACATTCTATAAAGTTGTTTAAAAACTTGCTAGTGCTTTTTCTAGCGAAGCATTATCAAAAACGGCTTGCATACCCATCTTACGGTCAATACGACGATTTAATCCCATCAACACTTTACCAGGCCCTAACTCATATAAGGCTTCAACACCTTGAGCCTTCATGGCATTAACCGTTTCAACCCATTGAACTGGGCAATACAATTGCTGAACTAATAACTCTTTAATCTCTTCAGGGTTTTGAGCCTGACTAAAATTCACGTTGTGTAAAACAGGCACAGAAGGCATAACAATATCCATATCAGCCAACTTTTCTGCCAATTGCTCTGCCGCTGGCTTCATTAACGAACAATGAGATGGCACACTAACTGGAAGTGGAACGACTCGAGAAGCGCCTGCTTCTGTCGCTAACGCCATAGCCGCTTCAACTGCTTCTTTGTTACCAGCAATAACTACCTGGCCTGGTGAATTAAAGTTTACTGCTTCAACCACACCTTCGGCTTGTTCACAGACCGCAACCACTTGTGCATCTTCTAAACCTAAAACCGCTGCCATCGCGCCTTGCCCTGCTGGAACGGCTGACTGCATTAATTGCCCACGAAGCGCTACTAATGAAACTCCTTGTGCTAAAGACATCGCACCACTTGCAACAAGTGCAGTGTACTCACCCAAAGAATGACCCGCCATAAATGCAGGAGCGACTTCTTTTTGTGAAGTTAATGTACGATAAACTGCAATACCAGAAGCCAACATCGCTGGTTGAGTAACATCTGTTTGATTTAACTTACCATCAGCATCATTTTGAATAACATCCCAAAGATCATAGCCTAAGGCTTCAGAGGCTTCAGAAAATACTTCTTGAACTTGAGAGTGAGATTCCGCTAATTCAGCAAGCATGCCCACTGACTGGGAACCTTGACCTGGGAAAACGAATGCATATGACATATATTTTAAATTCCTATAACTTTTAACACTTGGCAAAATAGAACAATAGCGTCTATCTATTCCACAGGGTGTGCACTTAATATTTTATAAGTGCTGAACCCCATGTAAATCCGCCACCAAAGGCTTCTAATAATAAGGTTTGACCACGCTGGATACGTCCGTCCCTAACCGCTTCATCTAAAGCTAATGGCACAGAGGCACTTGAGGTATTGGCATGCTTATGAACAGTCACAACCGTTTGCTCATCTGTAAGCTTTAACTTCTTAGCCGTACCTTTAATAATTCTTAAATTTGCCTGATGAGGAACCAACCAATCAATATCTTCTTTTTGCATATTATTGGCATCTAAAGTCTCTTTAGCGATGCGGCTTAAAGTATTTACCGCCATCTTAAATACTTCATTGCCTTTCATCTGCATCGAACGCTCTGCAATGGCATCGGTAGTCGGTAGCTTAGACGGGCCTGAAGGCACATGAAGTAGCTCATCATACTGACCATCTGCATGAATATGAGTAGATAAAATACCTGGTTCTGATGAAGCTTCTAAAATGACCGCACCTGCACCATCACCAAACAACACACAGGTATTACGATCCGTCCAATCGGTGATACGTGATAAGGTTTCGGCGCCTACGACCAAAGCTCTTTTGGCCATACCTGTTTTCACAAACTGATCTGCAACACTTAATGCATAGACAAAACCTGAACAAACCGCTTGAACATCAAAAGCTGGACAACCGTGAATATTAAGACGCGCCTGTAAAAGACAAGCGGTGCTAGGGAATATTTTGTCTGGTGTGGTAGTGGCAACTACAATTAAATCAATTGTATTGGCATCGATTCCTGCCATTTCAATCGCATGTAAGGACGCCTGTTCAGACAAGTCACAAGTTGTTTGACCCTCTGCTGCGATATGACGCTGTTGAATACCTGTTCTCTCGCGAATCCATTCATCACTGGTTTCAACCATGGTTTCAAGGTCAGCATTTGTTAGAATTTTTTCTGGTAGGTAGCCGCCCGTACCAATAATACGGCTGTATATTTTTTGATTCATATTTTTATTATCTGCTTAAACAGTCAACGTAACTGCCCACAATACAACAAAAGACAGGAGTAAGTCACCAAAATTTAAAAAAACTGATTGGTAAACTTAACACGCTGTCTTTTGTTTAAGCATTAGGCTCAGAATTATCAGTCTGTTGCTTCAATAGACTTGAAACCTCAGCTGAAATAAGCTGTGGAACGTTTTTGATTACTTCTAAACGCGCTTCGGTAATTGCGTGAAAGAATGAAAACTGATCCGCTCCACCATGACTTTTAATCACAATCTTACGAAGTCCTAATAATGATGCACCATTATATCTTCGAGGATCAACCTTGCTTTTGAATGACTTCAAAACTGGGTAAGCAAGAACAGCAACAAACTTAGTAAGTAAGTTTTTAGTAAATGCCTCTTTTAAGTAAAAAGAGATCATTTTTGCTACACCCTCGCTTGCCTTTAATGCAATATTTCCATCAAAGCCATCACAAGCCACCACATCCGTATCACCTTTATAAATGTCATCACCCTCTACATAACCAATATAGTTAATAGACGTCGCATTTAATAAGTGATGCGCATCTTTAATACGCTGATGACCTTTAATTTCCTCTTCACCAATATTCAATAAGCCGACACGTGGATGTGGATTATCATCAACCGCTTGAGTTAACACAGACCCCATTAAGGCAAACTGCATTAAATTTTCACCCGTACAACCGACGTTAGCGCCTAAATCTAAGACATGAACATGCCCTTTCATGGTTGGCATAGAGGTACAGATAGCAGGACGATCGATCCCAGGAATCGTTTTAAGAACAAATTTGGCAACCGCCATTAAAGCACCCGTATTACCCGCACTTACACAAGCATCAGCCACATCATCTTTAACTAAATTTAAGGCGATACGCATCGAAGATTGACGTTTATTTCTTAGAGCTTTGGAAGGTAAATCATCCATTTCAACCACTTGATCAGCATGTTGAACGGTAATGCGTGAAGCATCATATTGGTGTTTTGCAAGTTCAGTCTCAATCAGAGATTGTTGACCAACTAAAACGATTTGAATATCAGAATATGCATTGAGAGCATCTATTGAAGCAGGGACGGTAACGGTTAAACCGTGATCACCGCCCATTGCATCAATGGCAATAGTAATAGCCAAGATAAATTACGCCTTATCTTGAACTACTTTTTTACCTTTGTAGTAACCGTCTGCAGTCACATGATGACGACGGTGAACTTCACCAGTAGTCTCATCTACAGTTAACGTAGGTGCACCAAGTGCATCATGTGAACGACGCATACCACGTCTTGAAGGTGTTTTACGACTTTTTTGAACTGCCATGGCAATCTCCTAAGTTTATAATCTATAAATCTATTTTTTTAACTCTTGCAACATTGCAAAAGGATTCGGCTTTTGGGTGTCATTATTCATGTCACCCTGCTGATTTTCAGCATCTGTTTTATCTGAAGCGCCTTCAAACTCAGGAGCAGAACGACTATCATCAACAGGAGCCAATGGCACTGACAACAACAATTCATCTTCAACCAACTCAAACAATGAAATTTTTTCATCATCAAGCTCGTACACTTCAACATCTGCAGGTAAATCTTGTGTTAACGCCAGCGTTTCTGCAAACACACCTTTAACTTCAGTGGCTACAGGCAAGTCAAATGATTCCAAAGAACGCTGACATTGCAAATTCAAACTGGTTTCTACTTTCATGGTAAAGGCAGGAAACCTTAGCACTTTATCATAAAAGAAATCTATCTGAACGTCGACCTCACGATCGGCTTCAATAACCACTTCAACCAAGCGTTTTAAACGGCTTTGATTGACTCGCCCAGCAAATCGTTTATTATGATTTACCGCGTAAATAGGGTCAATGAATTCAGGTAGCTTATTAAACATAGGCGCGAATCATACTCGCACAACTTTAAGAAGTCAAAAAAAACTCTCTAAAAACTCTAAAAAACTGGATATTTTTTATATGCTTAGGCAAGCTAGAAATGATTCATTACGATTTCAAGGCTAACTGCGTGAACTATCACAGTAAATCAACCTATTAACCATGACAATACACCGTTATCAATAAACCAAAAAACTGAGTTAAAACATGAGTATAAATAAAAACATTGACCTTCAAATCAAAACCCTACCTCAAATTATTCTTGGCTCAACCTCACCCTTTAGAAAACTACTGCTAGATAAACTGAACATTCCTTTTACTCAAGATGCACCAGAAATTGATGAAACCCCATTGCTTAACGAAAAGCCAAAAGAGATGGTTTTAAGACTTGCTCTTAAAAAAGCCAAGGTATTTACTGAAAAGTATCCAGAACACATCATTATCACCTCTGACCAATGCGCGGTATTTAATGACAAACCTATTGGCAAACCTCACACCTTAGACAATGCCATAAAACAACTACAGCAGTTTAGCGATAATGCTATTACTTTTTATACAGGCCTGGTAGTAAGCAACACTCAAACAGGTGATTTCTTCCAATATACAGATACAACAACCGTTCACTTTAGAAAACTTTCTAATAGTGTGATTCAAAACTATCTTGAAATAGAACAACCATTAAACTGCGCTGGAAGCTTTAAATCCGAAGGACTTGGCATCACCCTGTTTAAACAGATTGATAGCAGAGACCCTAATGCATTAATTGGTTTGCCACTTATCGCACTGACAGATATTTTTTACGAGATGGGTTTTGAATTACCATTAAAAAGAGTATAACCAATCCATACTCTAAACCCGTTAACACTACTCAAAACAGAGTTACCAGGCCTCCCCTCTGCTTAGGAAAGAATAGAAGCTTATAAATAGAGCTGAAACACCCTATTAAATATGATTCATTAACCACATATTTAACTCATTAAGAGAATCTAACGTTGTCACTGGGTTAAACTCATTAAGCACTTCAGTTTGGTGAACACCATGACTAAGGGCAACCCTATCCATATTAATGTTTTGCGCCATCTCCATATCAAAGGTAGTATCGCCAATCATCACAGCTTCTTCGGCCGTTAGATGAAACTCTTCTAAAATTTGAGTTAACATTAACGGGTCCGGCTTAGAAGCAGATTCAACAGGAGTGCGCGTCATATCAAAATAAACGCCAAAACCTGTTTCAGCCAAAACAGCCGTTAAACCTTTACGACTCTTGCCTGTTGCAATCGCCAATTTTACACCTTGCTGCTTTAAATTAAGTAACAAAGCTTCTGCACCATCAAAAGGCACCATTTCCACATTACTCTCTTCTAAAAAGCACTGTGTATAAGCTTCAGACATGGCAACCACCTTAGATTGCTCCAAATCGGGGTATAAACCTAAAATGGCATTCTCCAAACTTAAACCAATAATTTGTTTTGACTCATCATAAGACAAGACTGGCAAACCACACTCTCTAGCCGCCGTTTGAATTGCATCGACAATCCTAGCTTCAGAGTTCATTAAGGTACCATCCCAATCAAAAATAACCGCTTTGTACTGTTTTGTGTCTTGCATGATTTATCCGTTTTATATTGAATCTTTATAAATTTTTATTGAATCACTACTTTTTTGAAAAACTACTGAATCGTTAAAATATCAATAATTTTAATAAAGTCTGGCCACAGTGGCGCTTCAAACAACATCTTTTCCTCTGTTACAGGGTGGGTAAAGCCTAAAAATTGAGCATGTAACGCCAGACGCTTCATCCCCAATGGACGATATTTTTTATTCACCTCTCTATCACCATACTTATCGTCGCCCATCAAAGCACAACCTTGTGATAATGCATGCACCCTGATTTGATGTGTTCTTCCTGTTTTCAGTTTTACCGAGACTAAATCAGCCCCCTTCAGATGTTGCTCTACTTTGAAATAACTAATGGCTTGCTTACCATCTTGCGCCACTTTTACATGCCAACCATCATCAGACAGGTGGTCTTTGCGTAAGGGTAAATCAATCTTTTGCTTATTCTTTGGCCATAACCCCATTACGATTGCCAAGTAACGTTTATCAAATTGATCCGCACGGATTTGTGCATGTAGATTTTTTAAAACAGAGGCTTTTTTGGCAATCAATAAACAACCCGAGGTATCTCTATCAATTCGATGCACCAACTCTAAACGTTTGGCCAAAGGGCGAAGCACTCTAACAACCTCAATTAACCCCCAGTTAATTCCGCCACCGCCATGAACTGCAACACCAGAAGGTTTATTCACAACCATTAAATCGTTATCCTCATAAAGAATACTCTCTTCGATACGCTTTAATTGCGCAACAGGAATATCCGAATCTAACAATTCAACCTTTTCAGGCACTTTAACAGGAGGAATACGAACCACATCACCCGCCTCCAAACGAGTAGATGCTTTAGCACGCCCTTTATTAACTCGCACCTCTCCTTTACGAATAATTCGATAAATCAGAGTCTTAGGCGCTTTGCGAAGGTGGCGCATTAAAAAATTATCTAAACGCTGACCCGCATCCTCGGTTCCTACATCAACTAACTGTACTTTTGCACTCATCGTTTTAACCAACACTTTTTAATATCCACACTCAAATAAGTATAAGTAAATAGGACCCATAAAACCCACGAGTTTAAAATTAAATTCTTAACGACCTTAAAAGCTGATTCGTAAGAATTTTTCACCTTAAACAAACAATATTTACCAAATGGCGCACAGTTTACCCTCATATCATAAAGTTGTCATTGCATAGCAACAAAATGAGTGCTATATTTGCCGAGCTTATATTTATAAGTATGAACTCGTAGCGCTCGATTAAGCGCAAGAATTTTTACGCCGACCGTGTTTTAAACATAAAAATGCATTTAAAGCACGATCAGATTACAAAAACTCTGAGCCATACATTTTAAATAAAAGACGATACAGCCTTACTCAATGACCTTACAAAACTAACGTTCATTAAGTACCTATGCAAAGTTTATAAGTGCAGCGCAAAAATCATTCTTATTTGGTCAAAAACCACTTAATAAGAATCCACTCGCCATAAGACACTTAATAAATGATACGAGCAATACCGGCTGAAAGAATTATAAAATCAGATAGCTAACCACTACCTGACGGCTAGAGCAAATTGGCCAAAACAACCAATAAAAACCACTAATTTGCTCGATAACAATGTTACACAAACACGACAGATTCAAGTTATTGCAATACGGCATTAACCCAATAAAAATAGATTTAAACAAACAACTAACGTTAACGCTACAACAAAGATGTTGGCAACCCAAGCCTTAACCCCATAGATTTAAATCATTTGTGATAACAATTCGCCTTAACACTTTCACCAGGCCTGGTAACTAACCACTCGTTTGCATTCGTCTATTTAAAATGTCGCTCAGCTCAATTATAAAGAGAAGAGCATGAAAAGAATGCTAATCAATGCGACTCAAGCAGAAGAGACGCGCATTGCCCTTGTAGATGGTCAAACCCTCTACGATCTAGATGTTGAAACACCAACACATCAAAAGAAAAAAGCCAATATCTATAAAGGTAAAATCACCCGCATCGAGCCAAGCTTAGAAGCCGCGTTTGTTGACTATGGCGCTGAGCGTCACGGATTTTTACCTTTTAAAGAAGTAGCCGAAGAATATTTTCCGAATCAAAAACCAGAGTCTGGTCGCTTTAGCATCAAAGATGTTTTAAAAGAAGGCCAAGAGATTATTGTTCAAGTTCAAAAAGAAGAGCGTGGCAATAAAGGTGCAGCATTATCAACCCAGATTACCCTAGCAGGTCCTTATGTTGTAATGATGCCTAACAACCCAAAAGCGGGTGGTATTTCACGTCGTATTGAAGGTGATGAGCGTAGCGATATTCGTGATAGCCTACGTGATCTGGAGACGCCTGAAGGCATGGGACTTATTATCCGCACAGCGGGTGTAGGCAAAAACACCGAAGAACTTCAGTGGGGTGTTAATTACTTAATTCAACTCTGGGATGCCATTAAAACAGCGTCAGTTGAAAAAGAAGCGCCTTTCTTAATTCATCAAGAATCTGACATCGTTATCCTGGCCATTCGTGATTACCTTCGTCAAGACATTGGTGAAATCATTATCGATAACATGGAGGTCTTCCATAAGGCTCGTGATTTCATTCAGCATGTTATGCCTCAACAGGTTTATAAAGTAAAACCTTACCAAGATACCATTCCATTATTCACTCGTTTTCAAATTGAATCACAAATTGAGTCCGCTTATCAGCGTGAAGTAACTCTACCTTCAGGTGGCTCAATTGTCATTGATATTACCGAAGCACTGACAGCGATTGATATCAACTCAAGCCGAGCAACCAAAGGGACTGATATTGAAGATACGGCATTCAGCACCAATATGGAAGCGGCTTGCGAAATCGCACGCCAGTTACGTTTACGTGATTTAGGTGGTTTAGTGGTTATCGATTTTATCGATATGCACTCAAACAGACATCAGCGTGAAGTTGAAAATAAAATGCGTGAAGCCGTTAAGTCAGATCGTGCACGTGTTCAAATCGGTAAGATTTCGCGCTTTGGTTTACTTGAAATGTCTCGTCAAAGACTACGCCCTTCTATTGAAGAATCTACTCAAATTGTTTGCCCACGCTGTCATGGTGTTGGTGTAATTCGCGGTGTTGAATCTTTAGGCCTTTCTATCTTGCGTTTGCTTGAAGAAGAGAGCATGAAAGAGAACACACGTCGCGTAACGGTTCAACTTCCTGTGGATGTGGCGACCTTCTTATTGAATGAAAAACGCAACCAAATCACTAAAGTTGAAGACCGTCATAACTTGCATATCTTAATTGTGCCAAATGAGCATTTGGAAACACCGCAATACATTATGGAACGTACGCGTGTGGGTGAAGAGTCACCTCAAAACGCAAGTTATGAAATCAAAGAGATTTCCATGCCTGAAATGGAAGCGACTACAGAGCCTGCAAAACAAATTAAGAAAGAAGAACCTGCTGTACAAAATATTCAGCCAACAGCACCACCTCCTCCAACAACCGCAGTAGCAGTAGCCGTATCCACAGAAACGGAGCAAAAACCAGGTTTATTTGCTCGTGTTTGGAAAGCACTATTTAGCAAAGGTGAAGCCGAAGAGGAAGAAGTCAAACCTCGCCCTCGTAATCCACGCCGTAACAACAATAACCGTCGTCGAAATAACAATGGTGAAGGTCGTAACGAAAATCGTAATAACCGTAGTCGTAACAACCGTAATCGCAATGACGATACACGTACTGACAACCGTAAACCACGTAATAACCGCCCAGATGAGAATGAAGTAGAAAATCAAACAACTCAACCTCAAGCGGACAAAACACGTAAACCACGTCGTAACAACCGTAATCGTCGCAATCGTGAAGATGAAGCCATTGTAAATGATGAGGTATTAAATAATACTCCATCAACAACTGACTCTGATGACAAAACAAACAAAGAGAGCAACAACTCAGCCGACACCAAATCATCAGAAGACAAAGAGAACAAAGGCCGTCGTAATACTGGTGGTCAACGCCGTCGTAGCCGTTACAACAGTCGTAGCTACAATAGCCGTAGACGTGCGCCAGCTGGCGCTGCTGAGTTATCAATAGATTCTCCAGCACCAGGTTCTGAACATCTCGCTAATGAAGAGAAAATAGCTTCACCTGCTACTGAAACGCCAGTAAAAACGGAAGTAGCTGAAACCGTTAACACTCCAGTTGAATCCGTGAACACGCCAGAAGTTGAAAACATTGAAACCTCTTCTACAGAAGAAAATTCAACTGTTAAAGAAGTGTCTGAACCAAAAACCTCTGTAATTGAATCAGAAGAAAACTCAGATGCAGGCGCAACAAGCCAGAATGAAACTGAAAAAACAGTAACGGATGGTGAAGAAACAACTGAAAGCGAAGAGAAACCAAGACAAAGAAGACGTCCACGTACTCGTAGACCACGTCCTTCCGGACCTCGTCCACGAAAAGAACGTTCTGAAAACACGGATTCATCTACGCCTAAAGGAGAAAGCTCAGAAGACTAGTTCAATACAAGTTAAACACTAGGCATTTAAAGCAACTAAAAAGCACCCAAAACAGATGTTGAGGGTGCTTTTTTTTACCTATTTTTTTATTTTTATTACCTATTACTCATTCATTACTTTAGCCAAACAAGACAAAAGCTACCAGGCCTGCTTATTCTTATAGAACCAGATTAACTTCTTGAAAAATGCTGCTCTTTGATATGCTTTAACAACCCTTCGGAGGCAGAATCCACTAAATCAAATACATGCTCAAACCCTTGAGCTCCGCCATAGTATGGATCAGGCACTTCTCGTTCTTCATAGTCTTGCGTGTAATCCAAAAACATTTGAATTTTTTGATGATGCTCAGGCAATGCCATATCAAGCAGATTGTGATAATTTTCATCATCCATCGCTAAAATGTAGTCATACTGGTAAAAGTCGCCAAAATCCACCTTTCTGGCTCGCAAATCGAGCATCTCAATCCCACGATCTCTCGCGGTTTGCATAGAGCGTGTATCAGGGTGTTTGCCAATATGATAAGCCGCTGTTCCAGCAGAGTCGATGTCAATTCTATCCTCAAAACCTTCATCTCTAACCATTTTTCTAAAAACCGCATGAGCAGTGGGCGAACGGCAAATATTGCCAAGACAAACAAATAAAACAGAAACTTTACTCATGAGTAATAAACCTTTTTTCTTCTTTTAAAAGCATTCGTATAAAATAAGCCCATTAGTTTACAAGGCTCACCCTTAAAATGCACTCTTTGCCAACCTCACCCGCTCTTCAATTCAAATTCAGCTCAGACTGGATTCTTTATGCCGATGAACACATTATTGTGGTCAATAAACCCAGTGGTTTACTATCTGTACCAGGTAGGGGAGTGGACAAACAAGAGTGTTTAGCCTCTCACCTTGCAGCGGATTTTGCCGATGTTAAGATTGTTCATCGTCTGGACATGGATACCTCTGGACTGATGGTGGTTGCCCGCTCTGCTGAAGCACACAGACACCTCAGTCGACAATTTCAAGAACGCCAAACTCAAAAGACTTACCATGCCGTTTGCAGTGGCAAACCAAGCTTAAAGTCGGGCTACATCAATCTGCCTATGCGTTGCGATTGGGAAAAACGCCCCCTACAAATGATTGACTTTAAACAGGGTAAAGGCGCGCAAACTCATTGGAAAATTCTAGAACAAAACCGAGACACTTTTTTAGTTGAACTAACTCCTATCACTGGACGCTCTCACCAATTAAGACTGCATATGAAATCGCTCGGCCACCCCATTTTAGGCGACAACCTTTATGCGGACTTTTTCAGTTTAAATCAATCCCCAAGATTAATGTTACACGCTAAAACACTGAGCTTTAGCCACCCTATTACAGAAAACAAAATGGACTTTGATTGCCCAAGTTTATTTTAAACTAGATTGGTTTTTATACTTTGTAGTATGGACTTACCCTGAGTCAACTTAATGGCATGCAATATGCTTATTACTCACTAAAAATTCAAATTAAAAGGCCTCTAAACCTTATTAGCTACTAAATTTAGAGTCACTTGAAAAGGATAGGAATACTCGCCATGTCAGAAATCGATTTAGAAAAAGATGACAAAGCCACCCAAGAAATGTTATCAATGATGGGAAATATTACTCCAGAAATGAGTGATTCTCTTGAAGACTTTGATGCGGATGATTTGTTAAATGCTCTTGATGAGCTCCCCTCTATTGAAGCTGACCAAGATGAAACCCAAGACGTATATAGTTCAAAAGAGACTGATGACAATGACGACACAGAAACGGATTCACTTGCGGACTTAGGTATTGATTTAGATGACCTTGACTCTTTAATGGCAGAAGCGGCTTCTGAAGTTGAAACTGAAGTTGAAGTCAAAGAACCACCTCAAGAAATGAGTTCAGCAGGCGACGATATTGACTTAGACAGCTTAGATTTAGATGACTTAGAGGGTTTAGATGACATAGATAATCTTGACGATTTATCCCAGAGCGAAGCAGAAACAGCTCTTGAAGTCGATTCAGAAGGATCCGAGGTCAACCTAGACGATATTGACCTCAATGAATTCACAGAAGATGCTGGTACGCCTAATGAAAATAGCGATGAAGTGACCGCTGAGATGGATAATATTGATTTAGACAATCTGGATTTGGATGATTTAGACAACCTAGCAGATACTACTTCTGAAACAGGTAGTGAAACGACCGAACCTGACGATGGCAATAACGATATGCCAGACCTAGATGATATTGACCTAGAAGCTCTGGATAACGCAGAAGAAGAGTTACCTATTGATCAAGCGGGTATTGAAGACACCGATATCGAAGATGATGTAGAACACATTTCTGAAACCAGCGAAACGGAAAACAGTCACCTAGAAATGGTCATGGAAAACCAAGACACAAACCAGATGCACGCAACAGAAGAGATATCAAACGATGATCTTTCGCTGATAGACCAAGCAAGCCAATCTGTTTCAGCTATGGAAGAAGCGATAGGCCTTGACCAATCCATTCAAAACATAGCTCAAGAAGTAAAAACGACTGCACAAGAAGCCACTCAATTAGCGTTAGCGACTTCTAAAGAAGCGCAAGCTTCTGCCGAAAAAACACAGCAAGCAATTGAAGCTACTTTCGCCGCTGCCGAACGCGCTTTTGAAGCGGCTAAAAAAGCAGGTTACACTGTGGATCTAACGCAATTAAACAGTAATCAAAACACTGAAGAAGTTGCAGCCCAGTTAGCTGAAATACAAGAAAAGAATACCCATTTAAAATCTGTCAATGAGAGCATCAGAGCGAGAATTGCAGAAATGAAAGCAGAATAGGCCCTTTCTTATGAGTGATATTATGGATGACCTACTTGAAGAAGTTGAACAACTTGAGCAATCCACTCAGGAGTTGGAGTCTGCTACCCAAAAAACGGCAACTCAAAAAAAACAGGTAGATGACGTGACAAATAAAATGACTTCTGAAGCTAATTTACTCGCTTTAGAAACATCTAAAACAGCCCAAGAAGCGGCAGTACAAAGTCATCAAGCAGCCCAATCTTCTATAAAACAAGCAGAATCACTCAAAGAACAAGTACTAGAGCTGAATGAGTCGAACTTTAATTGGCGACAAGCCGTTCGTAATGCCAGTAAAGAAATACAATCTGCTAAAAGTACGTTTACAGTCATGTTAATTACTTCCATCGTGTTTAGCCTAGTCGCACTGGGTGCAATGGGCTATCTGCTTTACGCCATGCAAAAACAAGAAGCACAGTTCAAAGGTGAAGTGCTTGATATGGTTTCCACTGAAAACACGCTACTGAATAAAAAAATCACACTCAAAATGGATGAACTGGCCTCTGTCATTGAAATGCTTACGCAACAAGTGTCACAAAGTCAGATGCAAACCTCAAATATGACTGACAAACTTGAGCTATCTGAGAGTGAATCAAAATCCGATTTAATGCACGAAACAGCCGAACAAATTGAAACCCAACAAGAAACTAAGCAGCCAATAATAGATAACTCATTAACAACAGAAGTTGCCAATGACATGGCTGCAAACGCGCGTAAAACGGAACATACAGCAGAACATGGTTCAGAGCCTAATTCAGATCATAACATTGAAAAACAGAATACTGAAAAACAAGATATTGAACCAAAAGTAATAACAGAAGCTCATCAAAAACCAGCGACTCTTGAAAAAGCGGTTCAAACGGAGGCTTCTGCTCAAGACGCAGTACAAAATACCATTTCAGCAAAAGAATACGCTGAATTAAAAGAACTCATTGAAAAGATACTGGCTGAACAGAAAGCTTTGCAAACACAGCAATTGCAAGCCACTCCCCCAGCTGGTTTAAGTTCTGAACAAGTTAAAAAACTTAACGACATTAGCTGGCTTGTTAGAAAACAAGCTAAAACACTACAAGCTATTGAAGCCAAAATAGGATTAAAACAAAACGGTAAAACCACTCAAGCAAATCGCAACACCGTTATAAACGAAATTAAAAATCTACAGTTGCAACAAGGTGCTTTACAAAAACAGTTATCTGAGATTCAAGTAACACTCAAAAAATACACTGAGCAACCCAAAGAAGCTGCACCCTATAGCTATAAAGCCAAATAACTTTAAAGCGCACTCGTTAACTTATTTTAAAAGCCTTTATCTGCAAAGATATGGGCTTTTTTAATTTAGAGAGCAACATACTGCTAAACAAGCCAAATACAAACACGTCAACCAAACAAAAGATAAGACAACCTCAGAACTGAGGATTTTTTAAAGACATAAAAAAACCCCGTATTACTCAATTGCAATACGAGGTTTTCAAAATATGGCGGTGGACTAGGGATTCGAACCCCAGGTAGGCTACAAACCTACAACGGTTTTCAAGACCGCCGCCTTCAACCGCTCAGCCAGTCCACCATGTTTTGATGTGGCGTATTATAGAGGTCTGAGCATTTTTTGCAAGGCGTTTTATTAAGTTTTTTAGCTTTTTTTTCGTAAAATAATATGAACTCACCAGGCCTGGTAATATCATTATGACAAAACATTTAAAAAACAATAGGTTAACTTTTAATGAGCAATGTTATGCCTTGCTGAGCCTAATTCCAAAAGGAAAAGTAACAACCTATAAAGCGATTGCTGAAGCTTTAGAGACAAAAGCTTACCAAGCTGTAGGCAATGCTATGGCGGCAAATCCCAACCCCATTAAAGTGCCCTGCCATAGAGTGGTAAATAGCAATGGTGCGATTGGCAACTATGCATTTGGGGTAGATAAAAAAATTGAGTTATTACAATCAGAGGGTGTGATAATTCAAAATGGTAAAGTCATGGACTTTAAAGCGCATTTCTTCGATTTCAAGTAGCACCCAGTCATTTGCATACATTAGACATAAAAAAAGCACCAGGCCTGGTGCTTTTTAGTACGTTACGTGAGGTAAGTAAACAGAGGTTATAAAACCTCAACACCACCTAAATAGGGACGCAGTGCGCTTGGTACAGTGATACTTCCATCTTCATTCTGATAGTTTTCCAGTACCGCAACTAAGGTACGCCCTACGGCCAAACCAGAACCATTTAAGGTGTGCACTAGCTGTGGCTTACCTTCACCAGAACGGAAACGCGCCATTAAACGACGTGCTTGAAAGTCTTCAAAATTTGAGCATGAAGAAATTTCACGGTAGGCTTCTTGCCCAGGAAGCCAAACTTCTAAATCATAAGTTTTCGCTGAAGAAAAACCGATATCGCCAGTACATAAGCTCATAACACGATATGGCAGTTCTAACTTTTGTAGAATTTTTTCAGCATGTCCTGTTAGGTCTTCTAATGCTTGATGTGATTGCTCTGGATGAACAATTTCTACCATTTCTACTTTTTCGAACTGGTGCTGACGAATTAAACCACGTGTATCGCGCCCGTAAGACCCCGCTTCTGAACGAAAACATGGCGTGTGTCCAACCATTCGAATCGGCAAATCAGCTTCATCAATAATTTCATCACGAACTAAGTTAGTAATAGGCACTTCGGCAGTTGGAATTAAATATAAATCACGGTCATTGGTGTCGTGTTCTTCATTTTTGCTAATCTTATATAAATCGGCTTCAAACTTAGGTAGCTGACCCGTTCCACGCAAACTGTCTTGGTTAACCAAATAAGGCACATAGACTTCTTCATAACCGCTTTCTGCATGGGTATCAAGCATAAACTGAGTTAAGGCACGTTGTAACTTAGCCATAGGACCTTTAAGCACGGAGAAACGTCCAGATGTAACTTTTACGGCGGCATCGTTGTCATACCAGCCACGTTGCTCAGAAAGTTCAACATGATCTTTGACTTCAAACGTAAAGGATTTTGGCTCACCCCATTTACGAATTTCAACATTTTGATCTTCACTCAAACCAACAGGAACCGATTCATGCGGTAAATTAGGGATACCTGCATAAATCTCTTCGATTTGTGCTTGAACGGCTTCAGAAGCTTGTTCGGCTTCTTCTAACTGCGATTTTAGGTTTTCGACTTCGGCCAATAATGGCGCAATATCATCACCTTGCGCTTTGGCTTTACCAATGCCTTTAGAACGGCTGTTACGCTCTGCCTGTAAATTTTGCGCTTTAGTTTGCAGCTCTTTACGTTGTGCTTCTAATTCTTGAATTTGCGCAGTATTCAGCTCAAATCCTCGCGTTTTTAATTTTTCGGCAACCGTTTCTAAATCCGTTCTTAGTAGCTTTGCGTCTAACATTGTTTGTCTCTATTTGATGGTTCTTTGTAAGAGCGAGTTGATTATGGCGTTTCGCTCGATAAATTTGCGAAGTATTTTAACACTTCTTCACGGCAATTATGCATCTCCTTCAAGGAGTTCAATATCCACAATCAACTCATTGGCTAACTCTTCCAGTAGTGCTCTTATCTTACTCACAGGTACATCGCTTGCAATGTGTATTCTCATATTTGCTTTAAAGAGTTGCTCACCAGACATTGAGGCTTCAATCACCTCGGTCTCTAACTCATCAACATTGGCATTTATTTGCGCTAAAACGGAGGAAATACGATGAATAATGCCTGGCTGATCTTGGCCAATCAGTTCAATTTCAAATTGGTTTTCAGAAGGTGTAGCTTGACTTACGCCACTCTCTTCAAAAATCACACTTAAACCGAGTTCGGCCGAGTTTTGCAAATCCGCTTGAAACGCTGCAAATTCACTCACGGGTAAATCGACTCGCAAAATACCTGCAAACTTACCTGACAAACTCGCCATTCGGCTCTCAACCCACTCTCCTTGATGTGCCACGATGATTTTGGATAGCGATTTAACCAGGCCTGGTGAGTCGTTGCCTAATACACTAATCACCACAGATTTTTTCATATTCAAACCTCCTCTTGTTCGTAGTCCGTTAATGGCGGACAAGAACACACTAAGTTTCGATCACCATACACATTATCCACACGACCAACGGGCGACCAATATTTTACCTCTCGTAAACTTTCTACAGGGTAAGCCGCAAGCTCACGTGAATAGCTATGGCTCCATTCTGTTGCCATAACCATATCCGCAGTATGTGGTGCATTTTTTAAAGGGTTGTCATTGGCATCCAATACCCCGTTTATCACATCGTTAATTTCTTGCTTGATTGCAATCATCGCATCACAAAAACGATCAAGCTCAACTTTGGATTCCGATTCCGTTGGCTCTATCATTAAAGTACCTGCAACAGGAAACGACATGGTTGGCGCATGGAAACCATAGTCAATCAACCGTTTGGCAATATCGTCCACACTAATACCCGACTCTTCCTTGATTGGACGCAAATCAACGATACACTCGTGAGCCACCAAGCCATTTTCGTCACTGTATAAAATGGGATAATGTGGCGCTAAACGTTGCGCAATATAGTTAGCATTTAAAATTGCAACAGATGTCGCCTGCATCAAACCATCGCGTCCCATCATGGCAATATAACTCCAACTAATGGGAAGCACACCCGCACTGCCCCAAGGGGCCGCTGATACAGCGCCAACATATTGCGGTTCAAAAGCATCCTCTATGCCTGCATAGCCAGGTAAAAATGGCGCTAAATGTTCACCAACACCAATTGGTCCAATGCCTGGCCCACCACCGCCATGCGGAATGGCAAAGGTTTTGTGTAAATTCAAATGCGAAACATCTCCGCCAAAATGACCAGGCGCAGCAACGCCGACCATGGCATTCATATTTGCGCCATCAATGTAAACCTGCCCGCCATGCTCATGCACCCAGTCACAGACTGTTTTAACATTTTCTTCAAAGACACCATGGGTGGATGGGTAAGTAATCATAATGGCTGCTAAATTTTGAGCGTGTTTAGCAAGTTTTGTCTGTAAATCATCAAGATCAATCTCTCCTTGTTGATTGGTTTTAATCACCACCACTTGCATGCCTGCCATTTGTGCCGAAGCGGGGTTAGTACCATGTGCAGACGCAGGAATTAAACAAATATCACGATGTGCTTCATTACGACTTTGATGATAAGCGCGAATGGCTAACAGGCCTGCATATTCACCTTGTGCGCCTGAATTAGGTTGTAGAGAAACGGCTTGATAACCCGTTGCCTGGCAAAGCATATACTCTAATTCCAAACGCATTTGTGTATAGCCTTGAGCTTGGTCGAGCGGCACAAAAGGATGAATATTGGCAAACTCTGGCCAAGAGATTGGCATAAGTTCTGCCGTTGCATTAAGTTTCATTGTGCAAGAACCCAATGGAATCATCGCTCTATCTAAGGCTAAATCCTTATCGGCCAACAGTCGCATATAGCGCATTAACTCTGTTTCTGAACGGTGTTCTTTAAAAACAGGGTGCGTTAAAAATTCAGAGTCCCTAATTAAGTGGCTTGGAATCACTTCAATTAAGTCTTGCTGAATTTTTTCTGTATTTAGTTTTTCTGTATTGAGTTCGGCTGAATGTTTAGCAGAAAGCTCTCCTACAATCACCAGCCATAAGGTTTGTATATCTTCAATGGTGGTTGTTTCATCAAAAGAGAGACTAAGATGATTAGCATCAATCTTTCTTAAGTTATATCCGCGATTCACAGCCTCTGTTAAAACCGCATCTACCAGGCCTGGTAACTTTATTTTAACGGTATCAAAATAGACTGAGTTTTGAATATAGACACCCTCTTTTACTAACCCTTCTACAAATATTTGGGTAAACCGATGCACTCGATAGGCTATTTTAATTAAGCCTTCTGAACCATGATAGACAGCATACATACTGGCCATCACCGCCAGCAGTGCTTGAGCCGTACAGATATTACTGGTGGCCTTTTCTCGGCGTATATGTTGTTCACGCGTTTGTAATGCTAAGCGATAAGCTTTTTGACCACGACTATCAATGGAAACCCCAATTAAGCGCCCAGGCATAGAGCGTTTAAAGGCATCTTTGGTTGCCATATAAGCCGCATGAGGTCCTCCGTAACCCAACGGAACACCAAAACGTTGTGTGTTACCAATGACCACATCCGCGCCCATTTCGCCTGGCGGTTTAAGCAAGGTTAAGGCTAATAAATCGGCAGAAACAGCGACAAGCGCTTTTTTGGCATGTGCTTGTTCAATCACCTCTGTTAAGTCAGTCACATCGCCATAAGTTCCTGGGTATTGCAACAGCACACCAAACAGGTCGTACTCTTCAAACCCGAGTTCTGGGTTACCAATGACCACTTCAATCCCTAATGGTTCAGCACGGGTTTGTACCACCTCTATATTTTGTGGATGACAATCTTCAGCCACAAAAAACACCTTACCTTTTGATTTACTCATACGTTGGCAAAGGGTCATCGCTTCAGCACAGGCGGTCGCCTCATCCAGCATAGAGGCATTGGCTAACTCTAAACCCGTTAAGTCAGAAACCATGGTCTGAAAGTTGAGCATCGCTTCTAAACGACCTTGAGAGATTTCTGCTTGATATGGCGTATAAGCGGTATACCAGGCAGGGTTTTCGAGAATGTTGCGTTGAATGGTGGGCGGTGTATGGGTATTGTAATACCCCATACCAATATAGGATTTAAGGACTCTGTTTTGGCTGGCGATGGCTTTGAGTTTTGCCAAAGATTGATGTTCGGTTAAGCCGTTTTCCAGCTCCATCAACGCTCGCCTACGAATGGATTGTGGAATCACTTTTTCCAGTAACTCGTCAATGGAAGCCATGCCGAGTAAATCGAGCATGGCTTGTTGTTCGGTAGCATCAGGCCCTAGGTGACGTTTTACAAATGATTCACTTTGCTGAAGTTCTTCAAGCGTACATTTGCTCAACTGAGATAAAGTGGTTTTCACCATATTCTATTCTCCGATATTCAATCCATCCATTGTTTGACTACGTAAGTAACTGTGCGGTGTTCTTTTTGCTGTGTTGTAGCTACTCTTCTGTTAAAGCGTTATAAGCGTCTTCATCCATCAAATCATCTAAATCAGCAGGATCTGAGAGCTCTACCTTAATAATCCAGTTTGCCATAGCATCTTCATTAATGAGTTCAGGTTCATCATCTAAGGCCTCATTCACCTCAACAACGGTGCCATCCACAGGGGCAAACAGATCGCTGGCGGCTTTAACCGATTCAACTACCGAGATCTCTTCACCTTTATTAATTTCAGTGCCAACCTCAGGCAGTTCAACAAACACCAAATCGCCTAACTGTTGTTGTGCAAAATCGGTAATCCCAATCAAGACGGTACCATCGCCATTGTCTTGAATCCATTCATGTTCTGCGCTGTATTTAATATTGCTCATGGAATTTCTCCTTAATCATTTTTGACTTTTTACTTTACTCTTTCACCAAACCACCAGGCCTGGTAAGTTTGTTTTTAATACGAATTAACCGCGATAATAATTCTGTTTTACAAAAGGTAGCTTAACCACGTTCACGGGGACTTTTTTGTTTCTAACCAAAGCATTTAATTGTGTGCCTTCAGTAGCGTATTCTGTCGGCACAAACCCCATCGCAATTGGCCCACCAAAAGAGGGACCAAATCCGCCACTGGTGATTTGGCCAATGATTTGGTCATTGTCATCAATTATTTCAGCACCATCTCTCACTGGCATTTTACCTAAAGCTTGAATCCCTACCCGTTTTCGAGAAACGCCGTTCGCTAACTGCTTCATAATGACATCCGCACCAATATAACCACCTGCGCGTTCACCACCCGCTCGGCGTGATTTTGATAACGCCCAATTTAGGCTGGCTTCTACTGGCGAAATATCCTCTGCTAAATCATGTCCATACAAACACAGCCCAGCTTCTAAACGTAATGAATCTCGCGCACCTAAACCAATCATTTCGACGTTTTCATTGGCTAAAAAGAGTTTTGCGAGTCTTTCAGCTTGATGATTTAAAACAGAAATTTCAAAACCATCTTCACCCGTGTAACCCGAACGAGTGACAAAACACTCGATACCTTTAATAGTCAGGTTTTTTGCTGTCATAAAGACCATCTCTAGTGACTCAGGCGCAAGCGCTGCTAAGACATCACTCGCTTTAGGCCCTTGCAAAGCCAAAAGCGCTCTGTCTTGTAAAACCTCAATATCACATTTATCATCTAGATGTTTTTTTAAGTGTGCAATATCTTGCTCTTTACAAGCGGCGTTCACAACCAAAAACAGATGGTCGCCCGCATTCGTGACCATTAAGTCATCCATCACACCACCCTGCTCATTAGTAAACAACGCATAACGCTGCTGCATAACAGGTAAATCAACAATATCAACAGGTACTAATGACTCTAAAGCTAAAGCAGCATTTTTTCCTTTTAATAGCACTTGCCCCATATGCGAGACATCAAATAAACCTGCTTTAGAACGTGTATGTAGGTGCTCCTTTTTGATACCTAGTGGATATTGAACAGGCATTGCATAACCTGCAAAAGGAACGAGTTTTGCGCCCAGTTCTTGGTGCAATGCAAACAGAGGTGTTTGTTTTAAAGGAGGTGAAGTTTCATTTTTAGAAGACATAAAATCCCCATTTGTGAGAGCGTGAAAAAGCTTAAAACTGTTTAGCGGCCAGCATGCCTAACCAAACAGCAATCAAACAAGTTATAACACTAACAGCGATATTTACGAGTGCTTTATTTATTTCACCAATTTCAATGTATTGCATGGTTTCATAAGAGAAGGTAGAAAAGGTGGTAAAGGCGCCTAAAAACCCAACCATAATAAAAGCACGCCATTCGGTGGAGACACCCAACTTATCAACTAAAAGAATAGCAACTAAACCCATTATAAAAGAGCCAATGACATTAACGGACAGTGTACCCCAGGCAAACTCTCTACCAAAGGTTTGATACATGTGGTGAGACATGGCAAAACGAGACATGGCGCCTAATGCACCCCCCATTGCGATTGCAAACCACCCCCAAGCTGACATCATTGGCTTTACCTTTTTACATTTTCCATCTATACAGACTGTTTAATCTTCGCGTATTTAAGTTTTATCTATTTAATCACTAAGAGCGCCGTTTATAAATGGCTTTTTCATTCAATTGGTTAAGATGATTCATCTTAGCCGAAATTTTAATTTCTAGCCCTCTTTCAACAGGTTGATAGTATTCTTTTTCGAGCATGTCTTCTGGAAAATAGCACTCGCCTGCGGCAAAGGCTTCTGGTTCATCATGTGCATAACGGTAGCCTTGACCATAATCGAGTTCGGCCATCAACTTGGTGGGGGCATTCCGTAAATGAAGTGGCACTTCATGTGAACCATTTTCTTTTATATCCGCCAATACCGCTTTGTAAGCCATATAAACCGCATTGGATTTTGGCGCAACGGCCAAATAACTGGCGGCATGGGCTAAAGCTAAATCACCTTCTGGTGAACCCAGTCGTTCATAGGCTTCTGCTGCATTCACGGCCAATTGTAAGGCTTTAGGGTCAGCGTTGCCTATTTCTTCACTGGCCATACGGATTAAACGTCGGGCTAAATACCGAGGATCTACACCGCCATCTAACATGCGTACCAACCAATATAAAGCGGCATTGGCATCTGAGCCTCTTATCGATTTATGCAGTGCTGATATTTGGTCGTAAAAGGCTTCTCCGCCTTTATCAAAACGCCTTACACCACCTTGAATCACCTCTTTACAGTTTTCGGTCGTTAAAGTGACCAGGCCTGGTAAGTCTGCTCTTACTTCAAATTCGGCAAAATCAATAACTTGTTCTAAGCTATTCAATAAACGTCTTGCATCGCCATCAGCAGCTTCAATTAAGAGCTCTTTGGCTTTATCTTCTATTTCAAGCGTAACGGTTTCATCAATGCTTAAATCTTGTTCAAGTAACGCACGTCCTCGTTCAAGTACTTGTTCGAGTTCGTCATCTTCTAAAACACGTAAAACATAAACTTTAGCACGAGATAGCAAGGCGTTATTGAGTTCAAACGAGGGGTTTTCGGTGGTCGCGCCAATAAATACAAAGGTGCCGTCCTCTACAAACGGCAAAAATGCGTCTTGCTGTGCTTTATTAAAACGATGTACTTCATCTACAAAAAGTAATGTACCTTGTTTAAATTGTTCACGGTGAAGTTTGGCTTTTTCAACTGCGGCTCTCACCTCTTTCACGCCATCTAATACGGCCGATAAGTTTATGAACTGCAAATCAGATTGCAAAGCAATCAAACGTGCTAAGGTGGTTTTACCTACCCCAGGTGGCCCCCAAAAAACCATAGAGTGTAAACGCCCTGAGTTGAGCATTCGGGATAAGGCACGCTTTTCACCTAATAGGTGTGTTTGCCCAACGTAATCTTCAAGTGTTTTAGGACGTAAACGATCCGAAAGCGGTTGGTAAACAGACATTATTGCGGAGTACCGACCAAATCAGCCCCTTCAGGCAACTGAAACTGAAAATGCGTGTAAGGAATCACTTGATTGGATTGAATATTGGTAAATTTTACTTTGGTAATGTTATCGGCACTTTGATACATCCACACCTCAACCATCTCACCGTCTTTCATCCCCACTTCAATGCTTTGAAAGTAAGTCGCTTGTTTAGGGGTGAGGTTAAACCATCTCAAGCCACTTTTATCACCCGATTCGATAATGGTAAACTTATCTTGAATCGGTTCTTTATAAAGCAACCAACTTAAAGGTAGCTCTGCTTTAACATCATTAATTGGGCGCACGGTTACCTGATCCAGGTCTAAATCGTAAACCCAAAGATTCGTGCCATCCACCACAATCTTTTGCTCTTCTGGCTGAAAATATTGCCAGGTTAATTGACCAGGCCTGTTAAGTTCAAAATGCCCCGTAGATTTATTTAATGTAAACAACGCTTCATCTGGTTGAGTTTGCACAAAATCCGCTTTAAAGGTTTGTAACTGGTTTACATAGTCTTGTAGGTCTTTACCTGGTTTTTCTTTGCCATTTACCTGAGTGCTAATCGTAAGCGATGCAGTCATTAGCAGACTGAACAATAGTTTAGAAATACATTTCACGTTGGATAACCTTATTTAGTAATGGTGTTTAATGATGTTGTTTAAAAACATTTTTTAACAGAAGAGCTTTGTTTTAAGATTCTTGTGGTTTAGGCGCAAGAACTTCACGATTTCCATTTGAACCCGCTGTAGAAACTACCCCAGCAGATTCCATTGCCTCCACAATACGAGCCGCTCGGTTATAACCAATTTTAAAACGACGTTGAACCGATGAGATGGAAACCCTTCTACCTTGAACCACAAATTCTACCGCTTCATCATAAAGAGCATCTTGTTCAGCATCACCATCATCCAAGCCATTTCCATCTGTACCACTACTGGCTTGGGTTATGGTTTCTAAGTACTGTGGCTTGCCCTGCGACTTCACAAATTCAGCGACTTTATGCACCTCTTCGTCGGTCATATAAGCCCCATGCACACGCTTTGGCGAACCTGAACCAGGAGGCATAAAGAGCATATCGCCCATACCAAGCAGCTGCTCTGCGCCACCTTGGTCAAGAATAGTACGAGAGTCAATTTTGGTATTTACCATAAAAGAGATTCGGGTTGGAATATTGGCCTTAATTAGCCCAGTAATCACGTTAACCGATGGTCTCTGAGTAGCTAAAATCAAATGGATTCCAGCAGCACGTGCTTTTTGCGCAATACGGGCAATCAACTGTTCAACCTCTTTACCTACCACCATAATCATATCGGCAAATTCATCAACCACCACCACAATAAAAGGCAGTGGCTCAAGAGTCGGTGGAGCTTCACTCATTTCATGACCAAAATTAGCTGCTTGTTGATATAACGGGTCAATAATTGGCTGACCTTTTTTAATGGCATCGTTCACTTTTAAGTTATAACCCGCAATATTTCTAACACCCAGTTTGGCCATTAGCTGATAACGTCTGTCCATTTCAAACACACACCAACGTAATGCGTTAGCGGCATCACTCATATCCGTTACCACAGGGGTTAATAAATGTGGAATATCTTCATAAATAGAGAGCTCCAACATTTTTGGGTCAACCATAATTAAACGAACTTGTTCAGCCGTACTTTTATATAGCAGACTCAAAATCATGCTGTTAACCCCAACCGACTTACCAGACCCTGTGGTACCTGCTACTAATAAGTGAGGCATTTTTGCAATATCCGCAACTACAGGCTTTCCTGCAATGTCTTTACCTAAAGCAACCGTTAACGGTGAGGACGCTGATTGGAACTCTTCTGAAGCTAAAACTTCTCTAAAGCCCACAATTTCACGCTGTTCATTAGGAATTTCAATACCCACTACCGCTTTACCTGGAATAACATCAACCACTCGCACGGACTGAACAGATAATACTCGTGCCAAGTCTTTTGCCAGGTTATTGATTTGGCTCACCTTAACACCAGGCGCAGGCAAGATTTCAAAACGTGTAACAACAGGGCCTGGTTGAACCGATTCCACTTGAACCGTTACACCAAATTCAAGTAAACGTTGCTCTAATAAACCAGATAAAGCCGTCAATTCATCCTTACTAAAGCCTTCATCATAACTGGGAGGCATATCAAGCAAATCTAATTTAGGAAGCTCGGCTTTTTCTACAATCTGAGAGGGAGAAGACGCCATTTGTTTTGTGCCCACCGTTAATCCTGGCGTAGTGGGTTTGCTGGAAGATGTTGATGTAGATGGAGTTATTTCTGAAGGAGTCAATTCATCAGCTGTTACAAGGACTTGATTCTGCTCCTCATCAGAAGCCTCTGATTTTGAAGCCTCATCGTTGTAAACAGGTGTACTAATAATGGGACTTTGAACAGAAGTATTAGGGGATGTTTCTCGTTGGTTTTGTTGCGTATCATTGCCTTTTGTCGGCAAGACTTTAGCTAGCCATTTTTTTCTCGCTTCGGCCGCATCACTGCTTGGTGCCAGATTACTCACACCCTGCTTAACTTGGTGATGAATCTTTTGAACGCCCTGTTTAACACTGTCTGACTCCATGACCTTATCTTTAAATATATTCGTCACTTTATCGGTTAATTTAACCGCGGCTTTTCCAGTAAATTCAATAATGGTTAACCATGAGCAACTACTCAACATACTAAAAGCCACTGCAAATAAAATCAGCAGAATTAATGTTGCGCCTAATAGATCCACAGAACCAACCAAGGCATTGCTCAGCTCATAACCTAAAACACCACCCGCAGAGTATGGCAAGGTAATGAGTGTGTCTGGTTGCATATAGAGATTTGCCAGGCCTGCCCCTGAAGAGATCATGAGCAGTAACCCCAAAAGACTTAATATAAAACGAAGATAGTCAAGTTCATTACCTGTTCTTATCTTTAAGGTTACCCAGCCTGCCAATAAAATTCCAAATGGAATTAAAAATCCAAATACACCAAAAACATAGAGCAACATAGAGGAAATCCATGCACCAGTGTGACCGCCATAATTTTGCACTGACTGACTTTCACCCACAGAATCAAATCCCGAATCCGTTGGTGAAAAACTAAATAAAACAATAAATAAGAAAAAGGCTAAACCAATACAACTAAGCACTACGCCGTCTTTTAATATCCAGCCAAAACGTTTTAAAGTGGTGACTTTTTCACCGCTTTGCGAGTCAGGTTTATTTTCTATTTTTGCAGATTTAAAAGCCATGAAAAACTACTTTTACCTTATTTGAGATGTCTATTAATCTATATTTGAAACAAACCAGATTTTAGTCTCGTTTATCTTTTAAAAACTGCTAAAATTTTAGCATAGAAAAATTAGAGAATCTGACTATAACCTGGATTGAATTGCATTCTGGGCGTATTCTTTAATAAACTTTGATTACAACTTATTTAATAACGTATTCGTTAAAAGGAAATTGTTATGGCCACAAAACATTGCAAATTATTAATTTTAGGTTCAGGTCCAGCAGGTTATTCAGCCGCAGTTTATGCGGCCAGAGCAAACCTTGAACCAGTCATAATTACTGGTATGCAGCAAGGTGGGCAACTAACAACAACCACAGAGGTTGATAACTGGCCTGGCGACCCTGAAGGTTTAACTGGGCCTGACTTAATGCAGCGTATGCAAAAACACGCTGAACGTTTTGGAACAGAAATTTTGTTTGATCATATCCACACAGCCGAACTTAATGAAAGACCATTCAAACTGATTGGTGATTCAGGTGAATATACTTGTGATGCCTTGATTATTTCTACAGGTGCCTCTGCAAAATACCTTGGGCTTGACTCCGAAGAAGCCTTTAAAGGTAAAGGCGTTTCAGCTTGCGCCACTTGTGATGGTTTTTTCTATCGTAATCAAAAAGTTGCAGTAATCGGTGGTGGTAACACGGCGGTTGAAGAAGCGCTTTATTTATCCAATATTGCTGCCGAAGTCACCATTGTTCACCGTCGTGACTCTTTTTCATGTGAGAAAATTCTAGCGAAACACCTGCATGAAAAAGCGGAAAATGGCAATATCAAAATTGAATTCAACTCAACTTTGGATGAAGTATTGGGCGACAATATGGGGGTAACTGGGTTACGCTTAAAAGACACTCAATCTGGTGAAACTAAAGAAATCGATGTTGCAGGTGTGTTCATTGCCATTGGTCATACGCCAAATACCAGTATCTTTGAAGGCCAGCTAGAAATGGATAATGGTTACGTTAAAGTGCAAAGCGGTTTAAAAGGTAATGCAACACAAACCTCTATTCCAGGTGTATTTGCTGCTGGTGATGTTATGGACCAAGTCTACAAACAAGCAATCACCTCTTCAGGTGCTGGGTGTATGGCCGCACTTGATGCCGAAAAATATTTAGATAACCTCTAATCGACTTCAAAATCATAGAATGCACTTACCAGGCCTGGTAAGTGTATTTTACACATGCATTAAATCCACATAACCCCAATACACTTAAAGGCAATTAAATGAAAAAGATTCTATTTTTATCATTAGGCTTACTTGCATCACAAAATGTAATTGCAGCTGACCCTCTAGCAACAACTGAACAAAAAGCCAGTTACACTTTAGGCAGTGATTTAGCCAAAAACTTTGCCCAGCAAGGCCTAGAAATTGATATCAAGGCTTTTACACTTGGTTTAGAAGATGCCTTAAACAACCGTCAACCACGTCTAACAGAAGACGAAATGATGAAAGCGATTACTGAAGTCAAAAAAGGCATGATGCAAAAACAAATAGCTCAGCGTAAAGTTGAAGGCGAGCAAAATAATAAAGAAGGTAAAGCTTTTTTAACTGAAAATGCTAAAAAATCGGGTGTAAAAACACTTGATAACGGCATTCAATACAAGGTCATTAAAGAAGGTAAAGGTAACTCACCAACCGAAGACGATACTATTTTTGCTCACTACCAGGGTAGCTTTATTGATGGCAAGGTTTTTGATAGCTCATATAAACGTGGCACACCATTGAAGTTTCAAATGAGTAACGTGATTAAAGGATGGGGTGAAGTCCTTAAAATGATGAAGCCTGGTGACAAATGGGAAGTCGTGATTCCATCTGACTTAGCCTATGGTGAAAAAGGGGCTGGAGAAACCATTGGGCCTAATAAAACCCTTTTATTTACTATTGAATTAATTCAATTTGATAAAGCAGAATAACACCGCTCTAAAAAGCTGCACCCTTTATTTTAGATAAAAAAAACCCCAGTCAAGACTCGCTTAAACTGGGGGGTTCCATAATAAGGGGAACAATCTTAGCTCTTTTAGAGGAGTGTTGTAATGAAACAACGCTGCCATATTAATCTAACAATCAAAACATATCAATAACTTCTAATATAAAAAGTCTTACAATATTTTGAACCGCTCAGACTTTGTTAATATTTAAACTTTCGCACAAATATCCTCAGCATACTTTCAACTAAAAACATCTATTATCTCAACCACATCGAATGCTGGAGTTTCATAAGGATGAGATGCTTTCAGCGCTTTAATCACAGCATGAGTGCACGATTTTTGCACCACCATTTCTACACGATACTCTTCAATTTTCTCTAACTGATTTATCTCACCCAAAAAAGCATGACTGCCTTTTAAAGGCCGAAACTGACCCTGGCCTTTAACTTGCCAAGCACACTGGTCATAATGACCAATATGCCCAGCCCCTGCATTAAACATCTGCTCTTTGACACTTTCTAAGTGTGTCTCTGGTACATAAAAAGTGATTTTATACATAGATTTCCCCTAAAAAGTTCTTTTATATTCAAGAAATTCAATACAATATGGTCAAAATATTAAATCAAAAATTTACACAACATACTTTGAATAAAGGAAATAATATGCGCTTAATTCTTATAACCTATGCCGTTATTCTATCTTTAGGAATCACAGCAATGCTAACAGGTTGGCACTATTTAGCGAATATAGCAGGCTTTATTTCAGCCGTTGGTTTTATGCTAGTCTTCTTCAAAGACAGGGCTGATGAGGAAACTGAACAAGAGGTGAAAATGCGCCGTTACTGGTATGCTGTGTTTGCAACTGGGGTTTTCTTTAGCCTGATTTTTGGTAGCTTTTGGAACAACCACATGGGGAATATGGCGATTTAAAGCGGTAATTCATCAAGAATTTACAATTAAGCCTGTAAAAAAGTTTGAGACAATAAATGATTATCCAGACTAAATAGAACATACAAAAAAACCCCGTAAAGGGGCTTTTAACAGTAAAACTATTTAGTTTAAAACAGTTCTATTTCACCTTCATCCATACTTTCTGTATTCACTCGGCTCATTCTATGCGACTCAATCTCTTCACGCTTTTGATGAATTCGAGCTCTAAACTCTTCAACACGTTGTTTATGCTCTTCTTCCGATTGTGCAGGGGTTTCTTGATTTTCTATAAGGAAATGGTTAATTTCGTTAGAGAAACGGTTCAAGTTATCTAAATGACTCATCACCTGCTCAACAAGCTGTCTTACAATATCCTCAAACTGCAAAGAGCGCACCGCATTAGAAACACTCAATTCAATCTCTGAAATCATGCCAGACACATCACCTAGTTTAGATGAAATACCATCATTCATCTCCTCAAGATCTCCTAACATGGTGCCCACTTTATTTTGTGATGAGACAGCATGTTCCATGTCTTTAGAGGCCGTTTCACTTACAATATTTCTAACTTGATCCACCGTCACCCGAGCTTGCTCTGCTTGCTTACGAATTTGCTCATTCAGAACATTTGAGCTTAAAGAGAGTTTACGAACTTCGTCTGCAACAACCGCAAAGCCACGTCCAGCTTCGCCAGCCCTAGCCGCTTCAATAGCTGCATTTAAGGCCAATAAGTTAGTTTGGTCTGCAATCCCTTTAACATCTTCTAGTAAATGAAAGATAGACTCAATTTGACCAACCATCTCATCTATTTTTGAGACCGTTTGATTACTACGTTCACTCGCATTGGTGAGTAAATCAATTAAATACTGTAAAACGACCTTAATTTCTGATGAAAACTTTTGAATACTCATCTCATCTGAAGAATCACCGCCCCCTAAGTTATCGAGCAAAGAGACAACTAACTGATATTCTGCCTGGGTTTGTTCATGTAGCCCAGAAAAGCTTCCATTTAATGTATCAATGGCTTCAGAAACCAACGATTTAACCTGGATAAGCTCTTCTCCAACAACACCAATTTCTCTTTCAATAACGGCATCAACATCATTCATAATAAGTTGTAGAGATTCATCAACCGTTTTCACTCTGACAACGGGCTCTTTATCAGAAATCGCTTGAGAAGAAGTTTGTACTGTTAAAGCGGCTTGACCCTCTTCCTGTGCTGTTGTCTGTGTTGACTTGGCAAAGTTTGCCACTAACAATGTCCATGCAATTGAAACCAGCACCAGCATAATGGCACCCACATAAGGGATTTCCATAATACTTAAAAACACGCCCAATAACGTGAGCAACCAGGCTGGCCAGTATGTTTTTATGATATCAAGCATGAGAGTTTTCCTTAAAACGATTGTTTAAGCCGCATAACAACGACTCAAGTTAACTAGATAGAAGTAAGCTTATAGACAAAGTTAAGCAGTTAATATGCCAAGCATTACCCTTTGTATAAAAGTGTTCTTTATTCCTCTAAATACGCTTAATTCAAATAAAAAGCCTACGAAATATTTTTCATAGGCTTAGTGATGAGTGAGTTGATAGCGGTATTTTTGAGTATAGAAATTAACGAGCTGCCAACTCCATAATCTTAATTGCAACTTGTTCTAGTGGCAGTATTGAATCGGCCGCATTAAGCTTAACAGTCTCACCTGGCATCCCCCAAACAACACTGGTTTTTTCATCTTGAGCAATGGTTGGAACACCAACTTGCTGTAGCTCCTTCATTCCCATAGCACCATCGGCTCCCATCCCCGTAAGAATGACACCTATCGCATTAGGCCCCACATTTTGTACAACACTTCTAAACATGACATCAACCGACGGTTTATGACGGTTCACGGGCTCACCATCATTCAATCGACAAATATAACGAGCACCATCTCTTGCAACCATTAAATGTTTATCCCCAGGCGCTATATAAACATGACCAGGTAAGATTTGTTGGCCATCTTCAGCCTCCATAACGGTCATTTCTGAAACAGTATCCATTCGATTTGCAAAAGGCTTGCTAAATGCGGCTGGAATGTGTTGAGTTATTACCATTCCAGGAGCACTTGCAGGAAGCCTCATTAAAACCTCTTTAATAGCCTCTGTGCCTCCTGTTGAAGCACCAAGGGCAATAATTTTATCAGTGGTTTTAAAATGCCTGTTACTAAATGTTGATTTAGGGATAACTGCATCAGCTGAGTGTTTCTGTACAATAGGGCTTCCCGTAGTAGCTACTGTTGGTTTACGATTTTGGTTTGCTACATATCGAGCGTACTGTCGCTCTAGCATTGACTTACTGACTCTTGCAGCTGTTTTCACTTTTCTACAAATTTCAACCGTATAGTCTTCAAAAGTATGTGCTAAATCTATTTTAGGTTTAGTGACAAAATCGACCGCACCTAAATCCATGGCTTCAAACGTTACATCAGCCCCCTTTTCAGTTAAGGTCGAGACCATGACGACAGGCACGGGATGCAATCGCATCAAGTTTTTTAGAAATGTCACACCATCCATTTTAGGCATTTCAACATCTAAAGTTAAAACATCGGGATGCAGTTGCTTGATTTTTTCACGTGCATCATAAGGGTCTGATGCAGTTCCAACGACGGTTAGAGCTGGATCGGTTGATAACATTTCTTGTAACATCTGTCTGACTAAAGCAGAGTCATCAACGATTAAAACTTTAATTGGCGTAGTCACTGTATTCCTTTTTCTTAATGCGTTTTTTTATAGGCTGATTAAAATTTTACATCAATCTATTATCAATGTAATTTTTTATATATCGTTTGCCCTAATAATTCGAAGCGGTCACACACTTTGTATAGTGATTCAGAGTGCCCAATAAATAGATGGCCATTATCAGGTAAACGATCTGCATAACGATTAAATAATTTACTTTGCGTTGGCTTATCAAAGTAGATTACGACATTTCGGCAAAAAATCACATCAATGGCATCTTTTATAGGCCACTCACTCATTAAATTAAGCTGATCAAATTCAATAACGTCTTGCAATTCAGGTTTTACTTTGACCAACCCCTCTTGAGAACCTGTTCCTTTTAAAAACCAACGTTTTTTTCGCTCTTCAGTCACGCCTTTTAAACGATCTATTTGGTAAACGCCACGTTGTCCTGTGTCTACGACATTTGAGTCTAAGTCGGTTGCAATCACTTTTGCATCCCATCCAGCTGGCACCGTTTCTTTTAAGATAATTGCAATTGAGTAAGGTTCTTCACCCGTAGAACAACCTGCAGACCAAACTCGAATCTTTTTTTTGCTTTGATTCGCTTTTACCAGGCCTGGTATAACCGTATTTGCAAGATATTCAAAATGATGGTTTTCTCTAAAGAAGAAGGTTAAGTTGGTAGTAATCGCATTGATTAGATGAACAAATTCTGACTCACCTTGAGCTTCAACATAGTTTAAATATTCTGCAAATGTTTGCATATTTAAAAAGCGAATGCGCTTTGATAACCGATTGTAAACTAAGTTCTTTTTTGACTCATTTAAATCAATACCTGCATAATCATAGACAATTTTTTTAACACGATTAAAGTCGCCATCCTGAAAATTAAATTCGCGCTCGCTCATCTTTTGCCTTACCTTAAATAACGTTTAATAACGATTGAAAGCAATAAGTTAGCCTATTATTCACAATGAACTTAATTTAGTTAAACTAAATCAACGCTAATCTTGTCGTTTTCCTGTAAAGTTATAATTCAAAAGATATTATAGCTGAAAGCGATAGAGGCAAATAAAAGCTATGCACACAAAAAACATATAACACCTTAATTGATGAATGTATTTAAGCCATGGTCACAATTTCAAATAGCTACCTAAACACTCAGGCATTGACAGTAAAAACCAATAGCTCTGTCGAGAGCCTATTAAAGCTAGGACAAATACTTAATGCCAACATTCAATCTGTAAGCGGCAATAAAGTGCAATTAACCATCGGTAATCAAACCCTAATTGCCACAAGCAAAACCCCCATTCAAGAAACGGGAACCATTCAGGTAAAAGTTAACCAAGTTAAACCCGATTTACAGTTAGTTATTGTTACCCCCCAAAATAAACAAACCACTTCAACACCTACAACACAAACGTTACAAGCGGCCTATCGGCAATTTATTCCATTACAAGCACCTCTAACTCAAGTATTTCAACAAATTACAGTATTGCAATCTTTGCCACCTAGCCTGCAAGCTCCAGTTCAACAACTGTTAGATTTAGTTTCTAAATCCAACCAATCTATTAGTGGCGACACCCTAAAACAAAAATTGGCTAATAGCGGTTTATTTTTAGAGTCAAAACTTAGCTCTGGAAAAACGCTCGATATCAGCTCTGTTAGAAACGATGTTAAAGCTCAAATATTACAACTACAACAGCAAGTTAGTGCGATTCAACAGCAAACGAGTTCGAGTGCGCTTACCAAACTGGCAACCCTCTTAGACCAAGCTCTTAGCCGCATTACCGTTCAACAGATACAAATGTTTGAAAACCCCAATATTACGCCACTAGAAATCCCATTTGAAAGAGACAAAAAAGCGGACAACGATCAGATTGAAATTAGACAAAACAAGCAAGAAGATAAGGACAACTGGGAAGCTTATATAGACTTGACCCTTCCTCAAGGATTACTATCCGTTAAATTAAGGCTTTCAGAAGAAAATGAACTTGATAGCTATATTTGGACAGAAACTGAAGAATTAAAAAATATTGTTGAAAACGATATTAACATCTTAAAAGAGTTATTAGTGTCCAACGAAATAAATCTAAAAACCATGCTTATCTCGCCAAACAAACCTAAAAAAACTGATAGCTCTACTAAAATAGCACTAATTGACATTAAAATTTAAACCCACACAGTTCTTTTGGCAATGTTATTGCTTCTTCATCAAAAAAGTTCAACATAACTATCTTTAAGAGATTTTTTAATAACTTAATTCAACAAAACTAGACCTTTTGAATTGAATCAGTTAACTTACCCTAAACCATGAAACAACCAAAAGAGAGATAGCAGCATGGATAAAGATTTGGATGCCATTCAAAAAAACATTGAAAACAACGAATCTGCAGACGATCAAGTTTTAAGCTTTGTATTGGGTGATGAAGAATATGGTGTAGACATATTGAGAGTTCAAGAGATTAAAGGTTGGGAAAAAACAACTGCCATACCAAACACCCCTGCCTTTGTTATGGGAGTAATTAACCTTAGGGGTTCTGTTGTTCCAATTGTTGATCTACGAGTACGCTTTGGCTTAAAAGAAGTCACATACAATGATTCAACCGTGGTAATTATCGTGCGCTCTGTAAACAGTTCTGGTGCACAAAAAATCATCGGTCTTGTAGTTGATGGCGTTTCAGATGTTTATGCCTTAAATAGATCAGAATTACAAATCGCCCCGGAAATGGGGGGCACAATACATACAGACTATGTCAATGGATTGGCCACTGTTTCAGATAAAATGGTTATTGTTCTGCATGTTGACCAATTAATTAACGATGGTATTTTGACTTCAATTAAAAAAGCCTTAAACATCGAATAGTCGTCTGTATAATAAATAACAAATAATTAATAACTTCTAATATAAATTTACGAAAAGTGAGAGTGTTAAGATGGCAAAGATTTTAGCTGTTGATGATTCTAAATCTATGAGACAAATGGTAAGCATGTCCCTTAAATCAGCAGGACATGATGTAACTGAAGCTGAAGATGGCGCTGTGGCTTTAAGTATAGCTCAGCAAAATCAGTTTGACTTAATTGTTACAGATATCAATATGCCTAACATGAATGGAATTGAATTAATCACTGCTCTTCGAGCTATGCCAAATTTTAAATTCACTCCGATTTTATGTTTAACCACTGAGTCTTCTGGTGATATGAAAACCAAAGGTAAAGAAGCGGGTGCAACAGGCTGGATTGTCAAACCTTTTAGTCCAGAAAAACTGTTGTCAGTTATTAACCGAGTACTTTAAGCACTACTTAGCGTTTAAAGCCGTTAAATAAGGTATTAATTAATATGAGTAATATCATTCAACTTCCAGAGAACTTAACCATTCACCATATTGAGGGTCACTTCAACGAACTAAATAAAAAGTTTAACGATATGGGAGATGAGATCACATTTCAAGCCTCTGCCGTTGAAACCATTGATACATCTGGCCTTCAAACTTTGCTTGTTTTAGTAAAAGCAGCAGTAGAGAATGGTAAAAAAGTGGTCTGGCAAGATGTACCAGAAACTCTGAAATTAAATGCTGAAAAACTCGGTATTGCTTCTGAACTTTCTCTATAAAAAACGGCTATAAGCCGTTTTTTTATCCCCTCCTTTCTTACGAATATGAAAGAAACCAAAACACTCACTGATTCCTTTGCCATATCACTCGAATATGAAGGTTCTGGCGCTCCTAAAGTCACGGCTAAAGGTAGAGGATATATTGCCGAAGAGATTATCAATACGGCTAGAAAAAACAATATTCCAATTCAAAGTGACCCTAATCTTGTTGGTTTATTGAGTCAAGTTGAACTTAACCAAGAAATTCCAGAAACACTCTATGAAGCAGTGGCTCAAGTTCTCATATTTGCCTATCAAATCAGCGGAAAATCGCCAATAGACCACGCGCCTATCAATTCAGAAACGACAAAAAACAAAGATAACACCAACAAATAATCTCACGACCGCTTGTATACTCCTCTATTCCTCTATATGTAATCGATGTTAAAAGTAAAACATTAAACGGCTTTATACAAGTTCATGAATAAAACCTAAAGCAAAAAGCCGCACCTTAATGAGTTAAATATGACATCTAACCATAAGATACGGCTTTAAAAACCTACATAAACAGCGATGAGATTAACTAAACATATTGTCTACTTCTATCAAGATAATCACATTATCTTCAAAATGAGCAATCCCTTGAATATAGGAAGAGGCATTGTCCTTACTGGCTGACAAGGCTTCAAATTTATTTTCTGGAATATCTTTCACTTCCATAACAAAATCAACCAACATTCCAACGGTTTTTTCATCATCTAACTCAACAATAATGATTCGAGACAAATCATTTATCTCTTTTGGGGGCATTCCATACATAACCCGAGTATCAATGACGGTAACAATAACACCACGTACATTAATCACACCCAAAATATTATAATCAGAACCTTCCACTTTTCGGATGGTGCCAACCCTCAATACCTCTCGGATTTTCTTAACCTGTATACCATAAATCTCATTCTCTAATGTAAACAAGACACAACGAGCACTAGGTCCAGTATATTCATCCTCATCATCCAAGGCTCTCGCTCCACGAGAAGAAGATGAAAGAGATTCTTTAACTAATTGCATTCATACTCTCCTTACTGAAAACGCTGCACAACACCAGGTAAATCTAAAATAAGCGCAATATTACCATTACCAGTAATGGTTGCTCCTGCATAACCATGAACATGTTTTAGACCTACACCTAAAGGCTTGATGACAACCTCTTCTTGACCATTGACTTGATCAACGACCAAGCCCGCACGCTGATTACCAACAGAAACGATAATAACCTTGTCTCCACGATAATCGTCTTTTACCACATCGGGTGACAACCATTCTGACAAGAAAAACAAAGGCACACTTCGATTACGTAAACGTACCATCATTGCACCATCAATCCTGTTCGTTTTACTACCATCATAGTCAAAAATTTCTTGAACACTCGTTAATGGAATCGCATAGCTATCATTACCAAATGACACCATTAGTGTTGGTAAAATAGCCAATGTCAAAGGAACTCGAATGCTGATTTCCGTTCCCTGTCCCAGAACGGAATGAATATCAATGCTACCATTAAGCTTGGTAATCATATTCTTAACAACATCCATCCCTACGCCACGACCAGAGATGTCGCTAATCTGTTCAGCTGTTGAGAAACCCGCTGATAAAATAAGCTCAAAAGCAGACTTATCATCTAACTGATTCGCAGTAAGCTCATCCATCATGCCTTTTTCTACCGCTTTACGACGCAGTAAATCAGGATCCATTCCTTTCCCATCATCGGTAATGGATAGTAATATATGATCCCCTTCTTGCTGGGCCGCAAGAACCACCGTTCCTTTTTTAGGTTTACCTGCTGCAATACGCTCTTCTGGCATTTCTACACCATGGTCAACAGAGTTACGGACTAAGTGGACTAAGGGGTCAGCTAATGCTTCGACCAAGTTTTTATCTAAATCGGTTTCTTCACCACGTAACTCTAAATCGATCTCTTTTCCAAGTTTTCTCGCTAAGTCACGCACAACTCGAGGGAAGCGTCCAAAAACCTTCTTAACGGGTTGCATTCGCGTTTTCATCACAGATGCTTGTAAATCTGTAGTGACATGATCGAGATTACCAACAGCGTTAGAGATTTCTTCAATATTGCGTTCTGCACCTCTAAGCGTTAGCAAACGATTACGAACTAAAACAAGCTCACCCACTAAGTTCATAATTTCATCTAAACGTTTAGTATCAACACGAACCGTAGATTCTGCTGTATTTTTTGCAGGAGCTTTAGGACTGGGTGCACTAGTTGATTTACTCTGTGCTACAGGAGCGGATGCTTCTTTAGCCGCTTTTTGAACAGCTACTGGATCTGGTGAAAACTCTATAATCGGTTCAGGTATAGATACTGGTGAACCATTAATCTCACTTTCTAAAACATCACGCTGATTAAGTAAAGCTTCAAACTCATCATCTGTCATATCGCCATCAGGATCAAGGCTTTCATCTAGCGATAAGCCTGGTGAAGACTGGAGTTCTGATTCGACGGAGCCAGTAGCATCCCTTTGATTTAATAAGGCCTCAAACTCTTCATCTGTCATATCTCCATCAGGGTCAACACCATCAGCTAGTTGAAGGCCTGATTCAGGCTTAGGTTCTTGAGCACTGGTAGGATGACTATCTCTTTGATTCAATAAAGCTTCAAACTCTTCATCTGTCATATCTCCGTCAGGATCGACTCCATCAGCAAGTTGCAAATGAGACTCCTCTTGGGGTTCTTCAGCAACTGGCGGAGATATTACCTTCCCCTTAGTCAAAGCATCTAGCTCTTCAAGAAGTTGCGGGTTATTTTCAGGTAACTCTCTTTCACCATCATTCAGCAAATCAATTGAGTCACTAATAACATCAAAAGCGCGCAAAATCACATCTGCTGCAACCGCATCGTAACTTACATCACCATTTCGAATTTTATCAAATACGTTTTCTGCTCGGTGACAAACTTCAATAAGAGGTGTAATACCTAAGAAACCAGCACCACCTTTAACAGTATGAAAACCTCTAAACACTGCATTAAGCAGATCAGAATCAGTAGGTGAATGTTCCAAATCGACTAACTGCCCATTTAGTTGATCGACCAACTCTGATGCTTCAACTAAAAAGTCTTGTAAAATTTCTTCATCCACAGTTTCACCTCTTGGTCGTTATCTATACCGTCTTATAAAATTAACACGGAATTTAATAACATAAACAAAGCAATCCTTATGCCAGGAACAAAATTAAAAACTTACTAAGAAGCTCAAATAAACGCTAGTAAATCTTAAATGCCTAAATCACTCAGTAGATCATCAATATCTTCTTGTGATTCCACAATGTCTTTTTTAGAATTTTGAGTAACATTAGGCCCAACACCGTGCATTTCTTTTGATTTCTGCTCCTGCTCACTCAATACCCTATCAGGAATAGCATGATAATCATGACCAGAGTTTTCGATTAACTGAATCAAACTTTGCTCTAAAGAACTAATAACAAAAATCACCCTGTTTAATACCTGGCCTGTTAAGTCTTGGTATGACTGTGCAAGCATGATATTTGTTAAATTTTCGCTTACTTTCGCTACCTCATGTTTGATTACATCAATCTCTTCTGCAGACACCTCTGCTTTTAATAGCGTCTGAACACTATCCAAATGCTGTAAAGCTTCTTCAGCGGTATCTAAAGTCTGATTACTCGCTTGTTCAGTCGTTTGAATAACGTACTCTAAACGCTCAGTTGCATCAGGAATATCATGCTTGGTTTGCATAAAAAGTGCATTATCATCAATATGATCTAAAGTTAAATGTAAGTTGTCCGTCAAAGCACTTAGTTGCTGAAAGAGCTCTGATTCCCGAATTTGGGTCATCTCATCAATAATTTGTATTGTTTTTTTATGATTATTTTCTTCTAGAGCTTCGACCAAGGCCTTAGCTTGCTGAATATTGATTTGAGATGCTTTATTCATTAATAACTTCCTTATAAACAACTACAAAAAAAGCCCAATTACTGAGGTTATTCAGTAATGAGCTTTTTGATTTAATTCGAAATTTCAACAACAATATTCACAAAGACTGTGCTGAAATCCGTTCAAAAATAGCGTAAATTTTTTCATTTAGGGTAGCGGCCGTAAAGGGTTTAACAATGTAATCATCTACACCTGCTTCAGTGGCTTCAATAATTTGTGATCTTTTAGCTTCTGCACTGATTAACAAAAAAGGCGTGTTTTTTACAGAAGGTTCGTTACGCACTTTTTTTAAAAGTTCCAAACCCGTCATATTAGGCATATTCCAGTCACAAACAATAAAGTCATAATGGGCTGTCTGAATCATAGCCCATGCTTTAACGCCATCTTCTGCTTCTTCAAAATGGCTAAAACCCAACTCTCGTAGCAAGTCTTTAACAATGGTACGCATTGTAGAAAAATCATCCACAACAAGAATTTTCATACCTTGGTTAATCTGCACAATGAACCCGCCATTTCAAAAAACACATTTCCAATATTCTCTTACAACCAATTTACCATTCTAGAACGAATTCGTTTAATTGCCTGGCTATGTATTTGACTCACTCTTGATTCACTGACTTCTAACACTTCGCCAATCTCTTTAAGATTTAACTCTTCATCATAATATAGAGCCATTACCAGTTTTTCTTTTTCTGGAAGATTACCTATCTCAGAGGCTAAGGCCTGTTGAAAACCACTTTCTGAAAGCTCTGCAAAAGGTGTTTGGCTTCCCCCAATAATTTTGCCTTCGGAAAGCTCTTCATGGTCTGGTTCATCAATAGATAGGAGTTGCGCAGAACTTGTATCTTGTAAGATATGGTAGTACTGTTCAATTTCGACCCCCATCTCGATAGCGATTTCTTCATCCCGAGCTTCTCGCCCGACTTTCACTTCTACACGATGGATTGCATCACTGACTTCACGGGATTTACGATGCACTGAGCGCGGAGTCCAATCCCCCTTTCTAATTTCGTCAAGCATCGCCCCACGAATGCGAATTCCCGCGTAAGTTTCAAAACTTGCCCCTTGATTGGCATTGAATTTCTGCATCGCTTCAATCAAGCCGATAATACCTGATTGGATTAAGTCATCAACAAAAACACTATCAGGTAAACGCCCTTTTAAATGATAGGCTATACGCTTTACTAGAGGCAAATACGATTCTAAATCAAGTAATTCATTACTCGACTGCTTTTGGACTTGCTCATAAACGTGTGTACCGCTCATTCTCTATTTCACCCTTTATTGACGTCTTAACGCCCAGAATTAAACAAGTTTTCAACAAAAAATTGTAAGTAACCCGTTACGCCTCTTGGAATTGGCCATCTTTGTATTTGTTGCGCCATACTTTTAAACGATTGTGCTGCATCGCTATTTGGCTTATATACGGTAACGGGAATTTGCCTCTGGACAGCTTCTCGCAAATCATGATCAAAAGGCACCGTTCCAAGATAATCAATACTGACATCTAAAAACTGCTCACACACTTTTGCAAACTTTTCATAAAGCTGCCTACCATGCGCAGGAGAGCGACTCATATTCGCTAGAAGTCTGAACTGTGTGAGTTGGTAGTCACGACTTAACACCTTAACTAATGCGTAAGCATCCGTAATAGAAGCGGGCTCATCAGTCACTACAACGACCACTTCTTGAGCGGCTCGGCAAAAACTAACCACGCTATCCGCAATACCTGCAGCAGTATCAACAATTAAAATATCAAGTTCACCATTCAATTCAGAAAAGGCATTAATAATACCCGCATTTTCCATGGCACTCAGTTGTGCCATTCTGCGAACCCCTGAGGCCGCTGGAATAATTTTCAAACCACCTGGGCCTTCAACAATCACTTCTTGTAATGTTTTTTCACCATCTAGCACATGAGATAAATTATATTTCGTTTGCAGGCCTAACATAATATCTACGTTTGCCAGCCCCATATCGGCATCCATTAACAAAACTCTATTACCAAGCTTTGATAGTGACACACCTAAGTTCACAGAAACATTCGTTTTACCCACTCCCCCTTTACCACTGGCGACGGCAATCACTCTAACAGGCTGTTGGGGCTTTTCATGTGTAGGTGTTTTATTGGCATGCATTGCACGTAATCCTGCTGCTTGATCATTGAGCACTTGAAATCTCCTTACCTAATCCTAAACGAAAGGCTTGCTCATTTTGATTACTTTCTGTATTTTGCTGACCTAGTACAATCACTCGATCAATAAATTCTCTGGTTCTCACAGATTCTAGGTCCTCTGGTACTCTTTGCCCATTCGATAAATAGGCAATCGGCAATTGTTCTTCAATTAATACTGTCAGCACATTACCTAATTGTAAGGCTTCATCCACTTTGGTCAAGATACAACCTGTTAATACAATCTGGTTAAATGATTTTACTATATCTTTCATAACAGATAACTGTGTTGCTGCCGACATAACTAAATAATTCCTGACGGTGGTCACTCCTTCATGTCCTGAAGTCACTTGTTGAGAAAGCTGTAAATCCCTTTGACTCATGCCAGCCGTGTCAATCAAAATTAATTTTTTATTCGCTAAGGATGCAAGCAATGCATATAACTCTCCTTGCGTTTTAGCGACATGAACAGGAACATTAATCAATTCTGCAAATGTTTTTAATTGCGCCTGAGCCCCAATCTTATAACAGTCCGTTGTAATCAGAGCCAGCTCGTTTGGGCTGTTTCGCATCACAAAACGACTAGCAATTTTTGCTATAGTCGTTGTTTTACCAACACCCGTTGGGCCAACTAAAGCAAAAATCCCACCTCGGTCGATCATATCCCTTTCCAAAACAGGAATTTGACTCTCCATTTCTGCCAATATAGTTGACCAGGCCTGTTGATTCACTACAGGTAGAGCATTGACTAACTTTTCACTTAAATTCCAGCCAACTCCCAGCTTAACTAAACGTTTAATCAACTCAATTCTTGCAGGATCATTTTGTTCTGCCTGATTCCAAGCAAGACCTGACAATTGATTTTCAAGCAAGGCACGAACAGCCTTTAACTCTTCTGCCATATTGCCTAACTCGGGGCTCGCTTGTTGAGGTGAGGAATTAAACTGTGTGTTTGACATCTCTGGGGAGTGATAAGAACTCCCCTGCGTTTTAGACTTCTCTTGGTTAGACTGATTCGAATCAGGGTCTAATGCCGCGACAATCTCAACACCATCCTCTGTATCTTTTGTAGACAAAATCACAGCATCATCGCCATGTTCGTCCCTCACGAGATTCATCGCCTGGCGCATATTAGGTGCAAAATAACGCTTTATTTTCAAGTTATCCTCCCTGACCTACGCTTGCGACTACACTGATCTGTCGATTTTCTGGCACCTCAGAATACGCTAAAATATACAGAGTTGGCAAACTATACCTAAACAGTCTTGCCAATTGCGCTCTAATTTGCGGAGCAACCAGCAATACAGCGGATTGGCCAGACATTTCCATTTTCTGCGATTCTTCTTTTAGCGTGCCGTGCAATCTTTCTGCCAGGCCTGGTTCAATCGCGAGCTGACCTTCTGGCGCGCCTTGAGTTGCTTGGAGCAATATCTGTTCCAAGCTAGGGTCCAAAGTAATGACTTTTAACTCTTCATCTTGACCAACGATGTCTTGAATAATGGAACGTCCTAAAGCGGTACGTACGTGAATCGTTAAGTCAGCGGCATCTTGTGTCTGACCAGACTGCTTAGTTAAGGTTTCTAAAATGGTACGCATATCGCGAATTGAAACCTTCTCCCGCAAAAGATTCTGTAATACTTTAACTAAAGTCGCAAGTGATAACTTGTCAGGCACAAGCTCTGTTACTAATTTTGGAGAGGCGTTTTTTACTTTATCTAATAGTTGCTGAACCTCATCATGCCCAAGTAATTCAAAAGCATAATCTTGAATAAGCTGACTAACATGGGTTGCTACAACCGTGCTTGAGTCAACAACCGTATAACCAAGCGCCTGAGCTTGGTCTTGATCAGAAGGAGCAATCCAAACGGCATCAAGTCCAAAAGTTGGATCTTTGGTTACCGTTCCTGCGATTTCTCCAAACACTTGCCCAGGATTAATGGCAAGCTCACGTTCAGGGAATACCTCTCCATCACCTGCTGGAACGCCCATCAACATCACTCGGTATTGATTAGGTTTTAAATCTAAATTATCACGAATATGAACAGGAGGTACTAAAAAGCCCAGTTCTTGTGAAACTTTACGTCGTACCCCTTTAACTCGATCTAATAATTGGCCATTTTGAGCTTGATCTACCATCGGAATTAGTCGGTAACCGACTTCTAAACCTAGCACATCTACCGATTGAACATCGTCCCAACTTAAGTCGGCAGGTTTTGATTCAACTTCTTCTGGGATTTCAATAGGCTCAGTCTGCAACCCCTCTTTTTTCTGTTTATGGATAAGATAAGCTCCACCTCCAGCCACACTTGCGAAAGCTAGAAATGCGAAGTTTGGCATACCTGGTATTAACCCTAAAAATCCAACAATCCCTGCTGCCGTTCCTAAAGCTTTTGGGTTAGCAAACATCTGTAACTGAATCTGCTCACCCATGTCTTTTTTATCACCACCTGTAACACGGGTCACAATAATGGCTGTGGCAGTAGAGAGTAATAAGGCTGGAATTTGAGCGACAAGCCCATCACCTAACGTCAAGATGGTATAAACCTGGGCAGCATTACTGAATGAGAGGTCGTGCTGCCCGACACCTATCGCAAACCCACCAATCAAGTTAATGAATAATATAATAATTCCAGCGATGGCGTCACCACGAACAAATTTACTTGCCCCATCCATCGAACCATAAAATTCTGCCTCAGTCGCAATTTCAGCACGTCTGACTTGCGCTTCCTCTTGCGTAATTAGGCCAGCATTTAAATCGGCATCAATGGCCATCTGTTTACCTGGCATGGAATCCAAAGTAAATCGTGCGCTGACTTCTGCAACTCGCCCAGCCCCTTTCGTTATAACCACAAAGTTAATAACAACCAATATCGCAAAGACGACTAAACCTACCGCATAATTTCCACCAATTACAAACTCACCAAAAGCGGCAATGACTTCCCCTGCTGAAGCTCCCCCTGTGTGCCCCTCTAAAAGAATAACCCTGGTTGAGGCGATATTAAGAGAAAGCCTAAATAAGGTTGCCAGTAAAATAATGGTTGGAAAAACAGCAAAATCCAAAGGTCTTTTGGCATACAAGGTAACCATTAATACCACAAGAGAAAGTGCAATATTGAAGGTAAAGAATATATCAAGTAAAAAAGGAGGGAGCGGTATTGTAACCATACCCAATAGAGCCAGCACAGCAATTGGTACACCCAAGCTGCTAGCCATGCTCTGTTTTGCTTTATTGAGTAATTGAGTAAAGTTCATTAATTGAGTAAATAACCAAAAGTATTATGATTTAAATTTATCATTCCGTTTTCATCTCAGGAGGTATCGGCAAACGAGCAAAATCCACTTCGTCGGCCTTTCCCATCTCTTTAAGCTGATAAATGTAAGCGAGTACAGAGGCAACGGCTTTAAATAAATCGTATGGTATAGGACGATCTATTTCTGCATTATAGTATAAAGCCCTTGCTAAAGGTGGCGCTTCTACAATGCTAATATTATTCTCTTTTGCAATCGTTCTAATCTGTGCGGCCATAAAGTCTACCCCCATAGCTAAAACCATAGGTTCCTGCATGCTTTCAGGGTCGTATTTAAGCGCCACGGCAAAATGTGTGGGGTTGGTAATAATGACATCGGCTTCTGGCACCTTTTGCATCATTCTACGTTGGGACATCTCTCTTTGAACCTGTCTAATACGGCCTTTTACCTCTGGATTACCCTCTTGTTGTTTGTACTCCTCTTTCACTTCTTGCTTAGTCATTTTGAGCTGTTTATTATGATCCCAAAGTTGAAAAGGGACATCGATTGCTGCCACAATTAATAACGATAAACTGACAAAAATAAACGCCTGAACAATTAAACTTCCCGAATGCGCCATGGCAAACTTCAGAGGCTCAATCCCCAGAACTAAAACTTCAGCAAAAGTGAAGTATAAAAAATAGGTTGCCATAGCCATTACCAAGCTGAACTTAGCAAAGGCTTTCAATAACTCTAACAACGCTTTAACAGAAAACATGCGCTTAATGCCTGATATTGGGTTTAACTTACTGGCTTTTGGCGCTAAGGCTTTGGCACTAAAAGCCCAACCACCCAACAATATAGGAGAAACTAACGCAATAAACATCATGACTAAAATGAACGGTAACATCAGATAAATCGCTTTGATAATCAACGCGATAATTAAATCAAACATTTTTTGAGTATCGAAAGCAATATCACGATCAAAACTAATGCCCTTAATCATCATATCAATAAAATCTTGCATCATTGCCCCACCATATAGCAGCATAAATATGGCCGCTGATAAGGTAATCAACAAGGTGGTTAATTCTTTTGAACGTGGTATCTGCCCTTTATCTCGAGCATCATCCAATTTTTTCTGGGTAGGTTCTTCGGATTTTTCACTGCCGTCAGCATTTTCAGCCATGACTTACTCCGTTAAACGCAACTGACTAATAACATCGACAGCGCGATGAATTAACTCTTGAAGGTGTGGTAAAACAATTGGCGTTGTTAGCGACAACATTACCAGGCCTGCTAACAGGGTAACAGGAAAACCAACCGCAAAGATATTTAACGAGGGGGCTGCTCGTGTGACCACGCCAAAAGAGACGTTAATCAATAATAAAGCGGTTATTGCTGGCAAAGCAACCAACACCCCAGCAGTAAACATATAACTACCAAATTCTACCAACAACCACAAACTATCTGTATTAAAAAAGTGTATGCCTATTGGCAGGTATTCAAAGCTATCCGCCATTACCTGAATGACTAATAGATGACCATTTAAAGCTAAAAACAGTAGCGTCACGACAATGGTAAAATACTGAGAAACAACTGGTGAGTTAACCCCCGTTCCAGGATCAACCATTTGCGCAAAGGCCAAACCCATTCCCATTGAGATTAAATGCCCCGCAATAACAAAAGCCTGAAAAACAACCAAAAACACCAGCCCCATTGCCAAACCGATTAACATCTGCTGCAAAATATATAGAACACCTTGCCAAGTAAATGGATCAACAGGAGGTGGCATTGAGAGAGATGGCGCAATAACGAGTGTTAAAAAAAAGGTTAAAATAACTCTAGAACGTACAGGAACAGACCTAAGTCCGTACAAAGGAATAATAGAGAGCATTGCACCAATTCTTACAAATGGGTAGAAGTACAAACCAACCAGCTGTAAAAATTCTGGATAGTTAAATGACATGACACTAACCGATTAAGGCTGGAATATTTTGATACAACTCTCGGGTAAACGAAATTAACGTTGTTAACATCCAAGGCCCTGCTACAACTAAAGCGATACCCACAATGGCTAACTTAGGTATAAAACTTAAGGTCATCTCATTAATTTGTGTTGCTGCTTGAAACATACCTACCAGCAAACCAATCAAGAGTGCAGGAATTAAAAGCGGAGCGGCTAACATTGCCGTCACTTCTAGCATTCGCTGCCCTAATGTTAAAACGAATTCTTCTTGCATCATATCCCCCCAGGCACAACAAAACTATTTGCCAAAGTACCCACGACTAATGCCCAACCATCAATAAGGACAAACAGCATAAGTTTAAAAGGTAAAGAGATAATCATGGGAGATAACATCATCATCCCCATAGACATCAATAAACTTGCTACAACAAGGTCAATAATTAAAAATGGAATGAACAGCATAAAACCAATCTGAAAAGCGGTTTTTAATTCACTGGTCATAAAAGCAGGAATCAAGACTTTAAATGGCACATTTTGTGGATCCGTTAAAGTGACATCCGCCATTTCTGCAAACATACCTAAATCATCCTCTCTGGTTTGTTGCAGCATAAATTGATGCATAGGGATTGCACCTAGCTCCACGGCCTTTTGGAATTGAATCTCTTCTTCAAGGTAAGGGGCTACAGCCGTGTCATATACCTTATCTAATACAGGTGTCATAATAAATAAAGTTAAAAACAGTGATAAACCAATTAACACTTGGTTTGAAGGCGTTTGCATCGTACCCAGAGCCTGTCTCAGTAAAGCTAAAACAATAACAATCCTTAAAAAAGAGGTCGTTGCAATTAAGGCAGCTGGAAGCAACGTCAGCCCCGTCATCAATAACAGAATCTGTATTGTTAAGGTGTAATCCTGATTGCCTGTCGCATCCGTTTCAACTGTAAACGCGGGGATACCTGGCATAGCCCAAGATAAAATAGGAAAGAAAGCGAGTATAAAAAAGAGAGATGATTTAATTATCTTCACGAGGCTGCTGGCTCTTTCCCTTAGATTTTATGGCTTCTTGAAGCCTTTGCGAAAATTGGCTGGATACAGGGACATTATCCTGTACTTTAATAGGTTCTTCAAGCTGATGTAACCGACTGATTCGATTAGAGGTGACTCCAACAAGGATTTGTTCTTGTCCCACTTGTAACAGTAAAATGCGCTCTCTTTGTCCAACTGACAAAGCACCAAGAACTTTAAGATTACCATCAGCGACCCCTGGAAACCTACCATAACGCCTTAGCAACCAAGCGGAGACAAAAATAATAAGTAAAACTAAAACCAAAGACAAGACAATCTGCCCAAAGTATTCACTGGGCTGAGTAACCTTTTCTCCAATCTCAGCGCTTTTAGTTTCAGCAGCTACCCATGCAGACTGTAGAAATAAAAAGCCTGTTAACCAGGCCTGCTTCATTAAACTCATAAGATTATTTTAGCTTCTTAATTCGTTCTTGAGGACTCACTACATCCGTCAAGCGAACACCAAACTTATCATTAATTACCACAACTTCACCATGTGCGATTAAAGTGCCATTAACTAATAGATCTAACGGTTCACCAGCAAGACGATCCATTTCTACAACTGAACCCTGAGTATAAGAAAGCAAGTTACGAATAGAGACTTTTGCTCTACCAATCTCCAGCTGAAGGGTTACAGGAATGTCCATTAGGACATCTAAATCCACTTTATCTTTGCTATTACCGCGCTCTGCATTTAGCTCGTCAAATGCAGCAGAACTGATTGATTCAGCGCCCATCGCTTCTGCTGTAGTCTGTTCAGCTAAAGCATCTCCCCAATCAGCGTCAGCCGAACTCCCTTCAGCATCAGCTTGTTCCGCTAAGGCGTCTCCCCACGCACTTAAATCATCTTCATCACTCATCGTACCACTCCTTAACATTCTCTATCGTTCGCTCTTGATAAGCGGGGTGACGTAAAATTTCTTCTATTTTTACGGCTTTTTTGTCATGGCTTTCACCAAGTTTACCGCGCATTATGGCAATATTTTCTGCTTTAACGGTGACTCGTTTAGGCATTTCTAACGGAATGATATCGCCCTTTTCCATTTTCAGTAAGTCATCAACATTCATTTTTAACTCAGCCAAGCTTACACTCAAATCAATTTCAATGTTTTTGGCTTCCTCTTTGAGGGTTCTTGACCAACGGTTATCACTTTCGCCTTGAAGGTTCTGCATCCCCTCTTCAAGCTTGTCACGAACAGGCTCAAGCATGGCATAAGGCATAACAATATCAACACGACCTTCAACCCCTTCAAAACGAACATTGATTGGGCTGACTACAATCATATCTGTTGGATCAACAATACCAGCAAATTTTGGATTCATTTCAGAGTGCATGTACTCTATTTCGATATCCATAACAGGCCCCCATGCTTTACGCATGTTTTCTGAAGTGATATCAAGAATACTTCTAACCATACTCATCTCAACGGGAGTATATTCTCGCCCTTCAATTTTGAATGGTAACAATCCTGTTCCACCAAAATAAATATCTACAGCTGTAAAAATGAGTTTTGAGTCTAGGGTAAATAAAGAAACCCCGTTTAATGGATTGATTCGATAAATATTTAAACTGGTAGGTACAAATAAATTACGTAAGTAATCAATCATTTTAATGATTTTAACTTCACCCGCAGTCACTTCTACACTCGCCATAATCATCTCATTGAAATGGCGCTGAAACCCTCGTGCAAAACGTTCATTAATAATATCTAAGGCAGGCAGACGCCCACGAACAATTCGTTCCTGATTTGTGAAGTCATAGACTTTGGCACTCTGTCCTCCTGAAGTATCATCACCTTCAGTTTCAACATCGCCGCCACCCATCCCTTTTAATAGGGCATCAACTTCATCTTGACTTAGAATATCATCCATTTAAATCGCCTTACTGCATGACAAAACGAGTCATGTAAACATCTTCTAATAAATCTGGATAAATATTGTGTTTTTCTAACACTTTACGTGTAACGTCCAAAATCTCGGCACGCAATTTATCAGGACCATCAGGTTTCGTTAACTCATTGTAATGTTGGTTTCTTAGGAGGCGTTCAATATCATTTTTTAGAATGGGGCGCAAATGCTCCATTTCACCCGTGTCACTTACTAATTGTGAATAATATGACATAAATTTTAAATCCACGGCTAAAAACTTCGCTTGACCATCTCCATAAAAGTTAACGACAAACTTATCCATCGTAAAGTAACTTGGCGGCGCTTCTGGAGCAGGTGGTTCAAACTGCTTATATTTAGAAGAATATTCTTTAGCGTGGCTATCGCTATCACCCTCTCCATGATCATCGTCTGAGCCGTGTTCTGCAGAAGCATGCATTTCAGTACCAGCTGATGTATCATCGGAGTGTTTATCACCACTTAGCAATAAAAACGCCATCACCCCAATTCCCACTAAAAGAAGAATTACCACAACAAGTAGGACAATTATCAGTCCTTTACCACCGCTCTTTTTTTCTTCTTTTACTTCTTCTTCAGACATGGTTATCCTTCCTTCTCATTAAATTAATAAGGTGTCAGTTGCAGTTGTTTATTTAAGTCTTCTGCCTCGGGAGCATCACTTAAACTACGTAATCGCTCTTCGGCCTCTTTATTCAAAACAATAATACTAATTCTTCTATTTCTGGGATTATACGGATTTTCTTTATCAAACGGCACGGTATCAGACATTCCTACCGCTTGGGCAATTTGATTGCTATTTACTCCCCCTTTAAGAAGTAAACGTCTCGCTGCGTTTGCTCTATCTGCAGACAACTCCCAGTTAGTATATTCAGAGCTATTATGATAACCAGAAGAATCGGTATGGCCAGCAATACTGATCTTATTATTGGTCGTTGCCAAGACCTTACCCACTTCTTGCAATAGCTTTGACGCATACTCTTTTGGTAAATCAACCCCCGACCCAAACATTGGACGCTTTCGATCATCTAAAATTTGTACTTGCAAACCATTGGGGGTTACATCAATCTTCAACTGTTCTTTTAACTGACTTAAAGAATCACTCTCAGCAATTTGCTTTTCCAATTCAAGCTTCATCGCCTCCATCTGAGCTTTTTCTTCAGCCTTTCCTGAACCGTCTTCATTACCTTCTTGACCTTTTGGCGAGTCTTTAAAACCTCCCATATCAATCATCGCATCTGATGTTCGTCCAGCCTCTTTTGACTCAACCAAAGACATTGGAGAGGACTCAATGACGGTTGGATCTCTAAAGAATTCAGCCATCGCCTTCATCTCTTCATCATTTGTTCCACCCAAAACCCATAACATCAAGAAAAATGCTGCTGTTGCCGTCATAAAATCGGCAAAGGCAATTTTCCATGCCCCACCATGTGCTGAGTGTGGACACTTATTTAAACGTTTTATGATTATGGATTGTTCATCACTCATAACGATTCGATTATCTTATTTTGCAATTATTTTTGACTTTGTAAAAATTCATCAACTTCCGTAAATGTAGGACGTTCATGACTAGGTACCGCTTTACGACCAAACTCAACCGCAACCTGTGGTGCATAACCGTTTAAATTAGCCATTAAACAGGTTTTAATCACGCCAAAAAAAGCACCCTCCGCCTCTGCTCGGTTGGCTAATTCAGATGAAATAGGAGCAATAAATCCGTAAGCAATCAAGATACCCAAAAAAGTACCCACTAGAGCTACCGACATATGGTGAGCAATCTCCATTGGTCCTGCATCAAGGTAACTCATGGTAATGACAATCCCTAATACCGCAGCAACAATACCAAATGCAGGTAGCGCCTCTGAAACTTTACCAATCGCTGCACTCGGCATCATCGCTTCATGGTGGTGAGCATCAAGCTCAAGAATCATTAAATCTTCTAACTGATAAGGGTTACTCGCGCCACTAATCATTAGTCTTAAGTAATCACAAATAAAGTCAATCGCATGATGATCAGCAGCCACCTTTGGCGCACTATTAAAAAGCTCACTTGAATGCGGGTCTTCTACATCTGCCTCAATTGACATTAAACCTTCTCTACGTGCCTTGTTAAAGATTTTAAACATCAACCCCAATAATTCCATAAACAACTCTTTGTTTACATGATGAGGCTTAGCAAGCCCGAGACTTTTTCCAAAACCTGCTTTAACAACCCAACCTGGGTTTGCAATAATATAAGCACCCAATGCACCACCACAGATAATAACCATCTCTAGTGGTTGAATCATGATACCTATACTACCGTGTGGTAAGTAACCACCCAATAGGGTACCGATTACAACAAGTGTACCGACTATTGCCTTCATTTATTTTTTCCTACTTTTTGGTGCTTATAATTATGTTTTTTTTCTAATTAACTGCGTTGAATCACACTGGATAATTCTTCCTGCGCAGATTTTAACTCAGAAAGGTCTGCGACAATACCATTAAATATCTCATTAACACGGCCTGCTTGCTCTTGTGTTGAACCGACTCGGTTCTGCCCACTCTCCATTACCTGAACCGCATTTCGTGCACGCTGCTGTAATTCTTCAATAATACTTTGTATTTCAGTTGTCGCCTGCTGAGTTTTACCAGCCAATATTCTAACCTCATCCGCCACGACGGCAAAACCTCGGCCATGCTCACCCGCTCGTGCAGCCTCAATCGCCGCATTTAACGCTAACAAATTAGTTTGCTCCGCAATATCTCTAATTAACACCAATACCGTTCCGATATTACTACTGTCTTCTTCTAAGCGTTTAATAACGCCTGAAGCATGAATCACCTCATCGGTTAAACCACTGACTTCAGAAATAACGTTGCCAGCTGATTCCATACCTTCAGAAGAACCAGCATTAAGTGCTTGAAGCTTAGAAGCCAATTTTTGTGACAATAGAAGTAATTCACTATTATCAAATGCCGTAACTGCCGCAGGCATCTCATGTTGCTGCGCATAACATGCGGCTAGCGTTTCATTCAATTCTTCCATTTGACTTTCTAAGTCAGCAACCTTCGATTCTGCAGTAGATTTTTCAATCATCTCTTTTGTAACCTGACTTGAGGCAAGTTCTAAAAGATCATTTAAGGCACTGGTTAATTTAGGATCGGCGTTTGCCACACTTACTGTCGTAGCTAAATCTTTTTCACCGATAATTTTTCGAAGTGAGTCAACAACCTCTGTTTGATCACAAGCACCAGATTTGTTACACATCATTAAATAAACCAATGCCCCAGTAATTACACCTGCAACCACCATTGCCATCATGACAAAGCCAACCGTTGGAATTCCAGCAATTTCAGAACCCGCATAAGCGTTGGTAACGCCTAAGCTCAACAATACAGAAATACTTTTTACAAATTTCATCTCTCGCTCCTAAGCGTAAAAATCGACAATATTATCGGTTGTGATAGCATTTTGAGTCATGGTGTTTTCAGATAATTCGATGTCACTTTCATCTTGGGGTAATGACATTGAATTGCCGCCAGCACTACCCTCTTTATTTTGAGAAAAATTGGAATGCTCGCCAATATCAACCGAAGCCAGATTAATACCAGATTGTTCAAGCATCTCTCTCAAACGAGGTAAAGCACTTTCCATGGCTTCACGCGTTGTTAGGTGCTGGGCGTTCATTGTGACATGCATTTGTTGTTCTTTATCCATATGTAACTTTACCTGAACTGGGCCAAGTTTCTCAGGATTCAAAGTAATTTGCGCTTGTTGCACTTGGTTATTCGCCATAAAAACAACACGTTGCCCTAAAGCTTGTCCCCACTGTGGAGACTTAACAGGCACTACTATTGTTTGTAGCCCAAGTGGTAATTGCCCACGCCGCTCTGTTGAAAGCATGTCTACACCCAGCAAGCCATCTTTAGATTCTACTTTTGAAAGCGATTCATCAACTGTATTAACAATCATTTTTTGCTCAAGATTTTGGGCTCTCTGTTCTTTAAACTGCATAGATTGCTGAGGACTTGAAAACGACTGTTGTGGATTATTTTGACTATTGCTTTGTGCACTGTTTTGCGAAGGATTTGATGACTGAGCCATTTCACTACCAGAGCTACTCCATTGTGTGGCTGAACTAGAGTGAGTCGATGAACTTACAACCGATGATTGAGTATTCCCAGGAGGCACGCTCACAGCTGTTTGGCCATGAGCCGAAGTTACATTCGTCATTCCCTGACTATTAACAGCGACATTTTGATTATTCACCAAACCTGCTTGAACAAATTCTTCTTGTCCATCGATTACAGTCTCACCAACTTGATTAACTGGCTTTGCAACGTCTATATCTATAGAGCCATCATCCACTTTATAGTTGACATTAATATCGTGCCCACCCTCCAAGCTACTCACAGACTCAATCAACTCACCATTCTCATGAACACTGTTCATAGCTGAGAGGTATGGATCAGACAGCATCTTTTCAGATACAGCCACTTGATCATCAGATAAAGGAATTTTTGGCATTTCCCCCTGATTTTCCAGCACTTTACTCACTACACCCATAATATTTGAATCTGATAAAGTCAAAGAATTCTGACCCACCTCAGAACCAGAGGATAAAACCTTCTCTTGCAGAGTTACCAGGCCTGGTAACTTTGCAATTGCCATATCAGAAACATCATTAAGGACGTTCACATCCATTTCTGTAACTAAAGCAAGGCCTGAAGCAGGTAACACAGCCCCTTCTAAACTATCATTCAAAGAAGCTGTAAGAAGCAGGTTTGACTCTTCATCTAACTGCACAACTGACTTATCAGCGCTTAATTCTTTACCTTTTACACCATTGAACATTGAGGCAAAAAGTTCTGAAAACTTTGCACTTTGTGGCAACCCTTGCCCACTATCCGTCATATCAACAGCTTGAAAAGGTTGTTCAACATGTGAAGATTTGGCATTTATAAGCATATTCATCTCTTATCTTGACTGTGAATTGTAGTTTCAGAAAAGCAATATACATGCCCAACATTTAAAATCTGCATAAACAGAAAAGAGAACTACCCAGAATTATTTTTATTTTGAATGTATTTTTGCGCTGACAGCTCATCTAACATACGCTGTTCTTGCCGGTTTATTTGCGCTTGTTCGTTATTGCTAATACGTTTTAAAAGAGCCTCCAAAGACTTAACTCTGGCACGCTTTTCTATCCAATTATCTTTAGCAAGACTTTGCATTTTTTCAGACTCTTCAACTTGATTTCGTTGTGCAACGAGTGCTTGGCTCAGTTTATCTGAAAAGGCATTATAGGTTTGCAACTGTATTGGAGAGATACTATTCACTGAACTGGGCTTTTTAGCATATTCGTCACAGTATGACTGCAAGGATTCAAGTTGCTGTTTCGCATCAGCCAATTTAGATTGCATATAAGCATAGGTTTGCGCGGCCTGATCTAATTCGACTTCAGCAAGTTCAACGATTTTTCTTACTCTTTGTAATCTACGTGACACAAAACTGTTCCATTTGCCGAAGGAAAACTTTGAAAACACAGCAACTAAATCTTACTGCTTTCAATAAAAAACTAACTCAATGTTGCTTTCAAACTTTCTAATGACTGCTCAACAGAAAAGTGCTCATGAATCCCCTGAGATAAATAACTGTTTAATGCAGGATGTTTGGCTATAGACTCATCTATAACAGGGTCGGCCCCTCTCCGATAAGCACCAACACTAATTAAATCGTGATTTTGCTGGTAGGTTGAATAGAGGTTCTTAAACTTTCTGGCTAAACTTAATTGCTCATCAGAAACAATATCAACCATAACTCGGCTAATCGATGACTCAACATCTATGGCTGGATAACGCCCACTATCTGCAATCTCCCTTGAGAGCACAATATGTCCATCCAAAACACCACGAGCTGAATCCACAATAGGGTCAGATTGATCATCCCCTTCTGCTAAAACCGTGTAGATAGCGGTTATTGAACCACCACCCATTTTTCCATTTCCAGCACGCTCAACCAATTGTGGAAGTTTTGCAAAAACGGATGGCGGATAACCTTTACTGGCAGGTGGTTCACCAACCGCCAAAGCAATCTCACGCTGTGCTTGAGCAAATCGGGTTAATGAATCCATTAAAAGCAGTACATTTTTGCCTTGTTCTCTAAAATATTCTGCTATAGCCGTTGCTAACATAGCACCATGTAATCGCATAAGAGGAGGATCATCCGCAGGCGTAGCGACAACTACAGAGCGCTTCAAACCTTCTTCACCTAAGTTATTTCTAACAAACTCATTCACTTCTCGACCACGCTCACCAACAAGCCCAACCACAACCACATCTGCATCGGTAAAACGGGTCATCATACCAAGTAGTACGCTTTTACCGACCCCTGTTCCAGCCATCAAACCGATTCGTTGGCCTTTACCTAATGTCAATAAACCATTTATCGCCTTAACCCCAACATCCAACGGTTCATTAATCGGGTGACGACTTAATGGATTAATGCGCTGACCAGATAATGACACATAATCCGTAGTCTCAATAGCTCCAAGACCATCTAATGCTTCACCTGTTCCACTCACTACTCGGCCTAACATAGCGTAACCCACTCCGACTTTAACACCTCCATCAATGGGAAGCACTTCGGCATTAGGTTCCAGTCCATTTGTGTCACCAATTGGCATTAAAAAAAGACGACCATCATGAAAACCAACCACTTCAGCTTCTATTGGCATTAATTCATTTCCACGCATAATTTGACAGCGAGAGCCAATCGGTGCAAAAGTCCCCACCACCTCTAAAGTCATACCTACCATACGAACTAAACGCCCAGCCACTTTTAAAGACTGAGGTTTAATACTACTGTTCGTTAAATGAGTTAATTTATCACTGAGGTTTTGATTGAGTTGCTTTGCAAGTTCCATACTTATCTTCTTATAAATATATTAAGGAAGAATTTTGAGGCTTGTTTAGGCTTCATGATTGGCCTGAGAGTCGGTTTCTGATACATCTTGAGAAACCTGTTCAGCTATATCGTCATATCGAGCAATCCAACTATTCAAAATAGTTGAATAATCTTGCTTAACAATACATGTTCCTACTTCAACATGACTATTTTCATGTAGCGACCATTTCTCAGAAATAGAGGGTTGCGAAATTTGTATAAAGGCTAAATCATCAGGATGTAGATAGATATTAATCTCACTGGATGACTCTGGTAAAGCTAAAACGGATTCTTTAATGGTATTTAAAACCCACTCTTTATCCGACGTCACGTCTCGCTTTATGACGGTTTTTGCAACATGCAAAGCAAAACCAACCAGTTCAGCATAAATTTTCTGCTCAAGCGATTCAAACGGTTTATTTAAGGTAGAAAGAATGGAGTCAAACTGTGCTAACTTGGGTTGAAGTGTTTCCATTACTTCAGCTTTAGCCTCTGATTCACCTTGCCTTTTTCCTTCTTCTTGCCCCTTTAACAAACCTTCTTGATAACCTTTTTCAAAGGCTTTGTCATACGCTTCTTGTTTTAAGAGTTCAGCTTGTTTTTGAATTTGCGGCTGCATTTCTTGTTGAATACGTTGATAAGCCTCATCAGAGAGCTTTTTTTCATTCAACGCTTCAACTTCTTCAAAACTCGAAAGTTTCCAAGTCTCAATGTTAGGCGCTTTCAACTCTGAAGACTGCAACAATTTAGCGACAGCTGGTTCGGTTTCATTTGCCTCAAATTTTGGTGTTTGTTTTGACTCATCAACCACCTACACGAACTCCTCTCCACCACCTGGCATCATAAGTTTCTCTTCATCCGCTAAACGACGCACTGTTTGTATAATCGTTCTTTGCGCATCTTCAACTGCACTTAACTTAACAGGACCACCCGTCTCTAAGTCATCACGCATAATATCGGCTTGTCGTTTTGAAAGGTTCGAAAGGAACTTCTCTTTAATGGCTGTATCAGCACCTTTAAGAGCAACAATCAACACATCACTTGGCACCTCAGCAACCAGTGTTTGAATACCTCTATCATCAATCCCTTCGATATCGTCAAAGACAAACATTTTATCTTGAATACCTTTACTAACCTCTTCATGCTCAATTGCAATATCGTCAAGAATACGTGAATCTACCCCACCACCAACTAAGTTCAAGATTTCTGCTGCTCGCTTCTCTCCGCCAATAGTCGCCAGCTTACCACCCTCTCCATCACTGGATGCATTTTCTAATACGTCATTTAAATCAAATAAGGCACGAGGCTGAATCGTCGTTAAAGTCGCTATACGGTAAATAACTTCTGCCTGAAAACGTTCTGGAATCCCTCTCAATACTTCAGCTGCTTGATCTGAGTCAAAATAAGATAAAACAATAGCAACCACCTGAGGATGTTCATTACGTAACATATTGGAAATGGTGGAGGGATGCTGCCACTTAAGCGCTTCTAACCCCTTAACTTGATCACCAAGGAGTGCTGCATCCATAAGATGACCACCACCATCACCGAGCGCATCAGCCATAAGTGATTGCGCGTATTCACTCGGATCTACGCCAAGTGCGTCTTCACCCAGTTCATTTAAGAAAGACCGCATTACAGCATGTATATCTTTATGCGATACATTATCAACAGAGGTCATGGCTGAACCAATTTGTTGAACTTCTCTTGGGTTAAGATGCTTCAATACTTTTGCCGCGGAATCTTTACCTAAAGAGAGTAACAATATTGCTGCCTTATCAAGTTTAGAAATATCTCTTTCTTTACCCATTTCTTCAATTACTGATTCAGGCATTTTAATCTCCAGACATCCATTGCTTAATTACATGCGCTGCAACTTTTGGATCTGATGCAACAATCGCTCTCACCTTCTCTAAAAGTTCGTGTTCAGCTTCAGACTCCGCTTCAGATTCAACTGCGGTTTGTTCAACCTCTTCATTCATCTGTTCAAGCGCTTTAGAAATTTCATCTACATTTTCGAGCTCTTCCTCTTCCTCAGGCACATCTTCTGGGTACTCTAAGTAAGTTTCCTCTTTCTTCGATAGGTCACGCAACATAGGACGTATCACGCCAAAAATAATAATCAGAACCGCCAACCCTGCCAACAATTGTTTGATTAAATCCCAGAACCAAGACTCTTGCCAAATTGGCGTCATCTCAAGCTCTTCAGCAGGTGCTACCACAAACGAAGCATTTACCACACTCAATGTATCACCACGAGTTTCATCCAAGCCAACAGTATCACTAACCAAACGTCTATAACGCAGCAATTCCTCTTCAGCTAACGGCTGTCTTACAATCTCACCATTTTCATCAAGACTGGTTTTATCATCCAAAACAACCGCTACGGATAATCTATGAATATTTCCAACCGAATTTTTTATATGACTAATTGTTTTGTCTAACTCATAATTCCTAGTCTTCTTTTCACTCGAACTTTTTAAGTTAGGATCGCCATCAGGCGTATAACCTTCTTCAGGTGCAAGCCCCGCTCTTGGTGGCTGATTGGTTAATGCGCCAGGGATTCCTGTTGGCCCTTGATTACGATTAATTTCTTTCACCTCCTGCTCTGAACGGATTGCCTCAGGATCAGGTTCATAATTTTCACGGGTTTGTTCTTGTTGCGTAAAATCAAGTTCAGCCGTAACTTGTGCACGAACTTTACTCTCGCCTCCAACAATAGGAGCTAATAAACGAATAATACGACTTGATAGAGTTTCTTCAACTTGGCGAGTGTAATCTAGCTGCTTCATACTCATATTAAGCATGCCAGTATTTGAAGTTGAGTTTGTAAGAAGGTTACCATGCTGATCAACAACCGTGACTGACTTGGCGTCCATATTAGGAATACTGGATGCGACTAAGTAAACAATGGCACTCACTTGCTCTTCATTAAGCGTCCGACCTGGATATAATTTGACAACCACTGAAGCAGAGGGTTTTTGTTGTTTTCTAACAAAAACAGAACGTTTAGGTAAACCGAGCATAACTCTAGCCGATTTCACTGAATTAATTGATGAGACGGATTTAGCCAATTCACCTTCAAGAGCTCGATGATATCTTGTTGTCTCTTTGAACTGCGAAATACCAAAACCTTGATCAATATCTAACAGTTGATACCCAGTTGCGGCTTGTTTTGGGTAACCAGCAGCCGCTAATTTAATACGTAAAGAGTGAACCAAGTCATTGGGAACTAAAATACCGCCACTGCTATGATCTATTTGATACTTAACCCCTTCTTGATCTAAAGTCTGAACGATTTCATTCATATCTTTAGCATCGACACTCCCAAAAAGAAGAGTATAAGGTGTGTTTTGTGACCAAAGAACAATACCAACCACTAAGGCAAGAGAGGCTGCAAGCGCAATAACCAGGCTAACTTGTTTAGCAACAGAAAGGGATGTGAGATTATTTAATAGCGTAGCACCCGCCCCTGAAGGGGGTTGAGTGTTAAGGGAGTTGTCGGCAGATGCTTGTTGATTGGCCATTATAGAATCTTCTTGTCTTTAAAATTTACGCAGTTGAGCTAGAAAAGTATCCAACTCACTACAAAGGCATATTTATTACATCTTTATAGGCTTCAACGAGCTTGTTTCTTACCTGAGTCATTGCTTGAAAAGAGAGACTCGCCTTTTGCACTTGAAGCATAACTTCAGATAATTCCATTTCAGGATCACCCTGTTCAAAAGCATTTTTCATGTCGCCCGCTTTATGCTGCTCATGGTTTACAGATTGAACAGACTGCGCTAATAACTCGGCAAAATTCGCCGCTTTATCTTGACCACTTTGTGCTGTTTCAGCGACATCCGCAACAGGTTTAGCTTCTGCTTGAGCAGCTAAAGAGCGCATTTGTAACATTAAACTTTGTGTATCAATCGGATTCATCTGTTCTATTAACTCCAAATAGAAATACCGCCATTTCTATTAATTCTAAAGAATGTGACTTATTATCACATATTTTAGACCTCTTTCAGCAATTGACATGCCATATTTCTGTCAAAAAACAGACATAACACTAAACTAAGTTTAAAAGAGGCCGATAACAGGTTACTTTTAAGGAACGTCAACCCCTTGTTCTTTTAGTTTGGCAATTTTATAACGTAAAGTTCTGGGGCTAATATTTAATGCTTCTGCTGTTTTTTGCCTATGCCCTGAGTTTTGACGTAAAGTTTCTAATATCATCTCTGTCTCGCGCGCTTTAAGATCCATCGGCAACTCAAGAGGTTTAAAATCATTCACCCGTATCTCATCACCTTGTTCTTGCAGTGAATCTTTAGCCACTTCTTCATTCGATGATTCACTATCGGCAGGGTTCATTAAAGAGTGTAGCGCATCATAACCATCATCCAGCAGAATGTTCTGCTCTTGAATGGTATCTCCAGACATCATTACCAACGCCCTTTGAATCACATTATCTAATTCTCGAATATTGCCAGGCCAGGTATATTGAATTAAACGTTTCATAGCTGGCGCTGATATCATTGGCTGCACTCGTGAAGCACCACAATGTCGTTGAATCAAACGCTCTGCAATGGCGGCGATATCTCTAGGCCTTTCTCGTAGGGGCGGTAAATGCATTGGAAACACATTCAAACGATAGAATAAGTCATCCCTAAACTCACCATTAGCAATGGCTTTTTTCATATCCACATTTGAAGCACTTAGCACTCGTACATCAAGCTGAATGGGCTTAGCACTACCAATTCGTTCAACCTCTTTCTCCTGCAAAACACGTAAAATTTTTGCCTGTAAATCGGGTTTCATTTCACCAATTTCATCTAAAAATATCGTACCACACTGTGCTTGTTCAAACTTACCTGGCATCGCTTTTGCCGCCCCAGTAAAAGCGCCTTTTTCATAACCAAACAACATCGCTTCTAACATACTCTCTGGAATAGCCGCGCAGTTGATGGCAACAAAGGGTTGTTTTGCTCGAGGTGACTGCATATGAATGTAGCGTGCAAGGACTTCTTTTCCTGTACCACTTTCCCCACTAATCAGAACACTCGCCTCACTCTCAGCTACTTTTTTAGACATCGCTTTAAGCTGTTGAGTGGCTGGATCAGCAACCACAAAGTCGTCTTCGGAGGAGGCATCACGGTTAAAATACACCTTAGCTTTTTCAACCAGAACATCGGCTTCAAAGGGTTTAACAATATAATCTACAGCACCTGCTTTCATCGCATCAACGGCCTGTTCTATCGTACCGTAAGCGGTCATTAATACGATTGGCAGATAGGGTTTTACCGCGCGGATTTTAGTCATTAAAGTATAACCATCCATTCCATCCATGCGGATATCACTAAAGACCATACCTATTTCATCATTTAAAGCGGCCAAGGCTTCTTCTGCACTACTGACACTAATGATTTCAAAGCCATTCAAAGACAAGGTATCAACTAAGGCTTCTTGCAATTCTGAGTCATCTTCCACCACTAAAATTTTAGCAATACTCATGAGACTTCCTTTATAGACGTTAGAGGTAAACGCAAGCCAAATTGCGTACCATAACCAACAATGGATTTAACCCAAACTTCACCATTATGCGCTTCGGCAATAGCTCGTACTACTGCCAGCCCAAGACCCGTCCCTTTTGCACGACTGGTATAAAAGGGTTCAAATATTTTTTCTAAACGTTCCGCACTGATACCAGGGCCCTTGTCACTGACCACTAAATCAACCTTATCTGCTGAGAGTTTATTGACGGTAACGGCAATTTCAGCTTTCTGCCCAACCACATCAATGGCATTACCCACTAAGTTTTGCAAAGCGGTCATTAAAGCATCTTTATCGCCAGTAACCACCAGGCCTGGTATAAAAGCGTTAAAACGAATGCGACTTTGGGACTGATTAACCTGAGCCTCAACACTCTGCTCAAGGTTGGCCAAAAGCTCTTCAATTAAAATTTCTTTTTCACTGCCCTTGCCTCCTTTAGCATATTGCAGCATATCTTTAACCAGAGATTCTAAATGATTAAGGCTGTTAAGCGCTTTACCTACAAACTTTTCTCTTTTATCATCATCCAAGTGTTCAGAGTTCATTTGTGAAACATAAAGCAATGCGGAAGAGAGTGGTGTACGAATCTGATGTGCTAAAGAAGCGGCCATTTCGCCCATTGAATGTAAGCGCTGATGGCGACTTACATGCTCTTGAAGCTGTCTAGCAGATGTCACATCTTGAATGAGCAAAATTCGGCTTGATTCTTTATCTGAAGAGGTTTCGGATAATTGATAAACAATCTTATTATGTGTGATTAATTCACCTGCGTCATTGGTACTAAGAAACACATTCTTAATCACAATATCCCAATCACGATCAATCGCATCCCTACCTAATATCGTTTGAGCACTCGGGTTCATTTCCACAATTTGGTTATGATGATTCAAAACAATAACCCCCGCTGGAAGCAACTCTAAAAGGCGACTTAGACGGTCTGCTACCTGTTTTTTCTCTTGGTCACTCTTTGCGAGCTGGTTCTGTAAGTGAGCCGCTTGGTTCTGCAAAGCTTCGTAAGAGGTCGTAAGCTGCATAGAGGTTTGGTTAAAGAGTTCAAAAGCCGCCTCTAACTCTTGTAAACGCTTTTGTTCTTCCATGTCTATTGAATCCACTTATTCATTAAACAGCCATTACGATAAATCATACTTTCGAATTTTTTCAACCAAAGTCGTACGATTGGTTTGCAATAACTTAGCGGCTTGAGAGACGTTTCCATCTGTCTGCGACAAGGCTTTCTGAATCAGTTGAACTTCCATATCAACTAAATAGGATTTTAAGTCCAACCCTTCATCTAAATTAGGTGAAGCCAATCCTGTTGCATTCAATGCAACACTAGCATCATTAGAGTTATTCTCTGCAGAATCATCGATTGCAGTTGGTTCTCTAATGAGATCTACTGTCTCTGTTTTAACATCATTGGTCTCTGCTGTTTTGGCTATTAACAGCTCTGCTGAATCATCAATATCCACTTGGTATTTAGCAGGCAAATCATCATAATCAACTGGCAAACCTGGAAACAGAATAGAAAGGCGTTCAGACAAGTTTCCAAGCTCTCGAACATTACCAGGCCAGGTATAGGTTTGAAGTGCAATTAAGGCTTTTTCAGACAGGGTTGGAACTTTTCGACCCGCCTCCTGAATTTTATTGAACATATAATCCAGCAGTTCAACAATATCTTCTGGACGCTCTCTTAAAGAAGGCATTTCGATAGGGAATACATTTAGTCGATAGTAAAGGTCTTCACGGAAATCACCCGCTGAAATATTATCTTCAAGATTTCTATGCGTTGCTGCAATCACCCTTACATCACACTCAAAACTCTTATTCCCCCCCACTCGTTCATAAATTCTTTCTTGAAGAACTCGAAGCAGCTTTACCTGCATTGGCAGAGGCATATCACCAATTTCATCCAAAAAGATCGAACCCTTTTCAGCCATTTCAAAACGACCTTTACGAGCCGTTATCGCCCCAGTAAAAGCCCCTTTTTCATGACCAAAAAGCTCACTTTCCAATAATTCACCTGGAATGGCTCCGCAGTTGATTGGAACAAATGAACGATTAGACCGACCTGAAGCGTTATGAAGCGCTTGCGCCACCACCTCTTTACCTGTTCCAGATTCACCAAGAATCAGAACAGTTGCATCGGTTTGCGCTACTTGAAGGATAAGTTTTTTAACTTGTTGCATCGCGGAACTACTGCCCACGAGTGAAGTAAAAAGTTCTTGAGACATTGAGTCGCCGTTTAATTGATTAACACCTAGGTAACCTTTATATACAGGTTTTCCATTGATGTCAAAATTTTGGCAACATTTTTTTGGTTTATTTTAGATATGACTTTATTGATGAAACACTATTAGCATTTTTTTCTAAACCTTCTAGAAGTTTCTTTTGCGCCAACTGAATGTTTTCTTGTATCTTTTGATTGTCCGAGATCAATTCATTAGCGATTACATTTAAATCATTACCATACGCTTTTTTGGCTTTATCCAGTTTTTGAATCCAATTGGACTCAAGCACGGAATAAAGCGCCCAGTCTTGATTTTCAGAAGCTATCACTAAGTTTTTAGAATATGACAGCAATGATACTTTTGTTTTTTCTAAATTCACCAAGTTATACTCTGAGTCTATCTAACTGTTCTTTACTGGCATTTTTTATATTTTCTGGCATTTGCTGCCAAGCATCACTAATCGTTTGAATATGCCCAATCACTTCATCGATCATCTCCACGTTGTTTTTAGCTGATGACTGAAATAGTGTTTGATAACAATATCCATATAGACCATTAAGGTTTTGAGCAACTTCGCCACCATGTTCTAAATCCAAATTCCCTCGCAAAGAGGCTAAAATAGCCAATGCTTTATTAATATGCTCTGATTTCTTTTCATAGTTTTTTTGCTGGATAAAAACCTTGGCTAGGTTCATATTTTTAATTGCGCCTTCATAAAGCATTTGAATCAGTTTATGTGGTCCAGCTTCTGAAACCGCTGTTTCGACATAGTTATTAGCATATTGTTGAATAAATTGTTTTTTCAATACTGTATTCATATTGCTTCCCTATTGATATTTTCCTGCCTTGACAAGTTACCAGGCCTGGCAACCGTATTCTGGCAAGGCTTCAATTTAATTATTGTTATTATTTGAGAAAGTTGCTGTTAAAAAATCACTGGTTTGTTGTGAACTGGACAGTAATGACTGCAAAGACGAAAACTGCAGTTGATATTTAAGCAATAACGTTTCGTAACGCGCATCAAGCTTTGTGGTTTTTTCTTCATAGTCTGACAATTTATTTGTTAAAGAGTCAATTCTATCGCTTACCAAACCATTATCGTCACTCAAAAGATTATTAATCGTTTCATTTACTCGGCTTGCAAATCCTTGAGAAAACACAATATCCCCACGAGACCCTGTTGTACCACCCAGAATCTGAAACTCTAAACCTCTTACATCAGCTGGTTCAGAAGCAATAACCGCATAATCAGAGATTTTAATTTTTCTGCCATCTTCGCTATCCGCATAGGCACCTAAACTTAAAGTACCCGCTGCTGTTGTAATGGTACCATCCACATTCTGGCCTTGATCGCTTAAGTCTGCACTAAAACCCGCATTGGTGGCATTGCTAAAATTACTCAATGTAACATCGGATGAAACCCCGTAACGATTTGAAACCACACTAAAGACGCCACCCTCTGTTGAAACACTCACTGAAGCTCCACTTGATGACGTTTCTGAAAGGTTATTAATCGAGGTACGCATTCTTTCGGCAAATTCATTAAGTGTATATTTTCCAGCGCTAATCGTGGCTTGAGTAGCTATTGAACCATCAATGGAAACATCAAAAGAGACCGCAGCACCAGAAAGATCCATAAGTTGCTCACTCGCATAACTTCCTGAATTAAAACCTTGATTACCTAATAAAGTCGCTGAAGAGACATCAACCGTACCCGTTGTATTCGTAATTTCAAAACGACCCTGAGATGGATCATACGCCACACTCACAGCTTGTCCTGTTTGAGTATTAATATCAGACTGTATCTGAGCCGCAACCAAGTCTTTGGTTGCATAAGAACCTTGAGTAAAATTGACCTGCGTAGCCACACCACCATTAATGGATATTTGAAACCCAGCACCAGATTCTATATTTAATGCCTGAACAGGATCGTAAACAACACCACCAGCAAGACGATACTCATTTGCAGCAAAGGTTGTTGCACCTCCAACGACAGTCGCCTTTTCTGCAAGCTGCGATATATTAACCGCATAGCTACCAGCCTGAGTCTTATCGCTACTACCTGTCACATTCATAAGAGGATCGGTAGTCTGTCCACTTTTAGCAAAAACATTGGCCAAACCATCTAGGTTGTTGGTTATTAGATTATTCAATGTGGTTGTATCCACACTGAGCTTCCCTTCCAAATCGAACGACAAACCCGCCGCTGCCAAAGTATTTGGATCTGTTAACTGAGAGATTGCACCACTTAAAGAGTCTCGTATTTGTCCTTTTAAATCTCTCAACAATGAACTACCTGCTAAATCACCAAAAAAAGCGTAGTCTTCAGATGCCGCTTCATCTTCTGTTAACTCTTTATAAGACCCTAAATCATCCAAGATAGTATCGAGTTGATTATAAACATCCACAAAGTCTAATACGGTATTACTGATTGTTTCTGAATCAGAAGAGACCGATAAACTTTGAGTCGATTGCAGCGAGACCGATTTTAAGCTGATTTGGAGACCATCAATCACATCATCAAAGGTATTACTGTTATTTGAAACGACCAAACCATTAATACTCATCAGCGCATCTTGAGCTTCAGATGTTGTAGTAAAACCATTGGTATCAAAATCTGCTAAGCCACTTAACGTTATCTCAGAGGCTGCTCCAGCTTGTTTTGAAGAAAACATAAGCTGGTAGTTTCCACCATTGTTAATAATGGAGGCATTTACACCATAGTCGCCATTATTGATAATATTTTGCAGGCCTTCTAATGTGTTATTGGAGTTATCAATGACAATATTTTGAGTTTGCCCACCCACACCAATTGATAAAGTCCCCATTGAAATAATATCGGATGTTGAGCTATAGGATTTATTGGCAACCAATGTATGCGCTTGAGCTAATTGCAATGACTGAACTTGGTAAGAACCTGTTACAGGTACCCCATTAGATTGAACAGATATAACGGAATCATCAGATGATGTTACTGCTCGGCCTTGAAACAGCGTTGGCGTAGATAAATTACCTAGATAGCTCTGAAATGCTTCGACATTCGATTGAAGGTAATTAAGTGCACTTAATTCAGTATTTGCTTTGGTTTCTTTTGTCTCCAAAGTTGCACGAGGGCTAGCAACACCTGCCTCAGCAAGCACCTTGGCCATATTTCCAATATCAAATGTGCTATTTGTTAACGAATTTAAAAGCGTTGTGCCAATTTCGTTTGCCATAACCGCCGCTCCTGATCTTATAGAAGAATGTTTTTATTATATTAGATTTTGATTACTTTGAAATGACAAGCACCAAAAATGCCAATCAAAATATTTCTTATACTATCTATAACGGCAATCAACAGAATACTTTAAGAAAATAAAAAGGTATCGATAAAAATTAGACATAAAAAAAGCGGCCAAAAGACCGCTAAACACACAAGGGAAATGGTGCCACCATGTTATACAGTTTCGTTAGCAAACATACCAACGAGTGGCGAATTTTTTTCAGAAGTCTGTTTACCCATCTCTAAGTATTGACCAATACTTTTAGAAATCGCTAAAAACTCTTCTGTAGGAATCTGACGAATCACTTCACCAGTCTCTCTGTCTTTTACAAAGATGATCATTCTGTCTGAATCTTCATCTTTTTCAAACTCCAAATCATTTTGAAGTTTTTTTAACTGAGCGTTAATACCAGCCAACTGGTTATCAATCTCAGTTATATCAATTTGGCCATCAACCTCTTTTGCTTTAGTTTCTGTAGCTTTTACATTTTGTTGCACGCTGTTTTGTGAAACGTTTTGTTTAGCTGCATCACTCATAGCATTTGAGGTGATGGGAGCTTGTAATTCACCAGAGGGTATCTTTATCGGACTATCAGGTCGCATAGAATTTATCATTGCCATACTTCCCTCCTATATTCAAATCGTCATCTATATGATTTCATTGAATAACACGCCTGTCAAACTCTCTTTTGTTGATGAGTTACTTTGATGTACTGAATCAAGATAGTCTTGGATGTTTTTCATCATCTTTAACGAATCTTCATTTGGGTACTGTTTAATTATTTCATCAGTCGTTTTATCAATCACTTTAACTACTGAAGACTGAGTATTTTCATCCACCGAGAAGGTTAACCCTAAACCAAGTTGTTCTAGTTTTGAATTCACCTGTTCAACCTGGTTTTGGATTGCCTGTTCGGTATCTTGCTGAGTCTTAATGTTTGGAGAGACGACTGAGGCCTCGACCTGCGATGGTTTTACTCCAGTTGCGGGTGTTACCACTGGCTTGACTGAATTAGTATCCATTACAGGGGATGACATAGAACTAATATCCATCTCAATCCCTCCTTATACCTTAATGCTCGTTGCCTTATTACTCAGCTAAAGCTTATCGTAATAGAGCTAAAACATTTTGTGAGTTAGAGTTAGCTTGTGACAACATGCTCATACCTGCCTGCTGTAGAACTTGTGTACGAGCTAAGTTAGCACTCTCTAATGCAAAGTCAGCATCTTGAATACCTGAACGAGCCGCTGAGATATTTTCACTTACGTTCTGTAAGTTAGCGACAGTATGCTCAAGACGGTTTTGTACCGCCCCCACACCCGAACGTGCAGTACTTAGTGCTGAAATTTGACCGTCTAAACCAGTAATGGCCGCCGCAGCATTAGCTGAAGTATCTACACCCAGCGCTGTTACAGCTGTTGCAATCGCTGTTCCACCAATGGTTGTGATGTTAATAGAGTCATTAGCACCATCTTCCCAACCAACTTGTAAGTTAGTAGAAACCGCTGTATCTAAAACCGATACACCATTAAATTTAGTGGTTGATGAGATACGTGTTAGTTCTGCTGATAAAGCATTAAACTCGGCATCCATTGATGCACGGTTAGCCGCAGAGTAGGTTCCGTTTAAAGACTGTACCGCTAGTTCACGTTGACGCTGCATCATGTCGCCCATTTCTTCAGCCGCACCATCAATAGTTTGTGCCATAGAAATACCGTCATTGGCATTACGAACCGCTTGGTCTGTACCCATGATTTGTGAAGTCATTTTATTTGCTACAGCTAAACCAGCTGCATCATCTGCCGCACTATTGATACGTAGACCAGAAGTCAAACGTTCCATAGAAACCGCTTGTTCACGACTTGAAACATCAAGTTGACGAGTTGCGTTAATAGAACTTACATTTGTGTTGATTACCATTGCCATGATAATTCTCCTTTTTGTAAAGAAACGTTAGTGTTTGCCTAGTTGGCTGCTAACTTTTATGTTATCCGCCAACTAGGTGGCGAATCCTGTTTGGGTTATCGCTCCTTTTCAGAACCAACAACCTAAATTCTTTATATTTTTCAAGCCCTTTACCAGGCCTGGTAAACAGGTTTTACTGTAGAAGTTGCAATACATTTTGAGAGGCTTGGTTAGCCTGACTTAACATGCTCATTCCAGCTTGTTGCAATACCTGTGTACGTGCTAAATCTGCACTTTCTTTTGCAAAATCGGCATCTAAAATAGATGAACGTGATGCACTGATGTTTTCACTCACATTTTGTAAGTTAGCTACCGTATGTTCTAGTCGGTTTTGAATCGCACCCACTCCTGAACGAGCTGAACTTAATACAGAAATTTGACCATCTAACCCTGTAATAGCGGCCGCTGCATTAGCCGAAGTATCGACACCTAGCGCTGTTACAGCTGTTGCAATCGCTGTTCCAGCAATACCTGTTACAACAATCGAGTCTGCAGCATTATCTTGCCACCCAACATGAATCTCAATTTGAGCCGCTGTATCTAATACAGATACGTTGTTGAATTTGGTTGTGCTTGAGATACGGGTTAATTCTGCTGATAAAGCGTTAAACTCTTCATCCATTGATGCACGGTTAGCTGCAGAGTAAGTTCCGTTTAATGACTGAACCGCTAATTCACGTTGACGTTGCATCATGTCACCCATCTCTTCAGCCGCACCATCAATAGTTTGTGCCATTGAGATACCATCATTGGTGTTTCTAATCGCCATATCTGTACCCATGATTTGGGTTGTCATGGCTGTTGATACCGCTAATCCAGCTGCGTCATCTGCCGCGCTATTAATTCTTAGACCAGAAGTCAAACGTTCCATTGCCACTGACTGATCACGACTTGAAACATCTAATTGACGAGTTGCATTGATAGATGCGATATTTGTGTTGATTACCATACTCATGATTTTTCTCCCTGTACTTTATAAGTACCATTTGTGTGTTTTACTTGTATTGTGTTTTTTGCTACTTGAGGCAATGTCTCTTGCCTTCAATTAACTTAACGGAGGGTTTTAAAAAAACTTTAGACTTTTTTTGATATTTTCTTCAGGCAAAAAAAAACCATTCATAAAGAATGGTTTGAAGCCTTTGTATTTAGGGGCTTGAAAGATACTTACCGAATGATTTATTCGATTTGAGCATTTAATGAATCAACAAACTGTTGTATTAATTTTTGATCGAGTTGTGCGTGATTATCTACATTGCTTAGTAACTCATTTGCTAGTTCTACTTGAGCTGATTGAATATAAAACTTGAGTAAATGAATAAAAGCCTCGGTATCTTGCATCAATAAAGGATAGCTTTTCAGAGCCTCGATCGCCCCTTTCACATTACCTAGTATCGCTAAAGATTCTGCAAAGGTCGGTATAAACCGAACATCTTGTTTGCACAAGTTTTCTAAACACTCTAATCCCAGCTCATATTGTTTTTGGGCAAAAGCCAAGCTAAACATCCTTTTAAGCACGTAGGGGTGATTTTTTTCAGTATCAGCTTCAAGATATTTATTAAGCGCTTGTTCTGGTAGGTTTTGCATTTCAAACAAAACCCCTTGAGCATACAGTTGAATTTGTTCAAACGTTTCTTTAGGTAAAGAATCAAGCTGAACAATGATCTTTTCAATTGGATGTATTAGGTTCTGCTCATAAGACTTATCAATTTGCGTAACGTACTCTTGAGGGTTTTGTAAACGTTTATTAAACCTTTCAATCAGCTTACTATCGTCTTTAAGCATCTCTTTATATGTCTTTTCTAATTCCTGAACCTCTTTTGGATACCTTGTTTGATAAAATTCCAAATCGTGTTCTGCTAGATGTTCTAGCCAGACATAAAACCGACCAGGCGTATTTCTATTTAGCCATGCTTGAGAGAGAGTTTTAAAGCTTGTGTTCTCATCCACTTCTGAGCGCCTAAACTCAATCTCTTTTTGCACTTGCTCTAGCTGTTCTAAAAACCCCTGTGAACCATTATGTAAACCCGCAAAAAAACCTGTTAATGCATTTATCATCTCTTGGTGAGACATCGACTCTTCAGAATCCACAGGGCTAAGTGACTGCATAAAATCTTGATAGGCATAATTAACCATGGTTTGATAATCAACACCAACCTTATGCTCTAACTGCTCTTTTAGTTTAAGCACCTCATTGATTCTTTGTTTCTGCTTTTTTGGCTCTTTAAATAAAATCGAGGTTAAATGCAGCCCTTTTTTGGCTTTGGAGGTTATCTCATCAAACCATTTAGAGGCAAAATTAACCTCTGTTGTTAACATCTTTAAAAATGTTTTTTGGGATTGAGCGTCATAATCCAAATAGGGTTTAAAGCTTTCAACCACATCAAATTTACGGCCAGTGAGTTCCACTTGAGTTAAATTTTGGTAATCAATTCCCTCTATCACTGCCGCGCCTGAGTTAAAGTTATGTACTTCTAAGTTTTTCCAGGTTTTAGAAAGCGTGGCTAATTGCTCTTCAAATAGATTTCTTGCATCATATAACTGAATATTGGTACCAACACGCTCTCCGCGATAGTTTATCGCATGGGTATCATTGTGATCACGAATCCCCATCCCAGACTCAATACTACCCGACTCATGGCAGACGCCCTCAAGCGTAAAACAAAAATCAACACCTGCTAGGTATATTTTAGATACACCTAAATACACCGCCATACCAAACATCGCATTAGTGACCGTTGGCCCGTCAGAAATAAAGTTTTCTTCACTTCGTAACGCCCAAGGAAACCTCCTACGAGTGTAGGTTTTTAAGCCTTTCCATTGTTGGATGAGTCTTGGGTATGGGTGTTCTCCTGAAATAAGAATGCTTGTATCTGCAAAATGGTACATCTCTTTAGAGTATTCAAATATCAGCTCTTGCGGGTCTAAGGTGGCAATAAAATCTGGAACAATACCTTCTTTTAACAGGCGTTTACAAATACGGCTGGCCGCAAAAATCCATACTCGGCTTTGATTTTTTTTAAGCCAAGGAATCACATCATCCAAAGAAGGGCCACCCCCTAGAATAACCGCAGGTAACTCGCCTTTTAGCTTGTCTTTTATACTATGTAGCGGATGCATGAGATCACACACATTCGCCATTTGCTGATCAAAGACTTTTTTAAAATCTCGATTATCGACTCGATCAATTCTAAAACGATGAAAGTTTTCCTCTTCTCTTCGATAAATCCCTTGATAAGGCTCTTTGCCCTCTTCGACAATTAAAGACTTCAACAAAATAATGGCATTACGCATGACATAGTCTTGATGTCGCTCATATAGCAGCTCAAATTCAAACGCTTCAAAACTAAAAAACTCAAACTTACTCTCTGGCATAAACTCAATAGTTTGCTCAATATGGGTAAGTACTTCAGGAAAGTCTACAAAAACAAACCGTTGACCAGGCGTGGCTATTTGTTGTAAATACTGAACAAGCAACCCTGAATCCGTACCTAAAACAACATACAGCTTATCTTCGGGTAAGATTCCACCTACGTACTCTTTATAAATTTCTGTAGAACGCGTTTGTGCTATACGTGAAGGAAAGTAGTCTTTTAGTACGATCTCTCCTGCCTGAGTTTCAATGCTTTGCATACATAACCTTAAAATTGTGTGTTGCTATATTTATGTTGTTTTTATTTTTTTAACAAAAACCAGTTAACGTCATCGAGTGGAAAATTTAAATCGGCATGATATACAAATCCATAATCAGCCAGTTTTAAATCTGGATAGAGCGCCATCATCTCTCCCGCAAAATCTCTTTTAAAGTATTTGCCCTCGTTCCCTCTATACTTCACTTCAACAGGGGTTGGGTTGTAGGATTCGGCAATCAAAATCCATTGACTGCTTGACTCATAAATCTTTTTGTACATTTGCGGCAATTCATTAGGGTTAATGTGAATTAACACGCCCAAAATCATAGATAAATCATATTGGTTTTTTGAATCGAAATCTAAGGCCGATTGGTGAAAAATCTCTTTGCAACCACCCCAATTCTCAAGCTGTTCTTTGGCATAAGCATTAATTTCAATAGCCGATAATTCCGCACTAGGCAGTAACCGTTGAATACTTTGTAAATTTAGCCCAATGTTTGAACCAAACTCAATCACCGAGTCAACTTTGCCTGTTGTTTGAAAAACCTTAGAGAATAAAGCCGTTTTGCTAATTAATAACTGCTCATCATTATTTCGTTGACTGTATTCATTACCAAATTCACCCGCCCAAAAAGACTCTTGTTCTGTTTTATATTCCATGATTTATTCCTAATTTTTAGTTAAAAACGAAAGGCAAACATAAGTTACCAGGCCTGGTAACTGTGCTAGATTATTATGATTGCCAATCAGTCATAACTGGCGTCCCACGTTCAATATCTGCGGGTGCTGTTTTTCCAATGATATTATTTAAATATTTTGGCGCAAGTCCAAAACCTGGTCGAATACTTTTAACGTGCTCGTTAGTTATCATCTCACCCGCTTTAATGTTTTTTACAAAATACAAAGAACGACGAAATTTAACGTTTGATACTTCGCTTGATTTACGGCCGTAATCGACTTTTCCAAGTGCTTGCCAGGCGGTTTTTGCTCCATCACACAGCGCTTCTAAATCTTGAGGCTCAAGGGAAAAACTATCGTCAGGCCCTCCCCCATTTCGATCTAAGGTGACATGTTTTTCAATAACACAAGCCCCTAACGCAACGCTAGTGATTGCGGTGGTGTTATCCAAAGTATGGTCTGACAAACCGACGGGGAAACCAAACCTGGATTGCATATCAGTTATAGTTTTTAAGTTGTAATCTTCCGCAGGCGCAGGATACCCACTCACGCAATGTAATAGAGCTAACTCTTTACAGCCACCTTCTCTGGCTGCATCAACCGCCTCTTCTATCTCTTGTGCATCAGCCATTCCTGTAGAGATAATCATGGGTTTTCCCGTTTGCGCCACATACTTAATTAACGGTAAATCCACCGCTTCAAAGCTGGCAATTTTATAAGCTGGTGCGTTTAAATCTTCCAATAAATCTACCGCCGTATTGTCAAACGGGGAGCTAAAGATGGTGATTCCAACTTGTTTAGCGTAATCAAATAACGGTTTATGCCAATCCCAAGGCGTATAGGCTTCTTCATAAAGTTCATATAAAGAACGTCCTGCCCATAAACCATCAAGCAATTGAAAATCGGGTAAACCACTATCGATGGTTAAAGTATCAGCTGTGTAGGTCTGCATTTTGACCGCATCGGCACCTTTTTTTTTGGCCATCTCAATAATTTTATAAGCATTGCGGATATCGCCATTATGATTCGCCGACATCTCCGCAATAACATAAGGTGGAAACATCGCTCCGATTTGACGTTGGTTTATCGTGATTGTTTTACTCATCAACACTCTCTATTTTCAAAATAAATTTCTTGCCATCTTTATAAAAAAAAGCTGGAAATCGATTAGGGTCACAGACTCTCAATAAATTAAATTGTTCATTCAGCGATTTATTGATATCGATTTCACTATCGCATGGTTTTCTTTGTGGCCACGAAGGAGTAAACACTTGTTCACGCTGTTTTATTGGCTCAATACAATTAAAATTGTTTACCGCAAAATTCATCAACTGAATTTCCGCTGAAAACAACAATTGATTGATTTCGTCATAGAGTGCCGTTGAAGGGATATTGACTGTTAGCTTCTGCCAAATGTCCCCAGAATCCACAACATCTTCTGCCTCCAACAAACTAACGACGATTTGTTCCGCACCCGTAAGTAAACTCCACACATGAGGGCTCCACCCCCGACCCTCTGGCAAATCACTGGCATGAATAACTAATGTTTTCTTAAATTTTTCTCTATCGATTTTATTAATAATTTCGCTACAAGAAATCAAAAACAGAATGTCGCCACTTTGTAACTCATCTTTTGAATGTACTATAGAAACTTGGTGTTCTTTTCGCTGGGCACACCACTCTTCAAGCCAAGGATAGATAGGATGTTTTTCTGATGAAACTAGAATAGTGACTTTCATTTAAGACTCTCTATGACTCGATTAACCCCTAGCCCGTCGGTCACTTTAGCGGATTCAAACGCCATTGAAACCTGATCTGTGAGCAATGATTCAAACAGTTCACACAACCGTTCAAAATGATCAAGCGATAATAACTTAACGGCGCTAATTGACTGCAAATTGTGAGCGATGTTTTTTTGGTTATCGGCCAATACCACCATTAGTGTAGGTAAACCTAAACAACATCTTTCCCAACTAGTCGCCCCAGCGGCTCCAATACATACATCCACATGGGCCATCAATTCAGCCATATTATTAACGCCTGAGAGTACATCAACCCGATAAGGTAATGACTGAGCGAGTTCATTTATCTCTTTCAAAAAAGGGGCTGTTCCTCCCAAGACGACTTGCACATGCAAGTTTTTCGGCAACGAGCAACGAATCAATCCTTGGAGCAATTTACTGGTTACATTATCAGGGTCTACACCACCCATTGAAATAAGAAGCGTCTCACAGTTCGCCTTAATTCTGCGCTGTAAACTGTAATCACGCCATTGCGAGAACTCTGGTCTTAACAAGGCGTATTGCGAGCCGAGTAATAACTGACAGTGCTCAGGCACTCGCGAACGGTAATCCTCCTGCTCCCTGCCAAAGGTTTGATCCAACAACAGATTACATAGATGTTTACGATCTGCTAAGTCATCGATAACAAAAAGCTTTTTATAATAAGAGGTTAGTTCCTGTTGCCAGCGGTAATCTATCGCATAATGATCAACAATCAACCAATCGACTTTATTGAATTTTGATAGGATTTCTTTACAAGCGAACGCATCGCCCAACTGGCTGTCTCCCAGCCAATCGGCATGAAACAGTTTATCTGTTTTGTCAGAGTTACCAGGCCTGGTAACATTCAGAGCTTCAAGTAAAAAAACCTCATAGCCTTTTTGTTCAATCAATTGAACCAAGTTCCCCTCATGCGCTCGACAAATAAATCGAACAGTTGCCCCCTCGTTAACCAGAGCATCGGCAAGTGTTAAGCAACGCATAACATGCCCTGTTCCAATGGTATGTGAGGCGTCGGCTCTTATGACAACATGCACGAATTTAAGTCCATTTTTGCGAGTACTTGATACATAAGCTCGGCTCTAATCCAATCGTCTTGAGTATCTAAATCCTGAACTAAATATCTTGGGAGCACATAAGGAGTTGCTGAATCTGAAAAAAAGAGTTTTTCCTGTTTAAACGCTTCAGGTTCCCCCCAATAGAATTGACCCGCATCGTGATACGCTTCTTCTAAATCTTGAGAGCGTACATTGAAGTTTTCTGGATAAAACATTTCAATACGGTTGCTCTCGTTAATCTTAACCGCTCTTTGAATCGGCGAGGCAAAAGGGGTCACGGTAAAACAGTAATCGGCGTGACTCTTTTTCAACTGTTTATACGATTCTTGCAAATTACAGGCTTGAACAAAAGGAGCGGTGGCATAGAGCGCGCAGACAGAGTCGAATTTATCCCCACGCTCTTCAAGCCACTCTATCGCATGTTTAATAACAGGAATCGTTCCAGCAAAATCATTGGCTAACTCTTCGGGTCTTATAAAGGGCACTTGGGCGCCAAAGCTTTTAGCAATTTCAGCGATTTCTGCGTCATCTGTTGAAACAATGACTTTATCAAAACAACCGCTCTTCAGCGCCGCCTCGATGGAATAGCCAATGATTGGCTTACCTAAAAAATGCTTAATATTCTTGCGGGGGATGCGTTTACTACCACCTCTTGCGGGAATGACACAGAGATTCATCTTGCTGCTCATATTAAATCTCGTTCCAATATTTTAACCACTTTATCTTGTTCTTGTTCAGTCATGGCGTGAAAAACAGGAATACTAATGACTTGCTGATAATAAGCTTCAGCCATAGGAAAATCCCCCTCTGCAAACCCCATTTGTTGATAAAAGGGTTGGGTGTGTATCGGAATATAATGAATATTCACACCAATACCATGCTCACGAAGCGCTTTAAAAACCTGAGCTCTGGTTTTAAAAATCAGGTTGGTTTGAATGAGTATCGGGTATAGGTGAAAGGATGAATCAGTGTCGGCATGCTGAAAAGGTAAAACCAAAGGCAGGTTATGCAACAATTCATCATACCGTTTGGCAAACGCTTGACGAATGCAGACAAATTCATCGACACGTTGCATTTGACTAATCCCTAATGCCGCTTGCATTTCAGTCATGCGATAGTTAAAACCTAAATCAACTTGCTGGTAATACCATTCACCCTCCAATGCCTTTGTCATCAGATGAGGCTCACGCGTCACACCATGACTTCTTAGCAGTTGCATTTTTTCTGCCAGGCCTGGTTGATTTGTGGTGGCAACACCGCCTTCACCCGTGGTGACAATCTTAACGGGATGAAAGCTAAACACCGTAATATCCGAATATTGGCAACCACCAATGGGTTTACCTAAATATTTACCGCCAATGGCATGAGAGGCGTCTTCAATAATCTTAAAACCGTATTCTAGGCTGAGTTCATAAATACGTTTCATCTCGCAAGACTGGCCTGCAAAATGCACGGGAATCACAATTTTAGGTAATTGATTAGTCTGCTTGGCTTGCTTGAGCTTCTCTTCTAAGTGATTGGCACACATGTTGTAAGTGTGTGGATTGATATCCACAAAATTCACTTTGGCGCCACAATATAACCCGCAGTTTGCTGAAGCAACAAATGAGTTTGGGCTGGTCCAAAGCCAGTCGCCCTCTCCTAGCCCTAAAGCCAAACAAGCAATATGCAAGGCGGAGGTTGCACTGTTAACCGCAACCCCATAGTTAGCCCCACAATAGTTGGCAACGGTTTTTTCAAACAAGGGTACTTGCGGGCCTTGGGTTAAATAGTCTGACTTTAAAACCTCTACGACCGCATCAATATCGGTTTGTGAAATATCTTGCTTACCATAAGGAATCATCAACCCAAAGCCTATATCATTTGATTGTACTTTTTCACGTCTTCAACAGACAAAAAATCTGGATTGGTGCCAGAGCAATAGGCAAACCCTTGTTTTACTGGCATGCCTGTTTCACCTAATGCGTTGGTGGTGTAACTATTGCCTCGTTGAGTGAAAGTAATAGTGGGGGTTATCACATAAAAATCTTTAAACTCAATGGTATGCATAGAATCATCTTCTGGGCACATGATTTCGTGGAGTTTTTCACCAGGCCTGATCCCCACAATATCGATATCTGCTCCAGGCAACATCGCTTCGGCTAAGTCGGTGATACGCATTGAGGGAATTTTGGGTACAAAAATCTCACCGCCGTGCATACGTTCAAAGTTCTTTAATACAAAATCCACACCGTCTTGCAAGGTAATCCAAAAACGCGTCATTCTTGGGTCGGTAATAGGGAGTTTAGTCGCACCTTCGGCAATCAATTTTTCAAAAAATGGCACCACAGAACCACGTGAACCGACTACGTTGCCGTAACGTACCACTGAAAACTTTGTGGGTAAATCGCCTGCAATATTGTTGGCCGCCACAAATAATTTATCGGATGCCAACTTGGTTGCACCATATAAATTAACTGGGTTAGCGGCTTTATCGGTAGAGAGAGCAATGACTTTTTCTACCTTGTTAGCAAGTGCCGCTTGAATCACGTTTTCTGCGCCAATAATATTGGTTTTAATACACTCCATTGGGTTATATTCAGCAACTGGGACATGTTTTAAAGCGGCTGCATGAATCACATAATCTATTCCCGACATCGCCTGTTTTAAACGCTCTGCATCTCTTACATCGCCAATAAAATAACGCATTTTACTCGACGAAAATGTTTGCTGCATTTCATACTGTTTGAGTTCATCGCGAGAATAGATAACGATTTTTTTGGGTTTAAATCGCTCTAACAAAGTCTGTACATATTTATGTCCAAAAGACCCTGTTCCACCTGTAATCAAAATACTTTTATTATCAAACACAAAATTTCCTTTTGATTAAGCCATTACGGCGATACTAAGCAGCTAGATTAAGCAGTTCTTTATATCGATGTTTAGCCTGCGTCACTTTTTCTATGTATTTTTTTGTTTCATCCGACTGATGACTGTATCTTAAGGTACGATATACCTGGCGCGGGTGCAACTGATTAATCCTTTTAATCGCTTTTTCAGGTGTATTGCCAAACAATTTTAACACCGTTGATAATCCACCGTTATAAGAGGAAATAGCAACCAATTCTTTGTTTTCTGAATTGCGTATCCCCTTTAAATAAAGGTTATTCAGTAACCCTATATAAGCCGTACCGACTCTAATATTCTCTTTAGGATTAAACAGTTCCGATTGCGTTGGTTGCCCAACCCGCTGATCAATCAGTTTATAGACATCTCTTCCTGCTGCATTGGCTTTAACTTGCATTAAGCCTAAGGCGTTGGATTGACTCACGGCTCGTGGATTAAAAGCACTCTCGACATGCATAATCGCAAAAATAAGCTCTGCAGATACTTTATATTTTTTAGCATACTCATTTACCCAGGCCTGGTAACTCTTGATTGAATTTGGAATTTGAAGCTCTGTCAAAGGAATCGTTACAACGGTAAATACTCCCTGCTCATCTTCTACCTTTTGGCGGTGATTAATTAACAAATATTCAGCATACCTAAACGCTTGCGCTGGGTAACGAATCGGTTTTTTATATTGATTGAGTGCCTTCGCATATAAATAAGGCTTTAAACGGGTATCAATCGCAGATGATGAAACTAAATCATCGGCATCTAAATAGTTGGGTTGAACCAATAATCGAGATAAAGCTTTTTGCATCTCTCTTTCAGAGTAGTCCGCCGTAAACTCCACCACAACTTCATTGTCTAACTCAACCACGAGGGGGGCGCTTTTATCCGTTGATTCGATAGCACTTGCGGGCTTACTTATTAAGGTATCAGATGCAAACAACTCATTTTTATTCCCTGTCTGATTTTCATACGGAGTTGAATATGAACGGTAGTCCAGCCCTGTCTCAGCATCAGCAGCTTTGAACTCTATGGGTGTTGATTTTTTGGCGCTCTCGGCAAGCTCATTATCCAAAATATCTTTTTCGGAGATTAAACTAGACCGAGAAGGAAGGTAGTTTTCGGACACAATCGAGCGAAGTCCAATAGCCCCATAAACATGTGTAACCTCTTGTTTATTAGAACCTTTTAAGGCAGCTGAATTTAAAGTCATCCAATTTTGAAACGACGCCACATAGCTGGCACTCAGCAATATCAGTGCAAACATAAATACGGTTATCGTCATTGTCATCATTTGTTTATTCACAAAAAAACCTCCATATAGGAGGCTTTAGCAAAACAAAGACCAAGTTTACGTGAGATTATCGCCTTTACCTTAAATAATTAAATAAAGACATCTCTTGAACACGCGTAAACACTTGCTGTGCCATTTGTAACGCTGTTTGAGCTTGAGTTAAATCGGTTACCCCTTGAACGACATCCATATCTTCTAAGCCCATACGACGCTCTTCTAAAGCAATTTTAAATGTTTCACCAGAATCAAACTGTGATTCGATACGGTTTTGACGACCACCAATTTCTGCTCTCACTTGAGATAATGAATCAATCCCTGTTTTTAAATCCTCAGCAATACCTGCTGGCGGTTCATTACCTGCTAATAATGCATTTTTCAGCTCAACTAACACATTTAAAATATTCTCATCAGGTGTTCCTGTAAAGGTAGTGGTTGTCGTGATACCAAACACTTCATTACCATTATCAGAAACTCTTACTCGGCTAGGGTCGCCCTGATCATCTGCCGTTAATTTATTATCTGAATCAAAACCAATTTGCACAAAACGCGCTCCATAATTAGCTTGTGAGTCCTCAACGGGTGTAACACCATCTGATTCAACCTGGCCTGCAGCATTCGCACTACCAATATAAGCATAGTAACCAGGGTTATTCACATCTTCAACAAACGCTTTTTCTGCAAACACGCTATTACCCGCAAACAATAATTCACCTTCAGAGTTTTTATAATTCATACTGCTATGAACTTGCTGAATCAACTGGTTTACTTCTTCACCTGCCGCTTTTCTATCTGCAGCCGAATAAGTACCGTTGAGCATTTGAATCGTTAATTCTCGAGCTCTTTGAAGTGAATCCACCGTATCTGCTATCGCGGTCTCTTCTTGAACTAGCTGTGCTTGGGCATATTCACCATTTTTAGCATATTGATCAATCGTGTTCATCGTTCTATTTAATGAGTGGATTTGATTCGATGCAACAGGGTCATCGCTCGGCGCATTCACTTTTTTACCCGTACTTAATTTTAACTGGGTATCCAATACATCTTGTTGATGTTTTTGAATGGCGTTATAGCCTTGACTATGAAACATACTGGTTGAAATTCTCATAATTTTATCCTCTGACCACACCTAATAGCGTTTGAAACAATGATTGTGATGTAGAAATAATTTGTGCTGCCGCTTCATAAGCTTGCTGATATTTTATAAGGTTAGCCGCTTCTTCATCTAAGCTCACGCCTGAGATTGAATCTCTTTGTTGAACAAGTTGCGTAAAAACATTATTTTGTGCTGTCTGCTGTATTTCAGAACTTCTTACATACATTCCCACATTGGTTGCCATTTTAGAATAACCACCTAATAAGGTTTCTGAAGCTTGACCACTCTCATCCGAAAACAAAATTTTTGCCGATTGTAAGCTCGCCATATTGGCAATATTGACATTATCACCCTCTGCAGCGGGTGTTGGATTGGTATCTGCAGGATCTGGAGATTGTCCGCGTGTAGCAAGTGAATCTTCATCTTTAAGAGCCACTGCAAAGTTTTGTAAAATCTCTTGATGCGGTTTTACTAAAAAGCTATCACCCGCTACATTGGTATTGGCACTTAAATCAAATAATAACCCATCTAATTGATAGGTATTAGGCGCCGCTCCAGCCGTAGGCGTGAGTTCTTCTTGGGTATGTTTATCATAGAATTTGTAGCCAGCACCATCGGCTTTAATTTCATATTCACGGGAGGTGAACTGACCAATTTGAGACATAGCATTGTCTAAATAAGTTTGCTTTTGTGCATAAGTCCCAGCTTCTGGCAAAGTATAAGGTGGTTCAGACACACCTTGATTAGGGTTAAAGCTAACCATAATATCACTGCCGTCTTGAGCGTTGCTCTTGGCCGCTAAAACGCCGTCAATATTTAACGGTTCAAATAGGTTTCCGCCTGGCTGGTCATTTGAATCGTAGCCTTGATAATGTTGCCAGTTCATTGAGGCAACCATACCGTTTAAGGTTACACCCAAGTCATTTTGCGCTTGATCAAGCATATTGGTTCTAAAGTCCAAGACACCGCCCAATTCACCGCCTTTAATACGGTCACTTACCACTTGGGTTGTGCCATTAATGGTCATGTAGAGCTCAACTCGACCTTCATTTTGGTAAGGGCTTAAATCCGCTTTCAGTGGCACAATTTTATTGTCTGCTAATAATGGTAAACGACCATCACTTAAAAAAACCTCAACCTGACCACCCTCGGTTTCTGAAGATTTAATGTCAATATATTGGCTAAGTTCCATAACCGCTTGATCACGCTGATCAAGTAAGTCATTGGGTAGCTGCTGTGAATTATTTAAAGAATTTGCTACTTGAACATTAATCTTTTGAATGGTTTCTAAACGCTCATTAATTTCAGTCGTTAAACCTGTTATTTGATTGTTCACCTGGTCTTGCGTATCGTTAAGAACCGAAGTTAAGTTTTGAATATGACTACTTAAACTACCTGCATCATCTAATACCAATTGACGACTGGTTGAA